>JBGVLM010000082.1:0-24228 GCA_045124255.1 Butyrivibrio sp. | reverse complement strand
AAATATGCAAGGAAAATGTCGTGATAAACGACAGGAAGTAATATTTGTTATTAGTGAAATGAGCCTAGAGCTTGTCGGGAATTTGTCGGCTTAGGATAGTAGAGTTTGTCGGCTAACACGGATAGTAAAACAGACGCAGGTATAAGACAAGTACCGATTAGCGACAAGGTTATAAATATCTATGAAAGTATTGTAAATGAAAGGGAAAAAGGATATTTCCTTATTAACCCGAACAATAAAAGAAAATTTACATATGCAAACTTTAGAGATAGTTACTGGGATAGAATGATTGACTTGCTTGGTTGGGACAAAAACTTGACACCACATAATTGCAGAAAGACTTGTATTTCAAAACTTACAAAGGCAGGTGTAAGACCTACATATATTAAATTGATTGTCGGTCATGAGGGTGCATTGGATTTGACAGAAAAGACATACACCTATGTTGACTTTGAAGAACTGTTAAAATCAATTAATGAAATATAGCCACATTGTAGCCACACTTGGTCTGAAATGCAAGTAAAATCAATAAATCACAATACGCAAAGAGATAATAATTACTGCGAATTGCAGTGTAAGAAAGAACTTCCGAGTTTACTCGAGAAGTTCTTTTTTGTACTGTAATTCATAGGAAGGCAAGAGTTTGATCGAGGCGCAACGAAGTGGAGACGAGGTTCAAAGAATTGCCTTCGCAGTAAGTCGAGGCATGCGAACGAGCAAACGAAGTTCACGAGTGACAAAAAGACATTGACACGCAATATTATCTCGTAGAGATAACTGCTCGGAAATATTTCAATACGATTTATTACTGTATAAAAAATATTTGGAGTACATAAAAAGAGCAATAGAAGATATAGTAAAATAATCGGCGAAAAACTTTAAGGCAGTATTAGTGACGGGGCAAGATAAATATGGATTGGAATATATTTTTTTCGAGCTATATCAAAACCTATTTGGAAAGAGATGTGCGTGAATTAGCTGCAGTTCAGGATTTAGCTGCATTTAGAAGATTTATGGCTGCCTGCGTTAAGAACAGGGCAAATGCTCAATTATGCTGATATTGCAGTCAGAAAGAAGCAGAAATTGACTTTATTATTGGGGAAAATGGTATATTATATCTGATTAAAATTAAACTAAATGCTAATGTTACTGCAGATATAACCGCTGCATTTAGGGACTTCGGTCTTGCCAGTTTGTTCGGCACCTGCAACTATGAATTATAATGAAAACAAGTAGAATTGGAAAGGATGATAATATGGATGTATTTGTAGAATTGCTAAAAACATGTATACCCACTATTGTGGGCGCGTTAATTGTAATTATTCCTACGGCAATAAATAAGAAAATGGAAATTAATCAAAAAAGAGAGGAACAAAAATTCCAAGAGATGCAGCAAAAATATATTAAATTGATTACTTTATTTACTAAAGTTTTAAGAGCTCAAAAAAATAGTCAATTTGATGATAAAGAAGTCGATGAATTGATAGAATTGATAAATACTATTAATGTAACAGGTGGGATAGGTGTTATTAAATGTCTTAATGCTTATGTAAATACTTGGGGAAAAGAAGATAAGATGAATCAGAATAAGGCTTATTCAGAATTGGTTAAGGCAATAAGACTTGATTTAAATGTGGATAATAAGAAATTAAGTGATTTTCCACAGTTTGGATTGATTGAAATAAATGTGCTTAAGTAAGTATGTGAAGTGGATGCTAAAATCAAATGATTATATGATTTGATTTAGCATCCATTATTTTTCTCTGAATACTAATTTTATATTGAAAAAGTATATGCGAGTGGTATAATTAAATGAAAAAGTGTCCAATAGATTGAAAAATATGTTGCATAAAATGGAGATGGTAAAATGAATTATTCGGCAACTCAAATGGCAAAAAAATTAGACATTTCGAGATCATATTTATATTATTTAAAGGAAAATGGAGTGATACAAATTGAAGTAAATGAAAAGGGGAGAACTATATGGAATGATGCGGTTTATAATCAGTTAAAAGAATACATCAAAAAGCATAACATTCCTGAAAAAAATGAAATTGCCGAATTACCATATAAGACTACAAAGATTAATAATAGGCGTTATTTAGGAAATAAATATAAATTATTATCCTTTATAACAAAAGTTGTAGAAAATGAATGCGAAAATATTAATACTGTTGCAGATATATTTGCAGGAACGGGTGCGGTTGCATCTGCATTTACGGATAAAAAGCTGATTACTAATGATATAATGTATAGTAATTATATATGCCATATGGCGTGGTTTAGTAGTGAAGATTATTCGGAAGAGAAGATTACAGATATTATTCTTGAATATAACAGTATGAATGTTGAACAGGATAATTATATGAGCGAGAACTTTGCAAATACATATTTTTCTCTTGAAGATTGTAGAAAAATAGGTTTTATTAGACAGGATATTGAAGATAGATATGCAGATGGAGAAATAAATACAAAAGAAAGAGCGTTGCTAATAACTTCTTTGTTATATGCAATGGATAAGATTGCTAATACTTGCGGTCATTATGATGCGTATAGACAGGGTGTTGAATTTGAAAAGCATTTAGAATTGGCGGTACCACAGCCGGAGATAGATTTGAATGAAAATAATGTTTGTTACAATATGGATACTAATAAGTTAGTAAAAGATATTGAAGCAGATTTGGTATATATTGATCCTCCGTATAATTCAAGGCAATATTGTGATGCGTACCATTTGCTTGAAAATATTGCACGTTGGGATAAACCGAAAGTTTTTGGTGTAGCAAAGAAGATGGACAGAACAGCCTTGAAGAGTGATTATTGTACAAGAAAAGCAACAGTAGCTTTTGAAGAATTAATAGATTCAATTAATGCTAAGTATATTATTCTCTCTTATAACAATATGGCGGAAAAAGGTAATGACCGTTCGAATGCAAAAATTAGCGATGAAGATATTATGCGTATCCTTCAAAAAAAAGGTACGGTAAAAGTATTTACTGAAGATTATAAAGCTTTTTCAACGGGAAAATCAGATATTAAAGATAATCAGGAAAGGTTGTTTTTATGTGTGTGTTATGAATCTGAAAAAGAAGTAATACCCTCTGCACTAAATTATACAGGTGGCAAGTTTAAGCTGCTACCACAAATCTTACCACTATTTCCTAAGGATGCAGATAAAGTAGTGGATTTGTTTTGTGGAGGTTGTAATGTAGGTATTAATCTAAATTGTAATAAAGTGCAGTTTAATGACTCAAACAAATACTTGATGGGATTACTGGATACATTCAGAAGATTATCAAAAGATGAGATATTTGAATGGATATTCAAAACAATAGATAAATATGGTTTATCCTTGGTTAGTGAAAAAGGGTATGAATATTATAATTGTGAAAGCTCAAAGGGATTAGGGAATTATAATAAAGAGGGATATTGTAAATTAAGAAATGATTTTAATAATAAAGGTGTCCGAGATGATGAATATTTTCTTATGCTTTATTTATTGATTGTATATTCATTTAATAATCAGTTGCGGTTTAATAGAAAAGGTGAATTTAATTTGCCTGTTGGGAAAAGGGATTTTAATATAAAAATGCAAAAGAAATTAGCAGGTTTTATAGATAGAATTAAGAGTGGTGATTATGGATTTACAAATGGGGATTTTAGAGAAGTAGATATATCAGCCTTTACTAATAAAAGTTTTGTATATGCCGATCCACCGTATTTGATTACATGCGCTACATATAATGAACAAGAGGGGTGGACGGAACAGGATGAAGAGGATTTATTGGTATATTTAGAAAAATTAGATAAAAAAGGTGTTAGATTTGCTTTGTCTAATGTGCTGGAAAGCAAAGGAAGGAAAAATGATATATTAATAAACTGGATTAAGAAGAATAAGAAATTCAAGGCAATACCGCTTGACTATGATTATTCGAATTCAAATTATCATACAAAACGAGAAGGTGTCACAAAAGAAGTATTGGTCGTAAACTACTAAAAGGAGATGTGGGCGTATGGCAAATGAAATTGGGTTTAAGAGTTATTGTTGGGCAATTGGAACCACAAGTTATAGAACTGATAAATTCAATATGAGCATTGAATTTCAGATGACATTATTAAAGGAGTTTAGAAATCTTCCGCAAAATAAAAATAAACTATGGACAGGAAATAATGAATTTCAAGCAGAATATTACGCGTTTTTAAAAAGTAGAGATTTCGTAAAAGGAGATGCTCCAAGACCTGACAAAGACGCAAGAGAAAAGACATCGGGTTTAAGAGATATAGGTTTGCTGGATAATGAACGAAATATAACAGCAGCAGGCGAAGCATTAATCAAGATTTCAGAACTGGAAGATTTTAAAACTGATAATTTACTAGAGATACCTAAGGACAGTTATTTATATTTCAAGCAATTACTTAAAACTTCAAATGAGTTTGAAGGAAAGGTTGTAAGACCATTTGTAGTGTT
The DNA here is from genome assembly GCA_045124255.1 of Butyrivibrio sp. GTDB lineage: Bacteria > Bacillota > Clostridia > Lachnospirales > Lachnospiraceae > Eshraghiella. The sequence goes on along the minus strand of JBGVLM010000082.1, from coordinate 19,760 downwards.
TTTATATGTAGTAAATAAGGTGGAATATCTTACTTATGATGAGTTTACATACTTGCTGCCATTATGCATAGATAAAGAAACTACAGATAAGATTGTTGAATGTATTGTTGCTTCACGAAATGGTAAAATGAACTATGAGGATACCATATTATCGGTCCTAATGGGAATGGATAATTATAAATCAGCATTGGGGTTATTGCAGCAGGAAGAGATAAATGAAGAATTAATCTGTAATATAGGTATTAATCGTAAGAGCGCAAAATATGACAAACCTTATTATCGTTTATATGAAATATTAAAGAGTATTGTGTTTAAAAAGGAAAATCAAGCATTAGAGTTATATGAAGCAACTAAAAAATTAACTAATAGTAAGGTAGGAGGTGCTTGGAGAAAGTATTTCTTTAGTAGTAGCACCAGAAGCGTGATTGCAAGGATGGGATTATCCGTTTTGAATTCAGTTCCAATATTGCGAGCAGAGTCTAAAAAAGAATTTAATGAAGCCTTTTTCAAAATAATGCACTTATTTAAAGCAAAAGCTACATTGTCAGATTATTTTGATTTAAATAGAAGATACTTTAAAATCACAGATATCGTCTTGTTTGAAGATGATAAAGTTAAACTTGATGTATTGCCAAAATGTTATATAGAAAGTATTGCAAACGGTTTATCTGATATTGCATTTGAAAAGACTGATTTACTTTCAGAGGATGTAAATATAGAAGAAATACATCCTTGTTTAGCAATTGATGCAGAAAAATTATATGAAAAATTAGGAAGAAAATTAGGTAAAAATATTACAGATAAAGAATCTGCACGTCAGGTTATTAAAGATGAAAGATATGCCCGATTCAACAAACTTATCGATGATAGATTTGATAAGGATACACTTATTGCATTGTTTAACCATTTTGAAGAGCGAAATGATGATAAAATTAGAAGTATAGTTACAGATAACGCCGATATTCCAACAATATTTGAGTATGTTCTTGGTGTTGCATGGTATATTATAAGCAACAGAGAAGGAGATGTTCTTGAATATATGAATCTCTCACTGGAAGCTGATTTATTACCAAAGACACACGCAGGTGGAGGCGAGGCAGATATAGTTTGGAAATATGAGAAGACTAATTGGTATCCTAAGCATACTTTGCTGATAGAGGCTACGCTTGCAGATGGTTCAAATCAAAGAAGAATGGAAATGGAACCGGTATCTAGACACTTGGGAGACTATTGTATTGCACATCCAGAAGACGAGGCGTATTGTGTGTTTGTAACGACATATCTTAATATAAATGTTATTTCTGATTTTAGAGCAAGAAGATATATGGAATATTACAATCCTTTGGGAACGGATTACATAACAGGAATGAAAATATTACCAATACAAACATCAGAATTAAAGACATTACTAAAATTTGATGTTAGATATCCTCAGATATATAAGATGTTGGACAAAGCTTATAATAGTAACGAAGTCCCTAAAGAGTGGTATGAGAACAATATTGTAAGGGAAACAGGTTTTTATAATGAAAAGGAGATATAATTTTAGTATGGCGCAACAAAATATATATGATAACGAAGTATTTTTTGAGGGCTACATGAAAATTAGGGAAAATGAAGTAAATGCAAACAACTTGTTTGAAATACCTGCTTTGTTTTCCATGATGCCGGATTTAAAAGGAAAAAGAGTTCTGGATTTGGGTTGTGGTTTCGGAGAACATTGTAAGCGTTTTGTTGATTGTGGAGCAGAAAAGGTAGTTGGAATTGATATATCGGAAAAGATGTTAAAGGTGGCAATGGCTGAGAATAGTGACCCGAGAATAACATATATTAATATATCAATGGAAGAAATTTCACAGTTGAAAGAACAATTTGACATTGTAATTAGTTCATTGGCATTTCATTATGTTGAAGATTTTGAGGGAGTAATAAGAAATATATATGATATGCTTGATGATAATGGAGTATTTATTTTTTCACAGGAAAATCCATTATGTACTTGTCATTCGGGCGGCAACAGGTGGACAAGAGATGAAAATGGAAATAAATTATATTTAAATCTCGCACATTACGGAGTTGAAGGTGAAAGAGAGTCGGTATGGTTTGTTGATAATGTAAAAAAATATCACAGAACCTTTTCAACTATCGTAAATACGTTGATAGAAGCCGGCTTTTCAATCGAAAAAATGATTGAGCCGCTACCAACGGATGAACTCCTTGAGAAGTATCCGGATTATAGGGATTTGTTTCATAAACCGGATTTCTTATTGATAAAAGTAAGAAAGTAATACTTTTACATATAACAGTAGTTAGGAGCGTTTATGAAAGAAAAAGATATAAGTAAGTTTATCAGTCTGATTCTTCGACATAAACCGGAGACTATCGGGATTTCTCTTGATGAGCATGGCTGGGCAAATGTAGATGAACTGATTGAAGGAATAAGTAAAACCCGGCCAATAGACAGGGTGTTATTAGAAAAGATTGTAAAAGAGGATGAAAAACAGAGATATTCTTTTAGTGAAGATAAAATGCTGATTAGGGCCAACCAGGGACATTCTGTTTTGGTTGATGTTGAACCTGAAAAGAAAAATCCACCCGATATATTGTGGCATGGAACAGCTGAAAAATACGTTACATCGATTAATGAACAGGGATTAATTCCAAAATCAAGACTGTATGTTCATTTATCAGCAGATTATGATACTGCTGTTAAGGTGGGCAGAAGACATGGTAATCCGGTAGTTTATCAGGTTGATACCAAGAAAATGTCTGAGAACGGATATGAGTTTTTCATATCTGAGAATGGAGTCTGGCTGACTAAAGCAGTACCGAAAGAATACCTGAATATAACGGATTCAAAAAAATTCCATTTTGATATATAATATGTTAGAATACTAATATATTGAATTTTATCAGACATACTAATTATAAAGGCATAAGGATTATAACATGGACAAACTTAAAGAATTTGCAGTAAAACACAAACTCCCGCTAATAATTATAGCTGCAGTAATCGTAGTGGCGGCGGTTACGGCTGTTGTTCTTGCAAACGTTAATAAAAATAACCAAGCAGGAACAGAGAAGGAGACACAGACAGAAACGCAGGCGGAGACAACATCGGAGCCTGAAACGGAGGTGCCGACAACTACGGAGGCGGAAACGGAGACGGAGCAGAAGGTTGAACTTCCGTATATAAATCCACTGACAGGAGAGGGCTCTGCAATGGATTATTCCAATACACGTCCGGTTGCGGTAATGCTTAATACGATTAAGGAAGCACTTCCTCAGAGCGGTAATTCCAATGCGGATATACTGATAGAGATGGCCGAGGAAGGCGGAATTACCAGAATACTCGGCATATATCAGGATGTTACAGGTGTCGGAAATATCGGAACCGTTCGTTCAACAAGAGAATATTTCTTTTCATGGGCACGTGCATTTGATGCAATTCTGGTTCATGCAGGAGGAGATTCGTGGGTATTGAATGAGATTCAAACCTCGGGCTATAATACAGTTGATTTTCAGAGAAATGCAAAATCTGCATTTTGGAGGGATAGTGACAGACTCAGTTATTTGAGCCTTGAGCATACATTGTATACATCCTCTGATAATTTGCAGAACTGGATGGCTGCCTATGGTTTCCCGACACAGTACACCGGTAAAGCTAAAACGATTCTTAATTTTACCAAAGAATTGGACGGTAATGTTATGACAGAGCCTGCCAATTCCGTAAAGGTTACAATGTCCGGATATAAGAATACAACCTTTAACTATAATCAGGCGACCGGCAAATATGACGTGTATTTCTGGGATAATGAGCCGTATATGGATTCGGCATCAGGTAAACAGGTAGCAGTAACAAATATTTTGGTGCTGTCCGTACCAAACTGGACTGATAAGGATGCATGGTCTACGAACAGGCAGAAATATGACCTGTCGGGTGGTGTCGGATATTATATCAGCGGAGGGAAATATACACAGATTAATTGGACAAAGGGCAATTATAATGTTCAGGCAGAGTATGGCAACCCACTTACGCTTACCAATATGAATGGTGATCCTTTGGAACTTGCGGTGGGTAAGACATATATTTGTGTTATCGGTAATCAGTACGGAATGTCCGTTACCGGAGAATAGATTATATAAGAACTGTTTGTGTTTAAAATATAATGAAACATAGACAGTTCTTTATTTTTACAATATTATGCAACTAATTAAAATGGCAGATTAAGCAGATAAAAAGAAGGCAAAATTAATGTAATATTCATTGAGAATATATGTTCGATATGTTAATATTAATATATTGACAGTTTAGAAACGGGGAACGGACAATGCAGATAAATATTGATAATTTTGAAGGGTGTCAGGAATGTTACGATTATGTTTTACATGGTAAGAATGTTGATTTAACCGGAGGAATCATTACCAAAGAGGAAATAGATATATTGAAGGACTATCCCAATATTGAATCTGTCTGGGTTATGGGACTGTGCCAGGACACATTTGAATATTTTATAAATAATTACGGACATCAGTTTAAAGCAATTAATTTTTGGAAAAATAAGCTGGTTACGGACTTATCTGCATTGGAAAATCTGACGGACGTTGAATATATTCATTATTTTCATAATCAGCGAGTGACTAAGCTGTGGGATATGTCCCGTAATAAATCTTTAAAGGCACTTGGAATTTATGATTTCAGCAGACTCCATTCGTTGGAGAATATTCAGACTGCCCCGAATCTTGAATATTTTGCGTTTGGAAATAAGGTATGGGATACGGCAGAACTGGAGAGTCTGGAACCTCTTGCACGATGTAACTGCCGTCATGTGGAGATTTACTGTAAGAAGCTTTATGATTCCAGTCCTGTTCCGCTGTTAAATATGCGTAATCTGGAGTTTTTTAATGGTAATAATTACTTTACAACGGAGCAGATTGCATGGTTTGTTGCACACCGCCCGGACATTAAAGGCAATACAATGTGTGCCTGCCATGAAATGAAGTCCGATGATGAATGCATTGTATGGATTTCCGGCAAACGCAAGCCTTCACTGATAAAGGGGAAGGATGATGAGCGGATTAGGCGGTACTGCGACAGCTTTAATGCTTTGGTTGAGAAGTACAGAAATATGACGTATGATGAAGCATTTGAGTAAATTTATTGGAGTGAAGAACAATGTTGGAAGTTAAATTTTATGATGAAGTGGAAGATTCTCTTTTGAAATTTGCCGTTATAATCTCCAAATCCAATGGTAAATGGGTATTCTGTAAGCACAAGGAGCGTGATACGTTTGAAGCTCCGGGAGGACACAGGGAAGCCGGGGAAAGTATTTTTGAAACTGCAAACAGGGAGCTTAGGGAGGAGACGGGAGCAATTGATTATACGATTAAGCCTGTCTGTGTATATTCGGTTACGGGGAAGACAAGAGTTAATGATACCGGAGAAGAGCTGTTTGGAATGTTGTTTTGTGCAGATATTAAGAGCTTTTTGAGTGAGCTTGACAGCGAAATGGAATTTATAACGCTCATGGATGAGCTTCCTTCAGAATGGACATATCCACTCATTCAGCCGAAACTTCTTGAAGAGATAATAAGAAGAAATGCATTTTCTGACAATAAATTTTTGTTATTTGGAACGGGCAATTCTGCAAAGCTTGATGTAATGCAGCGACGACTGAGACCGTTGGGTATAAAACTTATCAGTTTACAGGATGTTAACTGTCAGCTTACCGATGTACCGGAGAATGGAAATACGCCGATTGAAAATGCACGACAGAAAGCGCTGGCATATTACGGAGAATTTCATTTGCCTGTTTTTTCCTGTGATTCGGGTCTGTATATAGATAATATTCCGGATGAGGAGCAGCCCGGTGTACATGTAAGAAATGTTAACGGCAGATGTCTGTCAGACGAAGAGATGCTTGAACATTATAAAGGCATGGCTGTCAAATATGGCGATTTAACTGCAAGATACCAAAATGCAATCTGTCTTGTTCTTGATGAAGAACATATATATGAAGCAATGGACGAGAATATGGCGAGTGAAGCTTTTATTATTACCTCCAAGCCGCATGACAGCATTCGTAAGAAGGGATTTCCGCTGGATTGCATTTCGTTGGATATAAGAACCGGCAAATATTATTACGATATGGAAGAAGATGAGCTTGCCGGCATACAGGTGGAGGACGGTTTTGTGGAATTTTTTAGGAAAATATTAGGCAATGCAGGATGAAATGGAATTGAAATAGTTTTAAGGGAGCAAAAGATAAAATGCTTAACAATAAGAAGAAGGACATGACTCCTTTTGATATGAAAAAGCCGCCAATGCAGCAGAAATGGTATCTCATGCCGCTTATCTGGGCGGGTTCATGGATTATGACAAGGCAGTTTAAATTAAAAATAAATAAAAAGAATATGTCAGGAATTAAACCGCCATATCTTGTGATATCAACACACCAGGGATTTTCGGATTATTATATTACACCGTTAGCTCTTTTTCCGCATAGGGCAAATTATGTTTCGGATATGGAAGGTTTTGCGGCATTTGGAGAATGGCTGTATCGTGCAATAGGCTGCATCGGTAAGCGGCGTTATGTTTCTGATGCTAATGTTGTAAGAAATATAAAATATTCTCTGGATAGGGGACGCATTGTGGTCGTATATCCTGAATCCAGACATTCCAATATTGGAACAACCTCATATATTCCACCCAATATGGGCAAGCTGGTTAAATTAATGAAGGTATCTCTTGTTATTCTGAGCAATAATGGAAGCTATCTTGCCAATCCGTTTTGGGATGAGGAGCATACAAGAAAGACACTAATGGAGACAACGATTGAGTGTGTGTATACGGCTGAAGAGGCAGCGAAGCTTTCGGCGGAGGAGATTCAGCGGACGATAGAGGAACGTTTGCAGTATGATGAGTATAAATGGCAGCAGGAGCGCAATATTATAATTGATGAACCCAAGCGTGCCGAAGGTTTACATAAAGCATTGTATCAATGTCCAAAATGCAAAACAGAATTTCGGATGAGGAGCGAAGGTACAAAACTGTACTGTGGACAATGCCATGCAGCGTGGGAACTTACAACACGAGGATATCTTGAAGGAGAGCCAGCTTCTATAAGTCATAAATCCGGCATTATTCATATTCCTGACTGGTATGAATGGCAGCGTTCCAATGTCATAGAAGAAATTGAAGCTGACAAATATTCTAAGCAATTTAATGTCAGAATTGAAGCACTTCCGAACGCTAAGGGTTTTGTGCCGTTGGGTGGCGGAATTCTTACACATAATAAAGAAGGATTTAATCTGACATATAATGAGAAAGAATTATTTTTTGACCATAGTTCCAGAGAATCAGTTCAGACAGAATATAATTACAGGGGCAGGGGGGCATGTATAGTTCTGTCGGACAGGGATTGCTGTTACTATATTTATTCGGAGAATGAGAATTTCAATCCGACCAGAATACAGTTTGCAGGAGAGTATTTTCATCAGTTGGGCAGAAATTAAGCAGGTCAAAGACAGATATTTATTTAAGTCATAGAATTATGGAGGCAGTACAATGAGAACGGAAGCAGAGATGTATGGACTTATTATGGAAATTGCACAGTCGGACGAGCGTATTCGTGCCGTATATATGAATGGTTCAAGAACCAATGTCAATGTGCCAAAGGATATTTTTCAGGACTATGATGTTGTCTATGTTGTGACAGATACTAAGCCTTTTATTGAGGATAGAGCATGGATTAACGGTTTTGGAGAGATATGGTTCATGCAGTATCCCGATGAACACCTGGATTATCCGAGTGATAAGGAGAACTTCTACGGCTGGTTAATGCAGTTTAAGGATGGCAACAGAATTGATTTACATGTGGAATCAATTGAGCATGCACAATTACATATATCTGATGATAAATTATGCAGAATTCTCTTGGATAAGGATAATATTCTGCCAAATATTCCGGAAGCTACAGATGAGGATTATTATGTAATAAGACCGACACAGGCGCAGTATGCTTGTACCTGTACGGAATTCTGGTGGTGTCTTAACAATGTGGCAAAAGGATTGTGGCGACAGGAAATACCGTATGTTCAGGATATGTTGAATTTCAATGTCAGAAAACAGTTAGAGAAAATTCTGACATGGAAAATAGGAATCAAAACAAATTTTTCTGTCAGCGTTGGAAAATCTGCCAAATATATGTACAAGTGGCTGTCAGAAAATGAATATTCAAAATATCTGTCCACTTATTCAAATGGAACGATTGAAGATTGCTGGAGAGCAGTAGATGTTATGACAGATTTTTTTGCAATTGTGTCAGAATATGTTGCAGAGAAATTAGAGTATGAGTATAATTCAGAGGAAGTAAAAGCCTGCAAAGATTATCTGGAGCTTGTAAGAAAGCTGCCTCAAAATGCGGCTGAGATTATTTAATGGGAGTTTTCTGAGAAAGACGATACAAATACAGTCATAAAATGTTTTGTTGATTATGGAAATTGGAGGAACAAAGCATGAATAAAGCAGGAAGATATACAACTAAAATAATTATCGGCATTATTTTTGCCATATATGTGCTGGTGCTTTTGGTTGCACTTTTCTTTAAATTTCGTGGAGGCAGCGTCGGATTCTTCCTGAATTCGCAGCCGGAGCCGGCAAAATACATCAGACTTAATACTAATTTTATTCCGTTTAAAACTATCGGCGGGTATATAAAGTCATTAGCTGACAACACTATAAGTTTTAATATCGTTATGTTAAATCTGTTAGGCAATATGATATTGTTCTTGCCAATGGGGCTGTTTCTGCCGTTTTATTTTAAAAAGCTTAGAACCTTTGGCAAATATATTCTTACTATAATAATTATGGTTATTCTTGCAGAACTGATACAGTTTCTCTTTGTACTTGGAAGTGCCGATATTGATGATTTTATTCTGAACGTGGGCGGCGGAGCGATTGGCTATGCGCTGAGGAAATTGAAGCCGGTACAACGTGTGTGCAGGAAGATTGAGGGGTAATGAATTAAATACATTATACATCATCTAAGTACCAAGGCTCACAAACGCCGCTTTGCAGGGAATATATTTTCGTATAAATGTCATTAACTGTGATAGCTGCCGTTGGATATCCTTGCAGTTTTTTAGATTAAGAAGTGTAGATTTGTGGCTGACATAGAATATTTGTATGGCGGGATGCTTTGCGATAGTCGGCACTTCGCGACGTATTTTGTCGCGTTAGTGTCCGCTACTAATCGCAAGCAGCGAGAGCGTGTGCCGCCATACAAATATTCTATGTCAGCCACTTTCAACGATTATTAATTCACTAAAAACTTAATTTTGTAACATTTCCCTCCTCCGATTGTTATATAATTAGAAGTACTTCAAAAACCGGAAAGGATACAGGTATGGAAAAGCAGTTATTGAATCAGTTATATCGCAAATACCATAAAGAGATATACCTATATCTGTATTCCCTTTGTAAAAAGCATGAGGTGGCGGAGGATTTATTGCAGGAGACTTTTTTAAAGGCAATTCTTTCGCTGTCAGATAATCATGTGAATGTCAGGGCGTGGCTGTACATGGTTGCCCGGAATCTGTATTTTAATTACGCTAAGAAAGAGGGCAGAAATATTTTACTTGATGAAACAGAAGATTTCATGATGGTGGATTCTGCCGGGGAAACCTTAGAACGGCTGTTAAAGGATGAGCAGATAAGACTGTTGTATCAGGCTTTGCAGTATCTGAACGAGAGACAGAGAGAGGTTTTGACATTACAGTATTTTGGTGGAATGTCCCAGAAGGAAATTGCGGCATTGCTGAAAATGACACCTGAGAATATACGAATACTGTTATACAGAGGGAAAAAGAAATTAAGAGTATATATGGAGGAAAAAGGATATGAAATATAGAGAGCTAATGGAATTGTATAAAAGCGGAAAACTTCCGCAGGAGGAACGGGAAAAGATTGAAAATGACATTGAGCGTCAGCAGGCAATAAGTGAGTATCTGTTTGATTCAGAGGAAATACCGGAAATGGATGAATTTGAAGGGAATGAGCCGGAGGAAGAGAATGAAACGGATAAGGCAGAAGAAGCACAATTTACCAGATTAGTAAGAGCCACAATTCGAAAAGCCTTTATTAAAATGGGTGTTATTGTAGGAGCGGTAGTTCTGGCAGTAGTCCTTTTTATAATCTTTGCATTGCCTCATATAGTGGACTGCTTCTATTATGACCCGACAGAGCATAGCGGAGGAAGCAATGATAACGATACCAACAGGATTAGTCTTGATTTGGCTGTTTATACGGAGCTTTATATACCTGAAAGATATAGGGATATAGTTGCAGCCGAATCAGAGGGGTATGGAGAATATGCAATTAATGTTATGAATTATGCAAGCTATATGGGAATATATTCCCATGTAGGCGGAAGAATTGAGAGAAATAAATTAGTGCTGTATGATTCGAACCTTCTTAATTTTCCAAGCTATAACATGTTTTTGCATGACAGGGCAGGTGTAGGCAGCTCCTTTGCCGGGCTTAATACGGAAAACTATGATATGTCCGAATTGCAGGATTTACATGACGGAGAAGAGTATTTTGCCTATATTACTTTAGATGAAGTTATAAGCTATTCTGAATTTGTTGAATTATGTGAAAATGAATTTGAAGACATATCCCCAATCTGGTGTGCAATCTGTCAGAAGGATGAAAAAGGATATTATGAAGAGGATTATTTTGCGGAGAGGAATCTTGGATTTATCTATAGCAGTCCGTCGCATTCTACGGATTTCGATGAGAAAAAATATCCTAATCTTACATCATTTGATGTAACAACTACTACGGACGAAGAGAAGGGCTGGATTGTATCCGAGGAGGTTATGACAACTCATGTAATCAGTATGCTCAGATATATGGCGGATAACAAGGAATTTCTTGAGCTTATGGATGGCGAAGGAGCAGAGAGTGAAATGGAGTTCTATAGTCAGGCTGCGGATAATGTTGAAGCAAACGGACTTAATATCTTCGGCTTTGCCGCAGTGGTTGATAAAGAAACCTTAATAGAGTATAGTAATAGAGCGGGTATTGCGTATATAAGAACAACCCCATTAAACTAAAAGAGGGAATTACCAATGAAATTTCTTAAGGATTTAAAAGAAAATACCGGATATTATTATGTTGATGAGGAAATGAATCTTAACGACCTGGTGCTAATGCTTGCATTTGTTTTTATTACATTTGCTGTAATCGTAGTCAGAATAATTGAGTCTTTTAAGGATTCATATATAACGGAGCTTATAATCGGATTGGTATATATCGGTCTGAGTATTCCTTTTATTGCTCATTTTGTTATAAAAATATCTAAAATGCTTGCATTTCGGTTTAAACGCAGGAAATTTATTTCAAACGGGAAATGCTGCAGAGCGCGGATTGTTGATTCGGTAAAGGGGAAATGTATATTTAAAGATTCAACAAGCGGAATTGAGAAATTCTCGTATTACCCGGTGGCTGAATTATATTCAGATGATAAGATTTACAGAATTACTTCCGTATCAGCTTTGAATAACAGAGCGGAAACTGCACTTGCAGACAATAATGTAACATTGGTTGTTTACGGAGATGATTTTATTCTGACAGAGTTTAATCCGGCGGCAAGCTTTAGAAATTCAATTGAGTATAATTCATCACAAAATAAAATGGTCTATGAGAAAACCAATGAATTAATTTCCAAGGTGGCACTGACAGCCATAACCGGAGTTACGGTTATTAATGTCATATATCTGATTATCAGAATAGGAATTCAGTTATTTTTTAAATAAGCAGTAAGACTTCGTGAGAATCGCACTGCGGCAGGCTGCTTACGCAACCCGCCGCGGGCGACAAGTTTTTTTATAAATAATTTATGAATTTTTGTCAGATAATTCTTCTGTAAGAAGCTCTCGCAGTTCATCAACGGAAAGGTCATCCATTAATACAGCAATCTTATTTATTACTTCCTTATCATGTGCAGTAAAGTTGTACTTATTGAATTCCTCAAGAATATCAAAAATCTTTGCAAAATCAAAATCATCAATGCAGCGGAGAAAATAGCCATACATTTTTTTCACGGTTTTGGAATCAATAATATCGTCATCCTTGGAAGCCTGTGGGTTTTCCAAAAGATTAAAGTGCTCAAGTACCAGCTGCAATTTATTAAGAAGCTTAGTATATTCCTCCTGAAAGAATTCCATATGTGATTCAATGTACTCATAATTACCCTCTCTGCCAAGCTCCTCCTGCTTACGCGCCTCAAGAGAAATATCAGTTGCGCCGATATTAAGAGAAGTACTTTTAAGGGAGTGAATTTTGATTATGTAATTCTCATAATTTTTAGCTTCCCAGTCAGCACGCAGCTCTGCTAACTGCTTAGGTCCGTAATCGTAGGTTATTTTCAGTATTTTGATGTAGTCATTAACATCTCCGCCGCAGTTTAGGATACCCTTTTTAATTTCAATACCGGTGAGAGTCTGTCGCAGATATTCTAACTGCGAGTCAGTCTCTTTGCGGTTCTCTTTGGCTGCGGATTCGTATGTAATCAAATCTTCAGGAATATACCGCTTAAATATTCGTTCGAGCTGAGGTATGTTCATTGGTTTGCCAAGATATTCGTCAAAGCCCTTTTCAAGAAGGTGTTCCCTGGTTCCCTTAATTGCGTCGGCTGTAAGAACTACAATCTTACATTTGCCGTTGGAAGCATAATGCGGACCGATTTTGCGGATTTCCTGCATTGCCTGAATACCATCAATCTCAGGCATCATCTGGTCCATAAATACAATGGCGTATTCCTTGTTACGGCACATTTCAATGGCGTCCCTTCCGTTCGAGGCTGTATCGACATCAAGATCATAATAACTTAAAATACCATGTGCAACTCTTAAATTAATCAGATTATCGTCAGTAACAAGTATCGGAAGATTATAAATTTTCATGTCAGAAATATTGCTGTTGTTATGAGGGGTTATCTGATGAACAAAATCATCACCAAGAGGAGTTGCGTCTATTATTTCCTGCTCAACAGTAACAGTAAATGCAGTACCCTCTCCATAAACGCTTTCAACCTGAATATCGCCGCCCATCAGGGTAACGTAGTCATGTGCGATGGCAAGACCGAGACCTGAGCCTTCGATTCCGTAGTGCACCTGCTTATCAAGTCTTTCAAAATTCTTAAACAGATTGCCTATATTCTCAGGTTTGATTCCGACTCCGGTGTCACGTATTACGAAACGCAGTGCAATATGCTTGTCATCCAGTTTGTCGATTGAAGCAGTAAATGTAACGCTTCCCTTCTGTGTGTACTTAATTGCATTATTAAGTATATTAATTAAAATTCCTCTCAGACGGATTTTGTCGCCATAAAGGGTTTTCGGAATGGATTTATCAATATCCATAATGAATTGAAGTCCCTTTTTCTCTGCCTGTGTAGTAATAATCGATATAATATCATTAAAGAAATTATTGGTAAAATAAGAGTCCATAACCAATTCAGCTTTACCTGATTCAATTTTGGAAATATCCAAAATATCATTTATAATAGCTAAAAGATTATGAGAGGACCATTTAATATCGTAAACATGTTTTCGTACCTCCTCGCTGATATCCATTTTAAGGACGAGCTCGGAGAAGCCTACGATTGCATTCATAGGAGTTCTGATTTCGTGTGACATATTTGCGAGGAACACACTCTTTGCCTGATTGGCTCTTTCCGCCTCAAGCTTGGCTTCCTCCAGATTCTTCATATTCTTAATTCGTTCCGTCAAATCGGAAACTATGATGATATAACCGATGACATCATTGTAGTCATCATAAATTTTGTTGATTGAAATATTACAGTAACGCTGGTTATGCAGGCAGCGTACATCTAAATCATGCGCCTTGCCGTCAAATTCAAATACGCTGTCGGTGTCTGCATCAAAAATAGGCTTGATACCCGATATCTGAACGGTATCTTTGTTAAGTCCGAAAAAATCGTATGCAGTATCATTCAGAACCTTTAATTCCTTTTCGGAATCATACACAAGTACAGGAACCTTAAGTGAATAATAAATATATTCCGACATGTTATTAAGGTTAACCCTGGAGCGTGATACATAATTGATTGTATTGTACATTACTACAATACCCAGAAACTGTGCAATTGAGCTTCCCGGAAATGCCTTAATGCCGAGTAACGGCAGAATGGTATCAAAAATCATTCCAAAAACTATTATGGATTCTGTTATAAGGAATTTGCGCCCTACTGCCTTCAGTCGCTGTAAAGGTGCTGTTATCATCAGATGAATCGAAACCGTAAACATGATTACCGCTGTAATGACGGAATATGCATTATACAGGTTATTCCAGATGCTTGAAGTGAAGGAATAGGTTATTCCGTCCTCACTTATATGATAGGTTGTCTGACTTTTCTGGATAATGAAAAAATAAATTATTATACCTGTATAGGAAAAAAGTTCGATTGGTAAACGGATTTTTTTGGGAACCTTTGCAAGATTACATATGAGCAGCTGGCCGAAAATCAGATAGCTGAATGTACCAATCATACCTACCGCACGCCAATGGTAGGCATAAGTGGGTACAGTCTGCATAAATACACCGCAGAAACCTAAACTCCATATCGCACTTGATAAAGCAAAGCCTAAGAATAGCCTGTTCTCGGAGTATTTTAAATCATTTTTTCTGACAAAATCAATTGCAAAATATACTGAAAGAATAAAACATGTATAAAGAATAAGAGGGATAATATATCTCATTGCAGACCTCCTATTGATTCAGTGCATTTTCAATATTCTGGATAAGAGTTTCCTTGCTGATTGGTTTGGCAAGGCATGCAGCAGGATTGTAAGGATAGCATTCCTGCAGGCTTTCGATATTCAATGCACCGGATAATACAATAACCGGAATTGGATTAACCGGATTATTCTTCTGAATCATGTTCATTATTGCTGCACCATTATACAGGGGCATTTGAAAATCAAGAACAATAACGTCCGGCGTATGCTTAAGAAGATAATCCAAAGCAAGCTTTGCCGAGTTAATCATAATTACATTGTAATCATCATGGAGATAATTGTTAAGCTGTTTCAGGTAGGACATATCATCATCAATCAGAAGAACGGTATGACGTTCGGAACGATTGTCCCTTCTGGTATATAATTCATCAATTTTGTTAATTAATGTATCTTTGCTGACAGGTTTAACAAGGTAGCCGTCAACACCCATTATGTAAGAATTAAATACTGACTGCTTGTCCTGCTTGCCTGTTACAA
This sequence comes from Butyrivibrio sp., assembly GCA_045124255.1. Lineage (GTDB taxonomy): Bacteria > Bacillota > Clostridia > Lachnospirales > Lachnospiraceae > Eshraghiella. The sequence goes on along the minus strand of JBGVLM010000082.1, from coordinate 4,457 downwards.
GGACAACGGGAACATTAATGCATTCTTCAATATTTCTTAACTGTTCAAGTGTAAGAAAGCCATCCATGATTGGCATTTCAATATCCAGAAAAATAATATCAACATGATGCTGCTGAACATACTCAATCGCCTGTAACCCGCCGAGTACGGTGTGAACTCTTGCCACACCCTCAAGGTAGAGACGCATTGTTTCCAAAGTCTGCACATCATTATCTACAATAAGTACACTAGGTAACATAATTTTAAACACCTTTCTCAAATAAAGTATTACACGCCATATAGTACTATTGTACCATACCATATTTTTACTATGCAAGAGGTAATTATGTGATATGATATAATTAAAAATATTTTTAAAATGAATCAAAGTTCTTTTTACGACAATATATAGTGAAAGGACGAGAGAAAGCTGTGTTAGTTAAAGAAATTGAAGAATTGGTATATGAATATGGAGATGATTTATATCGGTTCTGCCGTTATTTAACATCCGACTATAATCTGGCAGAGGAGCTTTATCAGGAGACCTTTTTGAAAGCTGTTCAGTTAAGCCACAAGCTGAACCGTAGTGGCAATTGTAAAAGTTATCTGATTGGAATTGCGGTTAATCTGCATAAAAATCAGGTCAAAAAGAAAAAACGGCGAAGCATGATTGTACCTGAAGCTGATTATACGGATTATACGGAGTCTGTCTGCGGCAGCGATGAGGATTTACTGGACAATTATATTGAAAAGGAATTAATAAATAAAGTCCGCGAGGCAGTTTCGTTATTACCTGAGAAACAGAGAATACCGGTTATTCTGTTTTATTCGGAGCTGTTGTCAGTTAATGAGATAAGTGAAATACTGCATATTCCGCGAGGAACAGTTCTGAGCAGATTATCAGGTGCGCGTGCGAAACTTAGAAAAGAATTGGAGGCAATGGGGTATGAAGCATGAAATGGACAGACTTTTAAAAAAGACTTTTGAAGCATCATCAGTACATCCGTCGGATGAGCTTAACAGAAAAACAATTGAATTAATGAAGGCGGAATGTGACAATGGTAAAGTAAAGCCGTTTAAACATTTGAAGGCAGCAGCAATAATTATAGCAGCATGCTGTGTTATCGGAATTATCGCAGGCCCTTCCGTATATACTTTTGCGGAACAGAAGATGAGGGAATGGAGAAGTTCGGTAGAGTTTGATGACGGCAGCAGCAAGGAACTTGGCTCAGAGCTTCCATGCAGAAAGCTCCCTGAATCCGCTGTTATGTCTAATGACAATGCAGTTATGACAACAGTAAGCAAAGCTGAGAAGGCTTTGGGATTTGATTTGCTGGGACATGAAGCTGCAGCGGACGATGAAGTGTTTTACTGTATGGAGGTGAATGAGGACGGCAGTCTTGCATGCATATATATGTGGATTAGTGATTGGATGAAACTTGAAGGCAACAGCAATATAAATCTTACTATATCCGTATTAAATGAGGGTGCAGACGAGAAATGGGTGGAGACCTTTGAGAGCGGCTGGAATGCATCTGAGAAAGAGTTTGTAGAGGAATATGTGTCCGATTCACTCGGTTCAAAGGTTATAGTCTATAAACCGGGCAGACAGGAAGAGTTTCAGGGCTACATTATGGCAACCTTTGTATACAATAATGTGCTGTATGAATTAAACGGCTGGCAGATTACGGCAGAGGAATTGAAGAATATAATAGAAGAGATGAATTAAATTTATCGTATTACGATAAAAAAACATTGACAAACAAAAAAGATAAATGTTATATTTTGGGTAAGAAATAAATCTGCATTGTCAGGAGGCTGTAATGAGACAGAAAAGCTTATCAAAATGGATTAAATTTATATTAGCAGGCATAGGAATATGCCTGTTGGTGATATTTGTTTTTCTTGTTCCTTTAATAGGTCAGGATTTGGTTGAGAAATATCCTGAATATAGTTATTGCTATTATCCGTGGCTTGTTTTCCTGTGGATATCGGCAATTCCATGCTGTGTAATGGTGGTATTCGGATGGAGGATTGCTGATAATATCGGCAATGATAAATCCTTCTCAATGGATAATGCAGTCATGCTTAAATATATTTCGGTTCTTTCGGCAGGGGACGCAGGGTTCTTCTTTATGATGAATATGATATATGTTCTGATTAACCTTAGTCATCCGGGAGTTGCACTGGCTTCACTATTGGTTGTGTTTGTAGGAGTTGCAATATCAGTTGCCGCTGCTGCATTGTCACACCTTGTAAGAAAGGCAGCAGATTTGCAGGAACAGAGTGATTTGACTATTTAAGCGGGGTGTACCATGGAAGAAGATATTATTTTTAACATTGACGTAATGTTGGCCAAGAGAAAGATGAGTGTTACTGAGCTTGCTGAAAAAGTCGGAATAACTCTTGCCAATATGTCCATTCTGAAAAATGGAAAGGCTAAGGCTTTGAAGGTATCCACGCTGGCAAAGCTGTGTGAGGCACTGGATTGCCAGCCGGGAGATTTGTTAGAATACAGGAAAAAATAAATTTTCAGAGGATTTTAACCGTAATATTCCTCTAATTGCTGTCGGCAGGATAGAAATATTCTGCCGATTATTGGGTCAAAATGTGTTCCGAGTGATTCTTCTATAATAGAGAATGCCTGATTGTAAGGCATTCTGGCTTTATAGCAGCGTTCACTGACTAATGCGTCAAATACGTCGGCAAGTGCCATGATTCTTGCCTCAAGCGGTATATCATATCCGCTTAATCCCTCAGGATAACCACTCCCGTTCCATTTCTCATGGTGGTAATGTGCAATATTCTTCGCAATCGTAACAAAATCCATATCCTCAACACCATCAAGAACAGTATCAATAATGGATACGCCTTTAACCGTATGAAGCTTCATCTGCTCATATTCCTCGTCAGTGAATTTGTCAGGTTTCCGGAGGATACTGTCATCCACGCCTATTTTTCCAAGGTCATGCATTGGTGCTGCCTTAATAACTTTTTTATAAAAGGAATCGTTTACATTGAAGTCCGTACCGGAGGCTTTCATTGCGTTGACAAGTATTCTGACTACATCACTCGTTCTTTTTATGTGACCGCCGGTATTGGTGTCCCTTGTCTCGACCATGTTAGACATGCCGAGGATTATTTTTGCCTGAATATCCTTGATGTGCTTAGTCTGGCGTTTTACCTCGGTTTCCAGCTCATCATTGTAATTATTGATAAGACGGATGTATTTCTGCTGCTGTGTATCGTCTGTAATCTCGAGCAGATAGCCGCTTCTGCGGTTCCTGTAGTAAAGATAACGGAGTGAGCATTTTAATTCATATTCATTAACGTTCTGGTGCCATGCTGTAAACTGAATCTCATCGGTCAGTTTATTTATTTTTTTCTTTATCCTGGCATAAAACTCATTATTAAAGTCCAATGGATAGTCAATTTTCAAATCATTGAGTGCCGGAAAGAAATTTCTGGCCACGCTGTTGCTTCCGATATATTTTAATTGATTGTTAAGCATTAGATAGCCATAGTATTGGTGGTGTTCAAATGTATCTGAAGCCATTGTTGAAACATCATACATTTCAACTCTTATGTAGAGAATAAAAAGGATTGCACTGAATATGATATATACTAACGGCATCCAGTCAATAATTGAGCCTGCGGCACGTTCAATAATATAAACTGCTGTTGCAATAAGCTCCATAATGAGAAGAGTTATGGAATTTATATAGGACAGCCTGTTCTTTTTTCTAAATGAAAAAATAATTATTATCAGATTCGCAATATTAAATCCGAATAATGAAACTGTATACAGCAGATGCCATGGCCCATAGGTCTTGGTTATATAGGAAATTCCGTACATGCTGTGAAGCTCTATGGATTTATAGTATATTCTTGTATATCCCGTGGACAGAACCAGAAAATACGGGACTGCGCAATATAAAACCATAGCCGGTACGACCTTTTTGGGAAGCTTGACTTTGCAAATTGTAGTAATATTAAGGAAAAATAATAACGGAAGAAAGCAGGCCGCCACATATAAAATTTTATTGGCAAGAATCGCTTTTTCCAGAGTGTTTGACAGTGCGAGTGCCAGATAGCCGCCGTTGGAAACTGCTATAACCCAGAAAATAATTGAAAAGTACGTGTGACTTTTCTTCTGCCATAAGGCCATAAATATTGCAAGAAAAATGCAGCTTATAATAAAAGTTGCAAAATAAAAACCTAACGCCATTGTTATATTACCTCCCAATATTACATGAGTATAACATTCTTTTGAATAAATATATAGCATGAATATTTAAAAGAGTGTATAATTTATGTAAAAATTTGTATTTTGGAGGTTAGTGTGAAAGAAAGTAGAGGAAAACCATAAAAGGGCGCACCTCAGCAAGCTGTCTAAAAATAGGCAACTTTTTGAAGTTAGATAAGTAATGTAAATAACCTAAGAAGCCATTGGCTCATCAGGTGGTAATAACCCTTCT
>JBGVLM010000081.1:0-12947 GCA_045124255.1 Butyrivibrio sp. | reverse complement strand
AGAAGGGTTATTACCACCTGATGAGCCAATGGCTTCTTAGGTTATTTACATTACTTATCTAACTTCAAAAAGTTGCCTATTTTTAGACAGCTTGCTGAGGTGCGCCCTTTTATGGTTTTCCTCTACTTTCTTTCACACTATCCTCCTTGTAGATATCAAAACATATCTAAAAAAATAACAATTAAGAAATAAATTCAATACTTATTTCGCTAAATAATCATTTGCGTGAGCAATGAGCCATGCATGGATGAGCTGAATTGTTCGCTGAGAACTTGTTCACAAGCGAACATATTCATGCGAAGACATATACGGCGAATGCCGCGACAGTGAGTAACCACAGGTTACGAATTGGCGGCATGGCTCATTAAGATTAATAAAGGTGCCGGTTTAACCGACACCTTAAAATATGCAGAAAAATGAATTATTCTGTTACTTTCTTTTTAGCACAGATAACTGCACCTGCATAAGCTTATTTTACTAAATTGGAATTTAGAAAAATAAAGAGAGGATAGAGCGATAATATATTTCTAAACAGAAAAAAGCCCTGGTCAACTGACCAAGGCTTACTGTTTAGCTCCCCGAGTAGGGCTCGAACCTACAACACCACGGTTAACAGCCGTGTGCTCTACCATTGAGCTATCAGGGAATCTCTCAACAGCGTTAATAATATCATATTATTGGAATAAATGCAATATGTAATTTTAAAAAAGTTAAAATTGTTTTTCCTTTTTAACGGCTAAGATATGCCATTGTCTCACGTATTTCCTTAGGAATTTCAATTCCCTTGGCTGTGAGTGATTTGCTCAAAAGGTTAAAATGCTTTTTGAGGGAGGCACGATAGCGTTCATAAGTCTCAAAGGCTTCGGTGTATGCCGGATTAAATTTGAGTATGTCACGTATTTTCTCATTGAACGGACAATATTTTCCCATGAAAACGCGGGCAACACGGTTAAGCTTGGAACCGCCCTTGGATTCAAAAAGAATCCATTGTTCATAATCCTTGGCAAAAACCTCGGAAAAATTGTTTCGGCAGTTGATTAAGGTACTCTTTAATTTCTCCTTTGCAGTATCCGATAAGTCACGGTTCTTCTTATAGAACTGAAGATAATCGTAATACTCTGAGGTAAGCGAACGCTCTGCAATATTGTTCCAGTAATTTCCTTGTATTCTCTTACATAATTCCCAACGGTATTTGCCGAAAACATTAAGTAAAACGGAATTAATGTCAGTGGCACAGAAAATAGGAATCATAAAACGGGCAGGAGAGTTGCGGTGCCTTCCTTCGATTTCCTGCCACATTGCACCGTTAGTACCGATACAAGGCATGAGAATAATATTAGGTAAAACCTCTGTGTAAATGTATTCCTTTGAAAGTCCTGCGGCTTCGTTGGAATATACAATTGAGCGGTAGAAAAGCGAAAAATCAATGTTTCTTGCCATGTTTACCGAATTGGTTACATCCTCAGCAGATAAAAAGCTCTTGTCCAGAGGCTTATAAATATTGTCTTCAACAAGAATCGGTACAAAAGAACTGATTCGTCCGCAGGAGATTCGATGTGCACTGGCAAACATATTGGTGATTTCGAATTTGAGTTTTCTGTCGGTGTCGTTTAAAGCCTCATGCTCTGATATTTTTAATTTGCCGTTTCTAATCTGGTCTCTTATAAATTCACTGTAGGACTGGTCAAAACCGTTCTTTGAAGGCTGCTTCTCGCCCCATGCTATATGCTTGAGCCAGTTGTATATGGTAAATACATTATCATTATTGCAGATTTCATCAATATTCTGTGCAAGCTTGAATAGAATAAGCTGGTTGTGTATGCCTAAAAGCTCCTCATCAATATATCCGAAGTTAAGAAACATCTTAATGTATACCGGCATATTGTCATCATTAAGTGAGGCAAGAAAAACATGATAGTAAAGCTCATAAAAGCCCTCGGTAATTTCCCTGCGGATTCGTCTTACGGATTCGTCCTGTGATAACCTGTCGGGAAGCTTCTTGAAATTACTGATGAGATTATAGTATTGTTCAGCGTTTTCAGAATTCATATGGCTGTATTCAAGAATTTTCTTAAGTGAGCCATCTAACTGTCTGGTAACGTCATCTTCGAGATATTCCTCCTCCTCAGGTGAGAGGGTAACGGCACTCTTGTCAGGAGCAGGCTCCTCTTTAACGACAGGAGGAACATATTCCATATTAATACCAAGTAAATCAGCCATTTCAAGACATGCGTCATTGATAACCGTTGCAAAACGTGCAGCTTCAATAAGTGAAGCAGAAGCAATGGCGGAATTGTCGGAATAGAAGCGCTCACAAAGCTTAATATCCATGCGGTCTATTCCGTTATATTTGTCCAGCTCCCATTTGTTAACACGGGTGTCCATTGTATATGAAGAATCCTTCTTGCGGCATTTAACTACAAGTGTAAGGTAATTGCGGATTAAATCCATGATATGACGATGTTCCGTTGTAGTGAGCTGCGCAAGGTTGTCCTTATATAAAGCACAGAGCTTTGAAATATCGGAAATATTATTCATTGAAAAACTCTGAACTGTTACATCCGTCTCAGCAACATATGTAAAAACAGAAATGCCGTAATAATTGTCTGTAAGTCCGGCTATCGCACCCGGACCAAGTGTAAAAACACCATAAGGTGCATAAGCATTTATCTGTCCCTTAGTAATTAGAAATACCCTGTCAATATCCTCTCCGGAGGAATGAATGATTTCTCCTTGTTTGTAAAAAATATTTATGTCTGCCTCTGTCATTTTGTACACCCCTTTTGAATAATTACAAGTTCATAATATAATACTAACGTGAAACAAAAACATAGTCAATAAAAACTGTGTACGAAAATGGAAAGTTATGGTATAATCCTACTGTGTGATAATAGGTTTTTTCGTGGAGGTTTCAGGGATGAAAATTAATAATGCAGATAATTTTACACATATAATTGCAAAACTCTTAAAAGGACTCGGTTATGAGGATGTAACAGAGGTCAATCCTGCCAAGGAGGGTGTTGATATTACGGCATCCAAAGATGGTGTGAAATATTGTTTTAAATGTCAGTATGATATTGACGCTGTGGGCGAGAAGAAGGTTGATGCACTGGTTAAAGCCTTCAAATCCGGTAAATATGATAAGGCTGTTTTTGCAACAAACAGTTCTTTTATCTCGGCAGCCAAGAGAAAGGGCGAGAGCGAGGGTATTATTTTATGGGACAGAAATACTATTGACAGACTTTCAATAGGTATTGCCGAATCATTGGAGGACAAGGTTGCACCTCAGAGAAAGAAACCTTCATTTTTGATTTGGGGCTTTGTAATACTTGCGGTTTTATTAGTTATTGCTGCGGCAGTTTATTATTTTGTATTTAGGTAGGATTAGACAATGAATTTACTTACAGTTGAGAATATGACAATATCTTATTCCGAACGTAAATTGTTTGATAATGCTTCTTTTTATATGGACGAAGGTGAAAAGGTTGGAGTTATCGGTATTAACGGTACCGGTAAGTCCACCCTTTTGCGTATAATTGCAGGAGAGGAGCAGCCGGATGAGGGCGTTGTTACAATGGCGAACAATACGGTAATACGCTTCCTTACGCAGAATCCGTATTTTAAGAGTAATCAGACAGTGCTTGAATATATAATGGACGGAATTACTGACGATGATGACAGATGGAGTATGGAGGCGGAGGCAAAGTCCATGCTGAATCTGCTTGGAATTTATGATTTTGATATTTTTACGGAGAAAATGTCAGGCGGACAGCGTAAAAAAACGGCATTGGCCAAGGTGCTTTTAAGCAAGTCGGATTTGCTTATACTTGATGAGCCGACCAACCATCTTGACAATGAAATGACGGCGTGGCTTGAAGATTATCTTAAAAGCTATAGTGGCGCTGTTCTTATGGTAACACACGACAGATATTTTCTGGATAGTGTTGTTAACCGTATTGCAGAGGTTGACAAGGGTAATATTTACAGCTACAAAACGAATTATTCGGGCTTCCTTGAACTTAAGGCACAGAGAGAGGAGATGGAAATCTCCACAGACCTTAAAAAAGCCAATCTTCTCAGAAACGAGCTTAAATGGGTTATGCGTGGTGCACAGGCACGTTCAACCAAGCAGAAGGCACGACTTATGCGTTATGAGGAGCTTAAGAACAGAAAGCGTCCGGAAATTGAACGTGAAATAGAGATTGGCTCCGTTTCGAGCCGCCTTGGCAGAACCACCGTTGAATTGTCGGGGATAAGCAAGGCATATAATGATAATGTTTTAATAAAGGATTTTACCTATATTTTTCTCAAAAATGACAGAATCGGTTTTGTAGGAACCAATGGCTGTGGCAAAACAACACTTATGAAAATAATCATGGGTGAGGTAAAGCCTGACAATGGTGGGGTAATAATCGGACAGACCGTTAAAATAGGTTACTATGCACAGGAAATTCATACCATGAATCCTGAAATGAAGGTCATTGATTATATCAGGGAAACGGCCGAATATGTTAAGACTAATGATGGCATGGCGAGTGCTTCACAAATGCTTGACAGATTTCTTTTTCCGCCTAAGACTCAGCATTCTTATATCGGGAAACTGTCGGGCGGCGAGCGCCGAAGACTCTATCTTCTTAAGGTGATTATGGAGGCTCCGAATGTGCTGATACTTGATGAGCCGACTAATGATTTGGATATTGCGACTCTCAGAATACTGGAGGATTATCTGGATTCATTTGAGGGAATTGTTATTGCAGTAAGCCATGACAGGTATTTTCTTGACAGGGTTGCACGGAGAATTTTTGCTTTTGAAGGCAATGGAATAATTCGTCAATATGAGGGCGGATATTCCGATTATGCATTGGTAAGAAGCATGGAGTCGGGCGAAGAAGCCGCAATTACCGTGAAAGAGACTGCCGGAGAGAAAACAGCCAATGTTAAAATAAAAGAACAGAAGCTTAAATTCACATATAAGGAGCAGCAGGAATTTAATACAATCGAGGATGATATAGAGGCAATTGAAAACAGACTTGCAGAGATTGATAAAGAGATGACTGCGTTTGCAAGGGATTTTGTGAAGTTGAATGAACTGACGAAGGAGCAGGAAAAGCTTAACGAAGAACTGGAGCAGAAGATGGAGCGTTGGGATTATCTGACCGACCTTGATATGAAGATTAAAGCACAGAACAGCTGATTATAAAAGGAGAGCCGCCTTATTGCTAAGGCGGCCGGATAGAATGACAGATAAGTTGGATGTGTATAGTGTTGATTCAGTATAAATATTGGGGATTAAAGAATAAGAAATAGCATATACTATAGTGGCTGTAGAAATTGCTTGACATGAAGTGCAAAGTCAAGTAAGATGAATACAGTGATCGCGTTGCAGAAACCTGTGAGGCCTGCGACCGGAGGAGAACCTGCGGGGTCTCCTCTTTTTATTTTAAGGAGATGTTGTATATGCCAAAGATTTTTTTGAGTTATGATCAGCAAATTGAAAAACTGAAGAATGAAAAAAATCTGCAAATTGATGATGAGGCATATGCCAAGGAGATTTTAAAGCAGACAAGCTACTATTCATTAATTGGAGGGTATAAGGATATCTTTAAAAATCCAACAACCAAGAAGTACAAGGATGGAACGAGATTTGAGGATATTGTAGAGTTATATTATTTTGATGAATCCTTAAGGCAGCTGCTTTTGAGATATCTCATTAAAGTAGAAAATGAAATAAAGTCACAAGTCTCCTACTATTTTACAGAGAAGAATGGCGAGAACCAAAAGGAATATTTGGATGCTTTAAATTACAATTATGTAGGAAAGAAAAATCAAAGAGATATTGAACGTTTAATAAAAATTTTAGAAGGCTATGTTATAAAGCCGACAGATTATCATTACATAAATCATGCACAGAGAAAGTACGGGAATGTTCCGTTGTGGGTATTGACAAATGCACTGACGTTTGGAAATATTTCCAAAATGTATATGTTGCTTCCGCAGGATATACAGATTAAAGTCAGCCGAAATTATCCATCCATCAATGAAAGGCAAATGATTTCTGTTTTGACTGTAATGGTAAAGTTTAGAAATGTTTGTGCACATGGTGAACGATTATTTACTTATAGAACTGCAGACAGCATTCCGGATTTACCTATACATATGAAATTAAAAATTGCTCAAAAAGGCACACAATATGTGAATGGAAAAAATGATTTGTTTTCAGTTGTGATTGCGTTACGATATATGCTAAGTGATAGTTGGTATAAGGAATTTATAAAAGAACTTAAAGCACTAATTGATAAATACCTTAAGAAGCATGATAGTATAACAGAGCAAGAATTATATGAGAAAATGGGTTTTCCAGAAAACTGGAGAAAAATAACCAGATACAGAAAACAATAAAATAGATATCAAAAATCCTCCAAGTCCCCAATAGATTTGGAGAATTTTTGCTTTTGCCAATGTTAAAATAAAAGAACAGAAGCTTAAATTCACATATAAGGAGCAGGAAAAGCTTAACGAAGAACTGGAGCAGGCTGATTATAAAAGGAGAGCCGCCTTATTGCTAAGGCGGCCGGATAGGAATGAAGAAAAAGGATAAAGCCTTTTCTTTTGGTTTGGTACAAGTACAGTATAATTCAAAAATAAGTCCAAATTATGTCGGCTAAATAAAAAAACTATTTAATTTATAAACAAAAAATAAACATTTTGAAAAAATAGTTTTTAGAAAATAGCAGAAAAAAATATTTCTTCAAAATCTTTTCTTGACACCATGAAGGACCAATGGTATTATAAATAAGCTTGCAGTTGTGGCGGAATTGGCATACGCGCATGATTCAGGTTCATGTCCACTTACGTGGGTGTGGGTTCAAGTCCCATCAACTGCATTTTTTTAAAAATAATAGTTGCATTATTAAAAGTTTTGTGCTATTATAATTTTCGGCGTTTGAAACGCCTACATAAGTTAAGCAGTCGTGGCGGAATTGGCATACGCGCTAGACTAAGGATCTAGTCCATATTGCTTGGGTGCGGGTTCAAGTCCCGCCGACTGCACTAATTGACAAAGGGCGTTAACAATAGTTATCGCCTTTTTGTTGATTAACAGGAAATAATCTGTATTTCATAATGCAGGGTTATTATTATATTATGGAGGTTAAAGTAACAGGTATATGTTGGACAAAGGAGACTCGGTGGGCTTATGTGCCTGCTCGAATTTACTTAACAGGGATAGTGCCGATACTATCCATGAATTGGAATATTCTCTTTATGATGTGGGATTAAATGCAATATCGGGTGATTTTTTATATGAGGAGCAGTCAGCAAGGGATAAAGCGGAAAGGCTTAATAAGCTGTTTGCTGATGAACAGATTAAGGCAGTATTTGATGTGTCCGGCGGAGATGCTTCAAATGAAGTTCTTCCGTATCTTGATTATGATTTAATTGAAGAGAATAATAAACTTTTCTATGGATACAGTGACTTAACCACAGTAATTAATGCAATTTATGCGAAATGTAATAAAGCAAGCTGCCTTTATAATGTACGGAATCTCATATATGAACATCGTGAGCGCCAGATGGCGGATTTTGAAATGACTGTAATCGGAGGCGAGGATGACCTGTATGCGATTGACTATGAGTTTGTACAGGGCGACAGAATGAAGGGCGTTGTAATTGGCGGCAATACCAGATGTTTTCTGAAACTTGCAGGAACGGAATATATGCCTTCATTCAGGCATAGGGTGCTCTTTCTTGAAGGGATGAGCGGCAATGCCGTGAAAATCCGCAGTTATTTTAACCAGCTTGCCCAGATGGGAGCATTTAAGGAGGTATGCGGTGTACTTCTCGGAACCTTCCTTGAGCTTGAGAAGGAGGGCAAAGAAAGTGCTGCAGATATTCTGTTAAGTGTTTGCAACGACAAGAGCCTGCCGGTTGCCGTAACGGAGGATATTGGTCACAGAGCCGACTCCAAGGCCATTTATATTGGTAAGGAAATTGAACTTACATAATTTAAAATTAAATAAGACAGTTCGTAACCATCCTGTCTATAAACAAAACTAGGGACTTCATTTTTGTGTTAGGGATGGGGCTGCGTATATGCAGTCCCTTTTTTTGCGGGAATTTCTCAAATACGCCGTAATATGTCCACATTAATAATATATGTATGTACAAGTCTTTTGGATACATTGAAAATATTTTACATATTTAACTGATTGTGATATAATCATTGAGATGTTTTTTTAGGAGGATATTATGAAAGCTTGGAAAAAAATTATTTCCCTGATTGCACTTTTGGGCATGTTGGGGATTATGGGTTATACTGTAATTGCAGGATTTCCCGGAACAGACGGTAAGGGTAAGGCAGCCAATATTAACCTTGGTCTTGACCTTGCAGGTGGTGTAAGTATTACATATCAGACCGTTGGAGATGTTACATCACAGGAGTTATCAGATGCTGTATATAAAATGCAGCAGCGTATTGATGAATATGATGGTGCGCAGGCTTATGCAGAGGGAAGCAACAGAGTAACTGTTGAAATTCCGGGAGCAGATGACGCAACAGCAATTCTTGAGGAGCTTGGTAAGCCGGGAGCAATTTATTTTATTCTTGAGTACACCAAGGACGGAAAGACCCAGAACTATAAGTTTGAGACCTATACGGACGAGAACGGCAGGTCAGTAACTGGTTATCATCTTTTAAGAAGCCTTGAGGATATTGAGGCTGACGGCTCTTTAATTATGACGGGAAGTGATATTAAGACTGCCAATGCGGTTTATAACACTGACAGCAACAACAATCAGGAGCCTGTTGTTTCATTCGTTCTGAAGGATGAAAGCGCAGTTAAATTTACAGAGGCTACTAAGCTTGCTTATGAAGAGGGCTGGACACTCGGTATTTATTATAATAATGAGTTTATCAGTGTTCCTTCCGTTAAGGCAGAGATTTCAGGCGGTTCAGGTATAATTAACGGAATGGATACAATTGAGGAAGCAAGAACTCTTGCAACCAATATTCGTATCGGTGCACTTCCTGTAGAGCTTGAAGAAATTTCTTCACAGGTTGTAGGTGCAACACTCGGACAGGACGCCATTAAGACAAGCCTTATCGGTGCGGCAATCGGTTTTGCAATTCTGTTCATTTTTATGATTGCTGTTTACAGAATACCGGGTTTTGCAGCAAATATTGCTTTACTTGTATATACAGCAGCAGAATTGTTAATTCTCAATGTTTTTGACCTTACGTTAACACTTCCGGGTATTGCCGGTATTGTATTATCCGTAGGTATGGCGGTTGATGCTAATGTAATTATTTATTCGCGTATCAGAGAAGAACTTGCTGCCGGAATGGGAGTAAGAGGAGCGATTAAGAATGGTTATAAGAAAGCGCTTTCAGCAATTGTGGACGGTAACGTTACAACACTTATTGCTGCGGTAATTTTAGGAATACTTGGAACCGGTCCGGTAAGAGGTTTTGCAATTACACTTGGTATCGGTATTGTTTTATCAATGATTACATCATTGCTTGTTTCAAGATGGGTACTTCTTCTTATGTATCATCTTGGATGCAAGAGCGTTAAATTATATGGTGTTGCCAAAGAGATGAAGACAATCAATTTCCTTGGAAAGAGAAAATTATTTTTCTCAATTTCAGGACTTGTAATTGCTACGGGAGTTGCATTCCTTGTAGTAAATGGTGTAAAGGGCAACGGTATATTTAATTTTGACCTTGAATTCTCGGGCGGAACCTCAACAAGCATTACCTTTAATGAGGAATACAGCCTTGAAGAGCTTGAGGATAAGGTTATTCCTGTAATTAAGGAAGCAACCGGAGTTAAAACCGTACAGCAGCAGAAGGTTAAGAACAGTAACACTGTTATTTTTAAGACACAGATGCTTGATTTGGAGAAACGTACGGCACTCAATGAGGCTCTTGAGAAGGAATTCGGAATTGATACCTCAGATAAGAATGTTGTAAGCTCAGAGAATATCAGTGCGACAGTAAGCACTGAGATGAGAAGGGACGCAGTCATTGCTGTTATAGTTGCTACGGTGCATATGCTTATCTATATCTGGATTAGATTCAGGGATGTTAAGTTTGCAACAAGTGCCATTATCGCATTGATACATGATGTTCTGGTTGTTATTGCATTCTATGCAATTTCAAGAACAAGTGTCGGAAATACATTTATTGCATGTATGTTAACGATTCTCGGTTATTCAATTAATGCAACAATTGTTATTTTTGACCGAATCAGAGAAGAGATGGAAGTGTCACAGAAGGATAAGCTTATTGATGTTGTTAACAGAAGTATTACCGTTACACTTTCAAGAAGCATTAATACCACACTTACAACCTTCATAATGGTATTTGTTCTTTACATTGTAGGAGTTTCCTCAATCAGAGAATTTGCAGCACCGATTATGGTAGGTATTATTGCAGGCGGATATTCATCAGTATGTATTTCAAGTGCATTGTGGTTTATTATGAAGAAAGCCTCAATAAAGAGAGCAATGAAGAGGGCAGAATAATATATGCAGGAATGGCGGGTTTATTCCAAGAGAGCTGATTTTGAAGCAATCGGCAGGCGATACGGAATTGATTCGGTTGTCGCAAGAGTAATCCGTAACCGTGATGTTATAGGCGACGAAGCGATGGATATGTATATTAACGGGACATTAGCTGATTTACATTCGCTTCATTTAATGAAGGATATGGACAGAGCCATAGAGATAATATCCAAAGCAGTTCGCACAAACGAGCCAATCAGAATAATAGGTGATTATGATATAGATGGAATTTGTTCCATCTATATCTTGTTTAAGGGGCTTGCAGGACTCGGAGCGGATGTTGATTATGAGATTCCGGACAGAATTAATGACGGCTACGGAATTAACGAAAACTTAATAAAGAAGGCTTATGAGGACGGACGAAGGGTTATAATAACCTGTGATAACGGGATTGCGGCAGTATCGCAGATTGAATATGCCAAATCGCTTGGAATGACGGTGGTTGTAACTGACCATCATGATGTTCAGTTTGAAGATACCGATGCGGGCAGACATTATCTTATACCGGCGGCAGACGCAGTTGTCGACCCTAAACAGCCTGACTGCGGATATCCGTTTAAGAGCCTTTGCGGTGCAGGAATAGCATATAAGTTCATTTGCGGATTATATGAATGCACAGAAGCGGATATGGGTCGGACAGAGGAGTTTATTGAATTTGCAGCAATTGCAACCGTAGGAGATATTGTGGATTTGCTGGATGAGAACCGCATAATTGTAAAAGAGGGCCTGAGAAGAATACGAAATACCTCCAATTATGGACTGAATGCACTTATCATGCTTACTTCGGTTAATAAGGAACAGATATCGGCATATCATATCGGCTTTGTTATCGGGCCGTGCCTTAATGCAAGCGGAAGACTTGATACCGCCAAAAGAGCCGTCAGACTTCTGCTGTCAGAGGACAGGGAGACTGCAGAGCGGTATGCAGGAGAACTTAAGGATTTAAATGATGAGCGTAAACAGATTACGCTTGCTGCAACAGAGAAAGCAATACAGCTTATTGAGAATAGTGAACTCATAAATGATAAGGTTCTGGTAGTATATCTTCCTGACTGCCATGAGAGCGTTGCAGGAATTGTTGCAGGCAGGATAAGGGAGCGGTATTACAGACCGACCATTGTTCTTACGGATTCAGAGGGGGGCATTAAGGGTTCTGCGAGGTCGATTGAGAGTTATAATATTTTTGAAAAGCTGTTGGAGTGCAGGGATTTACTTACGAAATTCGGAGGACATCCCATGGCGGCAGGGCTGTCACTTGAGAAAGCAAAGC
Organism: Butyrivibrio sp.; assembly: GCA_045124255.1. Classification (GTDB taxonomy): domain Bacteria; phylum Bacillota; class Clostridia; order Lachnospirales; family Lachnospiraceae; genus Eshraghiella. Next base: position 1,114 of record JBGVLM010000081.1, on the reverse strand, counting down.
TTGATGAGCTGAGAATAAGACTTAATTCCAATCATGGAATGTCGGATAGTGACCTGGTTGAGAAGATATGGATTGATGTTCCGATGCCGATTGAATATATTTCGGAAAAAGTTATTAATGATTTGGAGGTTCTTGCACCGTTCGGAAAGTCAAATGAGAAACCGGTTTTTGCAGATAAGAATTTAATAATAGGAAATATTTCAGCTATCGGTAAGCAGGGCAATTATACAAAATTAAAACTTTTAAAGGACAGCGGTGCTGCAATTGAGGCAGTCGGATTCTTCCCGGCGGATGAATTAAAACAGGCGTATATTGATAACAGACGCATATCCTGTACATATTATCCGGAAATTAATGAATTCAGGGGTAATAGGAAATTGCAAATTTGTATTACAGGATATAAAATAAACGAGTAAATATTTTTACGGAAAAGGGGTCATTCAAATGAAGAGTATTGAAGATTATATAAGAACCATACCGGATTTTCCAAAGCCGGGAATAATGTTCAGGGACATTACGGGTGTAATGCAGGACGCAGAAGGCTTTAAGCTTGCAATTGATACAATTGATGAGCTTATTAAGGATGTTGAATATGATGTTGTGGTTGCACCTGAATCAAGGGGATTTATATTCGGTACGCCGGTAGCATATAAGAATTCCAAGGCTGTAGTTCCGGTGCGTAAGAAGGGCAAGCTTCCGGGTGAGACTATTGAGGAGTCTTATGAGCTGGAGTATGGAACGGCGGTGCTTGAAATCCATAAGGACGCAATTAAGCCGGGCCAGAAAGTAGTTATTATAGATGACCTTATTGCAACGGGAGGAACAACAGAGGCGATAATCAGACTGGTTGAGAAACTTGGCGGAGAGGTCGTAAGAATTGCTTTTCTTATTGAGCTTGTTGACTTAAAGGGCAGGGAAAAGCTTAAGGATTATGACGTTGTATCTGTTGTAACCTACGAAGGCGAATAATGTATTTGAGTTTCCGCAAAATGCGAAAAATGTAAGCCGTGGAACATGTGATGCAACATATAAGCAAGAAAATGTATGATTTATAGAAAAAAAGATATCATTAATAAGCCTCGCAATAGCCAGACTTCAAAGAACAGTATTATAA
>JBGVLM010000080.1:0-60509 GCA_045124255.1 Butyrivibrio sp. | reverse complement strand
AAAATCTTTTTTAAAAGATCGCGCTTGGCTGGAAGAATCAATGCGTGGTGAATTTAGGTTAACTAATATCAGAGAAATGCTATATACTTGGGCAAAAGATTATCACAAAAAAGATAGTCGGACATTTGAGTATTATTCTCTGGATTCTATTGCCGAGCTAGAGAGAGAAATTTCTAACTGGAGTTTGAAGCATGACAAGAGTGCCTTGTTAGGCGGTTTTTCTGCTGCGGCCAGGTATGCACCGACTGTTCGATATAAAAAACTTGAAGTATATGTTGAACAGCAGGCTTTTAATGAGTTTGTATTAGATATGGACTTGCAGCCTGTTAGTTCTGGTGGCAATGTTGTGATTACGATTCCTCACGACGAAACTCCATATATGTTTTATCGTGAGATAAACGGTTCACTTGTAACATCACCGGTTCAAACCGTGCTTGATTTGTTAGGTAATGCGGGACGTGGAGAAGAAGCAGCAGACGCTATTATTGCAAGAGAATTTAAGGAGTGATTACGTTGATTAAAGACGAAGATTTGAAACAAGCAGTTGATTATTCAGAAGGCCAGAAAACTGCTGCATATATGGTTTTGGGCGAAATCGTAAATTTACTTAATGAGTTTGCTGATAATATAAGAATCATTGGTGGCTGGGTTCCGACATTATTATATCCAGATAGCGAACATATTGGTTCTATAGATGTCGATGTACTTTTGAATCAATTAGAAATTAAAAAAGCAGAAAGTTATAAGACCATTAAGCGTTTACTTGTGCAGAACGGATATGTAAAACACCCAGAAAAGTATTTTACATTTGTAAAGACCGTTGTTGTACAAGGAGTATCATATGATGTTGATGTCGATTTCCTCTCAGGAAAGTATGGCGGCGATGGCGGAAATGTTAGCAAGCACATTGACGGTATCAAGGCCTTGCCCGCTGCTGGTGGAAATTTTGCGTTTGAATTTCCACCTACAGATGTAAGAATCGAATACACACGACCTGATGGTGCATTGGATAGCGGGCATGTTAATGTTATATCGCTTGTCCCATATCTTGTTATGAAAGCTATGGCTCTAGGGCGTGGCAAACCAAAAGATGCTTACGATATTTATTGCACAATTGATAATTATCCAGGTGGTGTAAGAGCATTAGCTGAAGAGTTTGTTCCGTACATAGATAAAGAACTTGTGCAAAAGATGAAGGAAAAACTTCAAGAAAAGTTCGCATCGGTTGACCATGCTGGACCAGCAGATATAGTTTCGTTCCTTGGAGTAACAGACGAAGAGGAAATTGCGCGTGTTAAGCAGGATTCATATCAAAAAGTACATTTTCTTGTGAATAAATTGAAACTTTAAAATTCAAAGGAGTTTATTTATGAAATTAGCAGATTTTTCAATTAATAATTATAGAAGTATTACGACAGCACGCAAGATAAAAACCAATAATATGACGGTACTTGTTGGAAAGAATAATGAAGGAAAATCCAATATACTTCGTGCACTTACTTTGGCTATGGATATAATGAAAATATATTGCAGTGATCCTAGATCGTTACAAATAGCTGTTCGCAGTTATTTGAAAAATCATTATTCATGGGACAAAGATTATCCTATATCTTTACAAGAACGTAATCCAAACGGTTTTTCATCGATTGATTTGAATTTTGAGTTAGATGATAGAGATATTGCTACTATTCGAGCAATGACAGGTATACGGCTTAGTGGTTTCATACCTGTACGTGTTTCTACCAATGGATTGACTGCAAAAATAGACATTCCTAAAAGAGGAACTGCTGCATTTTCAGATGTGACTAACAAAAAGAAAATTATTGAATATGTATGCTTTAGAATTGATTTTAATTTCATTCCTGCGGTTCGTACTGAAAATGATTCTTTAAGAGTTATAGAATCCCTTATAGAAAAATCATTAGCTACATTGGACAATAATCCTGAATATATTGCGGCAACGCAAAAAATCGAACAATTACAACAAGAAATTTTAGATGGCATTTCAAATCAAATTGTTAATCCACTACAAAACTTTTTGCCTACCGTTAGAAATATAAAAATACATATACAAAATGAAAGACGTAGAGTTACTTTACGACGTAACACGGAAATAGTAATTGATGATGGTACGCCTACACCAATACAGCAGAAGGGGGATGGAATTAAAAGCTTAACAGCACTTGCTATGCTTAACATTCCAGCACGAGCTGATCGTGTCTCTGTAGTAGCCATAGAAGAACCTGAATCTCATTTACACCCGGAAAGTGCTCGTCAACTATATGATACGATTATGGCTCTTTCAGAAACTCACCAAGTTGTCCTTACAACACATAGTCCGTTATTTGTTAACCGTGCAAATTTAAAAGAAAACATCATTGTTAACGAAGGAAAAGCTACTCCTGTCAAAAAAATTAGGGAGATACGGGATGTATTAGGAACCCATGTATCCGATAATCTTACAAATGCAGAGCATATTTTAATAGTCGAAGGTGAGGACGATAAAATTGTATTAGACAAATTACTTCCTAACATGAGCAGTGTCATAAAACGAGCTATTCAAAATGGCACATTAATTATAGATTATATAGGAGGAACAGGAAATCTTCCATATAAACTGTCTTTTTATAGAAACCTACAGTGTAAATATCATGTTCTATTAGATAATGATGATGCTGGAAGACGAGCCGGAAGTGAGGCAGAACGACAAGGATTGTTAAGTGTTAGAAATGCTACATACACCATTTGCAATGGCTCACCTAACGCAGAAATTGAAGATTGTTATATCAAGAATATATACGAAGATGTTATATTAGAGGAGTTTGGCGTAAATATTAATGTTGCAGAGTTCCGAGGAAATCAAAAGTGGTCTGATAGAATTGCAGATTGTTTTTTGTCTCAAGGTAAACAATGGAATGACACTATGGAAAAAAGAGTTAAGCTCGCAGTGGCGAATGCGATTCCGGAAGATGCAAACTCAGCATTGAATCCTCATAAGAGATCATGTATAGATGCTGTTGTTTCTGCACTGGAAGCACTTTTGTGCTGATTTTTACAAAAAATGTCTTTGTCTAATGAATATAAATTTTTTTGTAAAGCAACCTAACCAATATTAGATTGTTCCGACTAACATAGGCGTAACAATCATGATTAAAACGAAAAAAGTGCAAGATGAAAACAAATGAATCACTAAAATTACTTAATGACAAATACTTTCTTGGTAAATTATATGGTTATTCTTACCCTAAATAATTACTGCAAAGGCATCGTTTCGGCGGTGCCTTTGCCTATTGATAAGGCTGGATGTGCCTATAAAACGCTCACAAATCGCCTACAAAACGCCGATGACATTGGGAAATGGTAGATGTATAATAATTAATGTGAAAAACATAATAATATTTTCAAAAGCGACTATATTTTTAAATTTTGAAGTGTTTTTACCTTATGAAAGGACAAAATAAAATTTATGGAGAGTAAAACATTTAAAGCGAAAATCGCGATTTTGCAAAATTGTACCTTAACAAAGTATATGGAAACGGAATTTTTAGATTCTCTTCAGGAGGATTTTTATCAGATTGATAAAAGGCGGTTAATGTATTTATGGCATTTTTTATCTGATAAGGAAATCGGCAAATTATATGATATACCGGAATATGAAGTCAAAAAACGTCGTCGAGATTTTGACATAAATCCTATCACTTCGACTTTTGACCGTATTTCTCGTGAGACTTACGGCCGGAAAGACTAGCTCGAAAAAGAAATGAAAACTGTGCTTCCTTTTGAGTATAATAATGGCAATATTCCACATACTAACTCCACACCATTAAATAGTGAAAAGGAGTTAATATATATGAAAGCTACAGGAATCGTGAGAAGGATAGATGACTTGGGCAGAGTCGTTGTTCCTAAGGAAATAAGAAGAGTCCTTAGAATAAGAGAGGGCGACCCGTTAGAAATTTACACGGACCAGGAGGGCGAAATTATATTAAAAAAATATTCACCGATAGGAGAACTTGGTGATTTTGCAAAGCAGTATGCTGAGGTGCTTGCACAGACGACCGGAAATATTATCTGTATCACGGACAGAGACCAGGTTGTTGCGGTCGCCGGAGGAGCCAGAAAGGATATGCTGATGAAGGCAATCAGCCAGCAGCTTGAGAAGCTTATTGATGAAAGGGACAGTATAATAGCTTCAAGGGAAGAGAAGAATTTTATTCCGATTATTCCCGGAGAAAATGAATTTCAAAGTCAGGTAATCAGCCCTATTATATCCGAGGGGGATGCAATCGGAAGTGTGATTATAACGACTAAGGAGAATAAGACAAAATTCGGAGAAACAGAACAGAAGTTAACTAATTCGGCAGCAGGCTTTTTAGGCAAGCATATGGAAAATTAATTATAAATAAATAAGCGTACTGTAACAAAATTTTCATTTTGATTCAGTACGCTTTTAATGTGCATCCGCACGCGGACTTTTTTCTAGCGTCCGCCCATACCGCCGTGGCCGCCCATGCCGTCCATGCCTCCCGGACCGCCCATGCCGCCCATACCGCCGGAACCGCCCATGCCCATGCCTTCTCCGTAGATTGTATCGGTCTGGGTATAGCTTCCGAGATTGGTCTCATCTGAAAGTGTACCGCCGACATAGCAGTCAGCAGCTATCATTGTTGCACCTGTAAGAGTGCCTCCTGCACATACATTATATGTTACACCCGTTTCAATGGCAGGAGTTGAAATGTTTAATGAACCCCAGTTCTTAGAGGATTTTATGCTTGCAATTACATTGTTATCGGAATCGGTTATTGTTATCATTGTACCGCCGAGTGAGCCTGAGAAATTGAGGAGTGCTGCACATTGTGTACCGCCGGTAACGTTTTCTGACATTCCGGATGCTCCGATTGCAATAAGGTTGCCGCCGGTAATCTCAAAAGAAATTCCGTAGTCAAGTGCACCGTTTGCAGATGAATCAGGTCCGTCAACGACAACATTGCCGTCGGACATTACTATTGTTCCGTTTGAATCAAGTCCGTCACCTGAGCAGTTAATATAGACATTGCCGCCTGTAATGGTCAGAACACAGCAGCTGTCCGAAGCGAATGCGTCCTTGCCCCACATGCCGCCGGAGGCTGATTCGTCATTGCCGCTTGCCACATTTATTCCGTCATCGGAAGCGTAAACCGAAATATCTCCGCCGTTAATATTAACGCCGCCGCCTTCAAGACCCTCATAGCTTCTTGTGATTGAAACAGTTCCGCCATTGATTGTCAGATCGCTGTCAGCATGGATACCGTCGTCATCGCTTGCCAAAGTGAAGCTGCCGTCTGCTATTGTTACATCCCCGTTGGAATGTATGGAATCATCATCAGAGCTGATTGTAAAATTGCCTCCTTCAGTATAAATAAGAGTTGCACCGTTAATACCCTTGCCGTCAGAGGTTATATCAAAGTCGCCGCCCGTAATGTGAATGTAGCCGCGGCCCTCCTCCTCTGCGTTTGAGGAATTGATACCATCGCCCTTTGTGGTAAGCTTAAAGGTTCCTCCGGTAATTGTAACGGAATCCTTACCCTTTAATGCGTCATTGGCAGCGGTAACGGTTATTTTGCCGCTGATAATTTTTAAATGGTTCTTTGTCTGTATGCCGTTGTTGAAATTGGCATTAACGGTTAAGGAACCGCTTCCGTTAATAGTTAAGTTGTCTTTTGAGAAAAGAGCTGCATTCGGCTCCTCGGATTCGCTGTCCGTATACGTGAAATTCTCACTGTCAGTCAGTGTGTTAAGTGAACCCTCGGCAAGAGTTATTATTGTCTTATCAGCCGACATTATATATATGGGTGCACTGTCAAAACAGGTAATATCCACGCCGTCAAGAACTAAATGTACATCTTCCTTCTTGTCCACATTTACAATAATCTGACCGTCACTGAGGGTTCCGCTTATTACATAGGTTCCCGGAGCGGTAATTGTTGCGGTGGTTTTGTTTATTGTTACACCGCTTGAGGAGCAGTCGATTGAATCGCCGTTAAGTTTAATTGAAGAAGCTGACGAATCATAATCCGTAGTGGTATCTTTGTCTGTCAGCTGGATTAAATCCGATGTGTCCACAGTCGGAACCTCGGTTTTGGAATTGTTGTCATTGTCCGTGTTGTATGGTGCGTTCTCTTTAGCAGAGTCTGTGGTTGATTTCGCATCAGTAGGAAAACAGCCGGTTGAAGAAAATACGATGGAAGTACATACAAATGCTGCCATCATGAGAGATATAATTTTTCTTTTCATTTATAAACACCCCTGTTTAATATATTTAATTCAATATTATACAACATTTGTGTGTTAAAAATGTAGTCAAAATGGAATTAATGTGAAAATTATTAATTTTTCATTAACATAAAAGTTGTATTTCGTTGACGGAAAGGGATTTATAAACTATAATATATAAGATTGTACCGCTTTGATACGTCAAAGTGTTAAGGTATTTTTATTATAATTAAACAGGAGAGATTAATATGAACAAATTTAAGAAAGCTGCAGCTCTTGCACTTTGCGGAGTCACTGCATTAAGCATGTGCGCATGCTCAACATCAAAAAAGGATGATAAGAAATTTACGGTAGGTATCTGCCAGCTTGTAGAGCATGAAGCTCTTGACGCTGCTACTAAGGGCTTTAAGGATACTCTTACAGAGAAGCTTGAAGCAGCAGGTTATACAGTTGAATTCAAAGAGCAGAGTGCCCAGGGAGATTCAGCAACCTGTACAACAATTATTAACGGATATGTATCTTCAAACGTTGATTTAATTCTTGCAAATGCGACAGCACCTTTGCAGTCAGCAGCAGCAGGAACAACAACAATTCCTGTTCTCGGAACATCAGTAACAGATTATGCAACAGCACTTGATATTGATGACTGGAACGGAACAACAGGACGCAATATTTCAGGAACATCAGACCTTGCACCTCTTTCAGAGCAGGCAGCAATGATTAAGGAATTATTCCCTGATACCAAGACAGTAGGTATTCTTTACTGTTCAGCAGAGGCTAACTCACAGTATCAGGCAAATGTAGTTAAGGATGAGCTTGATAAGCTTGGAATTTCAAGTGAATTATATTCATTCGTGGATACTAATGACGTTGCAACCGTAACAACCAATGCTGCAGAGAACAGCGATGTTATCTATATCCCTACAGATAATACGGCAGCTTCCAACACAGGTGTAATCGATAATATCTGCCGTCCGGCAGGAGTGCCTATTATAGCAGGTGAGCAGGGAATCTGTTCAGGCTGTGGTGTTGCTACTCTTTCAATTGATTATTATGACCTCGGCTGTGCAACAGGCGAAATGGCTTATGAAATTCTTGTAAACGGTAAGGATATCTCTACAATGGAGGTTCAGTTCTCACCAAAGGTAACTAAGAAATATAATGCAGAAATCTGTGATGCTTTAAAGATTGAGATTCCGGAAGGATATGAAGCAATAGTAACAGAGTAGTAATATAGAAATCGGAGGAAGTAATAGTGGAAGCGCTGTTAAATTCACTGCCCGGAGCAGTTGCTCAGGGGCTGATATGGGGAATAATGGCAATTGGCGTATATATTACATATAAGGTGTTGGATGTTGCCGATTTGACTGTAGACGGTACGATGTGTACCGGAGGTGCCGTATGCATCATGATGATGATTAACGGTCATCCGCTCTGGCTGAGTCTTCTTGCGGCCTTTGGAGCAGGATTACTGGCAGGATTAATTACAGGTGTTTTTCATACTTTTATGGGAATCCCGGCAATCCTTTCCGGTATTCTTACGCAGTTAGGTCTGTATTCCATTAATTTGAAGATTATGGGTAAGTCCAACCAGCCGATTAATAATCAGAAGTATGATTTAATGGTTTCTCTTTTATATGTAAGGGATGTTCCTTTTTACAAAAACACAATTTTTGTTGTGGCGGTCTGTATTGTAGTGCTTATAGCAGTTCTGTACTGGTTCTTCGGTACTGAAATCGGATGTTCCTTAAGAGCAACCGGATGTAACCAGAATATGAGCCGCGCGCAGGGTATTAACACTAAGTTTAATACAATTCTCGGACTTATGATTTCCAATGGTATTGTTGCATTTGCAAGTGCGCTTCTTGCACAGTATCAGGGCTTTGCGGATATTAATATGGGACGTGGTGCGATTGTTATCGGTCTTGCGGCAGTTATTATCGGCGGAGTAATTTTTGACAAGATTTTCAAAAATTTTGCATTTAAGCTTTTGAGCGTTGCAATCGGCGGAGTTATCTATTATATAGTTCTGCAGATTGTTATCCAGCTTGGTCTTGATGCAGATTTACTTAAACTTCTTTCAGCAATTGTGGTTGCATTTTTCCTTGCAATTCCATATTGGAAGAAACAGTTTTTTGACAAACCTGCTAAGGTTAAAGTTCAGAAAGGAGCTAAATAGTATGCTTAAGGTAGAGAGTATTTCCAAAACCTTTAATCCGGGCACAGTTAATGAGAAAAAAGCTCTTGACGGACTTTCATTAGAGCTTAACGAAGGCGATTTCGTTACGGTTATCGGAGGAAACGGTGCGGGTAAATCCACACTTTTGAATGCGCTTGCCGGAACCTGGCTTGTGGACAGCGGCAGAATCTATATTGACGGTGTTGATGTGACAAGAAAGGCAGAGCATAAAAGAGCTGCTTATCTTGGAAGAGTTTTTCAGGACCCTATGATGGGAACTGCGGCAACAATGGGCATTGATGAGAATCTTGCACTTGCTGCGAGAAGAGGCAAGCTAAGAGGTCTTGCGCAGGGAATAACCAAGGCTGAGAGAGAGACGTATAAAGAACTTCTTGCAACGCTTGATTTGGGACTTGAGAACAGAATAACTTCTAAGGTAGGACTCCTTTCAGGCGGTCAGAGACAGGCGGTTACTCTTCTGATGGCTTCACTCAAGAAGCCGAAGCTCCTGCTTCTTGATGAGCATACGGCGGCACTTGACCCTAAGACGGCTGCCAAGGTGCTTGAGACAACGGATAAGATTGTTAACCATGATAATTTAACTACATTAATGATTACTCATAATATGAAGGACGCCATTGCACATGGCAACAGACTTATTATGATGAACAGCGGTAAAATTGTTCTTGATATTTCGGGCGAGGATAAGAAAAAGCTTACAGTAGAAGATTTGCTTGAGAAATTTACCCAGGTAAGCGGCAGTGAATTCGCCAATGACAGAATGATTTTGGGATAATACCAATTAAAGGTGCCAAGACTTAGGTCGAAGCACCTTTTCTTTTTCGGACGGATATGGTATAATTGTACAAATATATACCATTTAGATGGAATGGGAGCTGGTATTTGATGAAAGAATATGACAGACTTACGGGTATTTATAATTTTATGACCTTTCTGGCGGAGACACGTATAATGCTGGATAGTAATACGGACAGTGAATTTGCGGTGCTTGTACTTGATATTGAACGATTTAAGGTTATTAACGAGATGTTCAGTATGGCAAAGGGTGATGAGGTCCTTAAGAATGTTGCGAACGGATTTGCGCAATGTGTAATTAAAGCGGGCGGTATATACGGAAGATTGGGGAGCGACAGATTTGTATGCTGTATACCGAAGGAATTTTATGATGAAGACGAGATTAAGAGCTATCTTTCCTTTGACATCAGCCGAGGTGAGGGCAGCTATCGTGTATATATGCAGGCAGGAGTATATTTTGTTACCGAGCGTGATATAGATGTAATCAAAATGTGCGACCGTGCATTAATGGCACTTAAGGGCATTAAGGGACATTACAGTGAGAAAATTGCAGTGTATTCAGAGAATGAACGTTTTAATCTCGTTGAGACACAGCAGCTGATATCGGATTTGGACAGGGGAATACGGAATAAGGAGTTCAGGATAGTTGTTCAGCCCGTGTACAGAATTAAGGATAATACTATGGCAGCCGGCGAGGTGCTTGTAAGATGGGAACATCCCACACTCGGACTTCTTATGCCGGGCAGATTTGTGCCGACCTTTGAGAAGAATTATGTCATAACAAGGCTGGACAAGTATGTATGGGAGGAAGCCTGTATTCTTATCAGAAGAATGATTGATTCAACAGATGTTGTAATTCCGTTGTCAATTAATGTTTCAAGAGTTGACCTTCTGTTGGAGGATGTGGTTTCAATTCTTGAAAATCTTGTTCTCAAATACGATATTCCTCATGAGTATCTGAGGATTGAGATTACAGAGAGTGCATACATGGATAATCCGCAGAAGCTTATTGATACGATTACGGAGCTTAAGGAGAAGGGCTTTATAGTATTGATGGATGATTTCGGTGCAGGCTATTCTTCTTTTAATACGCTTAAGGATTTGTCGTTTGATGTACTCAAGATAGACAAAAAATTAATTGACGAGATTGATAATTCTGAGAAGGCGGGAAGCGTTGTTGTCAGCATTATCAGAATGGCAAGATGGCTTGGCATGAAGGTTGTTGCTGAGGGCATTGAGAAATGCAGTCAGGCCAATCTTTTAAGAAATATCGGATGCGATTATCTTCAAGGATACTTATATTCCAAACCGGTTGATGTCGAAGTGTTCCTTGACAAGAAGAATGAGGCTGTGACAATAGCCAATATGCAGGTTAAGAATACCCTTAGTCTTGAAAATGTTTTTACGACTAAGGATTTGTATACGAGAATGTTTTTTGAGGAGCTCATCGGACCTTTGGCAATGTTTGAACTGGAGGGAGAGGACTTCCGTTTTGTGGAGTCCAATGAACAGTTCAGCAGAAAATATGAGGTTGACGCCGAGAAATTAATCGAGCAGTATGACCTGACTAATAAGGGACTGATAGGCAGAACCAGAACAAAGCTTATCGCCAAATGTAAGGAAGCGTATGTAAATAAGACGCCGGAACATCTTACAATTACGAAGAAAATAAGTGAATTTGAGCGTCAGTGGATTAATATTAAGATAATATATGTCGGCGACAGGGATAAGGCACAGGCATTTGTTTTTGGCGTTACGGATGTTACCAAGAATGTGGTTGAGAATAACCGTAAGGAGACAATGGAGTTATATCCTCTTCTGTGTACAATGTTTACGGAGATTCTTGAATTTGATTACAGGGATAATACACTTACAACTTTATATAAGAATGATTTAAAGGTTAATGCCAGCCATGTAAGCGTACCATTGGATGATATGCTTGATAAGCTGTGTGACCGGATGGTGCTTCCGCACTGTGTACCTGACATTAGAAGGTATTTTTCAAAGGACTATGTCAGCGATTTTATCGGCGGAGAGCAGAAGTTTTTCACATTTAAGGTTGATATGTATGACAGGGAGAGAAAAGTACATCCTTGTGAGATGACAATGATTAAGAAAACAACCGACGCTTCCAGACTGTCGGTTCTGGTATGTACTAAGGTTTTGTGATGAAGATTTTGCAACGGATATTTAATTTTATTAAAAAGGAAGCCGTTCTGTGCATTGCAGGAGTTTTGGCAGTTGTATCGGCATTTATTGTTAAACCGTCCGCAGCATATTTTGATTATATAGATTTCAGGGTGCTTGCAATTTTGTTCAGCCTTATGCTTGTTGTTGCGGTATTGCAGGAAATGGGACTGTTTCGTAATTTAATTGTATTTATAACCGGAAGAGTCCATTCGGCAAGGGCTTTAAGACTTGCATTGGTTTTGGTGTGTTTTTTTACTTCAATGGTAATTACAAATGATGTTGCCCTGATTACTTTTGTGCCTTTTGCAGTGCTTCTGCTTGACGGAATAGGAAGAAGAAAGGACATGATATATGTTGTGTCCTTACAGACAATTGCGGCGAATCTCGGAAGTATGGTTACGCCGATTGGTAATCCGCAGAATGTGTATCTTTTTTCAAAATACAATATGAATATCGGAGATTTTGTTTTGACAATGCTTCCGTTTGCACTGGCTGCACTGGTGCTTCTGGTAATATGTACGCTTATTATGCCGGAAGTAAGGGTTGAAGGCGTTTCCGTAACAAGTGAGAGGGCGTCGGTACACAGGGCAAAATATATAATTCCGGCAGTTTTATTTGTTGTATGTATTCTGTGCGTCGTACGTGTGATTGATTACAGGATAATGCTTGCACTGACGATAGTCGGAATTTTAATATGGAATTACAGAACCTTTGCAAAGGCGGATTATATGCTTCTGCTGACATTTGTGGCTTTTTTCATTTTTGTCGGCAATATGAAACAGATTCCCGCAATCAGTGATTTTATTGAGGGGATAATTAAGAATAATGAAGTTTTGGTCAGCGTGGCTGCCAGCCAGGTAATAAGTAATGTTCCGGCTGCAGTGCTTCTGTCGGGCTTTACGGGTAATGGCAGGGAGCTGTTGGCCGGAGTTAATATAGGAGGGCTTGGAACGCTGATTGCTTCGATGGCAAGCCTTATTTCATTTAAATTGTACGGGGCTGAGGCGGATTCTTCAAAGGGCAGATATCTGCTTGTGTTTACCGGGCTTAATATAGTATTTTTAATAGTAATGTTAGTAATGGCACATTTCTTTATATAGGAATGTGTTATTTGGAGGAATAATGATTTTAAATGTTGAGAAGCTCAGTCATGGGTTTGGTGACAGGGCGATTTTTAATAATGTGTCCTTCCGTCTTTTGAAGGGCGAGCATATCGGACTTATTGGAGCCAACGGCGAGGGTAAGTCTACTTTTATGAATATCGTTACAGGTAAGCTTATGCCGGATGACGGCAAGGTTGAGTGGGCGAAGAATGTCCGTGTCGGTTATCTTGACCAGCATACTGTTTTACAGGCAGGCATGACGATTCAGGATGTGCTCCGTTCTGCTTTTGCATGGCTGTATGAAATGGAAGAGAAGATGACGGCTATCTTCGATAAAATGGCGGAGGCAACACCTGAGGAGATGGAGACTCTGATGGAAGAGTCGGGTACCATTCAGGATATGCTTACCAATCACGATTTTTATGTTATTGATGCAAAGGTTGAAGAGGTAGCAAGAGCTTTCGGAATACTTGAACTGGGACTTGACAGGGATGTAACGGAGCTTAGCGGAGGCCAGAGAACAAAGGTGCTGCTTGCAAAGCTTCTTCTTGAGAAGCCGGATATACTTCTTCTTGACGAGCCGACCAACTATCTTGATGAAAATCATATTGCATGGCTCAGAAGATATTTGCAGGAATATGAGAATGCTTTTATACTTATTTCGCATGATATGGAATTCTTAAACAGCGTGGTTAACATTATCTATCACATGGAGAATCAGGAGCTTAACCGTTATGTGGGCGATTACGAGAAGTTTAAGGAGGTCTATGAGGTTAAGAGGGCACAGCTTGAAGCTGCATACCGTAAACAGCAGCAGGAGATAGACGAACTTAAGGATTTTGTTGCGCGTAATAAGGCGAGGGTTGCTACCAGAAATATGGCAATGTCCCGTCAGAAAAAGCTGGACAAGATGGAGGTTATTGAACTTGCCAAGGATAAGCCAAAGCCTGAATTTAATTTCAAGGAGGCAAGGGCGGCCGGCAAGGTTATATTTGAAACCTCTGATTTGGTAATCGGATATGACGGCAAACCGCTTTCAAAACCGATTAACCTCCGGATGGAGCGTGGTGAGAAAATAGCCGTGACAGGTACTAACGGTATAGGTAAAACAACGTTTTTAAAGAGTGTGCTTGGGATTATAGAGCCGGTTTCCGGTAAGGCACAGCTTGGAGATTATTTGTATAAGGGATATTTTGAACAGGAGATACAGCCCGGCAATAACACCTGTATTGAGGAACTGTGGGAGGAATTTCCTTCGATGACGCAGTACGAGGTCCGTTCGGCACTTGCTAAATGCGGTCTGACGACAAAACATATTGAAAGTCTTGTAAGAGTATTGAGCGGTGGTGAACAGGCAAAGGTGCGTCTGTGCAAGCTTATAAACAGGGAGACTAATATTCTGCTGCTTGATGAGCCGACCAACCATCTGGATATTGATGCGAAGGATGAACTGAAACGTGCACTGACAGAGTATAAGGGTGCGATACTTTTGGTATGCCATGAGCCGGAATTTTATAACGGTTTAGTTGATAAGGTTTGGAATCTTGAGGAATATTCATTGTTGGCAAACTAGAAAATTCTGAATTCAGGAGGGCGGATAATGCAGGAAAAACACGCCAAAAAGGTCAGCTTTGTTGTGCCTTGTTATAATGAGGAGGCTACGATTCCGATATATTATGAGACAATGAACCGGTTATTGTCTGACGGAGTTATCGGAAAACTTGATTTTGAATATATATTTGTTGATGATGGCAGCAGTGATGGTACGCTTGAGCTTCTTGAGGAACTTCAGAATACGGACAGCCATGTGCATTATATATCCTTTTCGCGTAATTTTGGCAAGGAAGCTGCACTTATGGCAGGAATGGCTAATTCAACGGGCAATTATGTCGTGACCATGGATGTTGATTTACAGGATCCGCCTGAGCTTATTGGGCAGATGTATCATGCGGTTGTTGTTGAGGGCTATGACTGTGCGGCTGCAAGAAGGGTTAACCGTAAAGGGGAGGGAAGAATCCGTTCCTTCTTTTCAAATGCTTTTTATAAGGTTATGAATAATCTTGCTGATGTGCAGATTGCTTCAGGAGCAAGGGATTACAGATTTATGAGAAGAAGCATGGTTAATGCAGTGCTTTCACTCGGAGAATATAACAGATTTTCAAAGGGTATTTTTAACTGGGTCGGTTTCCGGTGTAAGTGGATTGAATTTTCAAATGTTGAAAGAAGTGCAGGCAAGACAAAATGGTCAATTTTTAAATTGTTTGCCTATGCGAAGGATGGTATAATTGCATTTTCCACAAGGCTTTTGAATATTGCGTCAACTCTTGGAATTATTTTCTGTGTTATAGCTTTTATAGCGTTGCTTTTTATTGTTGTGAGGGCTGCAATATACGGGGACCCGGTTGCGGGCTGGCCGTCCACGATGTGTGTAATTGTGCTGCTTGGCGGTTTGCAGTTATTATGTATTGGAATTTTGGGAGCATATCTGTCAAAGGTATATCTTGAGACCAAAAGAAGACCGATATACATTATAAGGGAACAGGATAATAAATTAACTGATGACGAATGGTAAAGGATAATGATGTATGAAATATAATTATTTGATAGTCGGAGCAGGCCTCTTTGGAGCAGTTTTTGCACATGAAGCGGCTTTAAAAGGTAAAAAATGCCTTGTTATAGACAGAAGAGAGCACATTGCCGGCAATATATATACATATAAGCAGGAAGAAATTAATATTCATAAATACGGCGCACATATTTTCCATACTTCCGATAAAAAAATATGGGAATATGTTAATCAGTTTGCCGAGTTTAATAATTATATTAATTCTCCGGTGGCTGTTTATAAGGATGAGTTGTATAATCTTCCTTTTAATATGAATACTTTTTCCAAAATGTGGGGAATTAAAACTCCTGCTGAGGCGAAGGCGATTATTACAAAGCAGATTGAGGAACTTGATATTTCTGAACCATCCAATCTTGAGGAACAGGCATTGTCTTTAGTAGGCAGGGATGTTTATGAGAAGCTTATAAAGGGCTACACGCAGAAGCAGTGGGGCAGAGCCTGCAGTGAGCTGCCGGCGTTTATAATCAAACGGCTCCCGCTTAGATTTACTTATGATAATAATTATTTTAATGACCGTTACCAGGGAATCCCGATTGGAGGTTATACTGCAATTATTGAAAAACTTCTTAAGGGTGCGGATGTACTTTTAAACACGGATTATAAGGAGTTTATTAAAGAAACTGCTGATGAGTGGGATAAAATAATTTATACCGGAATGATAGATGAATACTATGATTTCTGCTTTGGACACCTCTCCTACAGAACCGTACGTTTTGAAAATGAGGTTCTGGATTGCGGGAATTATCAGGGCAATGCTGTGGTTAATTATACTGCGTATGAGATTCCGTGGACGAGAATTATAGAGCACAAGCATTTCGAATTCGGAACACAGCCGCGTACGGTTATTTCAAAGGAATATTCAACTGAATGGCAGCCGGGAATGGAGCCTTATTATCCGGTAAATGATGATGGGAATACAAGTCTGTTTGAGAAATACAGGAGTCTTGCAGACGGGGAAGAGAATGTGATTTTTGGCGGAAGACTGGGAAATTACAAATATTATGATATGGATAAGGTAATTGCAGCCGCTTTGGATTTGGCAGAGAAAGTTTTATAGGAGTGTAACAATAGTGAGTTATAATGAGATTAGAGACAGATTAATGCAATATGACCAAATGCATGTTTTGGATTTTTGGGATTCGCTTACTGAGACTGAGCAGGAAAAACTGTGTGAACAGGTTGAAAACACGGATTTTGATATAATCGGAAACAGCATTAAAAGCAGAGGCTCAGATATCAGAGGGACTATTTCTCCGATTGATGTATTAAGCGTGGATGAAATTAGAAAATCATGTGACAGGTATTCGGAAACCGGTTTAAGGGCAATTAAAGACGGCAAGGTTGCAGCAGTACTCCTTGCAGGAGGAATGGGCACAAGACTGGGTTCTGACAATCCTAAGGGAATGTATGATATAGGAATTACTAAGAGCGTTTATATTTTCCAGAGACTTGTTGAGAATCTGCTGGAGGTTGTTGCTGCTTCCGAAAGCTATATTCATCTGCTTGTTATGACAAGCGAGAAAAATAATACCGCAACGGTTGACTTTTTTAAGGAGAATAATTATTTTGGCTATCCGGCCGGTTATGTGCATTTCTTCGTTCAGGAAATGGCGCCTGCAACGGACCGCAATGGCAGGGTATATATGGAGTCGGAGTCAAGAATCGCTACATCTCCAAACGGTAACGGCGGCTGGTATATATCCCTGAAAAGGGCAGGGCTTGATAAGCTTCTGGCGGCAGAAAATGTTGAATGGTTCAATGTTTTTGCGGTGGATAATGTGCTGCAGAAAATTGCCGACCCATGTTTTATTGGGGCGACAATTGAGCAGAACTGTGTATGCGGCTCAAAGGTAATCCGTAAGGCTGACAGGGATGAAAAGGTTGGCGTACTCTGCCTTGAGGATAACCATCCTTCAATAGTTGAATACTATGAGCTGACTGACGATATGAAGGACGCAGTTGATGAGAAGGGCGAGCCGGCATATAATTTCGGAGTTATTCTTAATTATTTATTTAGAATTAAGGAGCTTGATGAGATTGTGGCGCAGAAGCTTCCTCTCCATATTGTCGAGAAGAAAATTCCGTATATTGATGAAAATGGTGAAATGGTTTCACCTGATGAGCCGAACGGATATAAATTCGAAACGCTTATTCTTGATATGATTAAGCTGTTAGATTCCTGCTGTGCGTACGAGGTTGTGCGTGAGAAGGAATTTGCGCCGATTAAGAACCTTACAGGCGTTGATTCTGTTGAATCGGCAAGAGAATTATTGAAAAAGAACGGTATTGAGCTTTAAAAAAATTACCTGATAAGTGTGGTTATGTTTTGATTGATTAGTGCATAGAATGTACAAACACGGATTCAGGAGAGTTTTTTGAAAGGATATATCGAAGAACGTGCCATGAAAATGGCGGAATATATAGTGGAGAACAAGGCGACTGTAAGACAGACGGCTAAGGTATTTGGCATCAGTAAAAGTACTGTGCATAAGGATGTTACACAGAGACTTTTACATATCAGTCCGGGACTGGCAGAGGAAGCCAGAAAAGTACTGGATGTTAATAAATCGGAACGTCACATCCGCGGCGGCCTTGCCACTAAAGACAAATACCTGAAAGAAAAACATAAATAAAAATATTAAGTAAAACAGGAAAACTGCCGATATAACGTGTAGATTTCCTGTTTTTAAATTTTAAGTTATTAAAAAAATATAAATTTCCTCTTTTAAAATATACAAATATTGTTTATAATGTTTACGTATGCATTTTATATTGTAAACTAAAGAATAATAATGTTCATATATACTTTTTGAAAGGGGTACATTATGATTAGTACAGATATTGGAATTGATTTAGGAACAGCCAGCATTCTTGTATACATTAAGGGCAAGGGTGTTGTTTTGAAAGAGCCTTCAGTAGTGGCTTTTGATAGAGATACTAATAAGATTAAAGCGATTGGAGAAGAGGCAAGACTTATGCTCGGAAGAACACCGGGTAATATTGTTGCCGTAAGACCGTTAAGACAGGGTGTTATTTCTGATTATACAGTAACAGAGAAAATGCTTAAATATTTCATTCAGAAGGCAATAGGCAGAAGAATGCTTAAGAAACCAAGAATAAGCGTATGTGTGCCAAGCGGAGTTACTGAGGTTGAGAAAAAAGCGGTTGAGGATGCAACCTATCAGGCAGGTGCAAGAGAGGTTGCAATCATTGAGGAGCCTATTGCAGCAGCAATTGGTGCCGGAATAGATATTTCAAGACCATGTGGAAATATGATTGTCGATATCGGTGGCGGAACTACTGATATTGCAGTTATTTCTCTTGGCGGAACAGTTGTAAGTACATCAATCAAAATCGCAGGAGATGATTTTGACGAGGCGATTGTACGTTATATGCGTAAGAAGCACAATCTCCTTATTGGTGAGAGAACTGCCGAGGATATTAAGATTAAGATTGGCAGTGCTTATCCAAGACCTGAGGTTGTATCAATGGATATCAGGGGACGTAATCTTGTAACAGGTCTTCCTAAGACTGTAACGGTTACATCAGCGGAGACGGAAGAAGCCCTTAAGGAGGCAACCTCACAGATTGTTGAGGCAATCCACAGCGTATTGGAGAAGACACCGCCTGAACTTGCTGCCGACATTGCGGACAGAGGTATGGTACTTACCGGAGGCGGAAGCTTATTACAGGGTCTTGAAGAGCTTATTGAAGACAGAACAGGAATTAATACGATGACCGCAGAGGATCCGATGACGGCGGTTGCGATTGGAACAGGTAAATTCATAGAGTTCCTTGCAGGGGACAGATAAATTATTGTGTGAGTTTTCCTGGCACATAACGATAATAATTTTTAATTAATAAATATAAGTAAGGAGTTGAGTTAGAATGGTTAGAGGATTATATACAGCAAGTACAGGCATGGTTAACCAGATGGCAAGGTTGGATGTTATTTCCAATAATCTTGCTAATTCAGACACAACAGCTTATAAGAAGGAAGGCTCAACATCACAGGCATTTGATTCAGTGCTTGCACTTAAGATTAATGACAGCTCTGTGTATCATATTCCACAGCCTGTCGGACATCTTAGTCTGGGAGTTAAGATTGGAGAGACTT
The DNA here is from genome assembly GCA_045124255.1 of Butyrivibrio sp. GTDB lineage: Bacteria > Bacillota > Clostridia > Lachnospirales > Lachnospiraceae > Eshraghiella. The sequence continues at coordinate 41,226 of JBGVLM010000080.1, read as the reverse complement.
ATACGGATTACAGTGACGGTAATCTTGAGGAGACGGGTAATGCTCTTGATGTGGCTTTGGCAGGGAACGGATTCTTCGCAATTTCTTATGCTGACAGAAACGGAATCGAATCTGTCCGATATACAAGGGATGGTAATTTTGCCGTAAGTTCGGACGGAACACTTATGACCAAGGATGGCGATTTTATTTTAGATGAGAATGGCGATATGATTAACATTCCGGTTGGAACAGAGGTTTCAATTAATGAGAGTGGAGTTATATATGCGTCAGGGCAGGAGGTTGCCCGTCTGCAGCTCGTTGATTTCGAGGATTATAACTATCTTGAGAAATTTGGTGAGAATATGTATATTGCCATCGATGGTGCAGTAACAAAAGAAGCTGACTGTAAGGTATATCAGGGATATTTAGAGGCTTCCAATGTTAATGTAATTAATGAAATGGTCGAGATGATTACGGTTGCAAGAGATTATGAAAGTAATCAGAAAATCATTCAGTCCATCGATTCAACACTTGAGAAATCTGTTAATCTGGGAAGAATTTAGAAAGGGGACTGATTGACCTATGATGAGATCACTTTATACTGCGGCTTCGGGAATGAAGGCACAGCAGACTAATGTAGATGTAATTTCCAACAATCTTGCAAATGTTAATACAACGGGCTATAAGACTTCCTCTGCGGAGTTTAAGTCTTTGTTATACCAGACATTACAGACCAAATCCACCAGTGCCAATGGAGATTTTAAGCCGATTCCTGCACAGGTTGGTACAGGTACACGTAATGCTTCTATTACAACACATTTTACACAGGGTTCGTTAACTGCGTCAGCTAATACATTTGCTTTCGCTATAGAGGGTGACGGATTATTTGCAGTAATGGATGGAGAAGATATTTTCTATACCAGAAATGGTGATTTTAATATGGCTCTTACCTCTGACGGCGGATTTATGCTGTGTACAAGCGAGGGTTATCCGGTACTTGATACAGATGGAATGCCGATTCAGTTTGATGATACATATGAGACTTCTAAGATTGTTGTTACAGGAGACGGAACAATCTGCTATCCTGATGAGTCCAATAATCCACAGAGCCTTGGAATAAAAATTGGTTTATACCAGTTTACCAATCCGTCAGGTCTGGAAAGCGTTGGAAGCACAATGTTCAAAGAGACTGAGGCATCAGGTATTGCCATGGAGGAATCTTCATATACCGAGCTTAAAGCAAGCAAGGTTAATCAGGGTTATGTAGAGGCTTCCAATGTTCAGGTTGCAGATGAGATGGTTAACTTAATTGTTGCCCAGAGAGCCTATGAAATGAATTCAAAGGCAATTCAGGCTTCAGATGAGATGCTTGGTCAGGCTAACCAGCTCAGAAGATAAGGAGGCTGAACCATGAGTGATTATATTACGGGTTTAACTAATCAATATGTATCTTCTGATTATTCACAGTCGACAAGTGCATTGAAGGACACTCTTAATAATACTGACTTTTCTAATGCTACTGATGAGGAATTGATGGAGGCATGCAAGTCCTTTGAATCATATCTTGTTGAACAGGTGTTTAAAGGAATGGAGAAGATGATTCCTAAGGATGATGATGAATCAGGTTCTTCTTCATATACAGAGATGTTTAAGGATACGCTCTATCAGGAATACGCTGAGAAAGCAACAGAGCAGGGCGATGGACTTGGAATAGCACAAATGCTTTATAAACAGATGAAGCGTAATTACGATATCTGAAATACAACTATATAAGCCGTCCGGGGAAATACAGTACCCGTGCGGCTTTTTTTATTCTATAGGAATTTTATCCTATAGAATAAAAAACTCCGTGAATATCGATAGAAAGGAACATAGAACTTGGAAGTAAAAGGTTATGTTGAACGAATAATTTTTACAAGTCAGGACAGCGGACATACTATTTTGGAGATAACCCTGAGTTCAGAGGAGATTAAGAGAATAATTGCAGAGAAACCGGAATATGAGAATGAACTGTCAGAAGAACTTGTGTGTACAGGAGTTCTGTATCTTATTCACCCCGGAGAATATGTCGTTTTTAGTGGGGATTTTGTAATGCACCCGAATTATGGACTGCAGTTCAAAGCGGTGGGTTATGAAGAGACTAAGCCTGAGGATATGGATGCGATAGAGAAGTATCTTGGCTCCGGTGCAATTAAAGGAATCGGACCGGCACTTGCCGGAAGAATTGTAAGGCATTTTAAAGAGGATACCTTCAGAGTGATTGAGGAGAATCCTGAGGAGCTCTCAGTTATCAAGGGTATCAGTGAAAGGCTTGCGATGGAGATTTCGGAACAGGTTGCGGAGAAAAGAGATATGCGCAGAGCCATGCTTTTTCTTGGTAAGCTTGGAATAGGAATGAATCTGTCAGTGAAAATCTATAAAAAATACGGAGATACACTGTACGATATAATAGAAGAGAATCCTTACAGGCTGGCTGATGATATAGAGGGAGTGGGCTTTAAAATTGCTGATGAAATAGCAAGAAATTCCGGCGTTGAAGCTAATTCTCCATACAGAATTAAGAGTGGAATACTGTATACGCTTATGCAGGCTGTAGCTAACGGACATACATATCTTCCGAAGGAGGTTTTGATTGAGAGAGCCGCTAATATTTTGAACACAATAATAGATGAGCCGGACGAGCTTCTTATGGATATGATTATAGCACGAAAAATAGTTGTCAGAAAAGTTGATGATGTTGATGTGGTATATACAACGAGTCTGTATAATACGGAGCTTTCCGTAGCAGGTAAGCTGCTGGAACTTAACAGGGAATATCCTGTTGATGACAGAAACTTTGAGAAGCAGATAAACGGAATTCAGAGCAGAGAAAATATTGAGTTGGAGGAACAACAGAAGACAGCGGTAAGAGCAGCGGCAGGAAACGGACTTCTTGTTGTTACCGGTGGTCCCGGAACGGGTAAAACGACTACAATTAACTGCATGATTAAATATTTTGAAGATATGGATATGAAAATCAGGCTGGCGGCGCCTACCGGAAGGGCGGCAAAGCGTATGACGGAGGCAACCGGATATGAGGCACAGACGATTCACAGACTTCTTGAGCTGTCGGGAGCCTTATCCGAGGAATCTGGGAATGCAGTTTTTGAGAGAAATGAGCAGAATCCTCTTGAAGCGGATGTTGTTATAATTGATGAAATGTCCATGGTTGATATTTTCCTGATGAATAGTCTGTTAAGGGCAGTAGCTGTGGGTACAAGACTTATTTTAGTTGGAGACGCCAACCAGCTTCCGTCTGTGGGACCGGGCAATGTGCTTAAGGATATAATTGCTTCGGAGGGCTTTGAAGTTGTAAGACTTAACCGTATTTTCAGGCAGGAGGAAGCAGGCGATATAGTTATTAATGCACACAGGATTAATGCCGGTGAACGTTTTGCAATCGGGCCTTCAAGCAGGGATTTTCCTTTTATAAAAAGAACAGATGCAAATGCTGTTATTAATGCAACGGTGACGCTTTTAAAAGAAAAGCTTCCTAAGTATACTAATTCTTCCGTTAATGATATACAGGTGCTGACACCGACGCGTAAGGGCAATCTGGGAGTAGAGAGGCTTAATGTTATCTTGCAGCAGTTTTTAAACCCCAAGTCCGATAATAAGGTTGAAAAGGAGATTAACGGCGTAATCTTCCGTGAGGGTGATAAGGTTATGCAGATTAAAAATAATTACAAAATTGAGTGGGAAATCAGAGGCAGACACGGTATTCCGGTGGATAACGGAACAGGGGTGTTTAACGGAGATGTAGGAATAATCAGAAATATAAATCTTTTTCTGTCGGAAATGACGGTTAAGTTTGATGATGATAAATTTGTCACCTATAATTTTAAGGAAGTGGACGAACTGGAGCATGCTTATGCTGTTACTGTGCATAAGGCACAGGGAAGTGAATATCCTGCGGTGGTACTTCCGCTGCTTGACGGACCGCGAATGCTGATGAACCGCAATATTCTGTATACAGCGGTTACGAGAGCCAGAAAATGTATCTGCATTGTCGGTGATGACCGTGTATTTAATGAGATGGTAGCTAATGAGAACGAACAGCGGAGATTTTCTTCGCTTGCACTTAGAATAAGGGAGGTAAGCTTATCGAACTGATTAATAAGCTGGCGGGAACGGTACATGATTTGGTATATCCGCCGAGATGTCCCGTGTGTGATGACATTTTATATGTTCGTAACAGTGCATTCAGACCTGATATATGCCATGACTGTTTTATGAAAATAAAAATAATAAAGCCGCCGATATGTATGAAATGCGGTAAGCCGGTTGCTGCGGATGAGAAAGAACTGTGCCGGGATTGCAGTACCAAAAACTTCTTATTTAAAAGAGGAGTGGCTGCTTTTTCATATTCTGCGGCAATGAAGAGTTCAATGTATGCGTTTAAATATAATAACCGCCGTGAATACGGAAAGTATTATGCAGAGGTTATAGAAGATAGGTTTTATAATACAGTTAAGAGCTGGAATTGTGAGGTGCTTATTCCGGTTCCGCTGCATAAGAGCAAATACCTCAGACGCGGTTATAATCAGGCAGAGGTGCTTGCTGCAGCACTTTCGCGCTGTTTTAATCTTCCGGTTGATTCAAATATTCTTATAAGAACAAGAAATACAAGACCACAGAAGGAACTGAGTGATAGTGAACGCAGGAACAATATAGAAAATGCTTTTCAAACGAGAACAAATAGTTTAAAATATAAGAAGATAATACTGGTCGATGATATTTATACAACAGGTACAACGATTAACGAATGTGCCGGGGCTTTAAAACATTCGGGAGCCGAAGAGGTGTATTTTATTACGGCCTGTATCGGAAATGGTTTTTAGGAGGTATAAGGTAATGGAGGTTAAGAATTGCAGAGGCTGTGGACGGCTTTTTAACTACATAAGCGGAGGATATTTTCTCTGCCCTGCCTGTATGGAAGAACTTGAGAAAAAATTTGTAGAGGTTAAGAAATATATCCGTGAGAACCCTAAAGCAACCATACAGCAGATTTCAGATGATAACCAGGTAACGATTAATCAGATTCAGAGATGGATAAGAGAGGACAGACTTGTTTTCTCCGACGATTCACCGGTTGGAATTGACTGTGAGGTATGCGGTAAAATGATTAAATCAGGCAGATTCTGCAATTCCTGCAAGGATACAATGCAGAAGAATCTTTCAAGTATATACGGAAAGAACGAGCCGGCAAAGCCTAAGAAGTCCGAGCAGAGGGATAAGGACAGGATGAGATTCCTCAGTAAATAATTAAAAAATGACAGAGTGAATACTGTTTGTGCGGTATTCACTCTAATTTTTTTTATTTTTGGGTATAATGATTTTAAAAATTAATCCGATAAATATTTTAGATTCCATATTTGGGAATGCAAATATCTATTCACGGAAGGAGAGATATCTATGAGAATCGATGCATATAACCAGGTTAATCAGATATACAGAACCAACGGCAAATCAAGTGTTGGAAGAAGCAGTAAGGTGTATGGCAGCGATAAGGTTGAGATTTCACAGGTGGGAAAGGATTACCACATTGCGAAACAGGCAGTTGCAGAGGCATCTGATATCAGAGAGGATTTAGTTGCTGATGTAAAGGCAAGAATTGAAGCAGGCACATATGATGTAAGTGCGGATGATTTAGCTGCTAAATTAGCAGAGAAATACGGTACAAATATTTTTTAGGAGAGTTTTGAGTGGCAAGCTTAATTGATAATTTAATTGACACATTAATTAAAGAAAATGAAGAATATGAGACTCTCCTTGAACTGTCTACCGAGAAGACGGGAATTATTGTCAAAGCAGACCCCGAAGCACTCAATGAAATGGTTATGAGGGAGCAGGAGGTCGTTGACAGGATTAACGTTTTGGAGAAGAAGCGTACAGAGGTTACGAAGGATATCGGAATTGTTCTTAATAAGGACCCGAAGGATTTGACCCTGCCAAGACTTATCGAGCTTCTTGCGAGCCAGACAAAGGAGTGCGCTGCATTAAAGAATATTCATGATAAGCTTTCAGATACCCTGGCAAGGATGAATAAGGTGAACGAGAACAACAAGGCACTTTTGAATGAATCAATAGAAATGATTCAATTTGAACTGAATTTGATTCAGAGCATGAGGCAGGCACCTGCAACAGCAAATTATTCAGGCAACACGTATGCGGATAATTCGTATGCGTCAAGAGCGTCATTTGACGCCAAACAGTAATTATTATACACACCCAAAGGAGACACAATTATGGGAATGTCAGGATTGTATGTTGGTCTTTCAGGTTTGCAGACCAGCAGTAATTCACTTAATACAACTGCAAATAACTTAAGTAATGTAAATTCAGACGGATATGTAAGACAGCAGGTTGTTAATAAAGACCAGGGTTATAATCCGGTTTCTACTACATCAAGGGTTTCAAGCGGACAGCGCGGCCTTGGTGTTACAATTGCGTCAGTTAATCATGTGCGTGATATTTTTCTGGACGCTGCTTACCGTAAGGAGCTTGGAAGACAGACCTTCTATGATAAGCTCTATGATGCAGTATATGAGATTGATACGCAGATGGGAGATACTGAGGGTATCGAGGGTATAGCATATCAGAGTGCCATATCGGATTTGCTTGAAGCTGTTAATGAGGTTGCAAAGACACCGGGAGACCAGGTTGCAAGGTCGGCGTTATGCCAGTGTGCAGCTGAATTTATTGATAAATCACAGCGTATTTATAACGGACTTAAGAAATACCAGCAGACTGTTGATGAGGAAATGCTTTCAACAGTTAACAGAATTAATGAAATAGGATATGAAATTCTCGATTTGAATAAGAGAATTGCTAAAATAGAAGTGGGACAGATGGAAACGGCAGCGGATTTGAGGGATGCAAGAGATTTGCTCCTTGATGAGCTTTCTTCCTACTGCAAGATAAGCTACAGCGAACAGCCAAACGGTTCAGTTGATGTTTCAATCGAAGGAACACAGTTTGTAGATGAGCTGTATGTTAATACCCTGGGGCTTAAGAAAATAGAAGGCTCAGAATTTATGGAGCCTGTATGGACCCACATGAATGACAAACCGCTTTATTATGTGGACGGAATAATTTCTACAGAGCGTAATACTGATATCGGTGGACTTAAAGGTCTTCTTATTGCAAGAGGAAATGTTACACCTACAATAGTGAGCATGACAGAACCGGATCCGGCTTTTTATCCTTTGGGAACAGCTGATCCTGATTATATAAATGCAGTGAAAGAACATGAAATGTATGTTCAGACACAGGATACATCAATACTTGTTAATACACTGGCTAACTTTGACAAGCTCGTTAACAGTATTGTGGAGAGCATTAATGATGTGCTCTGCCCTGAAACCGAATATACTGCCGCAGACGGAACGGTATATCAGGTACTTGATACGGATAAGGCTTCAATGGGCAAGGATGGAACCTATGGCGAGGAGCTTTTCAGCAGAAGCTACACATCCAGATATACGGAGCAGGTAATTGACGGACAGATTTTTTATGTACGCAATAATGTAAATACCTTTGGTAATGCAAGTGCATATACAATTTCCAATATTGCCGTAAACACAAATGTAATGGATGATTACTCAAAGCTTCCGTTAACAACCAAAGAGGGTGAGGATGATTATGCAACAGCCCAGAGACTTGTAGAAATATTCTCGGAAGACCGTCTTTACTATAACGGCGGATTTGACGGACTGACCTTTGAAGAATTTTATGAAACTTTAACTAATGATGTGGCTAATACCGGTAAGGTATATTACAGTATGGCTGAGAATGAAGCAAGTCTTGCGTCTTCCCTTGACGGACAGAGACAGCAGGTAATGGGTGTTTCATCTGATGAGGAATTATCCAACATGATCAGATATCAGCAGGCATACAATGCGGCATCAAGATACATAAATGTTATCAGTGAGATGATAGAAACACTTGTTATGAGAACGGGAGTGTGATTAAATGGCTAATACTTTTTTTGGACTGACAATAGCAGGTTCGGGACTTTCAGCAAGTAATATTGCTATTAATACAACGGCACATAATATTTCTAATGTTAATACTGAGGGATATACAAAACAGTATGCAGACACGTCACCGTCAACTGCAATCAGGGTATATTCTACACATGGTACTGTCGGAACCGGTGTTGTTGTTAATTCTATTGAACAGTTGAGAAGTTCATATTATGATACCAAATACTGGAACAATAATGCCAATTATGGAGAATATTCAACACTTGAAAGATATTCTCTTCTTGCAGAGGATTATCTTGATGAGTTTACTCTTGAAGGCTTCAAAACAGAATATCAGAATCTTTTTAATACAATTATGAATCTGACAAATGACCCTACCAGTGAGGTTAACAGAAACCAGTTTATGAACTACTCACTGAGTATCTGCAATTACTTTAATACTTTATCAGTAAACCTTGCAGACATTCAGAAATCAGCAAATGATGAGGTTAAGACAACTGTTGACGCAATTAACACAAAGGCAGAGCAGATTGCCTCACTTAATAAGCAGATTAATGTAATTGAGATTAACGGCGGAGATGCTAATGACTTAAGAGATACAAGAAATCTGCTGGTTGATGAGCTTTCGCAGTATATTAATACATCGGTTTCAGAGAAAGAACTCGGCAATGGCGCAACAGAATATACGGTTTATATTAATGACCAGATTCTCGTTGATTCATACAGCTACAATACAATTCTGTGTGAAGCAAGGGAAACGGGGGACCGCAGAAATGCCAGCGATATTGATGGTCTGTATGAGTTAAAATGGAATAACGGACTTACCTTTAATGTATATAACAGTGCGATGAGAGGTTCGTTAAAGGCCGCAATTGAGATGAGAGATGGCTGTAACAGCGGATATGAAATTCTCGGAATGGTTAATGAGGACGGAGAATTCTATCAGAAGGACGGCGAAGTTGTCCGTGTATATGATTTAACGGAAACAGAGTATAACGACCTTGTAGCAGCCGGCTACCGCAAGGAACTTACAAGCGTTGTAAGTCCTTACCGTAACTCAAGCTATAAAGGAATCCCATATTATCAGCAGCAGATTAATGAATTTATGCGTACCTTTACGGGAGCGGTTAATGCCACAATTAAAGGTGATGATGATACAGTAATCGACTTTTTTACTAATTCATATGGCGAGTCATACATAAGTGCAGCAAATGCAACTGTTAATCCGGAGATTGTTAAGGATTTGTCGCTGCTTCCGTATTCATATGACCCGACGCAGGGTGCTGCTAACGTTGATATGGTAACTGCATTATACAAGCTTAAGGATGAGAAAATAATTAATAACGGAACTTTTAGTGAGTATCTTTCAACAATTGTATCGGTAATTGCGATTGATACAAAGAGAGCAGGAACTTTCTCAGAGAATTACGATAACATTAAATCAACCGTTGCAAATCAGAGACTGTCAATATGCGGTGTCGATGAGGATGAAGAGGCTGTTGATTTGGTAAAATTCAAAGAGGCATATAACCTTTCGTCCAAAGTTATTTCCGTTATGCAGGAGATTTACAGCAAGCTTATAGAAGAAACAGGCTTATAATTAAAAGGAGGAATATCATGAGAATTACTAATACCATGATGATGAACTCAACACTGCGAAATGTTGGTAAATCAAAAAATAATCTGTCTGATTTAGAGAATCAGATGGCAACAGAGAAGAAAATAACAAGACCATCGGATGACCCAATCGTAGCAATCAGAGCTTTGTCCCTGCGTGCGAGCCTGGCTGAGATTGAACAGTATCTTACAAGTAATATTCCTGACGCAGAATCATGGCTTCAGGTTTCAGAAAGCTCACTTGAGAATATGGATTCCATCCTGTCCGATATATACAAATATTGTGACCAGGGTGCGTCTGACCAGTTTACTGAGGAGGACAGAGGTGCGATTATAGAGGTTTTACAGCAGTATAAGGATGCCTTGTATGCAGAAGCCAATGCAGATTATGCAGGAAGATACTGCTTTACGGGATACAAAACAGATACTTCGTTTACATTCCTTACTGATGAAGAGGCAAATAAGTCCTATGAAATCGAAGAGGAATTTACCGGAAGTGATATTGACAAGTCGATGTTAATCAGAAGACCTGTTGATGACAGCACAATAACTGATATTGATGCTGCGGATATGCCGGACGGAATAACAGTTCACAGATTAAGAGTTGCTTATGACTGGTGCTCCAAGGATAATTACAGTGATGTTACTGTTGACGGAACTGCATATTCAATTACTCAGGCAGTTACACATGAGGAGATGGAAGCAATTGCCGCTGACCCTGATTATAAATCAAGAACAAATGAAATATACTTTGTTTATGACACAGGCGAACTGATTATCAGCGATGATTTATACAGCACCTTCAGAAATGCAGAGGATATTAGCTTTACATATCAGAAGGAAAGCTTTGCAAAGGGAGATATACGTCCGGAAATGTATTTTAACTGTACGGATATTACTGATGACGCCAATCCTGTTACATATACACAGACGGAGGGCGGACAGACGATTAATTATGCAATTAATTTTAATCAGAGCCTTAAGGTTAATACACTGGGTAAGGACACCTTGAGCTATAACATTGCAAGGGATATCGATGATTTGTGTAATGCACTCCAGAAGGTGTCAGATGTTGAGGAGAAAATCAAGAAGCTTGAGAATATGTATGACAGCGAAATATATTCGGATGCAGAGAAGGAATCAATTACAACAATGCTTGAAGCATGTGAGAGAGAACTTGATTATGCAATGGAGCACATGGAAAGCATTTTCTCCAAAGAGATTACAAGGGTCGGAGAGTATCAGCAGGTAGTTGACCTCCAGCTTGCAGACCTTGGTGCGAGAAGCAAGAGACTTAGCCTTACCAAGAGCAGACTTACAGAACAGAAAACAACTTTCAGTGATTTGAAATCCAAGAATGAAGATGCTGAATTGGAGGATACGGTTGTTAAGCTTTCTGCGGCAGGTACATTATACGAGGCTGCATTAACGGCGGCGTCAGACTGTGTTAAGCAGTCATTGCTGAATTACATATAGAATAGTAAGGAGAAAAGTTATGCAGGTTAATTCAAGATTGTTTGGTAAAATAGAAATTGAGGACGAGAAGGTCATAACCTTTGAAGGCGGATTGATGGGCTTTGAACAGTACACCAAATTTGCACTGATTTTTAATTCCGAGAGGCAGTCAGGGAAAGGGGTTATGTGGTTGCAGTCAACGGAGGAAAGCGACCTTGCCTTTTCTGTTATCGACCCGGGACATATTTTTGATGAGTACAGTCCTATCGTGGAGGACGAATGGCTTGCACCAATCGGTGAGTATAATTTAGACTCGGATTTGCTTGTATTATGCGTGCTTACTGTTCCTTCTGATTTAACAAAGATGACTGCAAATACGAAGGCACCTTTAATAATTAACACAATTACAAAGAAGGGCTGCCAGATTATTGCTAATAATGAAGAATATGTGGTCAGATACAATGTATATGACTGTATAGAGAAACTGAAAAAGGAGGAGGCATAATGTTAGCTTTATCCAGAAAAAAGAATGAATCAATAGTTATTAATAATGACGTTGAGGTTACAATTCTTGATATTAAGGGTGACCAGGTTAAAATAGGCATAACTGCTCCTAAATCAGTTCCGGTATATCGTAAAGAAGTTTATCTGCAGATTCAGGAGGCCAATAAGGCAGCAAGTGCTTCTGATGGTATGGAAGCATTGAAAAATTTACTGGGTTGATGTAAACTATTTATGAGATTATGCCGAAATAAATAGTAACCAATCTGCTATACGGATTACTTACATTAAACACATGGAGGTGTTATTCAATGAAAATTGATGGAATGAACAATGTAGGAGGCCAGTCGTATGTAACAACGGAGGTTAAAAGTACTGGGAGCACTCCTGACATCACAACAACAGCTGTAACAGGCGAGAATTTTTCAAGCACGGAAGAGGCACCGAAGAATGCCCCTTCAGAGGGTACAGTTAAACAGGCAATATCGGATATTAATAAGAAGATTAATCCGAACACAATTGCACAGTATGGTTACCATGAGGAAACCAACAGAGTAACAATTAAAATTGTTGATAAGGACACTGATAAAGTTATCAGGGAATTTCCGGCAGAAGAGACTCTTGATATGATTGCAAAGGTTTGGGAGTTAGCAGGTGTATTCCTTGATGAAAGAGGTTAGAAGGGAGGACGGTTAATATGCCTATCAGACTTTCAGGTATGTCTTCAGGTCTTGATACGGACACAATTGTTCAGGAACTGGTTGCTGCTTATTCAACCAAGAAGGATAATTATGTTAAGAAACAGACCAAACTTGAATGGACAATGGACGCATGGAAGGAAGTAAATACCAAGGTTTACGGATTTTATACTTCTACACTGTCCAGTATGAGATATTCATCAAGCTATAATTTAAGAACAACAACTATTACGGACGATAAGGTTGCACAGGTAACGGCTTCAGCAGGAGCAGTTACATCTACTCAGTCACTTGCAGTTAAGCAGCTGGCTGCGTCAGGATATTTTACAGGCGGAGAGGTAACTTCTGAAACAGGTGATAAGGTTACTAATAATACCAAGCTTTCTGACCTTGGTATAACCTCCGGAACAGTAATGCTGGGAGACAAGGAAATTGAGTTATCAGGCGATATGTCAGTAGCTAAGTTTACTGCACGTCTTAAGGAAGCAGGAGTAACGGCAAGCTTTGATGATGTTACAGGAAGATTCTTTGTAAGCTCTACAACATCAGGTGCGGCAAAGGAATTTTCAATTACAGCCGGAGACGCATACGGATTTGAAGCTTTAAGCAAGCTTGGACTTGTATCATTTAAGGACGTTGACGGAGAAGAGACTGCTGAGTTAAAGAGATACAGAGAATATGCAGCAGCTGATTTTGACGATATGGCGGAAGCTGATGAGAGATTCGAGCAGGCTAAGTGGACTGTCGATTCATATAAGACTTCATTAACATCAGCAGTTAAGAGCGCCAATGACACTATTAAGAGTCTGACATCAAGCAATGAGAAGCTGCAGAAGCAGCTGGATGAATTAAAGGCTGAGGATTATGATACTGAGGAAGCTTTTAATGCAGCTAAGGATAAGCTCCAGACTCAGATTGATGAGAATAATACAAAGATTGCAGCACAGCAGTCAATTATTGATGAGAAACAGCCATATCTTGAAGATGACGAACTCCTTGAAGCAAAGGTTAATGAACTCAACGCAGCTATTCGTGCGGATATTGAAGCAGATATCAGTGATGAGATTGCAACCGCAGCAGATATCGTAAGCAGATATGAAAGCGGACTGCTCAGTAATTCATCAGATTCGGCAAGAATTACTGCAAAGGATGCAATTATTAAGCTTAATGGTGCAACATTTACATCCAATACCAATTCATTCTCTATCAACGGATTGAATATTAATGCTACATCAACAACTGTTACGACAGAGGTTGATGAGGACGGCAATACAATTGAGAAGGATAATGCCGTAACAATTAATACGGCTGTTGATACCGAGGGAATTTATAATAAAATTAAATCAATGCTGTCAGCTTATAATGAGATGATTTCTTACATTGATGGTTTATATTATGCAGATGATGCTGACGGATATGAGCCACTTACGGATGATGAGAAGGAAGCTATGACAGATAAGCAGATTGAAGACTGGGAAGAGAAGATTAAAGAATCACTTCTTAGAAGGGACACAACACTTGGAAGTCTGTCTTCTTCATTAAGAACGGAATTTTTGTCTTTCAGTCTTACAATTAACGGAAAGAGTTATTCCCTTTCAAAACTGGGAATCGGAACAGGAAGCTATTTTTCTACCGACCAGGAGAACAGAAGTGTTCTTCACATTGATGGTGATGCAGATGATTCCATTACTTCAGGTAATGCAGACAAATTGATGGCAGCTATTTCAGAAGACCCTGATGCAGTAATTGAGTATTTCCAGAAATTGTCACAGAATATATATAATACATTGGGCAAGAAGATGTCTTCAAGCTCACTTAGCAGTGCTTTTACAATTTATAATGATAAACAGATGTCAAGCCAGTACAGTGAATATCAGAGCAAAATCGATGACTGGGAAGAGCGCATAGAGAAATATGAAGAGTCATATTATAAGAAGTTCTCATCAATGGAGACGGCACTTTCCAAATTACAGTCACAGCAGAGCTCATTGTCAAGTATGCTTGGAGGCTGATGAACAAGGAGGTTCATAAATGATTAATAACTCATCGGGATATGATACATATCAGAAACAGAAAATCTTAACTGCTACGCCGGCGGAGCTGACCTTAATGCTCTATGAAGGTGCAATTAAATTTATAAACATTGCAATAATGGGCATTGAGAAGAATGATGTAATGAAGGCTCATAATAATATAATGAAGGCACAGCGTATAATTGAAGAATTCCGCTCGACCCTTAATTTTAAATATCCTGTAGCAAAGGATTTTGATGTTGTATATGAGTACATTTTGAAACGACTTGTTGAAGCAAATTTGAAAAAAGATGTTGAAATTCTGGAAGAGTGTCTTGTGCACCTTAGAGGTATGCGAGACACTTGGAAGGAAGTTATGGTGGCAACCAAAAATGCAGTTGGAGAATAGTTTTCGGGAGAATATATGGAAAACACAAAGAATTATTTGTTGGTGCTTGAAGAAAGTCTTAATAAGAAAATAACAATACTTGATGAATTAATTGCTCTGACTAATGTTCAGAAGGATATTGTTACCAAAGAACAGTTCGATGATGAAGCTTTTAATACCAATCTGGAACAGAAGGCGGCATTAATTAATGAACTGGAAAAGCTTGACAGAGGCTTCCAAATCCTATATGATAATGTTAAGGCTCAGATAGAGGGTAAGAAAGAATTATATAGGGATGACATTCAGCGATTGCAGCAGAATATTTCTGTTATTATGGATAAGAGTGCCGGACTTATGGTAATGGAGTCAGGCAATAAGGAACTTGTTAAGAGCAGGTTTTCAAGTCTTAAGCGGGAAGCACGCCAGATGAAGAAGAGCAGAGAACTGGCTGCTAATTACTACAAGACCATGAATAATATCTCATCTGAACCATATTTCCTTGACCGGAAGAAATAATTTAAAAATTTTTAAAAAAAATTATAAATTGGGGTTAAGTATTTTCTATTTGCTCCGATATATAATACAAGTAAAGAAGTTACTTAAAACTTGGCGGGTAACCGCTACAATCAATCAACACATCGGCAGGGAAGCCGAGTGAAATTCAAGGAGGAAAATATTATGGTAGTTCAGCACAATCTTACAGCAATGAACACAAACAGACAGTTAGGAATCATCACAAACAATCAGGCTAAGGCAACAGAACAGTTATCTTCTGGTTACAGAATTAACCGTGCAGGTGATGATGCAGCAGGTCTCTCAATCTCAGAGAAAATGAGAAGCCAGATTAGAGGTCTTAACAAGGCTTCTGACAACGCACAGCATGGTGTATCACTTATTCAGACAGCTGAAGGTGCATTAAACGAAGCACATTCAATTCTTCAGCGTATGAATGAGCTTGCTACTCAGGCAGCTAACGATACTAACACATCTACAGACAGAACTGCTCTTCAGAAGGAAATCGACCAGCTTACATCTGAGTTAGACAGAATTTCTTCTACAACTCAGTTCAACACAATGAATCTTCTTGACGGATCATTCTCTGGCAAGAACCTTCAGGTTGGTGCCCTTGCAAATCAGAGAATTGAGCTCTCAATCACATCATTAGCAACTAGCAAGCTCGGAGTAGACAGCCTTTCAGTTACCTCATTTGATGCAGCTGGATCAGCAATGACAGCTGTTCAGGAGGCTATTACTAAAGTATCAACACAGCGTTCAGCACTTGGTGCTATCCAGAACAGACTTGAGCACACAATTGCTAACCTTGATACTACATCTGAGAATACACAGTCTGCTGAATCTCTTATCAGAGATACAGATATGGCTTCAGCTATGGTTGAATTCAGCAAGAACTCTATCCTTGCTCAGGCAGGACAGTCAATGCTTGCTCAGGCTAACCAGGCTAACCAGGGTGTTCTTTCATTACTTCAGTAATTTTAAGACAACTATCATAAATGGAGTTGGTGCTTTGCACCAGCTCCATTTTTCTTTGCAGCAATACTTTATTCAACATCAAAAAGAAGTCCTAATGGACTTCTTTTTGACCAAAGGCGAGAGAAATCATCTGCCCTATTCTTATTGTATATGTATGATTAGCTTTAACATATTCGTAACCGTTTCTTGCAATTTCCTGACGTATCTGTGGATGTTCCAGATAGAATTGAACCTTGTTATCCAAATCTTCCATTGAATCGTAAGCTTCAAGGTGTTCGCCTATTGAGAAAAATTCAGGAAGCTCGGTCTGATAATTAGTAATCAGAAAGCCTCCGCAGCCAATGACATCAAATACTCTTAACGGAATTCCTGAACGAATCGGTTTCGAGGTAATATTAAGATTAATGCCTGTACGGTTGAAAATTAACGGCATTTCCGTATGGGTCTTAGCCAGTCCGCGGTTGTGAAGCTTAGGAAGAGAAGTGGTGTCGCTTCCGGTATATATATCCACATTATATTTCTGTGAAAGTAAATGGAATACACGCAGACGCTCCTCTGCAGAAATTCTGCTTCCAATGTATAACTGTGATACCAAGGCTTTGTTATCAGCACGATATTTATCAAGAAAAACATAATGCGTTGGCATTTGGTTAAGTATCTCTTCGGCTAATTCCTCAGTAAGGAGATTGTCAATAAAATAGTAACCATATATTTTTAACTGTGCCTCTACCAATCCGTCAACATAACCCTTGATATAATCTGTTGCATTATCAAGCTTTAACGGGGATTTTTCAGTGTAAAGGGAGCCTACAAATGAAATATCACATGTAAAACGTTTGGAGGTATCCGCAGCAATAACCCTGTCCCAGCGGTTTACATTGGTTGCCAAAGGAATGTGGAAAATACAGTCAGGATTATATGAATGAAATTCGTTATACAGTGCTCTGTCAAAAAGAAAAATTCTGTTATAAGGATTTCTGATTGATTCGGAATACAGTTCAAGTACCGGACTGTCAACTATGAGGCACATATACGGAATATGGTAAATATTACATACATCCGAAACAGTAGGAAAAAAGTTAATACTGAATACAAATGAATAATTATCCTTGTCGAGTGCAGTCTTTAGAATCCTGACACAGTCTGAGGGAAGAAGCTGCTTATTATATACCTCCTCCAATATTTCCTTAGTCTCAATTCCGTATTCATTAAATGCTTCAATTACATCTTCTTCACATATGCTTCCATACCGGTAAAATAATATTTTCATATCAGTCTCCTAATTAAATTTTTAAACATTATAGCATATTTGGTACTGTAAATATATAGAAAAATGGTGTATCATGAAATAAGGAGGTTGAACGATATGAAATTATTGTATTGTTATTCTGAAACTAATCAGGCACAGGATATTTTATGGGGATTTATGGAACTGGGCATAGAGATAATTGCCAACAGCAGGGGAAATAATGCATTTGCAGTCGGCGATTCGTTGGATTATGACGCAAAGGAAATAGAACAGTTGGTTAAGAAGAAGAAATGTGACGGAGTATTATCATGGAATTATTATCCGGCGGCATCAATTGCCTGTGAAAGAGCAGGCGTTCCGTATATTGCATGGCTGTTTGACAGTCCGCTTATTCATGTATATTCTGATACCATGTTAAACAGTTGTAACTATATATTTGCATTTGATAAACAGCAGTATAAGGATATTTGCACAAAAGGAGGCAAGTGCTATTATCTGCCGCTTGCCGTTAATGATACAAGAACAGGGGCAATGGAGATAACGGATGAGGAAATACAAAAGTATCAGTCGGAGGTATCTTTTGTTGGCTCGTTATATACCGCTAATCCGTATAATGATGCAATGCCTTATCTGGGAGAAGAGATGATTGCAAAGCATATGTCTGTTTTTGCCAGACAGTATGGTAATTGGAAGGATAATTATCTGTACACGGATATTACGGATGAAGACGTTGAGTTAATGGGACGGGCAGCACCTCTGCATGGCGTTAATGATTACAGATATGCTTCCAAGCATAATATTTATGTTGGATTTCTGCTTGCAAGAAAAATGGCTGAATATGAAAGAACGAGAATACTTAACGAGCTTGCAGAATATTTTCCAGTTACGCTATATACCTCTTCAAAGGATACATCCATGCTTCATAATGTAGTATGCAGACCGAACATTAATTATGAGAAAGAAACTCCTAAAGTATATTTTTCTTCACGGATTAATCTCAATATGACATTAAGGTCGATTGAGACAGGCTTGCCTCTTCGCGTGTTTGATATTATGGGGGTTGGCGGCTTCCTGATGAGCAACTATCAGAAGGAATTTGAAGAACTGTATGTACCTGATAAGGAGGTTGTACTCTTCTCCTCCATGGATGAGTTGATTGATAAAACAAGATTTTATCTCACCCATGAAAGAGAGAGGCTTATAATTGCGATGAATGGCTATAAAAGAACCCTGGCAGAGCATACAATGAAGCACAGGGCTGCCACAATTCTTAAAACTGTTTACGGATTAGAGTTTTGAAAAACAGTTTCGATTATATTGGATAAGACTGCTTCGAAGGAAAAGCATTCCCTGACTTTATTATAGCCATTTTCGGCAATGTTTTTTCTGACAGTTTCATTTTCAAGATAGAAGCGGCATTTGTCAATGAGGTCATTTTCGTCCTCGTAGTATACATAATCAACGTCCGGCTCAAAGTGCATTAGGAAATCTGACTGGAAATTAGTCATAAGAAAACCTCCTGCACCCATAATATCCATTGCTCTCAACGGAATTCCGGTGTGAATACTTCTGAGAGTTATGTTTAGGTTGATTTTGGCACACTTAAAAACATATGGCTGTGTGTCATAAGGACTTACAATACCCTTGTTATTAATATGCGGCAGATATGGAGTCGGATTCTGCGTATACAGATTAACATTGAAATTATCGGATAACGCAGCGAGAATGGATTTGCGTTCACGCTGCGTTATTTTTCTTTCAATGAAATATCGGGAATATATATAAGTATCTGTCTCGGCACCATCCGGATATGGTGTATAAGGGGATACACGGCGGAGCTCATTAAGAACTTCACCCTTTAGAAGCGGTTCTATAAAGCTGCAGCCCGAAACCATGGACTGAGCCTTCATAATTGCGTCAAGGTAACCATGGCTGTATTCGGAAATTCCGTTTAAGGTGTCAAAATAATCCTTGCCCTCATCATACATCGAGCCGACAAATGCTATATCGCAGTCAAATTCCCGATGATGTGCGGCATTAGGAACCATTGCGTCAAGGCGCCTTGTGTTGGCAGCAAGAGGCATATAATAAACATTATTGATTCCGGAATTGCGGAAGGTCTGATAATCCTCGCTGTCAAACAGAAAAACATAATTGCAGGAATTCAGTATTGTGGCTGAATATATTTTAACCAGAGGGCTGTCATAGACCCATGAAGCATAAGGAATAGCATGCTTCTGGCAAATGTTGGATACAACCGGTGAGTAGTTTGAGGAGAAAACTAAATCAGGTTTAACCTGCTCAATTGTTCCGTCAAATAAATCCGCAGTAGGAGACACCTCTCTATGTGTAAAATCAGGGTATTTAAAAACTGTTACCTCATGTCCTAAATTTCTAAGAGCTTCAACAATATCCTCCCTGCCGAAGCTGTTCCATTCAATAAAAATTATTTTCATAAAATTCCGACCTTTGTTCTTTTTATAAATTCAGTTTAACAATTTAATCCTAAATAGACAATAAATATTTAATTCTTTTGCAATGCATTTTATTAAGTGATATTATTAGATATATGAGTAAAGTACGAGGAGAGATACTGTGGAAATATCTGTATGTATGATTACAAGGGATGAAGCAGGACTGCTTGACAGAACGCTTTCGGTATTGTCGCAATACCCATTTGAACTGGTTGTAATTGATACCGGCTCTTTGGATGATTCGATGGAAGTGGCACGTAAATATACGGATAAAGTATATGAATATGAGTGGAATAACAGCTTTGCGGACGCCAGAAATTTCTCTATAAGCAAGGCAGGCAATGATATGGTTCTTATATTAGATACGGATGAGGTGCCTGCACATATTGATTATCAGGAACTGATTGAAAAGGCAGAACTTAACCAGGATAAGGTTGGACGAATTGAGAGAGTGAATGTTTACAGCCGCAATAAGGAGAAAAACGTTAACCGTGAGAGAGTCAACAGATTATTTGACAGAAGGCAGTTTGGATATGCCGGTTCAATACATGAACAGGTTCAAAGACTTGACGGAGAACCTTATCAGACATATCTGATTCCTGTTACGGTGGAGCATTCGGGCTATGATGGGACACCTGAGGAGCTTGAGCGGAAAGCACACAGAAATATTGAACTGCTTCTTAATGAGCTGGAATTAAATGATGACCCGTATATTCTGTACCAGCTTGGTAAGAGCTATTATATGCTGGGTGATTTCGAAAATGCATTGATGTATTTTGAACAGGCTGCGGCATTTGATTTGGAACCGAGACTGGAGTATGTAGAGGACCTGGTTGTTTCGTATGGCTATACGCTGATAAATACAAAACAGCCTGAAAAGGCGCTTATGTTTGAGAATTTGTATGAGGAATTTTCCTATAGCTGCGATTTCGTTTTCCTTATGGGACTTATATATATGAACAATGCGGAGTTTGAGGCTGCAGTGGGACAATTCCTGAAGGCAACGGAATATAGAAGCTGTAAAATGGACGGAGTAAATTCATTTCTGGCATATTATAACATAGGTGTAATATATGAATGCCTGGGGCATGCTTCTGAGGCACTTGGCTATTACAGATTATGCGGACAGTATGAAAAAGCAATTTTAAGGATTAGGGAACTGGCGGGATAAGATTTATGAAAATTCTGACATATAAATGGAAAGCGTATAATCAGGCGGATATTGTTAATAACCTTATCAAAAGAGGACATTCTGTTGAGGAAATACAGGGAGCGATGTGCAATTTTGAAACGGATGAGGCTTTTATTCATAAATTTACGGATAAATTAGCCTCTGCAAAATATGACATGGTTTTTACTGTTAATTATTTTCCAATGATATCCGATGTTTGTGAGAAATTTAACATTCCGTATGTAAGCTGGTGCTGTGACTGCCCGTTGGGAACAATGTACCATGAGTCGGTATTTAATTCAGTTAATACAATTTTTACATTTGATAAGCTCAGTCAGCTGGAGTTTCAGGCGATGGGGGCGAATGTTCATTATCTGCCGCTATGTGCGGATGTTGACAGAGTTGACAGCATTATTATGGATGAAGACGGCATTGATAAGTATAATGCGGATATTTCTTTTGTGGGAAGTATGTATAACAAGAATTCTTTTGATGATGTATGTGAGAAACTTCCGGAATATATCAGGGGATATTTTGACGGCATAATGAAAATGCAGATGAATATTTACGGCGATTATTTACTGGATGAAATGCTGGACAGCCGCACATTATATGAGCTTAACAGGCATTTTGTGCTTGCTAAATCTGACAGGTCATTTTCTGACATTGAAATGGTATTTTCTTCTACGGTGTTAGGCTTTAAAATAGCACAGATGGAGAGAAAAAGTATGCTGGCGGAGTTGTCTAAGCGAAACAGAATTGCATTATATACGGATGATGACAGTGTTTCAATGCCGGGGATTGAGAATCGGGGACTTGCGGACTACTGGAATGAGACACCTAAGATATTTAACCGGAGCAGAATTAATCTGAATCTGACATTAAGAAATATCAGAAGCGGTATTCCGTTGCGAATTTGGGATATTCTTGCGGCGGGCGGATTTTGTATCACCAATTATCAGCCGGAGTTAGAAATGTATTTTGAAAACGGCAGGGACCTGGTGTATTTTGAGAGCAAAAAAGATTTGGCGGAGAAGGTTAAATTCTATCTGGAGCACGAGGAAGAACGTAAGAGAATTGCACTTAACGGGTACAATAAAGTAAAAAAACAACATACCTATAAACAGAGATTTGATGAAATGAAGCAGATTATTTCCGGTTTATAGTGACTTTGGCGGATAAAATCCCTCTTATATTATAGAAGCTGATATAGGAGGGGATTTTTTATGGATAAAGAAACAGATATCAGAAAAGCGGATGCTGAAGAAATTAATATCGAAATTCCGGATGGCGGAAGTATGGATACCGGACAATCAGCTCTGCTGGAGGAATTATATCAGAAGGAGCATAAAAATCTGTTTGAGATGGCATACAACGAACTGCATGATGAATATGACGCAGAGGATGTTGCAGCAGAGGTCCTGGTATATATCCTGCGTCACAGGGTATGGTGGGAGAAACAGAATGAAAGCGTGCGTCTTGAATATGCGAGGAAGACCTGCGAACGGATTTGTTCTGAATTCTGTCAGAAACGAAGCAGAGTTAATCAGGTTGAGTTCCATGAGAGCAAACCTAAGAAGGGCATTGATACAGAATTTGAGAGAGGGCTGCTGGAGAATGAGAATCTGCTGGAGCTTTTTGATTGTCTTAAGGAGGCAGATAAGGAAATTTTTATTGCAAGATATATTGAGGGCAGGAGCGTCAAAAGTATAGCGGCCCAACATAATACTGCCGAGAATAATATTTCAAAGCGTCTGTCAAGGGGAAGAAAGCTGCTTAAAGAGCATTTGCAGGAGAATACTGCGGATAATATCTGTGAACAGAATGAAAAAGCTGCTCCTCCTTCAAAATAATTAAAGGAGAAACAGCTTAGCAGTAACCATTGTACATCATTCCGGAATAAAGCGAGGTCATATACGGGTCGGAGCTTGGTCTGGAAGGATTCTTATAGCTGATAATGGTCTTATTAATGTATTCCATCGGATTAAGCATTATCGTTCCGGCTTTGTGCTGGAGTGCATTCTTAAATCTTCCAATCTGGGACAGCGTATTAAGTATTGAACCTTCGTCAGAAGCCTGTTTAAGCTTATCGTCATTAATCTCTAACAAACCTTCATCACTGATGGTTATTCCGTTGGAATCCAGTACACTCTCGTATGAATGTGCAATACGGACCATATCATTATATAAATGGCGGCCTCCTGAGGTATTGCTCTTAGCAGCAAGAGATGTCAGCGTGTTATATCTGTCGGTAAGCTCGCGGAGGCTGTCAACAAGTGAATTAAAATTCTGTTTAAGGCCAACCGTTACATATTCGCCTTCTTCATTAACCTTCTTTAACTGCACTTCAAATTCCCTGTCAACAGTAAATGAGTTGGAGGAGGAGATTTTCTCGGTTCCGTTGAGCTCAAAAACTGCATTGGACGGATATTCGGTTGTGTTGTTAAGCCCGAAGGCATTTACAGCTCCGGAAAGGGAGGATGTATTATCATCCGTTATATTGAATATTACAGGCCGTTCACCGATGCCTGTCATATTGGATTGTATTATTAATGCCGTATCGTCTATCTGATTCTTCTCAACCCTGGCATTGAGACCGATGTTGGAATTGTTAATCAGACGGGCAAGTTTGTTCTGCACATCAAGATTACGCTCATTATCTTTAACCGTGAATTGTAATTCGTATGTAATTGAAGAAATATCAACATCAAACGAATAGGTTCCCGAATACAAAAACCTTGCACGGGGATTGACATAATGTCCTTCATTAACCTGCGGTCCGGCAAGCTGTTTAACCGAAATGGTAAATTCCTTGGATGAGCCTGCGGTCTGGTTATCTCCGATATAACGCACGTCCAGAACATCAGGATTATCTGACTGGGCAATACTCTTAAAGGTCATACTGCCGTTGGATGCGTCTGTTAAGTCCGCTGTAATATCGGACAGCTTACGTGCATTCTCTTTAATATCAATTGCGAGTTTCTGGGATTCTTCAGAAATATCCACATCAAAAAAAGGACTTGACCTGCTAAGTTTTACAATGTTATTGTAAATATCACGTAATTCACTTTTCTTGTGTGTGCTGTGGCGCGAATTCGGTGCCAAGCCGTATTCAGCCATATAATAGCTGTAAACATTACTAATCATTAACAGTCACCTCCTTGTCTGTTAAATGAATTGATATAAAGAAATAGGTAAAAAATCCATTTTTACAATTATTATTATATAAGGTTTAAAGGCATTTGTCACTATTTTTTTCAAAAACCCTGAAAATACAAAAAAACAGTTGACGAATAAGTAATTAATATGTTATATTGGATAAGCTACTGGAAGTAAAGGCTTTTTTTTTATGCCCAAAATTCATAGATATTTTTAATTGGAGGTGTCAGTCATGCGTGTTAAAATCACATTAGCTTGTACAGAATGCAAACAGCGTAACTACAATATGACAAAGGATAAGAAAACTCATCCTGACAGAATGGAGACTAAGAAATATTGTAAGTTCTGTAAGTCACACACATTACACAAAGAGACCAAATAATTGGCTCGTTTCCAATGGAGACAGGTATAATGCAATGAATATGGAGGTCAGTTGATATGGGTGACTTAGAAAAGAATGTTAACGGTAAAGCATCTTTAGATGATATTACTGTTGAAGAGATGACAGCTAAGACAGCCAAACCGGCTAAGAGTGCCAAGAAAGACAAGTCACATAAGAAGGGCTTCTTTTCAGGTGTAGCAGCCGAGTTTAAGAAAATTATTTGGCCAAGCCGTAAATCACTTTTAAAGCAGACAACTGCCGTAATCGTCAGCTCAGTAATCCTCGGGGTTCTTATTTTCCTTGTCGATTTACTGGTTAAGTATGGAATTGACAAATTGGTTCAGTAGTTTTGATTAAATAGTGAGGTTGCCTCCGGGCAACGGTTTATGGAAAGGTGATTAGATGTCAGAAGAAATGTCAGAAGCTAAATGGTATGTAGTTCATACATACTCAGGCTATGAAAACAAAGTTAAAGCCAACATTGAAAAGACTATCGAAAACAGAAATCTTCAGGACCAGATACTTGAGGTTTCAGTTCCTCTTGAGGAAGTTGTTGAAATAACCAAGACCGGTGCAAAGAAACAGGTTCAGAGAAAAATTTTCCCTGGATATGTTTTAATTCATATGATTATGAATGATGATACATGGTACGTTGTAAGAAATACCAGAGGCGTAACAGGATTTGTAGGTCCTGGTTCTAAACCGGTTCCATTAACCGAGGAAGAGATGAATAATCTCGGAATTAACAGTACTGCAAAGGTTGCCTGCGACTATGTTGTCGGCGATATGGTTATGGCAGTATCAGGTGTATGGGAAAATACAGTTGGCAATATTAAGAGTATTAATGAAGGAAAACAGACAGTTACAATCATGGTTGATATGTTCGGCCGTGAGACACCTGTTGAGTTAGGCTTCACAGAAATACGTCACATGTAATATCCGCAAGGATTTCATGATATTTCCATTTTAAATGGAATATGGAAGGTCAAAGGAACCATAAGGCTCCAAACCGGACGTGGGAGGGTGATTCCCGCAAATACCACAATATATTAGGAGGTGCCAAAGATGGCAAAGAAAGTAACAGGTTATATTAAATTACAGATTGCTGCCGGAAAAGCAACACCAGCTCCACCAGTTGGTCCAGCACTTGGTCAGCATGGTGTAAACATCGTTGAATTTACAAAGCAGTTCAACGCAAAGACAGCAGATATGGGAGATACAATCGTCCCTGTTGTAATCACAGTTTATGCAGACAGAAGCTTCAGTTTTATTACAAAGACTCCACCAGCAGCAGTTCTTCTTAAGAAAGCATGCAACATCAAATCTGGTTCAGGTGTTCCTAACAAGACTAAAGTTGCAACAATTTCTAAAGCAGATCTTCAGAAAATTGCTGAGACAAAGATGCCTGACTTAAATGCTGCTTCAGTTGAAGCTGCAATGAGCATGATTGCAGGTACTGCAAGAAGTATGGGTATCACCGTTGAGGAATAAATAACGGTTGTTTAATAAGAAAATATTATCAACGTGGGAGGGCAGACCCCGCAAATACCACTAGGAGGTTTTTATAATGAAAAGAGGTAAAAAATATGTTGAGGCGGCTAAATTAATCGACCGCGCAGCACTTTATAACGCTGATGAAGCAGTTGCTTTAGTTAAGAAGGCTTCTACAGCAAAATTCAATGAGACAGTTGAAGCACATATCAGAACAGGTTGTGACGGACGTCATGCAGACCAGCAGATTCGTGGTGCTGTAGTTCTTCCTCATGGAACAGGTAAGACTGTTAGAGTTCTTGTTTTCGCTAAGGGAGCAAAGGCTACAGAGGCAGAAGCAGCAGGAGCAGATTATGTTGGCGGCGAAGAACTTATTCCAAAGATTCAGAATGACGGTTGGTTTGAGTTTGATGTTGTTGTAGCTACACCTGACATGATGGGCGTTGTTGGACGTCTTGGTCGTGTACTTGGACCAAAGGGCTTAATGCCAAACCCAAAAGCAGGAACAGTTACTATGGATGTAACAAAGGCTGTTGCTGATATCAAGGCTGGTAAAATTGAGTACAGACTTGACAAGACTAACATCGTTCACGTTCCACTTGGAAAGGTTTCTTTCACAGAGGAACAGCTTCAGGATAACTTCAAGGCTGTTATGGATGCTATTGTAAAGGCTAAACCATCAGCAGTTAAGGGTCAGTACATTAAGAACATCACAGTTGCTTCTACAATGGGACCTGGCGTTAAGGTTGACCCTGCAAAATATCTTGGCTAATATAAATTTAGCAAATAAATATTGACAAATAATTCAGTAATGATATAATTTGTTCGTTGGCTGAGTACAGCCACTGCCGTAGACAGCAGGTGCCGTAAGGCATAAGGAGTAACCGCCTGCCGAGGATATTTAAAGTACTATTTGACTTTTAAAGCCTCTTGCGTCTGCGAGAGGCTTTTTATATTTCAAGAGGCTTCCTTTAAATGCGGCATATTTGAAAATATTCTAATAAGGAGGAACTACTCATGGCAAAGGTTGAAATCAAGAAACCTATAGTTGACGAAATCATTGAAAACCTTACTGATGCTAAGGCAGCAGTACTTGCTGATTACCGTGGACTTACAGTTGAACAGGACACTGCTCTTCGTAAGAAAATGAGAGAAGCAGGTGTTGTATACAAGGTATACAAGAATACAATGATTAAGCGTGCAGTTGCAGGTACAGCATTTGAAGCTCTTGTAGCTGATTTGGAAGGACCTACAGCAATTGCAATTTCAAAGGAAGATGCTACAGCTCCTGCAAAAATCCTTTATGATTTTGCTAAGACAGCTGACAAGCTTCAGTTGAAATCAGGTGTTGTTGAAGGAACATATTATGACAGCAAGTCAATCAATGTTATTGCAACAATCCCATCAAGAGACGAACTTATTTCCAAATTCCTTGGAAGCATTCAGTCTCCTGTTACCAACTTTGCACGTGTTATTAAACAGATTGCAGAGAAGAAAGAAGCAGAGGCTTAATAAACAATTTATATTAATTTATTAAATGGAGGAAAATAAAATGACAACTCAGGAAATTATTGAAGTAATCAAAGGTTTATCAGTATTAGAATTAAATGATCTTGTAAAAGCTTGTGAAGAAGAATTCGGCGTATCAGCAGCAGCTGGCGTTGTAGTTGCAGCAGCAGGTCCTGCTGAAGCAGCAGAAGAGAAGACAGAATTCGACGTTGAACTTACAGAGGGTTCAGGCGTTCCAGTAATCAAGGTAGTTCGTGAGATTACAGGTTTAGGTCTTAAAGAAGCTAAGGATCTTGTTACAGCAGCTCCTAAGATGGTTAAAGAGGGCGTTAGCAAGGAAGAAGCTGAAGATATCAAGAAGAAACTTGAAGAAGCTGGTGCTAAAGTTACTATTAAGTAATTTAATCCGAAAGAATATTTTTCAAAAGATAACCGTGGAACCCTTTGTGGTTCTGCGGTTTTTTCGTTATAGGAAAAATCTTCCAAATATTTCAAAAACTGGTTGACTTTAAAAATATGATATGTTATTATGGAAAATGCTTTATTGTGGTCGTTTAGACCTATAGAGAGATAAATTATAATGAGTATAGAAAGCGCAAGGGGTGAAACGTCAATGGAAAAGAACATATTACGTCCACAGAAATTTGGCAAAAATACCAGAATGAGTTATTCTAAGCAGAAGGAAGTTCTGCAAATGCCGAATCTGATTGAAGTTCAGAAGAATTCATATCAGTGGTTCTTGGACGCGGGACTTAAGGAGGTCTTTGATGACATTTCTCCGATTACAGACTACAGTGGCCATTTGAGTCTGGAATTCGTAGATTTTGTTTTGTGTGAAGATGATGTAAAATATTCTATTGAGGAATGTAAAGAAAGAGATGCTACTTATGCTGCTCCTTTAAAGGTAAAGGTAAGACTTTACAATAAGGAGACGGATGAGATTAAGGAACATGATATTTTCATGGGTGACCTTCCGTTAATGACAGCAACCGGTACATTCGTTATTAATGGTGCAGAGCGAGTAATCGTAAGCCAGTTAGTACGTTCTCCGGGCATCTATTATGATATAAATCATGATAAAATCGGTAAGAAATTATATTCTTGTACCGTTATCCCAAATCGAGGAGCATGGTTAGAGTATGAAACAGACTCTAATGATGTTTTTTCTGTGCGTGTTGATAGAACAAGAAAGGTTCCTGTAACAGTGCTTGTACGTGCACTTGGTTTTGGAACTAATGCTGAGATTCTTGAACTGTTCGGCGAGGAGCCGAAGATTCTTGCAAGTATTGCAAAGGATCCATCATGCTCTGAGAAGAATCCGGGCGGAAGCTATGAGGAAGGTCTTCTTGAATTATATAAGAAGATAAGACCTGGCGAGCCTCTTTCAGTTGACAGTGCCGAGAACCTTGTTAATGGTATGTTCTTTGACCCTAGACGCTATGACCTTGCTAAGGTCGGCAGATATAAATTTAACAAGAAGCTTAACTTAAAGAACAGAATCGCAGGCTGCAAGCTTGCCGAGGATGTTGTTGATATGACTACAGGTGAGATTATTGCCTCAGCAGGTGATGTTCTTTCTGCTGAAACTGCACTTGCAATTCAGAATGCAGCAGTTTCATTTGTATGGGTAGCAGCAGAAGAGCGTAAGGTTAAGATTCTTTCAAATATGATGGTTGATATTACTTCACATGTTGATATTTCCAAGGCTGAAGCAGAGGAATTGGGTATCCATGAGGATGTATACTATCCTGTATTAAAGACCATCCTGTCTGAAAATGACAATATTGATGATATTAAGGCTGCAATTAAGAAAAATGTTGCTGACCTTATTCCAAAGCATATTACTGTTGATGATATTATTGCATCAATTAACTATAATATTCATCTTGAATACGGAATCGGAACCAAGGATGATATTGACCACCTTGGCAACAGAAGAATCAGAGCTGTCGGTGAACTTTTACAGAACCAGTACAGAATCGGTCTTTCAAGAATGGAAAGAGTTGTCAGAGAGAGAATGACAACACAGGATCTTGAAGGCGCTTCACCTCAGACACTGATTAACATTAAGCCGGTAACTGCTGCTGTTAAGGAGTTCTTCGGAAGCTCCCAGCTGTCACAGTTCATGGATCAGAACAATCCGCTTAGTGAGATTACACATAAGAGACGTTTATCAGCACTTGGACCTGGTGGTCTTTCAAGAGACCGTGCAGGTTTCGAGGTTCGAGACGTTCACTATACACATTATGGAAGAATGTGTCCTATTGAGACCCCTGAAGGACCTAACATCGGTCTTATCAACTCTCTTGCCACCTATGCAAGAATTAATGAGTATGGTTTCGTAGAGGCACCATACCGTGTTGTAGATAAAACAGACCCTAAGAATCCTAGAGTAACAGAGGATGTTCGTTATCTTACAGCTGATGAAGAGGATAACTACTATGTAGCACAGGCTAATGCTGAGCTTGACGCAGAGGGTCATTTTGTTAAAAATAACGTTTCAGGACGTTACAGAGAAGAAACATCACAGTTCGAGAAGAGTAAGATTGACCTTATGGACGTTTCTCCTAAGATGGTATTCTCTGTTGCTACTTCAATGATTCCTTTCCTTGAGAACGACGATGCTAACCGTGCCCTGATGGGTTCAAACATGCAGCGTCAGGCAGTACCTCTTTTAACAACAGATTCCCCTGTTGTCGGTACAGGTATGGAATATAAGGCTGCTGTAGACTCAGGAGCATGTGTTGTAGCTAAGAATGCCGGTACTGTTGAGAAATCAACTTCTACAGAGGTTGTTATCAAAAGAGCAGACGGCAATAAGGATGTTTATAAATTAACCAAATATGCAAGAAGCAACCAGAGTAACTGTTATAATCAGAAGCCAATTGTATTTAAGGGCGATGTTGTTGAAGCCGGAGAGGTAATCGCAGACGGACCATCCACCTGCAATGGCGAAATTGCACTTGGTAAGAATCCGTTAATCGGATTTATGACATGGGAGGGTTATAACTACGAGGATGCGGTTCTTCTTAGCGAAAGACTTGTAAGAGATGATGTATATACATCTGTTCATATTGAAGAATATGAGGCAGAAGCGAGAGATACGAAACTCGGACCTGAAGAGATTACAAGGGATGTTCCGGGTGTCGGAGATGATGCATTAAAGAACCTTGATGAGAGAGGAATTATCCGTATCGGTGCTGAGGTCCGTGCAGGAGATATTCTTGTCGGTAAGGTTACTCCTAAGGGAGAAACAGAGCTTACTGCTGAAGAGAGACTTTTAAGAGCCATCTTCGGAGAGAAGGCGAGAGAAGTAAGAGATACCTCGCTTAAAGTACCTCACGGAGAATATGGTATTGTTGTAGACGCAAAGGTATTTACAAGAGAGAATGGCGACGAGCTTTCACCTGGAGTTAATCAGTCAGTGCGCATTTACATTGCACAGAAGAGAAAGATTTCTGTTGGTGATAAGATGGCAGGCCGTCATGGTAATAAGGGTGTCGTTTCAAGAATTCTTCCGGTTGAGGATATGCCTTTCCTTCCAAACGGACGTCCGCTTGATATCGTGCTTAACCCACTCGGCGTACCTTCACGTATGAATATCGGACAGGTACTCGAGATTCATTTAAGCCTTGCTGCAAGAGCATTGGGCTTTAAGATTTCTACACCTGTATTTGACGGTGCAGACGAAAGTGCTATTATGGACACACTTGACCTTGCTAATGACTATGTAAATATGGAATGGGAAGATTTCCAGGCAAAATGGAATGGTAAGATTAATGATGGTCTTATGGAATATCTCGGTGAGCACCTTGACCATAGAGAAGAGTGGAAGGGTGTACCGATTTCAAGAGATGGTAAGGTAAGACTCCGTGACGGAAGAACAGGTGAATATTTTGACAGTCCTGTAACAATCGGACACATGCATTACCTTAAGCTTCACCATCTTGTTGATGATAAGATTCATGCACGTTCAACCGGTCCGTACTCACTCGTAACACAGCAGCCACTCGGTGGTAAGGCTCAGTTCGGTGGACAGCGTTTCGGAGAGATGGAGGTATGGGCTCTTGAGGCTTATGGAGCGTCATATACTCTTCAGGAAATCCTTACAGTTAAGTCCGATGACGTTGTAGGACGTGTTAAGACATATGAAGCAATTATTAAGGGTGACAACATTCCTGAACCGGGTATACCTGAATCCTTCAAGGTATTGCTTGAGGAACTTCGTTCACTTGCACTTGATGTTACCGTATTGGATGAGGATGGCAACGAAGTTGACATTAAGGAAAATGTAACAGCAGATGTTGACGTCAGTGCGATTGATTTTGAAATGGATAACAAAGAAGCGTATGGATATGAAGAGCCATTGAGTGAATTCGGTTATCAGAGACAGGAAGTTGTTGATGGTGAATTCCAGTCTGTCGAGGACGATATGATGGAAGACTCTTATGATGACTTTAATGATTTTGACGAAGAAGAATAGAAGGGAGCACTTGAAAAATGCCTGAGATGAATAATAATGAAACATATCAGCCAATAACATTTGACGCAATTAAAATTGGTCTTGCATCCCCTGAGAAGATTCGCGAATGGTCACACGGCGAGGTTTTAAAGCCTGAGACTATTAACTATAGAACATTAAAACCTGAGAGAGACGGTTTGTTCTGTGAGAAAATTTTTGGACCTAGCAAGGACTGGGAATGTCACTGTGGTAAATACAAAAAAGTAAGATATAAGGGTGTTGTCTGCGACCGATGTGGAGTTGAAGTAACCAAAGCAAGCGTTCGTAGAGAGCGTATGGGACACATTCAGTTAGCAGCTCCTGTATCCCATATCTGGTATTTCAAGGGAATCCCAAGCAGAATGGGATTAATCCTTGATTTATCACCTAGAATTCTTGAAAAGGTACTTTATTTTGCATCATACATTGTTTTGGATGCAGGAGAGACAGACCTTTCTGTTAAGCAGATTCTTTCAGAGAAGGAATATGCTGACGCTGTTGAGAAGTGGGGCAACCGTTTCAGAGCCGGAATGGGTGCAGAAGCAATTAAAGAGCTTCTTCAGAACATCGACCTTGAAAAGGATTCGGTTGAATTAAAGGCTGAATTACAGGAAGCGTCAGGACAGAAGAAAGCAAGAATTATCAAGAGACTTGAAGTAGTTGAGGCTTTCAGGGAGTCAGGAAATAAACCTGAGTGGATGATTCTTGATATCGTTCCTGTTATTCCGCCGGATTTACGTCCGATGGTTCAGCTGGATGGTGGCAGATTTGCTACATCTGATTTAAATGACCTTTACAGAAGAATTATTAACCGTAATAACCGTCTTGCAAGACTTATGGAATTAGGAGCTCCTGAAATTATCGTGCGTAACGAGAAGAGAATGCTTCAGGAGGCTGTTGACGCACTTATTGATAACGGAAGAAGAGGACGTCCTGTAACAGGACCTGGTAACAGAGCACTCAAGTCACTTTCAGACATGCTCAAAGGTAAGCAGGGACGTTTCCGTCAGAACCTTCTTGGTAAGCGTGTTGACTATTCAGGACGTTCAGTTATCGTAGTAGGACCTGAATTAAAGATTTACCAGTGCGGTCTTCCGAAAGAAATGGCAATTGAATTATTTAAGCCTTTCGTTATGAAAGAGCTTGTTGCCAACGGAACAGCACACAATATAAAGAGTGCCAAGAAGATGGTAGAAAGACTTGAAACAGAGGTCTGGGATGTATTGGAGGATGTAATTAAGGCACATCCGGTTATGCTTAACCGTGCGCCTACACTCCACAGACTTGGTATTCAGGCGTTTGAGCCAATCCTCGTTGAAGGTAAGGCTATTAAGCTTCATCCACTGGTATGTACAGCGTTCAACGCCGATTTCGACGGAGACCAGATGGCTGTACATCTTCCATTGTCAGTTGAGGCACAGGCAGAATGCCGTTTCCTGTTATTGTCACCTAACAACCTGTTAAAGCCATCAGACGGTGGTCCGGTTGCGGTTCCTTCACAGGATATGGTACTTGGTATTTACTATCTTACAATGGAGAAGCTTGCAGATTACAGCAAGAATCCTGAGGTAGTACCGGTATCAGATACAATTTATACTGATTTGGAAGTAATTAAGAGTGAAATAGTTGAAGGTAAGCTTGGAATGGATGACCCAATCCACTTTGAGGATGTTGCAGACAGAAACCGCAGGGTTGTTGCAACTCCAAGAGATTTAATGGGACATTATTTTTCAGATATGAATCAGGCTCTTCTCGCATATGAGAATAAGCAGATTTCACTTCACCAGGCAATTTATGTTCACAGAGAGATGAATACTGCTGATGGTGTTATTTCTAAGAATGTTAAAACAACATTGGGAAGACTTATTTTCAATGAAATCATTCCACAGGATTTAGGTTTTGTTAACAGAAGCAATCCTGAGAATGTATTGGATTATGAAATTGATTTCCATGTTGGCAAAAAGGGCTTAAAGAAAATCCTTGAAAAGGTTATTAATACACATGGTGCAACAAGAACAGCAGAGGTACTTGATAACATCAAGGCAATGGGTTATAAGTACTCAACAAGAGCAGCGATGACCGTATCAGTTTCAGATATGACCGTACCTGCACAGAAGAAGCAGATGATTCTTGACGCAGAGGCAACTGTTGAGAAGATTACAAAGAACTTCAGACGTGGTTTTATCACAGAAGAAGAGAGATATAAGGAAGTAGTTGATACATGGTTCAAGACAGATAAAGAGCTTACAGACGCACTTATCTCAGGTCTTGATAAATACAACAACATCTTTATGATGGCTGACTCAGGTGCCCGTGGTTCTAACCAGCAGATTAAACAGCTTGCAGGTATGCGTGGTTTGATGGCAGATACATCAGGACGTACCATCGAGCTCCCAATTAAATCAAACTTCCGTGAAGGTCTTGACGTACTCGAATACTTCATTTCCGCTCACGGTGCGAGAAAGGGTCTTTCAGATACCGCTCTTAGAACAGCCGATTCAGGATACCTTACAAGACGTCTTGTAGACGTTTCACAGGAATTAATTATCCGTGAGATGGATTGTTCAGAAGGCAGAGCGATTCCTGGTATGGAAGTTGAAGCTTTCATGGATGGTAAGGAAGAAATCGAAGGACTTAAGGATCGTGTTACAGGCCGTTACCTTGCAGAAAGTATTCTTGACCCTGAGACAGGAGAGGTTCTTATTAAGAAGAACCATATGATTACTCCAAAGCGTGCAGAAATTATTGCTAAGCTTGGACTTACCAAGGTTAAGATTAGAACAGTTCTTACTTGTAGATGCCACCTTGGTGTGTGTGCTAAATGTTATGGTGCCAACATGGCAACAGGACAGCAGGTACAGGTTGGTGAGGCAGTCGGTATTATTGCGGCTCAGTCAATCGGTGAGCCAGGTACACAGCTTACAATGAGAACCTTCCATGCGGGTGGTGTTGCCGGTGATGATATTACACAGGGTCTTCCTCGAGTAGAAGAGCTTTTCGAGGCAAGAAAGCCAAAGGGTCTTGCGATTATCGCTGAGTTCGGCGGTGTTGCCAAGATTGTTGATACGAAGAAGAAGCGTGAAGTTGTTATTACTGATAATGAAGGTAATTCCAAGAATTATCTTATCCCTTATGGTTCAAGAATCAAGGTTATGGATGGCGCAGTACTTGAAGCCGGTGATGAACTTACCGAAGGTAGTGTTAATCCACATGATATCCTTAAGATTAAGGGTGTTCGTGCAGCTCAGGACTATATGCTCCGTGAGGTTCAGCGAGTATACAGACTTCAGGGTGTAGAGATTAACGATAAGCACATTGAGGTTATCGTTCGTCAGATGCTTAAGAAGATTAAAGTTGATAATCCTGGTGATTCAGAATATCTTTCAGGAATTACGATGGATGTACTTGATTTCAATGAGACCAATGAGAAGCTTGTTGAACAGGGATTACAGCCGGCAGAGGGAACACAGGTAATGCTCGGTATTACAAAGGCAGCTCTTGCTACCAACTCATTCCTCTCAGCAGCATCATTCCAGGAGACAACAAAGGTTCTTACCGAGGCTGCAATTAATGGTAAGGTTGACCCACTTATCGGTCTTAAGGAAAACGTACTGATTGGTAAGCTTATTCCTGCCGGAACAGGTATGAAGAGATATCGTTCAGTAAGACTTGACTCTGAAAACGCAATGATGGAAGACATCGAGGTTGAAGAGGAATTTGTTGCAGATGATTTCGAAGACGACATTGATGATACAATGGATTCAGAAGATATTATCGAAGAAACAGATGAAATAACAGAAGAATAAAAATAATTCAGAAAAGAATCCTGTTTTTTGGGGTTCTTTTTTGAATTTCCTCAATAAAAAATATTGACATACTTCAAATTTGAATATATAATACAATCTGCGTGCACTAAAAGCATGGCTTATTTTTGTGCGTAATTGTATGGAATTTGATTTTTTCAGATTCGCAACCAAGGAAAATTTTTATCAGGAGGTGAAAAAGAATGCCTACATTTAACCAGTTAGTAAGAAAGGGTAGACAGACATCTGTTAAGAAGTCTACAGCACCAGCTCTTTTAAAGGGATACAATTCTCTTCAGAAGAAAGCTACAGATACTGCTTCTCCACAGAAGAGAGGTGTATGTACAGCTGTTAAGACAAAGACACCTAAGAAACCTAACTCAGCTCTTAGAAAAATTGCCAGAGTTCGTCTTTCTAACGGTATCGAAGTAACAAGCTACATCCCAGGTGAAGGACATAACCTTCAGGAGCATAGCGTTGTTCTTATCAGAGGTGGTAGAGTAAAAGACTTACCAGGAACAAGATACCATATCGTTAGAGGTACACTCGATACAGCAGGTGTTGCTAAGAGAAGACAGGCGCGTTCAAAATACGGTGCCAAGAGACCAAAAGACGCAAAATAATATTCACTTTTTAGTCGTTTAGTGCCGGAGATAATTATTTTTCCTGTAGGTTGCAGGTTTAAAATAGACCGCGCGCGAACACATTAAAAATTATGTGAGTACCGATGAATTAATTTTATTAAGGAGGGAAGAACCGTGCCACGTAAAGGACATACTCAGCATAGAGATATATTAGCAGATCCTATGTACAATAGCAAGGTTGTTACAAAGCTTATCAACAACATTATGTTAGATGGTAAGAAGGGAACAGCTCAGAAAATTGTATACGGAGCATT
Source organism: Butyrivibrio sp. (assembly GCA_045124255.1). Taxonomy (GTDB): domain Bacteria; phylum Bacillota; class Clostridia; order Lachnospirales; family Lachnospiraceae; genus Eshraghiella. The sequence continues at coordinate 4,421 of JBGVLM010000080.1, read as the reverse complement.
TAATAAGGTAGAAGAGAAGACCGGTAAGCCAGCACTCGAAGTATTCGAGGAAGCTATGAATAACGTTATGCCTGTTCTTGAAGTTAAGGCAAGACGTATCGGTGGTGCTACTTACCAGGTTCCAATTGAAGTTAGAGCAGACAGAAGACAGGCTCTCGGACTTCGTTGGTTAACAAACTTCTCACGTACCAGAGGCGAGAAGACTATGGAAGACAGACTCGCTAATGAAATTATGGATGCAGCCAATAACACTGGTGCAGCCGTAAAGAGAAAAGAAGATATGCACAAGATGGCAGAAGCAAACAAGGCTTTCGCACATTACAGATTCTAATATCTTATCTTAAAATAGGAGGAAAAAATCTTGGCTGGAAGAGAATATCCATTAGAGAGAACCAGAAATATCGGTATTATGGCTCATATTGATGCAGGTAAAACTACAACAACAGAGCGTATTCTTTACTACACCGGTGTTAATTATAAGATTGGTGATACTCATGACGGAACTGCTACCATGGACTGGATGGCTCAGGAGCAGGAAAGAGGTATCACAATTACTTCCGCAGCTACCACATGTCATTGGACATTACAGGAAAACTGCAAGCCAAAAGCTGGAGCATTAGAGCATCGTATCAATATCATTGATACTCCTGGTCACGTAGACTTCACTGTAGAGGTTGAGCGTTCACTTCGAGTACTTGATGGTGCTGTTGGTGTATTCTGTGCTAAGGGTGGTGTTGAACCACAGTCTGAGAACGTATGGCGTCAGGCTGACACTTATAATGTACCACGTATGGCTTTCATCAATAAGATGGACATCTTAGGTGCAAACTTCTATGGTGCAGTTGACCAGATTAAAACCAGACTTGGTAAGAATGCTATCTGTATTCAGTTACCAATTGGTAAGGAAGATGAATTTAAGGGAATTATCGACCTGTTTGAAATGAAAGCTTACATCTACAATGATGAGAAGGGCGATGACATTTCAATCGTTGATATTCCTGAAGATATGAAAGAGGATGCTGAACTTTATCATACAGAATTAGTAGAGAAAATCTGCGAATTAGATGATGATTTAATGATGGCATACCTTGAAGGTGAGGAGCCTTCAACAGAAGAGCTTAAGAAAGCATTAAGAAAAGGAACATGTGAATGTACAGCTGTTCCTGTATGCTGTGGTACAGCTTACAGAAACAAGGGTGTTCAGAAATTATTGGATGCCATTATCGAATTCATGCCTTCTCCACTTGACATCCCTGCTATCAAGGGTGTTGATATGGAAGGTAACGAAATCGTTAGACATTCATCTGATGAAGAGCCTTTCTCAGCACTTGCTTTCAAGATTATGACTGACCCATTCGTAGGTAAGTTAGCATTCTTCAGAGTATACTCAGGAGTTTGTAATTCAGGCTCTTATGTATATAATGCAACAAAGGACAAGAAAGAGCGTATCGGACGTATCGTTCAGATGCACGCTAATGCAAGAACAGAAATTGATAAGGTTTACTCAGGCGATATCGCTGCAGCAGTAGGATTTAAGGTTACCGGTACAGGTGATACAATCTGTGATGAGCAGCATCCTGTTATTCTTGAATCAATGGAATTCCCAGAGCCTGTTATCGAGCTTGCTATTGAGCCTAAGACAAAGGACGCTCAGGGCAAGATGGGTGAAGCTTTAGCAAAGCTTGCTGAAGAAGACCCAACATTCAGAGCTCATACTGACCAGGAAACAGGTCAGACAATCATCGCCGGAATGGGCGAGCTCCATCTTGAAATTATCGTAGACAGACTTCTTCGTGAGTTCAAGGTAGAGGCTAACGTTGGTGCACCTCAGGTTGCATACAAAGAGACAATCACAGCCCCTGTTGATGTTGACAGCAAGTACGCTAAGCAGTCAGGTGGTCGTGGTCAGTACGGACACTGTAAAGTTAAATTTGAGCCTATGGATCCTAACGGTGAAGAGGTATTCAAGTTTGAATCAACTGTAGTAGGTGGTGCTATTCCTAAGGAATATATCCCGGCAGTTGGTGAGGGTATTGAGGAAGCTACTAAGGCAGGTATTCTTGCAGGATTCCCAGTACTTGGTGTATACGCTAACGTATACGATGGTTCATACCATGAAGTTGACTCTTCAGAAATGGCATTCCATATTGCAGGTTCTCTTGCATTCAAAGAGGCTATGCAGAAGGCTAAACCAGTTCTTCTTGAGCCAATTATGAAGGTAGAGATAACAATGCCTGAAGAATACATGGGTGATGTAATCGGTGACGTTAACGCACGTAGAGGACGTATCGAAGGTATGGAGGATATCGGAGGCGGTAAGATGGTTAAGGCTTATGTTCCGCTTGCAGAGATGTTCGGATACTCAACAGACCTTCGTTCTAAGACTCAGGGACGTGGTAACTACTCAATGTTCTTTGAGAAATATGAACAGGTTCCAAAGAATGTTCAGGAAAAAGTTATTGCAAGTAAAGCAAAATAATTATTGAAATTATTTCATATATGAAATATAATTATCTAAGCTGAATAAAATTACCCAATAAGGGTTATTAAAAGGAGGATTTTTTAAAAATGGCTAAAGCTAAATTTGAAAGAACTAAACCACATTGTAACATTGGTACAATCGGACACGTTGATCATGGTAAAACAACATTAACAGCTGCTATTACTAAGACTCTTAATGCAAGACTTGGTACAGGTGAAGCTGTAGCATTCGAAAATATTGATAAGGCTCCAGAAGAGAGAGAAAGAGGAATCACAATCTCTACTGCACACGTTGAGTATGAGACAAACAACAGACATTACGCTCACGTTGACTGCCCAGGCCATGCTGACTACGTTAAGAACATGATTACAGGTGCTGCTCAGATGGACGGCGCAATCCTTGTAGTTGCTGCTACTGACGGTGTTATGGCTCAGACAAAGGAGCACATCCTTCTTGCTCGTCAGGTAGGTGTACCTTATATCGTTGTATTCCTTAACAAGTGCGATATGGTTGATGACGAAGAACTTATCGAATTAGTTGAGATGGAAGTTACAGAACAGCTTGAAGAGTACGGCTTCGAAGGATGCCCAATCATCAAAGGTTCTGCTCTTAAGGCTCTTGAAGACCCTTCAAGCGAGTGGGGCGACAAGATTCTTGAACTCTTCGAAACTGTTGATAGCTATATCCCAGATCCAGAGAGAGAGACAGATAAGCCATTCCTTATGCCAGTAGAGGACGTATTTACAATTACAGGTCGTGGTACAGTTGCTACAGGTAGAGTAGAGAGAGGAACACTTCACCTTAACGACGAACTTGAAATCCTTGGTGTTAAGGAAGAGACACAGAAGACAGTTGTTACCGGTATCGAAATGTTCAGAAAACAGCTTGATGAAGCTATGGCTGGTGATAACATCGGTGCACTTCTCCGTGGTATCAACCGTGACCAGATCGTTCGTGGACAGGTTATTGCTAAACCAGGTACTGTAACATGTCATAAGAAATTTACAGCTCAGGTTTACGTATTAACAAAAGAAGAAGGTGGACGTCATACTCCATTCTTCAACAACTATCGTCCACAGTTCTACTTCAGAACAACTGACGTTACAGGTGTTTGCGAACTTCCAGCTGGTACAGAAATGTGCATGCCTGGCGATAACGTAGAGATGACAATCGAGCTCATCCACCCAATCGCTATGGAGCAGGGTCTTACTTTCGCTATCCGTGAAGGTGGACGTACTGTAGGTTCAGGCCGTGTTGCTACAATCATCGAATAATCTTTGATTTAGTATCATAGAAACTTAAATACAAGCCGCAATTCCTCATTTTATGAGGAGTTGCGGTTTTCTTTTATTAACGGAAGATGGTCGAACACAAAGAAAAGCCCACTTCGAGATTTCTCTCAAAATGGGCTCGTGATACATCCGTGATACACGTCAAAAAACACTTCTATATCTGTTGTATGTGTGGTGCGGACATTATATGTATTATTGTAATTATTCTTCGGTGTGAGGCCAGTTAATCTTCCATTCAAAATACTCTTCTTTGGTAATTTTACCGGAGGCTAAGTCCTCTTTTTTCTTTTTCCAGGTATTCAGGAAATCATCCAGTAAAGAATAATCAAAACCAACCGCAATATGTTTCTCGGTAGGGTCCTCAGGATTTGCTACCTCGTAGAGGGGCATGTTGTAGTGCTCATCCAGTTCAAAGAGTGCGTACATCACATCTTCCGCTGCGTAGAGGGAAGGTTCATAGATGGAGCGGTAATTACAGTCTAAGGCTTTTGCCAGCTCCTGTATCATCTCTTCCTTAGGGGTGCGGTTGCCGATTTCATACTGACGGATTCGCACGTCGGATAAGCCAACAGCTTCGCCAAGCTGAGCCTGCGTTAATTTGCGGAAATTTCTAATTCGTTTTATTCGTTCACCAATAGCCATCGTGT
>JBGVLM010000079.1:0-5664 GCA_045124255.1 Butyrivibrio sp. | reverse complement strand
TATATTTGCATTTATATTTTTTAAAAGTAAAAAGAATTTTATTCCATATATATTATCAGCCGTTTTCTGTATTATGACGCTTACATCTCTTTTAATTTACAGAAACTGGAATAGGCAGGGCTTTGAAATAAAACCTGACAGAGTAGATTGTGTTGAATATTACACATCAGAAAATGATACCACCTATATATATAATGACATCAACTCCGAACAGATTTCAAATTTTATTGAATTATATAATTCTTCCAATTGCATTAAACGTTGGGATAACGGCGGCAGAATCGGAACGCCCGAGAAATATATAAGAATTTTCTTAACCGACACAACCAAAGTAGTCATTGAAGAAGACGGATGCATTGACATAGGCGGCAAAACATTTAAAACTACCCTTACATTAAAAGAACTGTTGGAACAGCTTGAAACCAATAATAATTAATAACACGCTCGCGTGCATAGATTGCGCGCGAGCAATTTTTTTATTCAGTATACACATTTTCGCCCTTCAGACTTTCACTCCTATCAGTACACCGGCTAAGACAGTCAAAGCAAAAGGTAATACAAATCAATTTCTTTAGGCGGGTCACAATGAAACCGCCCATTTAGCCCAATTGACCGGGTCATCTAAAAAAGTCTTATAAACGCCTGTTTAACATCATCTAATGTCATATCTGTCACCCCATAATAATTACTTTAATCATTCCTTGAGCATTTCTCAGCGTCAATAGCCAGTACAAACATCAACGCCAGCAATGCGTCATTTGGGTTAACCACATCTATTGAGTAGGTATCCGTCCAGTTAAACAGCTCCTTCGTAACCGTCGCAACAAGACCACCCTCTCTGTCATAAATTTCATAGTCCCACTCCATGAAATGACCCTCAACATGCCAGCCGTTGAAGTCAAAATCATATTTCGGCGGAGTAAAAAAAGTAAATTCCTTATTAATCTTACCAAGGTATTCATTATTGACATACAACTCAAAGCTTGGAAGAAAAGTAAAAATCACTTCCTTAATTGTGCCGACATGTATGTCACAGCTATTCAGAATATGAAGGCAGTGTCCCCAACTTAACTGCCCCTCTACGCTGAAAATAACATTTCCGTATTCATCAAAAATATCATAGCAGTCCAGCCATGAAAACATTCTTTGTTTAAATAATAATTTCATTATATTCCCCCGTTATTCTTCAATATGCTCCCTGCCCTGAGCAATTATTGTCTTTACATGCTCGTCTGCAAGTGAATAGAAAATAGATTTGCCCTCACGGCGGCTTTTGACTAACTTGTTCTGTTTAAGTATTTTTAACTGGTGGGAAATGGCTGACTGCGTCATATTGAGTGCCTGTGCCAAATCGCATACACATAACTCTTCCTCGAACAATACAAAAAGTATTCTGATTCGGGTTGTGTCACCAAACACCTTAAAAAGCTCCGCCAAATCATATAATTCCGTTTCATCACACATTTCAAATTTCTTATCCATTTATGTCACCCTCTTATAAATTTTTGACTCTTAACGCCCTTATCGCATTAAGCACCGCAATGACCATGACTCCTACATCCGCAAAAATGGCAAGCCACATATTGGCAATTCCCAACGCACCGAGAATCAGGCATATCCCTTTAATTCCGAGTGCAAAATAAATATTCTGATAGACAATTCCCATACATTTACGGGCAATTCGGATTGCCTTTGCAATCTTTAACGGGTCGTCATCCATTAAAACAACATCCGCTGCTTCAATTGCCGCGTCCGAACCAAGCGCGCCCATTGCGATTCCGATATCAGCTCTCGACAGAACAGGCGCGTCGTTAATTCCGTCACCCACAAAGGCAAGGTTTTCTTTTTTTCTCTTGGAAGCTAACAGTTCTTCGACCTTATTAACCTTATCAGCCGGAAGCAAATCGCTGTGAACCTCTCCTATTTCAAGCTCTGCCGCCACCTTCTCTGCGGCATTCTTAATATCTCCGGTAAGCATTACAATTCTTGAAACACCGGCTCTTCCCAACGCCTTAACAGCCTCTTTGGCAGTCGGCTTAACTATATCCGATATAAGTATATGTCCTGCGTATTCTCCGTCCACGGCTATATGGACAACCGTACCCATTCCATGACATTCCTTACTGTCAGCTCCGATTTGAGCCATAAGCTTTGAATTACCTACGGCGATTTTTTTATTCTCAACCGTCGCAATAACGCCATGACCGCTTATCTCCTGCACATCACTTACAAGGCTTCTGTCGATATCCTTAGAATATGCTTTTTGAAGACTTATGCTGATTGGATGAGTAGAATGGCACTCTGCCAAAGCAGCATAGCGAAGAAGTTCCTCCTCGCCCATTGTGTTATGATGAATGCCAGTTACCTCGAAAACGCCTTTTGTCACGGTCCCCGTTTTGTCAAAAACAACATAACCCGTCTTGGCAAGTGCTTCAAGATAATTTGAGCCTTTAATAAGGATTCCCTGATTGCCGGCTCCACCGATTCCTGCAAAAAAACTAAGCGGTACGCTGACAACCAATGCACACGGACAGCTTATTACAAGAAAAGTTAATGCCCTGTATACCCAGTCACCCCATGCAGGGTTATTATCAGTAAAAATAAGCGTAATCAACGGTGGCAGAACAGCCAGCACCAAAGCACTTATACATACAATCGGAGTATAGTATTTGGCAAATCTGGCGATAAAATTTTCACTCCTTGACTTCTTCGAGCTTGCATTTTCGACCATATCAAGAATCTTGGAAACAGTAGACTCTCCAAATTCTTTAGTTGTGCGAATCTTAATAAGACCCGTAAGGTTGATACAGCCGCTTATAACCTCCATACCCTCGCAAACCTCTCTTGGTACACTCTCCCCGGTAAGTGCGCTGGTATTCAGGGTTGTGCTGCCCTCCACGATTATTCCGTCAATCGGAATTTTCTCGCCCGGACATACAATAATTATATCCCCTATCGCAATCTCGTCAGGGTCAGTCTTCTGCAGTCTGCCGTCAACCTCAATATTGGCGTAATCAGGTCGTATATCCATTAAATCGCTGATATTTCTTCGGCTCTTCCCAACGGCGTAGCTCTGAAAAAGCTCACCGACCTGATAGAAAAGCATTACCGCAACCGCTTCCTTGTAATCGCCGTCCTTGTACAGACCAAGTGCCAGTGCACCTACAGTTGCGATTGCCATAAGGAAATTCTCATCAAAAACCTGACGGTTAAGAATGCCCTTAAATGCTTTTTTCAAAATATCGTAGCCGATTATCAGATATGGCACTATATATATTCCAAACCAGATAAAACGGTTAAGCGGAAAGAAATGCTCCACAATGACAATTCCAACCATTAATATAATTGTAATGATAATTCTGTACAGAACCTTTTTCTGCTTCTTATTCATATCCTGCCCTGCCTTTTAAAATAAAAAAGTCAATATTATAAGTAAATTTCGCAGTCGTCCTCAACCTTTTTGCAGTTCTTAAGGACATCCTTCATAACTGCTGCCGCGTCTGCACCCTCTTCAAATTCCACGCTCATCTTAAGTGCCATAAAATTAACTACTGCGTCCTTAACGCCTGCTGTTTTCTTAGCAGCCTCCTCCATTTTATTGGCACAGTTTGCACAGTCTACTTCGATTTTGTAAGTTTTCTTCATAATCCAATCCTCCTGATTTTAAATTTGCAACTTGTTTGCATTTTATGAACATTTGAATAATTGTTCATATATTAATTAGAATTATAGCACTTAACAAATATATGTCAAGTGCTATTTAAAAATTATTTAACTCACATTACCAGCACAGTACCTCCGCTCCGGTTTCTGTTACCAGCACCATAATCTCCCATTGTGCAGAAGGCATTCCGTCATCCGTATATACCTCCCAATCATTATCAGGGTCGATGCTTATATCCTCTTCGCCCATATTAACCATTGGCTCAATTGTAAAAATCATTCCCGGAACCAGAAGCATTTCCGTTCCCTTAACGCTGTGATATCCGACCCAAGGTTCCTCATGGAATTCCAAGCCTACACCATGACCTCCGATTTCCCTTACAATCGAGTAGCCGTTGGCATATGCATGGTCATGAACCGCCTGTCCCATATCTCCAAGGAAGCCCCATGGTCTGACTGCCTCAAGTCCCTTCTGAACACATTCCTTCGTAACATCAACAAGACGTTTTTTCTCAGGACTTACATCTCCGATACAGAACATTCTTGATGAATCAGAGAAATATCCGTCAAGTATTGTGGAGCAGTCAACGTTGATTATATCCCCTGATTTAAGTATTACATCCTTGGAAGGAAATCCATGACACACCTGGTCATTAACAGAAGTACATACGCTATAAGGATATCCCTGGTAATTAAGCGGTGCAGGAATGCCTCCCATGTCAGTCGTCATATCATATACAATCTTATCAATCTCTGCCGTAGACATTCCCTCATGGATGTTTTTCTCGATATAATCCAATACTGCAATGTTAATTTTACAACTTTCCTTAATCTTCTCAATCTGTTCCGATGTCTTAATAATATGTCTTGGCGGAACAACCGCTCCCTGTCTTGCATACATCATAATTCTGTCATCCATACGCTCATGGCATGCCTTATATTTACGGCCGCTGCCGCACCAGCATGGGTCATTGCGTCCTATTTTTTTCTCAATCATACAATAAACCGTTTCAAGCCTGCTTGAAATTCCTTTCTGCTTCAATTAACGTTTATTATATACCAAATTAAGCCTGTACGCAACAAATCACTCCCGGTCTATACACCAGATATAACCATAATCCGCAAGTGCTTCAAATGCTTCATCGCTGATATTATCAAAACTTCCTTCCTCTATAAGACGCGAATTCCATATTAACGCCTCTTTTCTGTTATCCTTAGAACGAAGCTCACAACAGATATTAATCAAATCTCCGTCGCTAAATCCATACAGAACTTCAATATCCTCTACCATATCCGGGTGAGGGTATACATATATCGGCTCATCGTCAACAATGATAAACTGCTCATCATTCGCCTTAATATAATATCCTGTAAGCTCCTCTATCTCCGGCTCAGGAAAACATATCCCAATATCCGTCGAGGTGCCTGTCTCTAATTCAATCCACCCCATTTCTTCAAGTGACTTCAACACGTCCTCATTTATATTCTCAATATCTCCATCCTCTAAAAACATCACACCATATACGTTGGTCTGTCCCGGATATGACTCCATTATGGCATCACAATAAATATGAATCAAATCTCCGTCGGTAAAATCGTCAAACATTGCTTTTTCAGTCTGAATATCCGGATGCTGGGACATAACTATGGGTGAATCATCTACAATAATCAAAGGTGTTCCTGTTTTTCCTTCAAGAAAATATCCCTTCACACAATTCGTTCCGTCAGGATATCCTGAAGGACATTCATAAGCCACAGATGTTGTATTGTTATCACCTGCCGCAGTACTCCTATCCTCAATGCGCTTCCATGTACAGCCTGTTAAAGCAAAAATCAAACAAAAAATAACCAAAACCGCTTTTTTCATAAAAATCTCCATTCCGCCGCCTTTCAGTTGGCGGCACAAATAGTAATGAAAGATTTAAAACTTCTTCTCCGTGATGTAAAATAGTTTGTAAGAAGCTATACTACAAAGCACGGTAGGAGGAGTTGTAAAAACTT
>JBGVLM010000078.1:0-54901 GCA_045124255.1 Butyrivibrio sp. | reverse complement strand
ATTGCCTTCATTGTATCAATATCGAATACAGAATCAACATCCTGAACAACTACTGCAAGTCTTTAAAGACCCATACCGGTTTCAATATTCTTCTGTTTAAGCTCTGTATAATTATGATGTCCGTCACTTTCAAACTGTGTAAATACGTTGTTCCACACTTCCATGAAGCGGTCACAGTCACAGCCTACCTTGCAGTCAGGTCTGCCGCAGCCGTATTTAACACCACGGTCATAATAGATTTCTGAACACGGACCGCAAGGACCTGCACCATGCTCCCAGAAGTTATCACAGTCTCCGTTTTCATCACGGTAGAAACGTGTAATCTTCTCAGCAGGAACTCCAACCTCGTTAGTCCAGATATTAAAAGCCTCATCATCATCCGCATAAATTGACGGATATAAACGGTCTGCTTCCATTCCGATAACCTCGGTTAAGAACTCCCATGACCATTTGATTGCTTCTGTTTTAAAATAATCACCAAAAGAAAAGTTTCCAAGCATCTCAAAGAAAGTAAGATGTCTTGCAGTCTTACCTACATTATCAATATCTCCGGTACGGATACATTTCTGACAGGTTGTAACCCTGTTCCTTGGCGGAATCTCCTGTCCGGTAAAATAAGGCTTAAGCGGTGCCATTCCCGCATTAATTAATAAAAGACTGTTGTCATTATGAGGAACAAGCGAAAAACTGTTCATTCTAAGATGTTCCTTGCTCTCAAAAAATTCAAGATATTTTCTTCTTAATTCATTAACGCCATATGCCTGCATGGCTAAATCCTCCTGTATGTAAATTATTCTTCATTCTGTAATTCTGAGGCAGTAGCTTCTTTAGCTGCTTTCTTCCTGTCCACAAACTTTCTAATGTTAGCTCCAAGAAAAATGGCAAGAACTACCAATGCCAAAATTCCAATAAATCTGATAATTTCAAAAAAAACATCATTTAACAGTGTATAAATATCAGCTAAAATCATATTTTACTCCTCCTTATATGCCTTTATGCATTATTTTCATAATATCACAATAAATGCTTTGTTTCAAGACAAAATGACATCCTCTATAAGCTCCTGTCCATCCGCTGCCGTAGTTGCCAGAACATCGCATCTCTCATTAAGAGGATGTCCGTTATGACCTTTTACCCAGATAAAATTAACTCTGTGCGGCTCCATAACCTTTAATAAATATTTCCATAAATCAGGATTCTTAACAGGCTCATTCTTACCGCGTTTCCAGCCCTTTGCGACCCATGAATCAATCCAGTGCTGATTAAAAGCGTCAACAAGATATTTGGAATCCGAATACAGATTGACCTCACAAGGTGTTTTAAGAGCCTCCAGCCCCCGGATTGCCGCCAACAGCTCCATCCTGTTGTTAGTGGTTCTTGTATATCCCTGCGACAGTTCCTTTTCATGCAGCTGCCCATCCTTATCGACATATTGCAGTACAACTCCATAACCACCCGGTCCGTCGGGATTGCCCCTTGCCGCACCGTCAGTATAAATATCTACCTTCACTACAATTCCCTCCATACTCCCGTATTAATAAAATCATTCGCTCTCTCCGTAGCACTGTTTACAATACGATTGTCATAGCCGATTATCTCAAGAAGCTTAATGGCATTTCTTGATGACGCTCTTCCATCCTGAATTTCGTATGAAAATACAATTTCGTTATCAACGACTTGTTCATTAAAATGATGGTTTGCATAATAACGCTCAAGAATATATGTCAGCTCAATATCATGTGTTGCGGCAAAGCACTGCACACCGTTATCTGCCAGATTTTTGAGAATCTGTGAGGAAGCGGCAATTCGTTCCACCGTATTTGTACCTCTTAAAACCTCGTCTACGAAGCACAGAATCTGAGCTCCGTCCTCTTTTGCAGCGTCAACAATTCTTTTTAATGATTTAATTTCAACGATATAATAGCTCTCTCCGGCTTCAAGATTATCCGAAAGTGCCATTGACGAATAAATTCTGTAAAACGGTGCCTTGTATTCTGTTGCCGGACAGGTATTAATTGTCTGTGCAAGCACTGCATTAATCGCAACCGACTTAAGGAAGGTTGATTTACCTGAAGCATTAGAGCCCGTAATAAGAACCGGCCTGTCAGTATTAATTGAATTTGCAACCGGTTTCTTAATTGATAAATGATATACCTCCTTAAGCTTAAGTCCCGTTCCATCCGTAAATTCAGGCTTGCAGTAGAAAGGAATTACCCTTCTGAAATTACCGGCACTAATCATTGAATCAATAAGACCAAGTCTTTCCATAAGCCCAAGTACATCGTCATAGCAGTTTTCGATTTTTCTAATCATATTATTAAATTTAATCAAATCCACATGAGTAAACATTCTCACATATTCCATAAACATATCAATAAGTGAGCCCGAATTTTCCTTGGATGATACAAGCAGAAAAGAATTTCTTGTTACCTTTGCAAATTTCTTACCGGTCTTAACAAAAAAATCATTGTATTCCTTAAGTTCATCAGCATTAATTGCTGCTATTTCCTTACCGGCCTCAATCATTGACACCAGCTGTCTGATACATGAAAAATAATTCTCAATTCTTGCCTTAAATTTGTAATATGTGACAATCGCCGCACCAATGCTTCCAAGTACCATTCCGATACCTATAATCGGGTCAACAAAAATCATAAAACAGATTGAGAAAATTATCAAAAGAATAATAATATAGTGGAAAGCATTTGAGGCAGGCTTTAAATGAACAAGTCTTTCCATATAATCGGAAACAGAAATCCTGCGTGTAAAGCCTATTCCCCTCATGCTTACCATAATTCTTGTTCGTATATCATCATTCGAATCAAAATAATTTATCAGACGTTCTCTCTCGGCAAGAACCTCCCTGTCAAAAACAGGAGTTCTTAACAGCTTGTACAGATATTCACGTCCGACAGAGGAATTGGTATGATTAATCAGCAGAAAAATATTGTCCATGTCAAGGTCATTCCATGTAGTATCATCAATATGGAATTCATCCTTAATTGTATTTTTGTAAAAATGCGAAATACATTCAAACTCCTCGTATGTATACTCTGTATTATCCACCTGTCCGTAATGCGAAAGCATTTTGCAGTACAGATTTTTCCTGGCATTTGCAGATGTAATAATACCGATTATTATAAGAACGGCAATTACTGCAAGCACAATTAAAAAAATATGAAATGGTTCCATTCTGGTTCTCTCTTTCAATTTATGATTAGTTATTATACACTTAATTAATAAATTTTACTACATAAACTTAAAAAAACCGGATGGAATCCCCACCCGGCTGCATAATTGAATTTCATCATAATATTAAGCATACCAGTCCGCCGCTTGTTTCATTAACAACCTTCTGCATTGTATCCTGCAGCTTGGACTGGCAGTCATCATTCAGCATCTGAATCTTGCCCTTAATTCCGTCCTCAATAAGCTGGCCGATTGATTTTCCGAAAATACTTGCATTCCAAACATCGCCCTGCTCATTGCTGTCCTTAATATATCTTATAAGGTCCTTTGCCTGTTCCTCACTTCCGACAATCGGAGAAATTTCTGTTCCGATATTTACTTTAATCATATGTACGGAAGGGCTTTCTGCTTTAATTTTTACGCCATATTTATTATTGGTCTTTATAAGTTCGGGTTCATTAAGAATAATTTCCTCCTTAAGAGGCATTACAACACCGTAGCCCTTGCTTTTCGAAGACTCAATTGCAGACATATAGCGTTCATAATTTTTTTTGAGGCAGGACAGATTTTTAATCATTGAAATCAGTTCATATTCATCATGTATTACCTCACCCGTAAGTTCACTTAAATTCTCATAATAATATTTTTCATCAACATAGAGATTTATTTTCTGCAGTCCCTCAACAAAATCAAAATCCTCAAACTTAACCTTGCTGATATACGGGGAGACAAAATCAATCTTTCGATTCATTACATCCTTGATATATGTAATTTTATCCATTGCCGCACGGGCATATTTTAACAAATCCTCCTTTACGGGATGTTCCAAAGGAAGCATTTCAACCCATTTCGGCATATAGAATTCAATACTGCTTATAGGAAATTCATACAATATTGTTCTGATAATTTCATTCAAATCAGACTTATTCATTTTCTGACAGTCTACAGGAATTGCACTGACCTCGTATTTGCGGCTGATTGATTCCGCAGCCTTCATTGCCTCCTCTGATTTCGGAATCACGGAATTAACCAGAACAATGAAAGGCTTATTTATTTTTTTCAGCTCGGTAATTGTCTTTTCCTCAGCCTCAAGATAATTCTCCCGCGAAAATTCACCGATTGTTCCGTCAGTGGTTATCACAATTCCGATTGTCGAATGGTCCTTTATAACCTTCTGAGTTCCGTACTCAGCCGCCTTCGAGAAAGGAATCTCATTAGGAAACCACGGAGTCTTTACCTGTCTTTCCTTATCATTTTCGTAAACACCCTGAGCGTCCTTTATCATAAAGCCGACGCAGTCAATCAGACGGAATCTCGCATTAATATGCTCTCCGAGATTGATTTCAACTGCCTCCTTCGGGATAAATTTCGGCTCGGTGGTCATTACAGTTCTGCCCCCTGCGGACTGAGGAAGCTCGTCAATAACCCTTTCCTTCTCATTCGGATTTGAAATTTCAGGTATAATCATAAGGTCCATAAATCTGTTAATAAAAGTTGATTTACCGGTTCGTACAGGTCCTACAACACCTATATAAATATCGCCGTTTGTACGTCCCTCAATATCTTTATACAACTGAAATTCTTTGTTTGTCTTATTTTCCATTTAAAAAACCCCTTCCGATTATTAGCAGACAAAGAATTTGCTGTGCAAATTCATCACACTAATATCTATGTGAAGGGGTTTAAAAATATTCATTATTTATCCCAAACCAGATTTGGATATTCAAGTTTTCTGTCTCTCTGCATTAATTCCTTAACTGCATTGGAGGCATCTGCATTTTCAAAAAGCACCTTTGTTATATTGTTCACAATCGGCATATCGACATTGTATTTAGCTGAAAGTGCTGACGCAGCCTTTGCTGAATACACACCCTCAACAACCATGTGTACCTCTTCCATTGCTTCCTGCATTGTCTTTCCCTGTCCAATCAGTATTCCCGCTCTTCTGTTGCGGCTGTGCATACTTTCACAGGTGACAATTAAATCACCTATACCGGAAAGGCCATAGAATGTTTCAAGCTTTCCACCCATTGCAACACCCAGTCTTGCGATTTCATGGATTCCTCTTGTAATAAGTGCTGCCTTTGTATTGTCGCCATATCCGAGTCCGTCGGCAATTCCTGCCGCAAGTGCTATAACATTCTTAAGCGAACCGCCTAATTCAATTCCAAGCACATCAGGACTGATATATACTCTGAAAACCTCACTCATAAAAATATTCTGAAGATATTCGGCATATTCCATTCTGTCCGCTCCGACTACACAGGTGGTCGGAATTCCTCTGCCAACTTCCTCAGCATGGCTTGGTCCCGACAGGACAGCAACCTCACAGTCAGGTATTTCCTGTTCTATTATCTGTGTCATGGTCATTAAGGTTTTCTCCTCAATACCCTTGGCAACATTAACTATTTTAAGGGAATCAAGTCCTAACGCTCCTATTTCGGCAGAAGTAGCCCTGACATAAGGGGAGGCAACAGCCATTACAAGCAGCTCATTTTCTTCTGCAAGCATTCGTAAATCAGAAGTCAGCTCTATTTCCTTCGGAATCTTAACTCCCGGAAGTGACTTGGCATTCTCTCCTGTTGTTCTGATAGCCTCAATTTCTGCCGGAAGCTTTGACCAGACAGTTACTTTGTGACCATTATTATTTAAAAGGATGGCAAGTCCCAATGCCCATCCACCTGCTCCGATAACACCGACTTTACTCATATCAATTCTGCTCCTTTTTCTTTTTAAATGACAACTCGTTCTCAGTACCCTTGAACAATCTGACAATATTTGTTTTATGACGGATAAATGCCAGTAAAACAAATATAAAGAACACTCCCATTGCTTCATAGGAAACTGCCTTTGTTTCAAGTCCCGGAATTCTGCCTAATCCGTCCAGAACCACAAATGTCGAAAATACTGACAATATCATTACAAGAGAGCCTGACGATACATATCTTGTCACAACAACAGTAAATATGAAGAAAATTAATCCGACTGCAATCAGCTCCCATCTTCCAAGTGAAATAATAACACCGGCAGTTGCTGCAATTCCCTTACCACCCTTAAATTTGAGGTATGCAGGGAAATTATGTCCGAGAACCGTACCCAGTCCGGTGTAAAGCACCAGCAGGGTTATCGAATCTGAAAAATCATTCTTAAAAATAAGCCTTACAAGCAGTGACGCAAGGATTGCTTTGAGCAGGTCCCCTGCAAAAACAATAAGTCCGGCCTTCTTACCAAGTGTTCTCAATGCATTGGTGGTTCCTGCATTGCCGCTTCCGTGCTCCCTGATATCAATATGATGAAATCTTCCGTAAATATAAGCAGACTGTATCATACCGAATATATATCCGATAATCAGACAAATCAAACGCTCCATGATGAATTAACTCTCCTTCTCGCTACGTTCTCTTATAATAAAATGTAATGCTGTTCCCCTGAAACCAAAGGTCTCACGGATTCTGTTTTCAATATATCTTGTGTATGAAAAATGCATAAGCTCTTTGTTATTAACAAACAGTACAAAGGTAGGCGGTTTAATCGAAACCTGTGTAATATAGAAAATCTTAAGTCTCTTTCCTTTATCTGAAGGCGGCTGCTGCATTGCAACTGCTTCAGATAATATCTCATTGAGAACACCGGTCTGTATACGCATGCTCTGGTTCTCAATAACCATATCAATCATATCATATAATTTAACAAGTCTCTGGCCGGTCTGTGCCGATACAAACATAATCTCCGCATAAGGCATAAAGGAAAGGATATCCCTTATCCTCTGTGTATGCTCATAAATAGTCTTGTCATTCTTCTCAATTGCATCCCATTTATTAACCACAACAATTATGCCCTTGCCTCTTTCGTGGGCAATTCCCGCAATTTTGGCATCCTGTTCGGTTACGCCCTCGGTTGCGTCAATTACAACAAGAACAACATCTGCGCGTTCAACTGCCGTTACGGTACGGATGATACTGTAACGCTCAAGCTCTTCCTTAATCTTATTCTTGCGTCTTAATCCGGCTGTATCAATAAAAACATATTCCCTGCCATTATATTTTACCTCTGTATCAATTGCGTCCCTTGTTGTTCCTGCAATATTCGATACTATAACACGGTTCTCACCGATAAGTTTGTTAATTATTGAAGACTTACCGACATTAGGCTTGCCTACAATCGCAACTCTTGGTCTGTCATCCTCTTCCTCATTGGCAGAATTCTCTTTAAAGTATGATACAACTTCATCAAGCATATCACCGAGTCCCAGCTTGCCTACCGAAGAAATCGGATGCGGGTCGCCAATACCGAGATTATAGAACTCATATACATCGGCCATCATCTTCTGGAAGCTGTCCACCTTATTAACTACAAGCACTACCGGCTTGCCTGATTTACGAAGCATGTCCGCAACCTTTGAATCCGAATCCACGAGCCCCTGCTTAACATCCGTCATAAACATGATGACATCTGCAGTAGCAATCGCTATTTCCGCCTGCTCCCTCATCTGGGCTAAAATAATATCCTTTGAATCCGGCTCAATACCTCCGGTATCAATCAGTGTAAAATTATAATTCAGCCATGTGACATCTGCATATATTCTGTCCCTGGTTACTCCCGGGGTATCCTTAACAATTGAAATCTGCTCGCCTGCCAATGCATTAAAAAGTGTGGACTTACCCACATTAGGTCTTCCCACAATGGCAACTACCGGTTTACTCATATTCTTACTCCCTTGCATAGTAAATCCATATTAACAATTTACTTTAATCCTGTTTATAATAACAAGATATTTTGGCTTTGTAAAGGATTGTTTGTTTTTATTTTATCATAAGGAAGCCGCATAAGCCGCCGCGTCTGCCGTTTGATGCACGATGTGAAAATAAAAGTTTCGGGTTATGACAGGTGCAGATATCCGTAATGGAGATATTACTCTCGCTGACTCCCGCATTAATGAAATTAGTTACATTTGCCTGCCACAGATTCAGGTGGAATTTGCCGTTTTCCTTCGGAAAAAGTATTTTGTCAAACACCCCAGCTCCGTATTTTGCCGCAAAATTCTCAGCTACATCCTCCCCGATTTCATAACAGCCCTGACAGATTGACGGACCGATAAATACCTTTAAATCCTTTGGATTGCTTTTGTATTCCTCTGTCATTTTTCTGACAGTTTCCCCTGCAATATCGCCGACTGTTCCGCGCCAGCCGGAATGTGACAGTCCGATTGCTTTCCTGTCCGTATCAACGATATATAACGGAACACAGTCCGCATAAGATGTCACAAGGCAGACTCCGACTTCATTGGTAATAAGTCCGTCAATATTGTCAAAATTACGCTCTCTTACAATGCCCATGCCAAGGTGGTCCTTGGTTATTTTCAAAACATTGGTTGTGTGCGTCTGTTTTGCATACACCATATTTTCGGGAATAATTCTTACTGAATTGCCAAAAAGCGTAAAATTCTCCCTTACTTTTTTCTCATCATCCCCAACAGTATATGACAGATTCATTGATTCATACTGTCCGTTACTTACACCACCCAGTCTTGTAGAAAAAGCATGATTTATAAAATCAATCCCGTCTAACAATCTGCTTGTAAAATATGGAACCCTTCCTTCGTGAAATGAGGTTGTGTTAGTGAAATTAAGATAATCAATATTCATTAAAATGCATTCCTTATATGTTTTAATTCTGCTCCGAGAATTGCTATAACATCAAATCTTACCGGAGTATTCATATCTATATTATTAATCAGCATATAATAACGTGCTACCTGACGTATCGTATTCTGTTTGCGATAATTAACCGCCTCCTCAGGATATCCGTAGGCAGTTGTGTTTCTATATTTCACTTCACAGAACACAATATATTTATCTTCCCCTGCAATTATATCAATCTCGCCGATTCTGCAGCGGAAATTCATATTATAAATATCATACCCTTTTTTTCTCAAAAAATCCGCCGCCAGCTGTTCCTTCTGTGCTCCGGTTACTCTTTTATTTGCCATCTATTTTTCCCTTTAATTTATCAAGGTTATCCACAAAGACCAAAATCTGTGCAACAACATTATATAACTCAGGCGGAATCATATCGCCTATTTCAAGCTTTGACAAGGTATTGGCAAGCTTTGCGTCCTCATATAACGGAACATCACTTTCCTTAGCCTTCTCAATAATTTTATCCGCAAGGATTCCAGTTCCCGATGCAACAATTGTCGGTGCCTCATCTCCGGAATTATACTGTAAGGCTATCGCCTGCTTTTTGGTTGTTTTCTTCTCTTCCATAAGCTATGCCCTCACATCAAAAGAAAATCGTTTGATTTGTGCAGGCGGAAATTCCTGCTCAATAACACTGCTCTTAAATGTATATGGCGTGTCATTCAAATCAACAATAGTTTCAACATTATAACCAAGCTTTTTAAGTGCTGCATTCAACTCACTTATATGTGCTTCTATATAATCCAGGATTTCATCACTTGCTACCTTAAAATTAGTTGTAACATTCGTATTTCTAAGCGTTACAAGTATATCCAGAGGTCCGAGATTATCCATATCAAGGTGCAGAAGTGCCTTTAACTCCTCCTTGCCCTCAGCAATATTCTTACCGTTCTTATATACATATAAATCACCATGCGCATTCTGTCCCGACATCTTAATCGGAATCTGTACAAAAGACATAAAGTGGTTAACATTATTCATAAATTCAATATTGCCCGAGATATTCTGAGTATTCTGAACAAACTCATTCATTTTAGGATTTGCAGAAAGCTTCTGCGAAATATTATCATTATCCGAAAGTATTTTGCCGAATAATTTTTTCAGATTCTCATGGTTAATCTTCTCCGGCTGCAGGAAAAATTCCTGTCTGATAAAATTATTTACAATCTCTTTAAATTCACTGCTTCCGATTATTTTCCGTGCTATTTCCCTGTCCATGGCAGGATTTTCAAGCACTGCGGCAAAATCAGTTAAAAATTCCTTCGCAGTTATTTTTCCGCTCTCAAGCTTTGTAAAAAGCTGTGCTGCCTCAGGAATATCTGCTGTATTAAACATTTCCTTTAATGAGTCCAAATTGTTTTTATCAGACACCGAAAGCTGTTCCGGCGGTAATATGGTTTCAGAAAACGAATTTAATATATCTTTTAATGTTGTGCCGGCTTCTGAAGCTGTATTAAATTCCAGTAATGCATTCTGAAGGCTCTGTGTTAAATTCTCTGCTGCATTACTCATGCCCTGATTATATTCATAATAATTATGAAGTGCATTAATATTCTCTTCCGTTACGGGAATATCCATTTTGGTAAGAAGCACAACATCCTCAACGGCTGCATTCGGATGCTGCTCCAATATCTGAAAATAATGATTAAGCGAAGCCGAATCTATCGGCTGTCCCTGTTTCATTAAATTATGTACCAGCGAAACCGTTGTTTCATTAACCGCCATTTTGGCATTCCTTAATGCATTATGAATTGTCTGGTCGTTCATAAGATTCTGCATTTTCTCATTATCTACGGATTTCAGAACGATTTGTTCTCCTGAATTATTTTTTACTGAAAAGGACGCAGTATCCCCTATATTATATGATAAAGCATCCGAAAGCAATGCATTTATTGTTACTGTATCTGACAGGGCAATTGTAATCTGATTCTGTGTAATATTCGTAATCTCTCCCGTAAATAAATCTCCCTCACGAAGATTTGCAAGCAGTGCAAGTCCTGCCTCCGAAGATGACAGCCCCTGCGGCACGGCAATCTGCTGCTGTCCGTTGACTGTAGTACCCTGAGAGGCAGTATTCTCCGTTGCATTTGAAACATAATTTACACTACGAATATTAAGATTCATTCTATCATTCCCTGCTATTTAAAGTTTTTGATAAAGGTTGTTCTGTGTATAGGGCACGGGCCGTATTCCTTAAGTGCATTTATATGCTCCCTGGTGCCATAGCCCTTATTTCTTGCAAAGCCGTACATAGGATATAACTCATCATATTCCTTCATCATTCTGTCCCTTGTAACCTTTGCCATAATGCTTGCAGCTGCAATTGACTGACTCTTTGCATCACCTTTAATAATAGGCAGCTGTTCAATGTCAACGCCCGGAATTGTAACTGCGTCATTAAATAATATATCGGGCTTTACCTTCAATTTCTCAATAGCAATTTTCATTGCTTCATAGGTTGCCTGCAAAATATTTATCTCATCAATTCTCTCAGGTGAAACAACACCCACACTCCATGCTATAGCACCCCGTGCTATCTCATCATACAGAACATCACGCATTTTTTCACTTAATTTCTTGGAATCATTAATATATAAAATATCACAGTTCTTCGGAAGGATTACCGCACCTGCAACAACAGGTCCGCATAACGGACCCCTGCCCACCTCATCAATACCGCAGATATGTGCATACGCTGAATATTCCTCTTCAAATTTCTGCATATTCTTAGTTCTCTGTAATTCTGCCTGTAAACGTTCTTCCTTTGTCATGGCATTCTCCAATCTGTTCTATGGTCTTTTTATTAAAACTACGGTCTTTCCAATGAAATCCGGCCAAGCTTTCCTGAACGGAAATCATCTGTTATCATCGCAACCACTTTGTCAATATCAAGCTCGCCGCCCTTTTTAAGACAGGATTTGGCTGTAGCAATATCCTCAAAAATCTTATTTGGCTCAGTCTCTTCAACGCCATATCTTGAATTAACCGCGCCCGGATAATTAACAAGAATAAAGCTTACCAACTCATACGCCAGCTCCGTAAGATTCAGAATCTGGTCATTGACTGAACCAATGAAGGCAAGATTGGTTCCTACTGCCTCATCATCGAATTTCGGCCACAAAATTCCCGGTGTATCAAGGAGCTCCACATTCTTATTAAGACGAATCCACTGCTTGCCCTTCGTTACACCCGGTTTGTTGCCCGTCTTTGCACAGGCCTTTCCTGCAAAGGAATTAATAAAAGTAGATTTACCTACATTCGGAATTCCTGCCACCATAGCCCGGACAGGTCTGTTGACAATTCCCCTTCTGCGATCTCTTTCAAGCTTTGCTTTACAGGCCTCCATTATTGCATTCTGCACCTGCTTCATTCCGTTTCTGCTTCTGGAATCCAGCTTAACCACAGGAATTCCTTTCTGATTAAAATATTCCACCCACTCATTAGTAACTCTTTCATCCGCCAAATCAGCTTTGTTTAACAGAACAAGTCTTGATTTGTTGGCGGCAAGGCTGTCAATGTCAGGATTGCGGCTGGCAACAGGAATTCTTGCGTCCAGAAGTTCTATTACCAAATCAATTAATTTAATATCCTCCTGCATCATTCTTTTTGCCTTGGTCATATGACCGGGATACCACTGTATTTTCATTATAATTCCTCGCTTCTATTTTGTTTCTGTCTCAGTCTCTTCCTGTACCGGTTTCTTTGCCTCAATTGTACCGAAATCCGAAAAAGGATATACCACAAGCCATGGTGAGCCAATTATTGAATCCAGTTTAACCAGCCCTACATTGGAAAAACGGCTGTCATCGCTGTTATTACGGTTGTCTCCAAGCACAAAATATTCCCCATAGCCAAGCTCTATCGGCTCGGCAGCATTACCGGCATTATAGATAACCGTATCTATAACATCATCCTCTAAAAGTGAACCATCTATATATACCCTTCCGTCAATAATCTGCACAGTCTCCCCCGGAAGGCCGATAACACGTTTTACATAATACTGTGAAACATTTCCGATATTGGGTTCAAAAACAATCAAATCATATCTCTTAGGATTTCTGAACTGATAGACTGCTTTATTGACCAGAACAACATTTCCGTCACTAAGGGTTGCATTCATCGAATGTCCTGAAATCGTTGTATTATCAAAAAGAAATGTGACAAAAATAAATGCCGCACACACTATAACTATTAAATCAACAATTGTCTTAACAACCGCCTCATAAGGTCTGTAAATTATTTCTCGTTTCTTAAAGTTAATCATAACTGCTCCATATAAATATTTACTAAAATGATAGTACCATATTCAGCCGCAAAACGTCAAACGCGATAGATATAAATATCTACCGCGCTTAAAATCATTATTATTTTACAAGTTCTTTAACCTTAGCTGCCTTACCTACTCTGCTTCTTAAGTAGAATAACTTAGCTCTTCTTGCCTTACCACGTCTTACAACTGTGATATCCTCAACAAATGGTGAGTGTAATGGCCATGTCTTCTCAACACCTACGCCGTTAGAAAGCTTTCTTACGGTAAATGTCTCACGGTTGCTTCCGCCCTGTCTCTTAATAACAGTTCCTTCGAAAACCTGAATTCTCTCACGGTTTCCTTCTTTAATCTTAGCTGATACTTTAACAGTATCTCCGACTCTGAACTCAGGTACAGATGCCTTCATCTGTGCTGCTTCAATGTTCTTAATAATGTCGTTCATTTTATTTCCTCCTAAAATATGACGTTCTTAATACCTTCCGTAACAGCGGA
The DNA here is from genome assembly GCA_045124255.1 of Butyrivibrio sp. Lineage (GTDB taxonomy): Bacteria > Bacillota > Clostridia > Lachnospirales > Lachnospiraceae > Eshraghiella. The sequence continues at coordinate 41,251 of JBGVLM010000078.1, read as the reverse complement.
CCGTCACTTAATACAACTATTGAAATATATCATAAAGAAGAATGAAAATCAAGTGTTTTCTTATAATTATTCAGATATTCCGCATCCTTCTTGCTCAGATTCGCATTTTCAAGCAAATCCGGTCTGTGCAAAAGGGTTCGCTCCAAAGATTTCTCCCTGCGCCATTTGTCAATATTGCCGTGATGTCCGGACAAAAGCACATCCGGAACACGCTCGCCCTGCCATTCCTCAGGTCTTGTATACTGAGGATATTCCAAAAGATTATCATAAAAGGTCTCTATTTCCGAAGAAAGCTCATTATTAAGCACTCCGGGAACCTTTCTTGAAATGGCGTCAATCATAACCATTGCAGGAAGCTCACCGCCTGTAAGAACATAATCTCCGATTGAGACATTGTCAGTAACTATTTTATCAAGCACCCTCTCATCAATGCCCTCATAATGTCCGCACAGGAATATCAGATTCTCCTCCTTCGCAAACTCCTCCGCCATTGACTGATTGAAAACCCTGCCCTGCGGGGTAAGATAGATTACCCTCGGCTTACCCGTCATACCCATGCAGGCTGACTGATATGCCTGATAAACCGGCTCCGGCTGGATTACCATTCCTGCTCCGCCGCCGTATGGATAATCATCCACATGATTATGCTTATTGTTCGCAAAATCCCTGATATTCGTCGCATTAATCGTAATATAGCCTTCCTTAACTGCTCTGCCGAGTATGCTTGTATTCAGTCCCTGCAAAACCATCTCAGGAAACAGGGTTAATATATGAAAATTCATCATAAGTCCAATAATCCTTTCAAAACATGGATTTTCATAATACCGCTTTCAATATTCACATTCAAAATACACTGTTTGATTGCCGGAATTAAATGCTTCTTACCGGCATCAGTTGTTATTTCATAAACGTCATTGGCAGCAGTCTGCAACACATCGGAAATTGTACCAATAACATTATCTTCCTCATCAATTACCTTAAGTCCGATTAAATCGCACACAAAGTATTCTCCATCCTCAAGAGGAACTGCGTTCTCCCTTGTTACATACAAATCACCGTTTCTGAATTTTTCAACTTCATTAATATTGTTAAACTGTTTAAATTTGAGAATTACAATATTTTTAAAAAACTTAACACCGGCAATGTCAAGCTCCATTGTATCGCGTTCGGTTTTAAGAATGCATTTCTTAAGCTTTTTAAATCTGTTAACATCGTCAGTAGTAGGAAATACCTTTACCTCTCCTGCAATGCCATGTGTGGATGTAATAACACCAACTCTTAATAAATCTTCCATTCTTCCTCCTACAGTCGGAAACTTTACAAAATCATAAGGCTGTCCAAATAATTTGGACAGCCTCAAGTAGTCTTTCATAGTTACATGATGTCTACAATAACTTTCTTGTCTTCCTTTGTTGCAGCGGCTTTCACTACTGCACGAATAGACTTGGCAATTCTACCCTGTCTTCCAATTACCTTACCGGTATCAGAAGGCGCAACTTTTAATTCTAAAACAATTGCTTTTTCCTTAACGGTTTCAGTAACTACAACTTCATCAGGATTATCAACAAGTGCTTTTGCGATAACTTCGACTAACTGCTTCATCTGAATTACCTCCTGATTATTCAAGTTCTGCAAAATTATTTTTCAATTCCTGCAAGCTTAAAAATCTTTCCAACTACTTCTGTTGGCTGAGCACCATTTGCAAGCCATTTCTTTGCAAGCTCTTCATTTACGTTGAAGGTACTAGGATCAGTGTTAGGATCATATGTTCCGATTTCCTCGATAAATCTTCCGTCTCTTGGAGATCTTGAGTCAGCAACAATGATTCTATAAAAAGGAGCCTTTTTCTGTCCCATTCTTCTTAATCTGATTTTTACTGCCATTTTTATTATCCTCCTTGTTTGCCCTTTGGGCTGTATAAAATATTTTATTTAAAAAGGAAATTTGTTAAACATTCCTTTTCTACCGCGTTTACCGCCAAACATTCCGCCATACTGTTTCATCATCTTCTTCATCTGCTCCTGCTGTTTAACAAGTCTGTTAACCTCTGCAATATCTACGCCCGCACCCTTTGCAATTCTGTGCTTGCGTGATGGATTAAGAAGTGACGGATTGGCACGTTCCTTTGGTGTCATTGAGAGAATGATTGCCTGAATTCTGTCAATCTGCTTCTCATCAACCTGGTCCATTGCGCCCTTCATCTGACTGTTCATTCCCGGCATAAGATTCATAAGGCTTCCAAGTCCGCCCATCTTCTTAACCTGCTGAAATGAATCCAAATAATCGTTGAAGTCAAACTCTTTCTTCTTCTTGAGTTTACGCTCCATTTCAATGGCTTTCTCTTCATCGAAATCCTCCTGTGCCTTCTCAATAAGAGTAAGCACATCTCCCATTCCGAGAATTCTTGAAGCCATTCTGTCAGGATAAAACTGTTCCAAATCGGAAAGTTTCTCTCCCATACCTACATATAAAATAGGCTTGCCGGTAACTGCCTTAATTGAAAGTGCCGCACCGCCTCGGGTGTCGCCGTCTAACTTGGTAAGGATTACTCCGTCAATGCCGATTAAATCATTAAATGTAGAAGCAACATTAACTGCATCCTGACCTGTCATCGCATCGACAACAAGAATGGTCTGATTAACCTCGATATTCTCCTTAACAATCTGAAGCTCTTTCATCATGTCTTCATCAACATGAAGACGTCCGGCTGTATCTAAAATAACTACATTGTTATTATTAGCTTTCGCATGTTCTATAGCAGCTTTGGCAATCTCAACAGGCTTATGCTCCGTACCCATTTCAAAAACCGGAACACCCTGCTTCTCGCCGTTAATCTGCAGCTGCTGTATGGCTGCCGGTCTGTAAATATCACAGGCAACGAGCAAAGGTCTCTTACCCTTGGATTTTAACTTACCTGCAATCTTAGCGGTAGTGGTTGTCTTACCGGCACCCTGAAGACCCGCCATCATAATAACGGTTAAGCCCGATGGTTTAACATAAATCTCGGTAGTCTCACTACCCATTAATGCAACCATTTCTTCGTTAACAATCTTAACAACCATCTGTCCCGGAGTAAGACTGGTCATAACATCCTGTCCGACTGCCCTCTCGGTAACGGTATTAATAAACTGCTTAACGACTTTAAAGTTAACGTCCGCTTCAAGCAGTGCCATTTTAACTTCCTTCATCGCAGACTTTACATCTGCTTCGGTAAGACGGCCCTTTCCGCGGAGCTTCTTAAAAACATTTTGTAATTTATCCGATAAACTGTCAAAAGCCATCAACAAACCTCTTATAATTCATCTAAAATCTCGTTCGTAATGGAAATAATTCTCAAGGCTCTGTCTTTATCACCGCCGTTAGTCATCTCGACCGAAATCTCATTAATGCGGTTTACCTTATCCTTAATATTCAAAAACTTACGGATAAGCTGCAGCTTCTTCTCATATTCATTTAAGGTCTTATCGGCACGCTTAATTAAATCATGTACACCCTGACGGCTTATCCCTCTCTCCTCAGCAATCTCACCTAAGGAAAGATTATCCAGTACATACTCTTCATAAATTGATTTCTGATGCTCGTTAAGTAATTCACCATAGAAATCATACAGCATTGCCTGCTCAAAAATCTTTTCCATAATCAAACACCTTTGTTACTATACAGCAAAAGAAAAGGACTGTCAAGTATTTTTTCTTGACAGTCCGAAATTTTAATCTAATAATTTTTCAATATGTTTACTATTTGCCATAACAAGAAGATGCTCTTCCTCTTTGAAAACATAAGAAGGTTCAATCATCAATATAATTCTATCATTTTTCTTGTATCCGATTATATTAGCACTGTATTTTCTTCTGAAATTGGATTCAATAACCGTTTTGCCTACAATATCTGCAAAAGGTGCTATTTCATATATTCCATAATCATCATCAATTTCAATATAATCAAAAATGTTATCTTTAGAATATTTTTTGGCAATTTTTTCAGCAATATCTTTGTCCGGATATACCACTTCATCTGCCCCGTTACGAAGAAGAAATTTAGCCTGAACATCTCTGTCCGCTCTGCTAATAACTTTTCTGGCTCCCATTTCCTTCAAAAGACTTGTTATTTCAAGAGAATTTTGAAAATCCTCAGCAATACATACAAAGCATGCATCAAAATTTTTAATACCCAGACTTGCAATAACTTCCGGATTACTACAGTCCCCTATTTTGGCACTTGTTACAATCGGTAATAAATCTTCAATTCTATCTTCTACTGTATCTACAATCATTACCTCGCATCCAGCCTCTAACAAATCTACACACAGATGATGTCCAAATTTTCCAAGCCCAATTAATAAAAAAGATTTCATATTATTCTCCTAACCAATTGATATTTTTTCCTGCGGGTCATACAATGGAGCCTTATTCTTTTTCTTAAGGAAAGATAATGCAAATGAAAGGCTTCCAACTCTTCCGCAAAACATCAGAATCATTATAATAACTCTTGAACCAATATTAAGACTTCTTGTTATACCTGTCGTCATTCCAACCGTACCAATTGCAGAGAACACTTCAAACAAAACGTCAGATATAGGAAGATTTGTAATTGTCAAAATTACGAATGCCGCTACAACAGCAAGCACCATATTCAAAACAGCAACTATTCCCGATTTATGCAATGCTTCATTCTCAAAACGTCTTTTAAAAACAGAAACGTTTCCATTATTAGTCATATTGCCCCATACGCTTACCAATAAAACAAAAAGTGTTGTTGTCTTAATACCTCCTGCTGTTGAACCCGGTGAACCGCCAATAAACATCAAAGCCATAGTCAAAATCTTGGATGAATCACTTAATGCTGCCGTATCAATTGTATTAAATCCCGCAGTTCTAGCAGTTACAGAACTGAATAGAGAAGTGATTATACGTTGATACAAATTCATATCCTTCATAGTATTATTATACTCTGTAACGAAGAACAATATCGCTCCTCCAAAAGTCAGTATTGCAGATGTAAGCAATACCACTTTAGTATGAAGACTGTATTTTTTAAATTTAAATTTATTCACAGAAACATCGTCCCAGACAATAAAACCAATTCCTCCAATTGTTATAAGTAGCATAATGACAATATTAACAATCGGATCATATACATACGGAACAAGTGATGTGTACGGTTCATATATACCCATCAAATCAAAACCTGCATTACAAAAGGCCGATATAGAATGAAATATACCATACCACATTCCTTTTACAAATCCAAAATCAAAAGAAAATCTTATTCCTAATATTAATGCTGCTATTTCTTCAATAATAAAGGTTCCTTTAATAATCTTTTTGGTAAGTTTCACTACTCCGCCAATTTGGAGAGTATTAACGCTTTCCTGCATCATCCCTCTTGTTTTAAGACCTATTCTTCTGCGCAGTAAAACAGAAAAAAACACGCCGATTGTTATAAATCCCAATCCACCAATCTGTATCAGACACAGAATTATTACTTGTCCGAAAAATGACCAATGACTGTATGTATCAACAGCCGCCAGACCTGTCACACAAGTTGTACTGACAGCTGTAAAAATGCAATCCATAAAACTAGTCATAGAATTATCTTTGGAAGCTAATGGTGTCATAAGCAACAATGTACCAATAAGTATTATAATTATAAACCCTAAAACAATAAACCGCGTCTGTGAAAAGCGTTTAATTTTTTTATTTGTCATTATTTCCTCAATCTCTTAAAAATATATTTTAGAAACTAGTCTGAACAAGCTTAGGTTCATACCCTGCATTTCTCATAGCTTCGAGAATCTCATTCTTGTGTTCCATTCCGAACGACTCAAGTGTAATTCTTAATTCCACAGCTGCATTTCTGTTAATACTTACAAACTGATTATGCTCAAGTTTAATTACATTTCCTTTTGCTTCAGCGATAATGCCTGCAACTTTAAGAAGTTCACCCGGCTTATCAGGAAGAAGAACCGACATAGAGAATACTCTTCCTCTCTGAATAAGTCCATGCTGTACAACTGATGACATTGTTATAACATCCATGTTACCGCCGCTTAAAATAGAGACAATTTTCTTACCCTTTACATTGAGATGTTTCAACGCTGCAACTGTTAAAAGTCCTGAGTTTTCCACAACCATCTTATGGTTTTCCACCATATCAAGGAATGCAACGATTAATTCGTCATCCTCAACAGTAATTATCTCATCTATATTCTTACATATATATGGGAAAATTTTACTTCCCGGAGTCTTAACTGCCGTACCGTCTGCAATCGTATTAACACCGTCAAGAGTTGTTACTTTTCCCTTTTTCATTGATACCTGCATACAGTTGGCACCGGCAGGCTCTACACCTATAACCTTAATATTAGGATTAAGCATTTTTGCAAGTGCTGAAACACCTGTTGCAAGTCCGCCTCCGCCAATCGGAACAAGAATATAATCTACGGTAGGAAGCTCCTTAATAATCTCCATCGCAATGCTTCCCTGACCTGTTGCTACATCCAAATCATCAAAAGGATGAATGAATGTGTAGCCATGTTCCTCAGCTAATTTAAGTGCATATTCACAGGCTTCATCATAAACATTTCCATACAGAACTACATCTGCACCATAGCTCTTTGTACGGTTAATCTTAATAATAGGGGTTGATGTCGGCATTACAATTGTTGCCTTAACTCCATAAATTTTCGCAGCATAGGCAACTCCCTGAGCATGATTGCCTGCTGACGCAGTGATTAAGCCCTTACTTCTCTCCTCCGGTGTAAGTGTGCTTATCTTATAATATGCACCTCTTACCTTGTAAGCTCCTGTGTACTGCATGTTTTCAGGTTTGAAATAAACCTTGTTTCCTGACTGGTTACTGAAATACTCGCTGTATACGAGTCTTGTCTCCAGTGTAACCTCCTTGACACGTTCAGAAGCTTCTTCAAATTTCTCCAGTGTTAAATTTTCTGACATAGCTTTTATCTCCTTAAATCACATAAAATGTTAATTTCTATTCATTATAATCCTTAACATCAAATAATGCATTAACAAAATCTTCGGAATTGAATTTTTGTAAATCCTCTATCTGCTCTCCGACACCGATATATTTGACAGGAACACCAAATTCAGCCTGAATTGCAACAGCAATGCCGCCCTTTGCAGTTCCGTCCATTTTTGTTAAAATAATACCCGAAATATCCGATACCTCTTTAAACTCCCTCAACTGTGACAATGCATTCTGACCCGTTGTTCCGTCAAGTACAATAAGATTCTCCCTGTAGGCACCCGGAAACTCTCTCTCAATAATTCTGTCAATCTTCTTAAGCTCGTCCATAAGATTCTTCTTATTATGGAGTCTTCCTGCCGTATCACAGATAAGTACATCTGCATTTCTTGCTTTCGCTGCCTGAACTGCGTCAAACACAACCGCTCCGGGGTCAGAACCCTCGCTCTGTGCAATAATGTCAACGCCTGCACGGTCAGCCCATTCCGTAAGCTGTTCAATCGCCGCTGCCCTGAAGGTATCTGCCGCAGCAAGAATAACCTTTTTGCCCTGCTTCTTAAGACCTGCGGCAATTTTACCGATTGAAGTGGTTTTACCAACTCCGTTAACACCGATAACGAGAATAACTGATTTTCTGTTTTCAAATTCGTAAGCATTTTCTCCCAAATCCATTTGTTCTATTATGGAATTAACCAGAAGTTCCCTGCATTCGGCCGGCTCTTTTATTTTAAGTTCTTTAACCTTAACCTTTAAATCCTCAATGATTTTCTCTGTTGTTGCAACTCCCAAATCACCCATAATAAGTGTTTCTTCAAGTTCCTCATAGAAATCGTCATCGATTTTCTTAAAGCCACGAAAAATTGAATTAAGTCCGGATACGACATTGTCCCTTGTTTTGGTTAATCCGGCTACAAGTTTTTTAAAAAATCCTGCCATAAATTCCCTCTCTACTGTTTTGGTTTATCGTCCAACTGACTTTCAATAAGGTCAACCGATACTTACGTTGACACTCCCTTCTCCTGCATTGTGATACCATAGAGTCTGTCTGCGCATGCCATTGTACCTCTTCTGTGTGTTATGACAATAAACTGTGTATTTTTAGTTAAATTATGTAAGTATTTTGCATATCTGTCAACATTTGAATCATCAAGTGCCGCTTCAATCTCATCTAACAGACAGAACGGAGACGGCTTAAGGTTCTGAATTGCAAACAAAAGACAGATAGCTGTAAGTGCTTTCTCTCCACCTGATAACTGCATCATATTCTGCAGCTTCTTACCGGGCGGCTGTGAGATAATTGAAATATTGGCTTCAAGGATATCAACGTCCTCTTCAAGCTCAATTGTTCCCTTTCCTCCGCCGAAAAGCTGCTTAAATACCTTATCAAATTCGACCTTTATTTCCTCGAACTTCTCGGAAAATCTGGTTCTCATTCCGGAATCAAGCTCTTCTATAATCTTAATAAGCTTTTCTTTGGCTGCCGTTAAATCCTCATGCTGTCCTTTTAAGAACTCATATCTCTCAGATACCTCTTTGTAATCCTCAATGGAATTAACATTGACATCCCCGAGTTTTCTGATATCGCCCTTGATATTATTAACGGTTTTCTTCATTTCTGCTTCATTATCTAATGACTCATCCTTGAATTCAGCAGCCTGATTGAGCGTAATTTCGTATTCTGACCACATATAGTCAATCTTCTGGTCCCTTGCGCTCTCAACCTTTTCCTTGGTCTGTGACAGGCGGTACTGTTCCTTTTCGAGTTCAACAAGCTTATTCTGACAGCTTTCCCTGCTTTCAAAGAAGGATTTAATTGACTGGTTAAGTTCCTCCTTCTTTGCCTTTTTCTCTGCAAGAGCAGCCGTATATTCTTCAATTGTCTTTACAGCAAGCTCGATTGTAGAATTAATCTGCTGTATTTCACTGTTCTTGGTCTCCACGGCATTAACGGAATCGACCTTGCTCTCCTCAAGCTCCTCGATGCTCTCACGCAGCCTGCTCATCTCTCTTAAAACACGTTTTACGCCTTCTTCCGCAAATGCAGCCTTCTGTGAAATTCCTGAATATTCAATATGAACTGCCTCTGCCGCCTTTGTTTTGTCTGAAAGCTCTGCCTTCATCTTATCAAGCTCATTATTTGCCTGCTCAATCCATGAATTTGCATTTTCATTAAATTTCTCAAGCTCATCCAGCTGTTCCTTCTGAAGTTTAAGATTGTCCTTGATATCGACTATCTGCTGTTCTATTTCAGTTGACTCACGACGGTTATTCTCATAAACGGATTTAACCTCATTCTGTTTATCCGTCTGCTGCTTATACTGCAGCTCGATTGTATTTTTCTCCAGAAGTTTTTCCTGAAGCTTTTCCTTCGCTGACTCAACTTCGCCTCTTGCCTTTGCAATCGATTCATCATATTCCTTCAAATGCTCTTCAAAGCTTTCAATTTCAGCTGTAAGTCTTGCTATTGCAGCTTCCAAATCCTCAATCTCTCTTCGTCTTCCCAACAGATTGCTGTTATTCTTGAATGCACCGCCGGTCATTGAACCTCCCGGATTGAGCAATTCGCCTTCAAGCGTAACGATTTTGAGGGAATATGAATATTTGCGGTTAAGCTTTAATGCATTATCAATATTATCCATTACAACACATCTTCCGAGAAGATATTCCGAAAGTCCTGCATATTCAGCTTCAACATCAACCAACTCTGACGCATAGCCTATGAATCCCGTTTCATTATTTATTCTCTCTTTAACTGCATTTCTTCTTGAAACTGATGACAGAGGAAGGAATGTAGCTCGTCCGAAACGGTTGTTTTTGAGGTATGCAATCATTTTCTTCGCTGTATCCTCGTTATCGGTAACAATATTCTGAATTGTACCTCCGAGTGCCGTTTCGATTGCAATCTCATATTTCTTCTGTGTTTTAATTATATCTGCAACGACACCGATAACGCCCTTATTATGCTCTTTACACTCCATAACCTTTCTGATACTGTTGCCGTAGCCGTCATAACGTTCAGCAATATTCTTCAGTGTCTCAAGGCGTGAGCTGTTGCGCATAAGCTGTTCCTTGCTCTGTGTAAGCTTAATTCCTGTTTCATGCTTATGCTGTTTCTCATTTGCAATAAGAGTTTCGTTATAATTAATGGTGCCTGACAACTCGTCCGTTTCCTTCGTAACCAGAGCAAGCTTATTCTTTAATGCCTTAATGGCACTGTCAAATTCATTTTCATCCGTTTTAAAATTAATCAGACGGCTGTTAAGCTCTGCTTTACGGATATTTATCTGTTCAAGCATTGTATTATAACGCTGGATGTTTGACTGAATTACACTCTTCTGATTCAAATTGTCAAAAATAGTATTTTTCTTATTATCCACCTCTGACATTAAATTATCAATTGAGGTATTTAATCTTGCGACCTCTCTGTCCGCAGCATTCTGTCTTGCAAAAATTTCATCAGAAAGATTTGTAATGTCAAACTTCTGCTTCATAAGATTCTGCTTCTCTTCGTTGCGTTCTTCCAGCTGGTCATTCAATGCCTTGATTCTCTCGGCAATATGTGTGTCATTGGAATTAGCAGAATTAATCTGTTCCTTAAGAATCTCTATCTGGTTAATCAATTTATTTTTGTCGATTTCTGCCTGATTATTCTTAGCTGTCAGTTCCTCTATCTCGGCTGATATGGTCTGAATCTCCTGGTCCTTCTCATCATATACGGTTTTTATCTTATCAAACTCGGTATGTGTCTCTGAAATTTCATTATCAACAATATCAAGCTTGCCTGAAACTTCTTCATAGGACTGTTTAAGCGACTCAGCCTCCAAAAGGAACAGATTAATCTCATATTTCTTAAGTTCTTCCTTGAGTTTTAAATATTCCCTTGCTTTCTCCGACTGACGCGCCAAAGGGCCGACCTGTTTCTCCAGCTCGGCTAAAATATCACTGATACGCACAAGATTCTGACTCTCATTATCAAGGCTCTTCTGTGCAGCAGCTTTTCTTTTCTTAAATTTAACAATTCCGGCAGCCTCGTCAAAAAGCTCACGGCGCTCCTCCGGCTTACCACTTAAAATCTTATCAATCTGACCCTGCCCGATAATTGAATAGCCTTCCTTACCGACACCTGTATCATAAAAAAGTTCATTGATATCCTTTAATCGGCATGGATTGCCATTAATCGCATATTCGCTCTCACCCGAACGGTAGACACGTCTTGAAACCGTTACTTCATCATAAGCAATATCAAGGCGATGGTCAGAATTGTCTATTGTCAACGAAACCGAAGCAAAGCTTACCGGCTTACGAAGCTGTGTTCCGGCAAAAATAATATCCTCCATCTTGGAACCACGAAGCTGCTTGGCACTCTGCTCACCAAGTACCCAGCGCACTGCGTCTGCGATATTACTCTTTCCGCTTCCGTTAGGACCGACAATACCCGTAATACCATTATCAAATTCAAAAACTAATTTATTGGCAAAGGATTTAAAGCCCTGTACTTCAATTTTTTTCAAATACATAAATTATACCCATCCTAATTGTTATTCTGCATTCTGATAATTGCATCATATGCAGCCTGCTGTTCAGCAGCCTTTTTGGTTCTGCCCTTTCCTTTACCTATTACCTTATCCTCAAGCAGTACTTCAACATAGAATTCCTTACAGTGGTCCGGGCCCTTTTCATCAACAAGATTATACACCGGTCCTTCCTTATAAACTGCCTGAATTCTTTCCTGTAAAACAGATTTGCTGTCTACAAATAATTTTTTATTATCGATATCATTTAATATAAATTTCTCGACAAATCCTGTGGCACACTCAATGCCTCCATCCTTATAAACCGCTCCCAAAAGAGCTTCCATTGCGTCACTGATAATGGAGTCCCTGAATCTACCACCGGTTAACTCTTCGCCCTTGCCGAGAAAAATCATTTTATCAAGCTCAATCTCTCTTGCACACATTGCGAGAGTCGGCTCACATACAATGCTTGCCCTAAGCTTCGTCAATTCGCCCTCCGGTAAATCCGGATAGCTGTTAAATAAAAATCTGCTTACCGTAAGTTCTAAAACTGCGTCCCCCAGAAATTCCAGTCTTTCATTATTATGCAGCTTATCATGATACACCTCATTACCATAGGAGCTGTGTGTCAGTGCAAGTTTAAGAAGCTCATAATCATTAAAGCGGTAATTTATTTTTCTCTCAAAATTCTGTAGCTGTTCGTTAGTCATAATACACCTTTTTCATTTTATAGAATTTAAAAAGCCCATACAAAATGGGCTTTTAATACATACTTTGCATATTCACAGCATTAAGCCATAAAATTAGTTACTTGCATTCTTAATCTGTTCAACAGCATCTGCTACCGTAACAATTGATTCAGCAGCTTCGTTTGGAATCTCAATGTCAAATTCCTCTTCAATACCCATAATAATCTGGAAAACGTCAAGTGAATCTGCTCCCAAATCATCTATGAATGTAGTCTCCATAGTAATCTCATCTGTTTCAACATTCAATACCTCTGCAATAATCTGCTGTAACTTTTCAAATTCCATGATAATAAAATTCCTTTCATAAAAAAATATAGTTTAAACAATTATTCATTAGCAATTGATTTTCTAATCTTGCTACTAATATCTGCCTCAACGAAGGATATGCACTGATAAATAGAATTCTTAATCTCTTTCGCGTCGGACGAGCCGTGTGACTTAACTACCAGGCCATTAAGCCCTATCATAGGAGCACCGCCATATTCGGTTGCGTCATATTTCTTAAGCACTTTTTTAAGTGAAGGCTTAACAAGCAATGCACCAAGCTTGCCCCTGAACGAAGTAAGCATGCTTGCCTTAAGTTCTCCGATTAAAGTAGCACCTACTCCTTCAAACATTTTCAAAATACAGTTTCCAACAAAAGCATCACAGACAATAACATCTGCTCCTCCTGCCGGAATCTCTCTTGATTCAATGCTTCCGATAAAATTAATATCCTTACATTCTCTGAGTAAAGGCATTGTCTCTTTAACAAGTGCATTACCCTTCTCTTCCTCTGCTCCGACATTAACAATTGCAACCTTAGGATTCTTAATTCCCATTACACTTTCCATGTAAATTGAACCCATTCTGGCAAATTTAACAAGATGATCCGGACGTGCGTCAACGTTAGCTCCGCAGTCAACCAATAAAGACGGTCCGTTTGCTGTCGGCAGAACAGGTGCAAGCGGTGGCCTGTCTATACCCTTAATCCTTCCGACTATGAGCTGTGCTCCAACGAGAACCGCTCCGGTGCTTCCTGCTGAAACAAAAGCGTCAGCTTCGCCCTTCTTAACCAGATTCAAAGCAACAACTAAAGATGAATCCTTCTTTCTGCGAATAGCCATAACCGGCGGCTCAGCTGTTTCAATTACTTCTGTAGCATTGACAACTATAATGCGCTCCGTATCATAAGTATATTTCGCAAGTTCTGCTTTTACTACATCTTCCGGTCCAACTACTTTAACAATTACCTTGTCGCTTCCATTAACGGCATCAACTGCACCCTTAACAATCTCTACAGGTGCATTATCACCGCCCATGGCGTCCAATGCTACGACAACCGGCTTGCTCATATAAAGTACCTCCAATGTTTAACTTAGGCAAAAAGTTATGTTATATTCAACATGCTGTCGCCTACTTGATTAATATACTAGATATGAAAATATAAATCAACTATTTTTTTACAATTTATTTTTGATAAGAAATTTATGGCATTCCACCCGGTTTGGAAAATTAATGAACTATGTTAATGGGGTGAAATAATAAAATTATATGTCTTTATTTTCTTCTGTTACTTCCTGCTCATCCTTATCTTTTTTCCTTTTAAAGATAAATAGCAAGAGAAATACTAATATGAATAAAATAACTATACCAAGAATAAGCCAGATTAACCAACCTTTTCCGACCTTGTCAGAATCTCCCTTATCATTTCCATTGTCCGTATTAGTGGAAGCCACTGTGGTACTGGATATTTCTTCCTCTGTAGAAGTTTCTCCGGAAATTGATGTTGTATTTTCTTCTTCCTGTTCTGAAGTTGATTCTTCCGTAGTTGACTCCTCTGAAGTTGACTCTTCTGTGGTTGATTTCTCTGCTATTGTTTCATCTATTACAGTTGTTGGTTCTTCTGTTTCAGGAGTTTCAACAACTTCCTCTTTAAAAATTATTTTAACAGGGGTGCTTGCATAATCAGTTTCATATATTCCATTTACATCCTCTGCTACAACATATGCATAGTAATCACTTCCGCAAACCTTATTTGAAAGCTCTGTTGGAATTGTGAATTCACCTGTAGAATCTACCGCACCATAGGCAAGTACATTTGCATTGTTGGTGTTACCTGCTGTATATTCCTTATCCAATATAAGTACAGAAACTTGCGATACATTAGCACCATTTGCTCCACTTACAGTATACGGAATGGTTATAATATCACCTTTTCGTGTAACTGTACCATTAACAGATATTTTCATATCATTATCTATAAGTGTCAGCTTATACTTTGCTCCTGTCTCTCCGGCAGTTCCTGAGATGACAGATGAGAAGAGAACAGATGACAGATTTATATTTAAAGCGGGACTCACCCCAACACTATCGTAGTTGACATAGCTGAAGCCGATGTCGCCGTCCGAATAGACGTAGCCAGCGCTGGAACTACTATAAGCTGTATCAGCCGACCGCAGCCACCAATAGGCGTTGTCGCCTGTTTTTTCCCTGTTTGTTGCACTTAAATCTGTATTACTATATCCATAGCTTGTATTAGTTGCTTCCTTTGCGTCAAGGAAGAAGATTTTATCTCCACTAAGAGATGCATAGGATAAGTTACTCCTTCCGTCACCATCGCTGCTGTCTGCGGCACTCTTGGTGCTTTCTGTTATGGCACTCTGCTCTGCTGTGGAGAAGTTACTTGTTAAAAATGTTCCATTCAGATATGTTCTTATATCACTATCTGCCCACACATTACCACTTGAATCAAATAAATGCGCTACTCTGTCCATCACTATTAGTTCCTGCCCACAGAATGCTGTCACAGTCAAGAAGCATAGTTGTTCCACCAAAAGCAGTGGTATTACTATCCAGAACTCTGTATTTTACAGAACTACCATCATATATTCCAAAATATACATAACTTCCTTTCCACGCATCACTTGTGCTTGTTGGTGCTATCGGGTCAGCTATAATATCTGTACCAAGTCCCGCTATGGTCTTAGCTGTGGTACTGCCATATACTGTATGTACATTTGCCGTGTCGTTTGGCACATAAGAAATAATACCTATTGCTATAATAGTTGTAAGGAGGAACGCTAATCCTCTTGTTAGTATTTTTTTCTTTTTCATCAAATGTTTCCTCACATAATTTCCTTATAATGTAAAAAAAGATTGCGCAAAACGCAATCTCCGCGCGCAAGCGGTATTGCGAAGCAATTAACTTCCATTCCGCGAGCTGCGCATCCCCACGGAGTGTTTTTTATTCTACAGGAAACTATACAATTTAATACTATAGCATAACAAGGTCTTTCCTGTAGAATGAAAAAGACTTCCCTTGCGGAAAGTCTTCTAATGATTAGTCCTGTGGAATAATCTCTTTCTTATTGTATGAGCCACAAGCCTTACATACTCTGTGAGACATCATAAGAGCTCCACACTTGTTGCACTTAACTAAATTAGGTGCGCTCATCTTCCAGTTTGCTCTTCTCATATCTCTATGAGACTTAGATGACTTATTCTTTGGACAAATTGACATGGTTTTACACCTCCTTTATAAATAAAAAGCCATGCATACGACTTACTTATTATTAAAATTCTTAAAAATATCACTGATGGCTGCCATTCTCGGGTCTGCAACAAAGGTATCGCAGCTACATTCGCCTTCATTAAGGTCCTTACCGCATTCCCTGCAAATTCCTTTGCAGTCCTCCCTGCACAAAACCTTGGTCGGAAGATTCATAAAAATCTCCGGGTAAAGCATTCCATCAACATCAATTATACGACCATCCACAAAAGGATAATCTTCTTCATCTTCAGTTCTGTCAGCTTCATCATTCAAATCTATATCAAGTGACATCTCAAAACAAATATCCGTAGGTACAATCTTAAGACATCTGTCACATGGAATTCCAAGAACCAATTCCACATTACCGAAGATATTAACTTTGTTATTGCCGAGATTAACCACACTGAGCTCAATAGGTTTCTTACTGATTACTTCATAATTACCGTAAGAACAGCTGTATGTTGTAAATTCCGGCTCCACTGTATACTGTTTAGTAACTCTCTCAACCTGAGTATTTCCGGCATTATTTCTGCGGCCGGAGCCCTCAAGTATCAACTTGGATAAATCGAGTTTCATACGCACACCTTGCTTATTATACTAATGACACAAATTTTTGTCAAATATTTTTTTAATATATGAAGAAATTTTTATGATTCCTCATGTAAGTTTCCAGTTCTATTTAACAAGTGCAACAGTCTCCCTTGCGATTGCAAGCTCTTCATTAGTAGGTATTGCAAGTAATAAAACCTTTGAATCAGCTGTTGAAATAACTGCTTCCTCACCCCTTGCCTGATTAGCTTCACAATCAAGCTCTGTTCCGAGATAGGTAAGACTCCCGCATATCTTAGCTCTTACTCTTCCGTCATTCTCACCGATACCTGCCGTGAAGACAATTGCGTCAACTCCGTTCATTGCAGCAGCAAATGAACCGATATATTTCGAAATTCTGTAGCAGAATACTTCCAAAGCAAGTTCGGCAAATTCATCGCCGGCCTCAACTCCTGCCGTAATATCCCTTATATCACTTGAAAGTCCATTTGACAATCCCAAAAGACCGGATTTCTTGTTAAGAATGTTAAGAACTTCCGAAACATCCTTATTCTCTTTTCTACAGATAAATTCAACTACGGAAGGGTCAACATCCCCGCTTCTGGTTCCCATCATAAGTCCTTCAAGTGGTGTAAGTCCCATAGAGGTGTCAACACAAACTCCGTTCATAACGGCAGAAAGTGAAGCTCCGTTGCCGAGATGGCATACAATAAGCTTAAGTGACTCATAAGGTCTGCCAAGGAATTCTGCAGCACGTTTGGAAACATAGCTGTGGCTGGTTCCGTGGAAACCATATTTTCTAATCTTGTATTTATCATAATATTCATACGGAAGTCCATACATATATGCCTTCTTAGGAATTGTCTGATGAAAAGCCGTATCAAACACAACTACCATCGGAGTATCAGGCATTAATTCCTGACATGCATTAATTCCAATTAAGTTGGCAGGATTATGAAGCGGAGCCAAATCGCTGCATGCTTCAATAGCCTTCTTAACCTCATCATCAACCACTACTGACGATGTAAAATTCTCACCGCCATGTACAACACGGTGTCCGACTGCTTCGATTTCCGAAAGGCTCTTAATTACACCTGTTCTCTCATTGGTTAATGCTTCAAGTACATATCTGATAGCCTCAGTATGTGTCGGCATTGCCTTATCACTGATTTCCTTTGTTCCGCCTGCCGGTGTATACACAAGTCTTCCGTCTATTCCGATTCTCTCACTGATTCCCTTTGCAAGAACCTTCTCTGAATCAGAATCAATCAGCTGGAATTTTAAAGATGAACTTCCGCAATTTATTACTAAAATATTCATTATAGCACCCCACTTGTATTAATCAGATATCCAACTGTGACTGAACCGCAGTAAGTGCAACAACACCTACAACGTCATGGGCTGAACAACCTCTCGAAAGGTCATTAACCGGCTTGTTGATACCCTGTGTAATAGGTCCATAAGCCTCTGCGTTGGCAAATCTATGTACAAGCTTATAACCGATATTTCCTGCATCAAGGTTCGGGAAAATAAGAACATTGGCATGTCCTGCAAGCTCTGAATCCGGCGCCTTAAATGCTGCTACCTCAGGAATGATTGCAGCGTCAAGCTGTAATTCTCCGTCAAGCTTAACCTCAGGGTCCAGCTCCTTGGCAATTGTAACGGCTCTTGCAACCTTATCAATATTAGGATGTCTTGCGCTTCCCTTTGTTGAATGTGACAAAAGAGCAACAATCGGCTCTTCGCCGATTAATTTTGCAAATGAATGCGCTGAATCAATTGCAATATGCGCAAGATTCTCTGAATCAGGGTCCTGCTCAAGTCCGCAGTCACCGAAAATAAGAGTTCCGTTAGCTCCAAGTGTCTTGTCAGGCACAACCATTACGAAGAAAGCTGATACAAGCTTAACTCCCGGCTTCGGTCTTACAAGCTGTAATGCAGGTCTTAAGGTGTTGGCCGTTGAATGACATGCACCTGATACAACACCGTCAGCAGAATTATCCCTGAGCATCATGCAGGCATAATAAATATAATCCGTTGTAAGCAGTTCTCTTGCTTCCTCAGGAGTCATGCCCTTCTTTCTTCTGAGCTCTGTAAGTTCTGCAACATATTTATCCAGCTTATCGGATTTGAACGGGTCAATTATGTTAATTCCCGTAATATCAAGTCCCTCACTGTATTTAGTAACCTCCTCAGGAGTAGCAATAACAATAACCTCTGCAAGGTCTTCCTTCACGCTTGTAACCGCAGCTTCCCAGATTCTTCTGTCCATACCTTCTGCAAGTACGATTCTCTTCCTGTCTGCTCTGGCTTTCTGCTTAATATCATCAATAAATGCCATATAAAACGACTCCTTTCACATCTTTCACACAATTAAATATATTATAACTTGAAAGACGGATATATACAAGTAAAATTATTGATTTTAAATAGAAGTTTCTGTAAAAAAATAAGGGCATTTCTCCCTTGTTTTATAAAGGAAATCTGCCCTAAAAATAAGCTTTTTCAGTTATATTTTTCCCTTCGCACAAACAAAAGTGACGAAATAGTGTACGAGAGAAAAAACAATCCGCTCCCTATAACCGGAGTCAGAATTTGTATCTTTTTCATCAACCCTTTCTGTGTCAGGAATTTAACAATCTTACTGAAATCAAAATTATCCATAATGGTTAAATCGCCAAACAGAGAATATGCTATTAATACGAACATCAGTATAAATATCAGACCTGTTTTAACCGCCGAACCGCTTCCCGTTCCAAATGCAAAATAAAACGGCAGCTCCAGTGCGCACACTGCAACGCATGCTCCTATAATTACAGGCATAAGCTTCCATACCTGTCTTGCAGTATCCCTTCCGTACTCGCTGTTCTTACAAATGGCAATTTCAGCAATCGAAATCACTGTAGTTAAAAGGAACGCTCCGATAAGATATGCATATTTGGATGCAACATATTTATATTTTGAAACCGGTGTGCTCAGATAGTAATCCGTCTGCCTGTTGTCATCTGTTTTTAAAACAGAGGTTTCCAGTCCGAAAACTATTAACATAAGCATAACCACCATGGCTGCAGAGGCAAAGTATGAAAGCATTACCTCCGTCTCCGTATCTCCTTTGCAGGTAAAATGCAAAAGAACCACAAGAGCCATCTGCAATATTGCTGCCATAATAAATATTTTGCTTTTTGTTGCAATTATATCCTTGTATATAAGACCAATCATAAATTAATCCCCCTGTTGGATTTTGTAATTTTAACCGAAATAAAATATGCACAGACAATACACACAAGTCCGACACCCATGAATATAAGTCCCTTCGTCGTAATAAAACCGGTAAATGATTTCATCATTTTAATTGCTTCAGTATCAAAACTCTCTTCAGGTATATCCGTAATCTTCTGTCCAAAAACAGCAACAAATCCTATTACTGCTGCAACAAACGGAGCAAAGCATATAATATCCGCTCTCTTGGTACCGAAATAATACAGACACGGCATTACAATACTCATATAGATAATCATTATTCCTGCAAACATCAGTACAACGGAAAACAACTCATAGAATTTAAAATCCTCCGAAGCAGTAGAAATACATATTCCGGAAACCGCCGAGCAGATAAAACCAAGCATAACATACATGAACAATGACATATATCTTGCCCCTACTATTTCCATGGTATTAACAGGCATACTTAGAAGTGTATTATTAAAATTCGCCTTCCTGTCCTCTTTAAAGCAGTCAATTACATTTGCTGCGAAAGCCATCGGAATAATCAGAACAAGTTCAATTGCTGTTTTGCTGAACTGCAGGAACACTTCTTTACTCATTGTATCCTGGCCATTCCATTTTTTAACGATATCCGCCATATTTCCGCATTTAAGGCTTATTACATACATAACCGCCAGTGCGATGACTCCAAATGTTACAAATGCAAACATTTTAAGATTCTTTTTAAGGCAGATAGCATCTTTAATAATTAAACCCTTCATTATTCCACCCCTTTTTGCTTATGATTAACATAAAATATCAGAATATCCTCCAATGTCGCCATATCAATCACAAAATCAGGATATTTATGTATACATTCCGTTCTGTTGTCAACAAGAACCTCTTCACAGAAGCTTGAGGACCTTACCGATATAATGTACTTTGTATCAATTTTCTCCAAATCTTCCCTGGAGCATTTAATTATGCCGTGTTTTTCAAGGATTTCATCCTTGTTGCCGGCAAGAATGATTCTGCCCTTATTTATAAAAATAACCTCATCGGCAATTCTCTCCAAATCTCCTGTTATATGTGAGGATAGAAGAATTGTGCGGTTCTCATCCATTACATATTCCTGAAAAATCTGCAGAATTTCATTTCTCACAATCGGGTCAAGCCCTGCTGTCGGTTCATCCATTATTAACAGTTCCGCTTTATGTGACATTGCAACTGCAATCTGTAATTTCATTCTCATTCCTCTTGAGAATTTGCCGCATTTCTTATTAAGCGGCAGCGAAAATTTCTTAAGATATTCCAGATACTCCTCTTCATCCCAGTTTTTATAAATATTCTTGAAAACCTTATTTAACTGCTTTGGAGTAAGGAATTCATGGAAGCCCATTTCATCATAGACAACTCCGATTTTCTCTTTGACTGCTTTGCCATCTGTCAGCACATCCATGCCAAAGGCCTTAATATCTCCGGAATCTCTCTTAATTATGTCAAGAATTAATTTAATTGTTGTAGTCTTTCCTGCACCATTCTGACCGATAAATCCGCAGATTCCGCCCTTTGGAATTGATAAGCTTACATTATCAAGCTTAAAATCCCCATAATCCTTAGTCACATTGCTAAGTTCCAAAACATTACTCATTATTCTGTACCTCTCCTTCTTCATAAAGCAGTTTCAGCATTTCATTCAGTTCTTCATATGTTACGCCTGCCGTTTTTGCCTTGGTGGCTGCCCCTTCCAGCAGTTCCTCAATCTCATACAGCAGCGTCTCCCTGACTCTTTCCTTATTGACGCTTTTAACAAAGCTGCCCCTTCCGGTAAAGGATTCAATATACCCTTCCCTTTCAAGGTCCTCATAAGAACGCTTCGTAGTTATTATGCTTATACGAAGTTCCTTCGCAAGAAGTCTCATTGAAGGAAGCATGTCTCCCTCCTTCAATTCCCCTGAAATAATCATGCTCTTAATCTGCTCTTTAATCTGTTCATAAATCGGGCTCTCCGAGTTATTTGAAATTATAATGTTCATTTCCTCACCCTTTTAATATTGTATATATATAATATATACAATCATATATACATTGTCAATACATAAAATGGAATTATATACAGCTTGACTAATTTAGCTTTTGAATTTTATAATAAACAAAAAAATCAGGACGAAATATTATGAAAACAGTTGGAATTATTGCAGAATACAATCCCTTTCATACAGGACATCAATACCATATAGAAAAAGCAAGACAGCTTACGAATGCTGACTGCGTTGTCGTAATTATGAGCGGTAATTTTGTACAAAGAGGCACTCCTGCCATTGCCGGCAAATTTACCAGAGCAGAATCCGCACTTATCGGAGGTGCCGACCTTGTTATTGAACTGCCTGTTATTTACGCTTCAGCAAGTGCCGAGATTTTTGCTGCCGGCGCAGTATCAATTCTTAACTCTCTCGGAGGAATTGATTATATCTCATTTGGCGGGGAGTCAGATAATATAGCTCTTCTGAATGCAATTGCAGTGGTTCTGTCAGATGAACCGGATGAATACAGCAAGCTGCTTCAAAAGGGACTTCGAAACGGATTAAGCATGCCGCTTGCCCGCAAGGAAGCACTTCTTGCGGTATTTTCCGAGCCTGAAACAGAACAAATTATCAATACACCCAACAATATTCTCGCAGTCGAATATCTTAAGGCATTAAAACTTTTTAACAGCAGCATCAGTCCCGTCATCGTCAAAAGAATGGGAAGCGGCTTTCACAGCCCTGAATTAACCGATGAATTTGCAAGTGCCACAGCATTAAGAGAATGCTTCAGCGTTGAGGATTTCTCAAACATAAGTAAATTTATGCCTGATAAGGTTTATGAGCTTTACAGGGCAGTTCACTGCTCCTCCATGCCCGTTTTCCCGGAGGATATCGATATGCTTCTGTATCACACTCTTCTATCGGAACAGAACAGACTTGAGGAATATATGGATATTAACCAAAATCTTTCCAACAAAATAATTAGCGTTCTTAAAACAGGCAGCATTCCAAGCTTTAATGAGCTTGTTCTGTCGCTTAAATCCAAGGAGCTTACCTACACAAGGATAAGCCGTGCGCTTCTTCACGTTCTGCTTGGAATCAAAACTGCTGATTTTGAAGCACTCAAAGCCGCAGCTTACCCTTCCTATGCAAGAATTCTCGGTTTCAACGAAACAGGGCGGAGCTTTCTTAACAGCATAAGAAAGAAAACATCACTTCCACTAATTACAAATTTGTCTGATAAAAACGTCGAACTTAATGAATTACAGAAATATCTGCTGGATAAGGATATCTACGCAGCAAATATATACAGAAACATTGTTAAAACAAAATTCAGAACAACCTTAAAGGACGAGTTCAGAAGTCGTCCGGTATACCATGTATGTAGTGAGCCTTATTTAAAGTTTTAATAAAAAATATTCCCACAAAGCGAGAATGCCTTGTGGGATTTTTTATCCGTAATACTTTATTAATTTTTAAAACTATGTATTGGCGCAGGTATTCTTCCGCCCCTGTTTACAAATCTGCTGCAGTCAAATGAATTGACAGGCATTACAGGTGCATATCCGAGCAGTCCGCCGAACTCTACGGTATCTCCGGCTTTCTTACCGATTGCAGGGATAATTCTCACTGCTGTTGTCTTCTGGTTAACCATACCGATTGCAGCTTCATCCGCAATAATGCCGGCAATTGTCTCGGCAGAGGTATCTCCCGGAATTGCAATCATATCAAGACCTACAGAGCATACGCAGGTCATTGCTTCCAGTTTCTCTATTGTAAGGCTGCCCTCAAGCACGGCGTCAATCATACCCTGGTCCTCGCTTACCGGAATAAAGGCACCGCTCAAACCACCTACATATGATGAAGCCATTACGCCGCCCTTCTTAACCTGGTCGTTAAGCAGGGCAAGTGCTGCTGTTGTACCCGGTGCACCGGCTCTCTGTAAGCCGATTTCTTCAAGAATCTCAGCAACCGAATCGCCTACGGCAGGTGTAGGAGCAAGTGATAAATCAATAATTCCAAAAGGAATACCAAGTCTCTTAGAAGCCTCCTGAGCAACTAACTGGCCTACTCTTGTAATCTTGAAAGCTGTTTTCTTAATTGTCTCGCACAGTTCTCCGAAATCCGCATCCTTAACATTCTGCAATGCATATTTAACAACACCCGGTCCGCTTACACCGACATTGATAATTGCATCCGCCTCAGATACGCCGTGAAAAGCTCCTGCCATGAAAGGATTGTCATCAGGTGCATTGCACAAAGCTACAAATTTAGCACATCCAAGTGAATCATTCTCCTTGGTAAGCTCTGCAGCTTCCTTAATAATATCTCCGAGGAGACGAACTGCATCCATATTAATTCCGGTCTTTGTAGAACCAACATTAACCGAGCTGCATATTAATTCAGTTTCAGCAAGTGCCTTTGGAATTGAGCGGATGAGAAGCTCATCACTCTTCGTCATTCCCTTACTTACAATTGCAGAATAACCTCCGATAAAATTAACTCCGACCTCATGTGCTGCCTTATCAAGCACCTTTGCAATTTCGACATAATCATCCGGAGTTTTACATGCTGACTGACCTACAAGTGCAATCGGAGTAATGGATATTCTCTTGTTAACAATAGGAATACCGAATTCCTTCTCAATATCCTGACCTGTTTTAACAAGGTCCTTGGCCATAGTTGTTATTTTGTTATAAATTCTCTCTTTAACTACTTCCAAATCACAGTCTGCACAATCAAGAAGATTGATACCCATTGTTATTGTGCGGACATCAAGATTCTCTTTCTCAATCATCGCATTAGTTTCGTTAACTTCATATATGTTAATCATTATTAATTCCTCTCAACCTTAAATTCTGTGCATTTTATCAAAGATTTCTTCTCTTTGGCATTTGATTACAACACCGATTTCATTACCGATTGCATCCAAATCATTGATAATCTCGGTAAGGTCCTTAACAGACTTGTTTGCATCAACAATCATCATCATATTGAAATAATCGCTGACAATTGTCTGTGAAATATCAAGAATGTTAACCTTGGTCTCTGCAAGGTATGTGCACACTTTTGCTATGATACCAACGGTATCTTTTCCTACTACAGTTATAATTACTTTGTTCATAATAATCTCCTCGTTATTTTTTTGATTAGTTTTGCAGACTGATGTATAACAGTCTTTTTTATATAGAAATAATATCCGAAGGTGCCTCTCTTTTGGCTACCTGAATATTAAAATCCTCTGCTTTAAACGGATTATCTCCAAGATTAATTTCCATTCTTACAGTCTCATAAGCCAGGTCCGGAAAGTTATTCTCCTTGCTTAAATGTCCAAGAAAAACTTGCTCCGTAGCGTCACAAAGTATTTCTCCAAGCATACGGCCGCAGCTTTCATTGGAAAGATGTCCCGAATCTCCTAAAATCCTCTGCTTAAGAGGATACGGATACGGACCTGTCATAAGCATGTTAACATCATGATTCGCTTCAATTAACATTGCATTCATATTACTGAACTCATGCAGTATATCATCCGTGAAATAGCCCAAATCAGTAAGTATCCCACAACGCTTATCCCCCTGTGAGAAAACATAAGCCACAGGGTCTATTGCATCATGGGAAATCGAAACCGGTTTAATCTTTAAATCCTTAATTGAAAATTCCTCTCCGGAGGTAACTGAATGATAAATCCCGTCCGGAAGCTTACCAAGGGATTTATAACCGGAAATATAATTAATTGTACCATATGTACCATAAACAGGGGTTATACTCTGTCTTTCAAGCACTCCGATACCCTTAATATGGTCATCATGCTCATGTGTAACAAGCACTGCGTCTATATCGTCAAGACTTAAATCAAGTTTGGCAAGTCCCTCAATTACCCTCTTCTTGCTGATACCGTCATCCACAAGAATATGTGCATTATCAGTACCGATATAAATGCAATTGCCGCTGCTTCCGCTGGCAATACTCATCATTCTCATCTGATTTTCTCCTTAGTCCTCACCATTATCCACTGTAAGGCGGTCACGACCGTTTTGCTTAGAATAGTACATCGCTTTGTCCGCTCTGTCAATGAGATTAGGAAGATTTTTGGTCGTATCAGGATAACATGCGATACCCATACTCGCCTTAACATAAATTGTAGTGCCGTTATGTGTAATCGGAGTCACCTTAATATGCTCCCTGATTCTCTCCATAATAATTATTGCATCATCAAGAGACAAATCCTCAAAAAGAACAACGAACTCCTCTCCGCCGTATCTGAACGTAAGACCGTCATTGGCTGACGCTACCTGCTTAATTGTATTGGAAACCGTAATAATTGCCTGGTCACCGAAAAGATGTCCGTATGTATCATTTATTGACTTAAAATGGTCAATATCAATCAATGCGGCAACTGCGGTTTTGGAAACCTTTTCATAACTGAAATGTTCACTAAAATACAGGTTAAGATATCTTCTGTTATAAAGTCCGCTGAGTCCGTCCCTGTTAGACATCTCCATAATCTTGTTGTACATGAAAATATTATTTGCGGCAACCTCTATCTGCCTTAAAATATTATCATAAACTGTTTCCTTGTCCTTAAATGCATTAATTGAATGGCTCATAATAACGAAAACGCTGGCAAAATTCTCGGACTGTACCTTAATGCTCTTAACAATAATCGAACGTACCTCCATCTCTTCAAGGAACGGAAATTCATCAAACGATACATCATTATTAATATAGATTTTGCCGCTTAACACCTGTTCATCAATAAATGCGTCGCTTAAAAAGAAACTGATGAATTCATTAAAATCAAGCGGTGACATTTTCTTCTCAAGCTGGCATGCGTGATTCTTACGCATTGTTTTGTCCCTGAAAATAATATTTGCAAAAAAAACATCTCCATGACCTGCAATTATTGCATCACTGCATTTATAAATTACTTCATTTAAGTCAAGTGAAGAAGAGGCAATTCTTATAATCCGGTTCTGGAAATTAATATCCGCATTAATCAATGTAATTCTCTTATTAGCCTCTTCAATTTCGTACTTCTTAACACTGAGCTGCTCATTAGCATACATAAGACTGCTTTGATTATCGGAAACCTTATCAAAGCTGTCCTTTGCCCTTTCAAGCATTCTGTCCTTTGCATACAGGCACTGCTCATTATATTTCTGCACCTCACCAATATATGAGAATATTGCAAAAAGAACAATAAATGAAACACTAGCAATTATTATGTAATCGAATGCCTTAAGAATATCAGGCTCCGTTCTGATAATGCATGTCAAAATCTTAATCAGGTATGAGCTGTGCAGCAAAAGGCTGCCGATAAACGCAAAAGTCTTCTCGGTCAAATCAATAATATAACCTATTTCAATGCAGAACAGGATAAAAAATAATATTGCAAACAAATTCATAAATTCACCGGTACCGATGGAATCTCCGGCATTAATCAGCAGCCCGGAAACCAGCACCTCAATACATCTTACCGCCATCAGTACCTTATAATTATGAAAAAAGTTAAATTGTGAAATAAGAACATCCACCAGTGCAATTGCACAAAGAGCCGCACCCGGTATATATACATATATTCCGCCGCCGATATTACTGATAACATTAATAATAATAAAAATAAATGCAGCGACCATAATCGGAATATGTTTACGTGAAAACGAAATTTGAAGTTCTATTACTTTTTCTTTCTTATCCATATTATTTTCCTTCGTTATGAAATAAAATTACTTAGCCCAGTATAATTCAATAATATTTCCATCAAAAATAGGTCCCATAAAATCCGCATTCTCACCATTAACGGTAGTTATAAGCTCACTTCCGCCGGCCTTTGTCAAATCGAAGGGATAAAAATCAAATATATCTACAAACGTATATGCCGGTTTACCTGAAAGAACAACATTGCGTCCGTTAATATTAACAACAATACTCTTATTAACCGGCACTGCAGCTTCAGGTTCGCTCTCTGCATTATCAGCAGTTTCCGCTTCGGCATTCCCTGACGTTTCACTGACGGCAGGCTCCTCATCTGCCTTTGCAAGATAATCAGCCTCAGAATATTTTACTTTGAAATTTTCATAAACCTTGTCATCCGGTTCTGCTTTTGCATTATTAACATATATGTCAATACCGTCAGTACTTACATCCATAAATTCAAAAAGCTGGGCAACCGTATAATAATTCTCCATTACAATCGAATCACCCTCTTTAATTGCATACGTGCCTGTCTGCAGTTCTCCGTTTACATACGCATATTTAGGACACACAAGTGCAACCCCGTTCACCTCAACAGAAAAACATCCCTTGTACTCCTCAAGTTCCTGGAGCAGCATAGTCTGAGTGCCTCCGACAGTTGACTCCGTAATATCTATATAATCATTCTTCTCAATCTGAGAATTCATATTGGCTTCCCTGCCGTTCTTGCGGATAACCGCAGGTTCTCCTGCAAGTCCGCGAATCATTCTTGCAGTTCCGTTAAGAGTATAATTAACTGCAGCTCCCCTTCTTGGGAAAAGCTTCTCATTAGGATAACCAATCTGCATTAATGCGTCAATCACAGAAAGATTAGAATTATCATACAGCTTAACCCTTTCGCCGTTAACTGTCACATATATAAAATTATTTTTTTGATTGTAATAATTGATACAAATACCAATCGGAGTTACAAAAAGAGGGTCCTTCTTAACATTTGTAACGGCAAATTCTATATCCGTAAGAACCTCCTTACCCCTTAATGCCACTCTTGCTTCAGGAAGCTCAAGAAACTGTGCCAGAAATCTGGTAAAGCCCGGAATTTTTCCTCCTCCGCCGACAACAAAAACCGCACTTACGGGTCTTCCGCCATTTAACTCCTTAATCTTATCTGCAACATCTTCTGTTATTTTCTTCGTTACATGGCTTGTAAGCTCAATTACCTCCTCAGGCGGAATTGAAACCTTCGTTCCCATAATATCCTTAAATGTGATATTTTTCTTGCCTGATGAAGAGAATTTAATCTTCTCTGCCTGCTTAAAATCAACAAGATAATGCTTTGCAATTATTTCAGATATCTCATCTCCTGCTGACGGAATCATGCCATAACCAACAACACTTCCGTCCTTAGTAATACAGATATCCGAGGTTCCTGCTCCGACATCCACCAGTGCAATATTCAACAATCTGTACTGCTCCGGAATTGCAACATTCATGGCTGCAATAGGCTCCAATGTGAGATTGGCAACCTCTAAGCCTGCCGTCTCTACAGCAGAATACAGCCCGTCAACAACATCCTCCGGAAGGAATGTCGCAAGAAGTTCAACACCTATCTTACTTGCCTTATGTCCTTCAAGATTCTTAATCTCATAATCATTAAGATAATATTTAACAGGAGTATAGCCAACGCAGTAAAAATTAATATCCTGCTCCTTCTCATTGGCCTTTCTGTGTGCATGTTCAACACCCTTTAAATCAAGGTTATATATATCTTCACTGGAAATACGTCTGTCTTCATCAGCATCCGCCTCAACCTTAACATTGATTGTTCTGAGAACACGTCCGGCAGCGGCTATACATACGTTCTTAAGAGGTCTTCCAATTTTCTTCTCAAGACGGTCCTTAACTAATGTTATCTCCTCTGCAACAACGGCAATGTCATGCACCTGTCCATCAATCATGGCTCTGGTATCATGTTCCTTCACTTCCATCGCAATAACGTGAAAGCCATTTAAATCCATATATCCGATTGTGCCCACGATACTTCTTGTTCCGATATCCAGACCAAATACAAACTGTTCAGGACAAATGACATTTTCTGACATACCTTATTCCTCCGTAACCTGTAAATTAATAAATAACTAATTAATTATACCATATTATTTAATATTCTTCCAGTTTATTTTCCAGTTGTTTTCTCGTAAATTCCACGCTGACGCCGTTATCAATGACATAGCTGCATTTCTGTCTGAATTCTGCCTCTGACAGCTGGCAGTTCATAATTGATAAAGACTTATCGTTTGAATAGCCCCTGTTATCTGAAAGTCTTTTAAGCCTCTCCTCCACAGAAGCATGAATATACCAGATTTCATCACAAATTCTGTCATATCCGTTCTCAATCAGCAATGCCGCCTCAACAAATGCAAAATCATACAGACCGCTCTCTGCGGCACTGTCAAGCTCATCATAAATCGCCTTATTAACGGCAGGATGCACTATTCCGTTCCAACGTGACTTTATATCCTGATTATTATACATAATACCGGAAATATGGGCGGTATTAAGGCTTCCGTCAGCATTAAAGGCCTCACTTCCAAACAGCTCCACTGCCGCAGCTCCCAGAACTCCGTCCTTAACCATAAGTCCCTTCGCAACATCATCCGCCATTATAATCCTGCAGCAGCATAATTCCTTAAGGAGTGAAAGCACCGTGGACTTGCCTGCTCCGACTCCTCCTGTAATTCCTATAATTCTCATTTATTTCGCCTCAAACCAGTCTCTTCCCGAATGAACATCCGTCTCGAGCGGAACCGACAATGCGGCAGCACTCTTCATCTCTTCACTGAGCAGCTGACGGACCTTTTCCTCCTCATCAGGTGCTGCTTCTATAAGCAGTTCATCATGTACCTGAAGAATCAGACGGGATTTCAGATTTTCCTTCTTAAGTCTTGTATAAACCCTTATCATGGCAATTTTTATAATATCCGCCGCAGTTCCCTGAATCGGAGAATTCATTGCAATCCGCTCTCCGAACTGTCTTTGCATGAAATTCGAGGAAGCCAGCTCGGGAACCGGTCTTCTTCTTCCGTAAAGTGTAACTGCATATCCCTTCTCTTTTGCGTCTGCAACAATGGTATCAAGGTATTTCCTGATGCCCGGATATGTTTTAAAATAATTATCAATATACTCCTTGGCTTCATTTCTGGATATGCTCAAATCCTGACTCAGTCCGTATGAACTGATTCCGTATACAATTCCGAAATTAACGGCTTTCGCATTGCTTCGCTGCGTCTGTGTAACCTCGGAAAGCGGGACATGAAATACCTTTGACGCAGTTATTCTGTGAATATCAGTGTCCTCATTATAGGCACTGATAAGATTCCCATCCTGTGACATATGTGCAAGCAGTCTCAATTCAATCTGCGAATAATCAGCATCAACAAAAATATAATCCTCCTTAGGAATAAAAACCTTACGAATCTGTCTGCCGATTTCCATTCTGATTGGAATATTCTGCAGATTCGGCTCAGTACTGCTGATTCTTCCCGTTGCCGTAATTGTCTGATTGAAATTGCTGTGGATTCTCTCATCCTCGCGTATATATTCATACAAACCGTCAGCATAAGTGGATTTTAATTTTGCAAGTGTTCTGTATTCCAGAATATCCTTAACAACAGGATAATCCTCCGCAAGCTTTTCAAGAACCTCTGCAGAGGTTGAGTAACCCGTCTTGGTCTTCTTACCTGACGGAAGTCCCATTTTGTCAAAAAGCACCTCTCCAAGCTGTTTTGGCGAATTAATGTTAAACTCCGTTCCTGCCGCTGCATAGACAGCCTGTTCAAGCTGTTCAATTCTTCCGACAAGTGCATTGCCATAGCTCTTTAATGCCTCTTTATTGACTCTGATTCCCTCTCTCTCCATGCTTCGGAGAACATAAACCAAAGGCAGTTCAATTTCACGATAAACCTTCTGCATTCCCATTTCGGAAAGCTTATTGTTCAGAACCGGATAGGCCTTATCAGCAACATACGCCTCATATACAATCAGTCTTGCAAAAGCCTCCTCATTATTCATATATGCCTCTGAAAGACTTTCCTTACCGATTAAATCAGATTTTTTTGGAATAATCAGATTAAGATATTCCCCTGCCAGTTCATCATAAGAATAATCCGGCTTAAGCGGATTAATTAAATATGCCATCAATGCTAAATCAATAACATTGGAATTAATCTCATCATTAATAAAATCAAGCTTATTTTTAAGATTTATTACATACAACTCCGTATTTTCACTAAGCTCACGAAGATTCTCGCGAATATAATCAGAGGTTATAAAGCCCTCTGACGGAATATAATAATTCTCGCCATCGAGTGCAACCGCAAGGGCAATAATCTCATCATTATATGCTGCCAGTGAAATTCCGGCACCATTATTCGCCCTAATCCGCGTCATTATTCTCGCAAACAAATCAATGTCCGTTACATTTATAATATCCGGATTAAATTCGCTGCTCTGCACAAGCTCTTCATCCGTGAATTTCTTAAGCAGTGATTTCAGTTCAAGCTTACGGAATAATTCATAGGCCTCTTTTGTGAAAAGATTATCAATCTTTGCCTTTTCTATTTCAAAATCAACAGGTGCATTAATGTCTATAGTTGCCAGTTTTTTACTCATTACCGCCATATCATAATGCTCTGACAGATTATTTTTTGCCTTTGCAGGAGTAATCTCATCAATATGCTCATATGCATTTTCTATTGAATGGAATTTGGAAATAATTGAGGTCGCAGTCTTCTCTCCGATTCCCGGAACACCCGGAATATTATCGGAGGTATCACCCATTAACGCCTTTAAATCAATAAATTCCAAAGGTGTTACCATGTATTTTGCCAAAACCTCTGAAGGATGGTAATTCTCTATTTCGGTCTTACCCTTAATTGTCTTTGGCAGACGGATTTTAATATGCTCATCCGCAAGCTGCAGTAAATCCCTGTCACCTGACAGTACCGACACCTCAAAACCCTCACTCTGACTGCGTTTTGCTATTGTTCCGAGTATATCATCCGCTTCATACCCTTCCAGCGTAATAACAGGAATTCCCATTGCAGAAAGCACGTCCCTTATTATCGGAACCTGCTCATGCAGCTCGGCAGGCATTGGCTTACGTGTTCCCTTGTATGCGTCATACATCTTATGTCTGAATGTCGGCGCCTTCAGGTCAAAGGCAACAGCAATATATTCCGCAGCCTCATCCTCCAGTGCCTTAAGCATAATATTAATAAAGCCGTATACTGCATTCGTATGAGTCCCCTCATAATTAGTCAGTATCGGCACTCCGTAAAAAGCCCTGTTCAAAATACTATGTCCGTCAATTAATAATAATTTCTTCATGCTGACCCCTTATAAAAAATAGTTGAATAAAACATATATAAATGCACCGCCGATTGCAGTATATCCGGCAATCTGGGTAAGTGCATAGACAGCCTTTGCGGTTTCAAACATATTAAACCGCTTCTTCATATCCTTAATATTCTCCTCCAGCTGTCCAATAAAATCCATTGAGGTATCCTCGTCATTTTCATTGAGACCATATTGAATTACATAATGAATCTCAAGCTCATCGTAGCATTCTTTACAATTCTCAAGATGTTCAATTAAGTCTCCCATATCCTTTACAGGAATAGTTTTCTTAATTATGCCGGGAATATTCTTCTGAAACTCTCTGCATTTCATACACATCACCAATCCATTCACAAGGATTTAAAAAATCCATTAAAATTTTACCATACTTTTAAAAATTAATCTATATATCAATATTCCATTTAATTTAATGTATAAACCGATATTTTTAAAAAAGCCTGTCTTTGCCATATAATCCCAATCCTCACAATCTTTTTTCAAATAAGTTTCCTCATTGTGATAACCGGAAAGCAGCCTGTCAAAATTCTTAATAGAATATCTGTAATATTTTTTATCCATTTTCACGGCACCGGATAATTCAAGAATTCTTCCGACAAAAGACATACAGTTGTAAGCCTTGTAAATTTTAAAGCCGTGTATCAACGGCATTGTTACCATTGAAA
Organism: Butyrivibrio sp.; assembly: GCA_045124255.1. GTDB lineage: Bacteria > Bacillota > Clostridia > Lachnospirales > Lachnospiraceae > Eshraghiella. Next base: position 7,915 of record JBGVLM010000078.1, on the reverse strand, counting down.
AAAAATTAAATACATATTCCCTGTCATTTTCCACTCTGGAAACAAAAGCCCGTATATCATTATAGGCTTTGTCACTGACCGGAATTTCAAACACCTTAACCTTAACACTGTCATTTTTTCCGAAAGCATAATGCGACCTCCGCTCATGCATAAAACCTGCGTCAAACGGCGCACCATGCCTGCGTCTTGAAAATGTCACAAAATCATCCAGTGACGAATCAAGGCATACTGCTATATGTGTATAGTCATATCCCGATATCCTGCGTGCAAATCTGCCAAGTCCCGTCATGGCTTTAATCAATACAACATAAACTGCTCTGTTATTCATTACTGTTCCCATCAATCTTTTTTAAACGTATAAACAATTTAATCTGCAATCTTATCATTTCAAAATACATAAGCAGGGCTCCCACTGTGCATAAAATATCGCCAAGCTTAACAGGAAACTGCCCTATATAAAACAATGCTTTTCCTTTGAGCACTATTCCGCTTACACACAATGCAGCAAAGAAAAGATGTGTCTCAACAGGACCAAGTCTCGGAAACAGAAACTCTCTAAGATACATAATATAGTTCATTGACGTAAACATCATAAGTGCATACACAGGTACCATAAACACCGCAAGCTGAAAGCTTATTACCCCTGAAAAAGCAAGTCCGATAATCAGAAACGTAATATGCAGAATATCCGTCAGCAAATCAAAATACGCTCCTGCCTTTGAGGTCATATTCCTCGTTCTTGCAACATAGCCGTCCAAATCGTCACAGATAAGATGGCTTACAAGCCCGAATATGCTTCCAAACAGAAAATACGGGCTGATAATACTTAAAAAGGCACATATAATGCCTATTAAGCCTCCTATTGCACCAAGAAGCGTTATCTGATTGGGTGTTACATTCGGAGGAATCCTTTTTCCGATTGTTTTGTACAGAAGTTTCTGCAAGCCCGTTTCAAGCTTACTCGGTATTATTTTATTAACTTTATTCTCATCCTGTTTACTGGTCGTCATTTTTTCTTTTTCCTTTTATAAAATTCTTGATAAACGAACGTATGTAATCGCCGTAATTTATAAAATCATATACACCCTCATGCTTTGCTTTAAGAAACAGTTTAATAAGCAGAACATAATAATTAAAATAATAGCGTCTGACGCTTATATTGGAAGGCTTTGCAACCAGATGCAGATAATCCCAGTGTGACGGATTATCCGTTATAAGCCTGTCGGCATATTCGTCAATTATCTCCATTCCAAGCTCAGGTGTAAACACGGACACCGCAACATGCTTTAAGTGATGTGCTTTAATCCATTTATACAGCTTTTTAAAATCCTTCGGAACAAAATCCAAATCCAGAATAAACATTGCCATTATGTTAATTCCCAGCCTGTGACAGATTTCAATACAGCGTACATTGCTGTCCGAATCAGAACGCTTGTTATATTTCTTAAGGCAGTCATCCTCCATTGTCTCCAGACCCACAAGCACATAATAGAGTCCTATTGATTTGAGTTCTGCCATTATATCCTCATTGGCAGCAATGAAATCCGCCCTGCCGTAGCAGATATATCTCTTATTAATGTTTTTTGCTTTGATTAATTCCACAAACCGAAGCAGCCGCTCCCTGTTGTAGAGGAAGTCATCATCAACAATATAGATATTTTCCGAGCTGATTTGCTCTATTTCATCAACCACTTTTTCAATATCCCTGCATGAATATCTGCTGTTATTCATTCTGTTTCTGTGGCAGAAAGCACAGTTATACGGGCAGCTGTAGGCAGTTCTTACCCACGCGGCATGCGTCAGTTCAAGGTACCTGTAATTATCGGGATGTTCATGGAAATAGCTTCTGTCAGGCAGCGGAAGTCTGTTTATGTCAAATTCAGTCCTGCCTGTGCATATCCACTCTCCGTCCCTTTTAAAGCATACGCCCTTAACCTCATCAACGGCATTGCATGCCCCGTAAAAATGCCTTTCAATCATATTGAAAAGTGTATAAATATCAAAAGAAATTAAAATATAATCGACATAATCCCGATACATTCTTTCATAGCAAAGCTGTGCATGAAGTCCGCCGATTACCGTCATAATACGCGGATTATATTTCTTAGCCTCCTCGCAGTATTCAAGCATGAAATTCTCCTGACGTGTTCTTCCGCACACATATACAATGTCGGGACTGCATTCCTTAATCCGGCTTTTGACGGATACCTTCTCAATCTGTCCGTCATACATATATACCATGTGTCCTTCTGCTTTGAGAACTGCAGAGATATACTCCAGTTCCAGACACTCATTTTCTATTACTCCGGCAAAATTATATTTAGTTCTTGAAATTTCAGGATGAATCAAAAGTACCGTAAGCTTTTTAGTGTTCATTTCTGTTTCTTTCCTCTTCCTCTAACTTTGAATATGCTATTTTGCCGACTAAGGTCTTAGGAAGCTCCTTCCTGAATTCATATTCGTATGGCAGGGAGTATTTTGCAAGATTCTTCTCACAATGGGCTTTGATTCCGTTAAGTAAGCTTTCCGTTGCCTCCACATCATTCTTCAGTACAATAAATGCCTTCGGAACCTGTATTTTGTAATCATGCGGTATTCCGATAACGCATGACATCAGCACATCAGGATGTGAATCAATAATATTTTCTATATACTGCGGAAAAATATTATAGCCTGAGCTTACAATGACTCTTTTAATTCTCTGTTTAAAATATACAAAGCCGTCCTCATCAATACAGCCCAAATCACCGGTATACAGCCATACCCTGCCGTCAGAAAGAGTCCTTAACACCCTGTCTGTCTCATCAGGCGACTTATAATAGCCCTTCATTACCGACGGACCGCTTATAATAATCTCTCCGTCCTCGCCTGCCCGTAATTCCTCATCAGTCTGCGGCTTAACAATTTTATAATATGTATCAGGGTACGGAAGTCCGATGCTTCCCACTCTGTATTCCCTAACAGGTGTCAGGCAGCTTCCGGTTACACATTCCGTAAGCCCGTATCCCTCCCTTATCTGGATATCGGCATTATGCTGTTTAAGGAATTCATCAACTTTATTCTTAAGGCTTACCGACAGAGAATCCCCTCCCGAAATCACACATTTTAAAAAAGATAAATCATATCCGTCCATTTTATTATTTCTGAGAAGTGCTTCATAAAGAGTCGGCACACCTGCAATAATATTCGGTTTATATTTTTTAATAAGTTTATGAAAGCCTGCTGCACTAAACTGCGGCAGGAGAATACTCGTTCCGCCAAAATACTGCACCGTATGTATGCATATTCCGAGACCGAAGCCGTGAAATACCGGCATAACAGCAAGTACCATATCTCCTGTTTCAAGGCATTCACACGCAGTAAAGCTCTGCATTGCCAATGCATTGAAATTCAGATTGGTTAACTCTATGCCCTTAGGTTCGCCTGTTGTACCGCCGCTGTATAATATCGCCGCCGTCCGGCTGCCGTCAAAAACACCGAAACTGCCCTTATAATTCACTCCCAATTTTTTAAACTGCTTCCAGTTAATAAAATTATCATTATTGACAACCTTAGTCCTGCGGCCCTTTGTAAGCCGATACATAATACCAAGAAACGCAGGCATGGAATCCTTAACGGACACCAGTATGCATTTCTTAAGTTTAGTGTCTTTATAAATATTGCATATCTTATTATATGCCAAATCAACTGCTATTATGAAACGGCTGTCCGTTAAATTAAGAAAATACTTAATCTCATTCTCAGCGGACAGAGGATGAATCATATTGGCAATCGCACCTATTTTATTTAGTGCGTAGAAAGCAATTACTGCCTCCGGAGTATTCGGCATGCATATGCTTACACACTCACCTTCATTGACCCCAAGTGCCTTAAACGCCCTTGCGCATTCATCAATATATCTGCCAAGCTCATTATAGGTTTTCTTATTTCCAAAATAATTATAACTTATTCTGTCTCCGTATTTTGAAATTGACTGCTCCAATAATCCGTATACGGAACAATCCGGATAATTCAGCTCTGTCCGTCTATTCATTCCTGTCCTTCTCCTGAACCAGCATTTCTCTTATTGTACCAAAAAGTAAAGAATTAGCCTCTTCAACTGACAAATCCTTAACATCCAACGGCTTACCAAAAGTAATCCTCAGATTTCTGCTTCTGAAACGGTAATCCCCTGTTATTGCATAAGGAATTACCTGACAGTTTGTTCTTATACCCATTACCACCGCTCCCGGTTTAAACGGCAGCAGAATCTCCGTAGTATAATTTCTCTTCGCCTCCGGTGACACATTAATCAATGAACCATCCTTAAGATATTCAACTGCCCTTTCAAGTGACGCATGATTCCTGGCTGCATGCAAATCAACGGGAATTGTTCCGATTGCCTTGAAAAACCACCCCAAAAATCCGTCATGCAAATCCTTTTTGGCAAGTGTATGCACAACCCTTTTGGTACAGACATCCACCAGAATCGGGTCAAGCGCATGCTTGTGATTGCCCGCAATTACTGCGGCACCTTCAGTCGGAATATACTCCTTATTAATAATCGTCGGATTATAATATATTTTAAACAAAAAAGTAAAGAACGGACGCATAATCCGGTATAATACCGCTTTATCTTTTTTCATTTTCCTCTCCTGTCTGACACTATATATCAGTTATACACTATAACAACAAAAACTGCCAGTCCTGCTATTAAAACTGCCAGTTAATGTATATTGTTATTCAGTTACCGTTACCATCAAAGCTGTTTCAGCTGAATAATTTCCCTCTGTATCCGAACAGACATATATTATTTCATACTGCCCCGGTGTATTAATATCAACATAATTTCTGATTTGTATTCTTCTGAAAAGCTCGTTTCTTGAGTCCTTATTATCAGTAATGTCACTTACATATTTCAGCCAGTTGACATCCGTACCCTTCTTAACCTCAGTCCGGTAAGTCGTAAGGGTCAAAACAGGACGCTCCGAAATGGGAATTTCATCAATTACAGCAGACTCCGTTGTAGGAACCTCGGTTGTAGGCGGCTCTGTTGCAGCCGGCTCCGTCTCAGGCTCCTTTGTGGCTTCTTCATCATCCGGTATATTATTTGTATTTTCCTGTCCGTTTATGCTAAGGACTATACTTTTAACAGCAACATTATTATCATTATCCCTTGCAGCAAAAGTAATCTTAACCTGAGAATCATTCTTAATCTTAATAATATCCTTAACAATCAACGTATCTGAAACATTCCCGTCCCTGTCATCAACCGCAGAAACATTTTTTAATAATTCCTGTTCAGTAATTCCGTCATAATATGTAATATTATCCGCTATACTAATCTGCGGAGCATTTTCATCATCAATCACATTGGACACAATATATATAACTGCCGAAAATGCTAAAAGCACAAAAAGGATGATTAAATATTTGAATTTTTTCATTTTAATAAATCACCTCAGTTTACTGATTCTCCGGAATCTTCATGTATTTCATTTTTGTCCTCACGGGATTCGTATTTACCATAATATTTTCCGTAATATTTTCCATAAAAGCTGTTAACCTTAAAATCAACCTTATTCAGAATAATTCCGAGAAATTTCGTTCCCGTTGTTTTAATCTGCTCAACAATTCCCGCCGCAAACTTATGGCTGACCGCATTGGCAGCTACAACCAATGCCACACCGTCACATTCCTTTGCAATAATGGACGCATCCACCACGCTTCCGAGAGGCGGTGTATCGATAATTACATAATCATAAATTTTTCTTACAGAACGAATCATATCAGCGAACTTCTGACTTGAAAGCAGCTCTGCCGGATTAGGCGGCACGGGACCTGACAAAGCCATATAGAAATTCTCAATGGTTGTACTGTAGATTACATCATCCATTGTATTCATTCCCGTAAGGTAATGTGTCATTCCGTTGGTTGCTTTGCTTATCTTATATTTACCTACAATAACCGATTTACGCAAATCGCAGTCCACAAAAAGGACCTTTTTGCCAAGCTGTGATAACGATACGGCAAGGTTAAGTGAAACAGCGCTCTTTCCGTCATTAGGAATGCAGCTTGTAATTCCTATAACCTTAACATCATCTCCGCAGAACAATATATTGGTTCTCAATCTCTTAAAAGCCTCATTGGAGCGGTAATCAAGTTTTATTAATTTACCTATATTAATCTTTAACATACTATCCTCCAATTAATGCTTTCTGAAAAAGCTTTTTTTCTTTTTGCCGGAATTCTCACCTTCAAACACCGGTATAATTCCCAAAACACTACAGTTAAGATATTTCTCAACATCCTCTGACGTTTTGATTTTATCATCAATAATGTTTATAATTATGATAACAACGCATGTAACTATAACACCTATCACGAATGCAATTAATGTGTATTTTGTAACATTAGGTGATGACGGTGCCGTCGGCAGACTTCCCGGGTCAATAACCTGAACCATATTGCTGACAGACATAATCTCCGAAATTCTCGTACCTGATGCTTTAGCAACCGAGTCTGCAATCTGCTTTGCCATAATCGGGTCCGGGTCATTTACATTAATTCTAATCTGTCTTGTATCAGAAACAATACTGGCTGTTACCTTTTTGGAAAGCTCGGCTGATGTCATATCCAGATTCAAATCCGCAATAACCCTGTCCATAACGGTTGAAGAGGTTACAATTACCACATAATCCCTTGAAAGACTCGACGCCGAGGTTATATCCGTAGCCGTAATGCTGTTCTCACTCTGCCTGTTAATTACCATAATCTGAGTTGAGGAGGTATACTGTGGTGTAACGAAAAATTTATTGTAGCAGAAAACAACCAATGCACATACAATTCCCACTATCAGAATTATAATCCATTTGTTCAGCAAAGCCTTGAAAAGCTGCATTAAATCAATTTCCGTTTCCTTCGTATAGTCCTGATTTTTGTTTTCATTCGAAAAATTTTCCATGACAAACTCCATTTTTATATATATTCATCCTGAATAATCAGGTGTGCATTTTTATAAAAAATACGCTCCGCATATTCCATATCGATTTTTCTGGCAACATATTTTGCCGCGTCAGACATTACCGGAACACGTTTTACCGTATCATGTGCGTCAGTAGCCACAAGATGTACCAGCCTGTTTTTCAGAAGATTCTTAGTAAACTTCTTAACATTTCCGCCTGATTTACCCGTTATGCTGCCCGCATTAACCTGTATGTATGCCCCATCCTCAACAAGCTTTTCTACACTGTCCGCACTGTCATACAGATTGCCATAACGCTCCACATGGGCAATTATCGGAATATATCCTTCAGTTACCATTTCATAAATGCTGTCTTTTATTTCATTAAATGAAACTGTTGTTGAATATTCCAGCAGCACATATCTTGAAGCCGCCATTGTCAAAGCCCTGCCCGCCTTTAAATCCTTAAGAGCATCAGAATAATAATAAATTTCCTGCCCAAGATATATCTGCATACCCGGGAAAAGCACCTTTGTAGCCTGATTCAGTTCATCCGAGCACAGCCTTATCTCATCCGCTTTGGTCTTCATTCTTCTGACATGATAATGAGGTGTTACAATAATCTGTCGTATTCCGTCCTTATATGCCATTCTAAGCATATTCAGGGCTTCTTCTGTATTGGCAGCACCATCATCCACTCCCGGAAGGACATGACAATGCATATCAGCAAATTCCATATAATTGACTCCAGTTACCAGTTAATATTTTCGATATAAAAATATCTTTATAATTATAAAAAATAATTATTTATAAGTCAAGTTATAAAAAACTTGAGTTTCCGTACTTTTATCCACAACGCTGACATTTCGGTAGATTCGTAATAAACAATTTTAAAAAAATGCACAAAATATAAGGAATCATCTTTCTTTTTGTAGTAAAATTAAGCTACCAAACAAAAAACTCACTAAACAA
>JBGVLM010000077.1:0-11903 GCA_045124255.1 Butyrivibrio sp. | reverse complement strand
AACACAATCAGGATCTCCTTCTTCAAAATGAATATCATAGTGTTCTTTTGGGAGGGGATCAGTACAAAAACGTTGTAATTCAGGGATGATAGGTTTTCCCTGTTTGAAGGATTGCTTTAAACGTTCAACATAATTTGGTTTTCCATCATCAAATCTTGAAAGAGGACCAATGTTATAAACAACAGATTTAGTTGAAGTTTTAATTCCTTTGGAATTAACAATTCTTTGACTTTTTACAAGTCGTAAATAATCTATGCCATTATTTTTGTTTTTTTCAATATACATAATTATCACCTCGTATAGCCTTATATACCGACATAAATAGTATACCATAAAAGAACAAAAAAATAAAGCCTAAATATGATAAAATAAGGCTTTTTTTTAAATTATTTTTATTTAAAAGTGGCAAACTCGGGTAGTTCATCCCTCTATTTGATAACTATACTTTTAATTCTAGGTCAAGTTCGTTTTCTAACATATAATCATCTCTTTGAAGTACTTTAAGCCGGAAAGCAATGGAGTTATAGTGTAAATTAGCTTGCTTTGTGGTAAAATCTGCATTATTTTGATAAAGAAAGTCTTATCGCTGAATTGGTAAAGATTAACGTGGCTGATATGTCAACCGGAAAAGCAAATGACGATGGATATCGTGGCATTCATGTGTATTTTCAAATGAGTGGAAGTCACTATCCGATTGAAATTCAATATAATACTTATTATGACAGACAATTTAATAATTGGCTACACAAGTATATTTGTAAAAAAAGATTAACATGTGTTATCTAATTGCTAAAAATGTAGATGCTGTAGGTTGTGTTGCATTACGAACAACACATAGAAAGGCATCTTTCAGAGTTTAAAAGAAAAATTGAGCAAGCAGTAGGCTATGAAAAGATTTTTGAAGAGGCTATGAAATATTATACTGATTTTAGAGATCTAGATATTGTTAATCATTCAGATGAAGTTAATGAATTTCATTCTTTGATGGAGTTTGTATTTATGGGTAGGAAATCAAAGGATGAACTGACAGAATTATTATAGTATTTGTCTGAATAAAATTTTTTTTGAGGACAAAATATAATATATAATATTGCAGTTGACACAGACTGTTAATTGTCATATTATAATTATAGAGAGGTCTCCATTAACCTTATGGTCTTGAACCATAGAAGAGATGAACATTAAAGAAGGTCTCCATTAACCTTCGGTAATCAATCCGTAAAGAGATGAACATTAACGAGTGGGAAGCTTAGTCTTCCCACATTTTTTAACTCAAAATACAAAGGATCAGTATTATGTTTATACTAGAGGGAAAGTTGACATTTATCAACATTGACCAAAGCTACCTCAAAAAGCTGCATGATGCATGCTCAGAGGTATATTACAAGCCAAGCGGATATGTGAATAAGCCATACATAGGAATTCTGATAAATAAAAATGACAGAAAATATGTAATTCCATTATCTTCAGCGAAAGAGAAGCATAAGACATGGAAAAATGTCGATAAAGAATGCTATCTGATTTATGAGATGGCCAAGAAGTCCAGTATGGGGCAAGGAGATATTTGGGTGGCAGCAGAAGAAGATGATGTAAAGCATATTCTTTCTGTCATGGATATTAAGAAGATGATTCCGATTGTGGATGGTGTTTACAGCAGAGTAAATATTAATCCAGAAGACACAGATACCGATGATGTCAAAAAATATAAGGACTTGCTAAATAAGGAATATTCCTTTTGCTTGAAGGTAATTGATGAAGTAATTGGAAAAGCCAACAAGTTGTATGATAAACAGATGGCAACCGGAAAGGTAGTTAAGTTCTGTTGTGATTTTAAAGCGTTAGAAGAAGTGGCAGATAAATAGAAGTGGATGGCTCTCATGAGCCATCCGTTTACAACTATATGGAGTGAGACACTTAAAAAGGCTCCAAAATATCTTCCGCATCAACCCACGCCTGCATCTCACCATCGAGAGCAAGTCTGGCATATTCCAGCGGATTATCAATTGCCAGAGCATTCAGGCATCGTTGTGAATTAGGAGTGGTCTGTATTCTAGATTCTGCCTGATTACAGTCAATCCGGAGGATATGTCCGTCATAGTGGTTAATGTCGATGTTGTTGTGCATCGGGTAATATTCAGCGTGTATCAATTTTATTGTTATTAGTTCTTTCATTTGAATTGGAGGTAAAAAGCCCATGGGCTTATTTTGAACTTAAAAAAATTTTGAAATAGATATAATAATCACAAAATGTATCGTTCTACGAAAAAGAAATACCACTAAAAATATTCAGAACAATACAATTTGTGACGTTAACAGTTGTGTTGCTAATATTATTAAATAATTAACACTTTTTGAGTATCAATTGACTTAATTGGCTCAGTTCTTTGTTTTCAAAGGACAGTTTTGTTGATTGTTGTAATGATTTTTGAGTGATATAATGATTATAAATAGCACAAAAATAATGTATTAGTATTAGGTAGAACAAAATTATGAATTTAAGTATGCGGAAGCATTATATTGACAATTTAAGATGGATAACGCTTTTGATACTCATTCCATATCATACGGCTCAGGCGTGGAATGTTTGGGATGAACCAAATTATATTTATTATGAAGGAAACAGATTTATTAGCAGTATTATTGTTTTTTTTAGTCCGTTTTTTATGCCGTTGTTATTTGTCTGTGCGGGAGTAAGTACGAAGTATGCGTTGCAAAAGAGGACGAATAAGGAATATTTGATTGAAAGAGTAAAGAGATTGTTTGTTCCTTTTTTGTTTGGAACAATTGTTTTAATGCCAATTATGACATACTTAGCTGATAAGTTTAATTGTTCGTACAGTGGTGGATTTCTGGAACATTACGCTATATTTTTTACAAAATATACAGACTTAATTGGTGCAGATGGAGGCTTTTCGCTAGGGCAGTTTTGGTTTTTGCTATATTTATTGATTATTTCAGCTGTTGGCGTAGGAATAATAGCACTATCGAAAAGGTTTGTTTTGAAAAAGGAAATAGCAATTCCTTTTTGGTTTGTTTTGGTTTTAGGATTGCCATTACCATTGCTAAGCAAATTGCTTTCTGTAGGTGGAAAAAGTCTTGTAGAATACACTTATCTATTTATACTTGGTTATTATGTATTTACTGATGAAATGATAATATGCCAAGCAGAAAAGAAATCCTGGCTGTTATTAGGTATTGGATTAGTAGCAACAATACTGAATGTGTATTTCTTTATTTGGTCAGATAAAGAATTTATTTTACTTAATACTATGACTAAGCATGTGTCCGAATGGATTATGATTATTGCTCTGCTTGGTTTGGCAAAGAAATATTTGAATTTTAGTGGAAAAATAGCAGATTACATGAATAAACGGTCATTCTTGTTTTATATTTATCATTTTATATGGGTTGTTTTGTTCCAGTACATATTATATGGAGTTGTTGGAAACAACACCTTTGTTTTGTTTGTAGGTACTGTGTTACTGGCGTATGCGGCAACTTTTATTTGTTGTGAAATAAGCATCAGGATACCATTTTTGTGTTTTCTTACAGGGACAAGATATAGTTCAGATAAATGATTATATATGATTTGACATCATGGAGGTGTTATATGGAAGAAAAAATAACCCTATGCGGAGATAATTGTATCTAATGAAAAAATCAGATGTGAGGGATGTTCTTATCATAAACAATGTACATATCAATTGCTTGAATGCATAAAGGAGCATAATGTAGATAAATGCAATCAATGTGCAGAATTTCCATGTGAGAAAATTAGTAGTATGCTGGAGAAAGCATTTTTTGATAAAGAAAATAATTTGAGGAAGTATTAATGATTGGAATAGATAATGGATTGATAGATTCTCGTCAAGATGTTGATTTTGTTACTCGGCAGACGATTGGTAGAGGTGTTTCATGGCTTGCAAGAAATCATCATATTAAAAAGGTTGATATCTGTGATACAACTTTGGTGCTTTCTCATAAAAATATATTAGGATAGTAAACATGAACGTAGAAGATATTAAACAATATTGTTTAGAAAAGCATAAGGCGGATGAAACATATCCGTTTGGCGATGTGCCGATATGTTATAAATTAAATGGTAAGATTTTTGCCCAGGTATATCCCTATGAGTGGGATTACAAAATTACACTGAAATGTACTAGGGAAACGGGTGAGTTTTATCGAATGGTTTATCCGGAAAAGGTGGTTCGCGGATATCATTGTCCGCCGGTACAGCAGCCATATTGGAATACAATTTATTTAAATGATTTTTCGGATGATGAACTGCTTAATATGATAGACCATGCATATGAAACAGTATTCAATAGTTTCAGTAAAAAGGTACAGAAGCAGATAATGGAGGAAGCAAAAACAGATTATTGTAGTAGGAGGTGATAAAGTATATGAAGCGTAAAATGAGAGCATTGTATCAAAACGGACTTAAGAATTATGTTGCCCATGCAGAATAGCAGGCATATAGAACTCTGTATGGGCGAATAACACTATATGTTCTGCTGTTTCTGCACTTTATTTATTAAGAAATAAATAAGGAGCGGTAAGAATGAAATATATAAATGCAGCAGAAATATTGCCGGAAAAATTATTAAAAGAGCTTCAAAACTATATTGACGGAGATGTGATTTACATTCCGAAGGCTTCGACTAAGAAGCAATGGGGAGCTGTCAGCGGTTCACGCATATTCTATCAGGAACGAAATGCAGAGATTAGAAGCCTTTATAAAGAAGGCTGTCCGATAGATATGCTAATGGAGCGGTATGGTCTGGCATATAGTACAATTAGAAAAATAATATACGGATAATCAAGGAACGCTTGCCGGAGACGGCAGGCGTTTTTGGGTAAAAATAATTATAATTATTCTTGATACTTGTACGGCTTTTTTTCTTTTCATACAATTGCTTAAGATATATGTTTGAAAGGAGAAAAAATAAAATGAAAAAAATTACAACAAGACAGTTTAGCGTGTTGGCGGACTGCACAAAGGTATATCAGTTCATGCTGGATATTTATGAAAGAGATTGGAGAAACGGTGTCCCGGCTCCTTTTTTTGAATATGCATATTCATCATTCTCTTATTGGATGGATTTATCGTATTCCTATAAGAATCGTATATGGGAGGATAACGGTGAGATTGTGGCATTCTGTTTTTATGAACAGCCGGTAACGGATATTTATTTCTGCCTGAAACCGGGATATGAAGAACTGGCATCAGAGATGATTGAGTATGCAAAAAAGAATATGAGCGGCAAAAAAGAGCCGATACAATTGATTCTTTTTGGGGGGCAGGAGGCATTAATACAGGCAGCAGCAAAGTTGGGCTATGTCATGGTTGGAGAGTGTCAGGATATGCAGTTTGATTTTGAAGATACGCTTGATTATCCATTGCCGGAAGGCTTTTCTTTTGTAAAGCCGCAGGAGCTTGATGTAAACAAAATCGGTAAATGCTGTTGGAAGGGATTCGACCATGAAGTTGAAGAAGGCTTGTGGGATAATCAGTATGAGCAAAACAACTATCTGCTGCAGGTGGCCCCGCATGCAACCCCTGAGCTTGCAGTTGCTATTGCGGATGAGAAGGGCGAATATGCCTGCTATGCCGGAATGTGGTGGACGCCGGATAATAAGCTGGCATATTTGGAACCGCTTTGCGTTATTCCGGAATATCGGAACAGAGGTCTGGCGTCGGCAGCGTTATCAGAATTATACCGCAGAATGAAAAAACTGGGTGCAACACATATGACCGGAGGTATGAATGATTTTTATAAAAAAATGGGTTATCGACCGGCAGTAAGGTGGACATATTGGAAGTCCGATAAAGAAGAGTGTTGAAGAATAATACCTTTTTATGGTACAATAGTACCAGTTGTTTTATATAATTTTAGGTTGTAGCCGGAGGTATTATAATGAGCAGTCAAAAGAAAAAAGGAATTAGTATTAAACTTAAATTAATCGTAATCGTAATTCCGATTGTATTAGCATTAATTATATCTTTTTTTGCATTGGCAAGAAATGTTGTGCTAAAGACATCACAGGATAAGTTACAGGCTTCATCGCAGGTAAATGCGGAAGAGATAAGCAAATGGACGGGAAGTATTTTTTCGGAGCTGAATGTTTATAAGCACACTATTGAAAATGGCGGCTTTGCAGATGATGAAGCAACTTTGAATTATATGGAGACTACACTGGATTTGAATGAAGCATATCCTTTAGGGCTTTATATGGGAGACAGCAATGGAGTATATCTTGACGGTTCCGGCTGGGTTCCTGATGACGACTGGGTAATTACAGAGCGTGACTGGTATGTCGATGGCAAGGATAATAAGGAATTTGCTTTTGGCGAGCCATATTATGATTCGTTGACAGGTCAGGTTTGTGTTAGCGCATCCGTACGCATTAATTATTCTGACGCTGTAAGAGTTTTGGCAACGGATGTATATCTTGATTATGTATCCGGACGTGTGTCAGATATTTCCAGCGAAGGAGAGGTTGACGCTTTTCTTGTTACAAAGGATACTCAGACAATTATAGCGCATATTGATAAGGATATGATGGCAGTTACTCTCGAAGATGAGAAACTGGATTCATTGTATTTCAATATCGGTGAAGCATTGAAGGCTGACAAAAGCGGAATAATTTCAGTTAAGGGTGATGACGGTAAATATTATGTATGCCTTAATTCCGTGGATAATACGGACTGGTATCTGGTTACTTATGTAACAGAACAGAAGGTTCTGTCAGACCTGCACAAAATGGAATTTATAATGGTATTGATTGCGGTTGTGGCTGCAGTAATACTTATTGTTGTTATTTTAAATATGATGAACCGTATTGTTAAACCGATTGGCAGAATGACAAAGGTTATTGATAGAATTGCAGAGGGAGATTTCTCTGAGAATCTTGTAATTAAGGGTAATGATGAAATTGCTGCAATGAGTAATAACATGCAGTCTTTTATAACCCAGATGAGGGATACTATTTCTGAGCTTTGCAGTATTGCCGGATGGCTGGAGAAGCAGTCTGCCGATAACGGGGCAATATCTGATTCACTTAAGGAAGCGGCCACTAATCAGAACAGAGAGATGGAAATGCTTGATACGATGGTAGAGCAGCTCGCAAGGTCAGCAGAAGAGGCTTCCTATAAGATGGAGAGCCTTGCAGTATTAACACGCAATGCTGATATGGAAGGTGAGACCGCAGAGAAATTAATGCAGGAAAGCGTTAATATGTCCCAGAATGGTAAGAAGGATATGGAACAGATTAACAATGGAATGGTTAATATTAATACTTCCATTATGATTCTGAATGAACAATTCAAAAATGTAAGTAATATTGTTACACAGATTGTTGATATGGTAAATCTGATTGTTGACATTGCGTCTGAGACCAATCTTTTGGCACTCAATGCGTCGATTGAGGCGGCGAGAGCCGGAGAGGCAGGAAGAGGATTCTCAGTTGTTGCGGAACAGATTGGTAAGCTGGCGGCTAATTCAAGCTCTGCTGCGGATAAGATTTCCAATCTGACCGTTGAAATCCGAAGTACGGTTGATACAGCAGTAATGTATATGAATGCCAGCGTTGAAGAGGTTAAGACCAATGTAGGTATTGTTGAAGATGCAAGTGCTACGTTTGGTGAATTGTATCAGAAGGTTGATGAGACCAGCCAGCGTGTAAAAGAGATGATACAACTTGTTGATAAGGTTGATGCTGTTTCAAAACAGGTTGAAGAGATTTCAAAAGCACAGCTTCAGTCTACGGAACAGATTGCGCGTTCAACGGATGAACTGAATCAGCATACCCGGAATGTATCTGAGAGCTGCCGTAATGTTGCCGATGGTGCAGATAAGCTGAAAGAAGAGTCGGCAGAGCTTATTGAAAGAATGGGTAAATTTAAAGTTTAAAAAGTAATATTTTACTATATTTATTTGGTTGTGTTAAACAGGAGGATAATAATGAAGGAAATTAAGGAACAGCAGACAAAGGCTGCAGGCAGATTTCTGTCGATAGCGATAGGATGTATGGCTGCTTATTAAGAATAAGCTTGATAAATCGAAGAAATCAGGGGTCGGTTTCAGCGTGCTGGTGTGGATATTGGCAGCGGTAGCTTATTTTATTATACCATTAGTGTTCAGTACTATTTCAAGATTGGATATAGTAAGGAATGGTAATGTGGATTTCGTAACAATCAGAAGTATAATAGGAGATTTTTACAACAGTGTATCGGTAGTAAGACTTATAGGCTGGGTTATGTTAATATGTGCATATTTATCTTATATGGTTGTATCGAAGTATTGTATTACAGAGAATGAAGCGTAAAATTGAAATCCGGTGGAATGACCACCGGATTTTTCCCATTTTTTCGTAAGCTATTATTTACCCTAAAGGTTGATAATTTACAATAAAAATGGTAATATCACAAAGAGAATAAAGTCATTAGAGAGGTGACCAATGAGCGAATATGTTTTTTTGTTCGATTTAGATGCGACAATCACCAAGGTTGAGATTCTTCCGCAGATTGCGAAAGCAATTAATAAGGAAGAAGAGATGAGAGCACTTACGGAGCTTACAATGCAGGGAGAGATTCCTTTTGAACAGAGCTTTCTTAAGAGGATTGAGCTGCTTAAGGATATTCCTGTGGATGAGGTTTCCGATATGGTCAGGGATATACCTGTTAACGATAAAATTGTTGATTTTATCAGAGAAAATTCCGAACGCTGCTATGTTGTAACAGGTAATCTTGATGTATGGATTAGCAGACTTATGGATAGAATCGGAATGAGTGAGCACTGCTTATGTTCGAAAGCAAGAGTCTCTGACAATAGAATTACTGAGGTTTTAAAGGTTATTGATAAATCAAAAGCGATTGCGGCAATAGACAAACCTTTTGTTGCAGTCGGTGACGGTAATAATGACGCTGAAATGATTGCAGCGGCAGAGGTTGGAATTGGTTTTGGCGGAGTAAGGGATATAGCACCTGCTGTTATGCAGTCCGCTACACATGCAACATATTCGGAGGAGAAATTATGTCAGTTTCTAAGACAATTGTTATAAGCTGTGCAGGAATGGGAAGCCGACTCGGAATCGGTTCAACCAAGGCGCTTATTGATATAGACGGCAAGCCTTTAATTATCAGACAGCTTGAATTATTAAAGGATTATGATGATATCAGAATCGTTGTAGGCTACCAGATGGAAAAAGTTATTGAGGTAGTTAACAGCTATCGTAAGGACATTTTATTTGTTTTTAATCACAATTACCGCAATACAGGAACGGGCGGAAGCTTCTCGCTTGCAATGAAGCATGCGGGAGAGATGATTGTATCACTTGACGGTGATTTGCTCGTACATCCTGATGATTTGAAAATGGTGCTGGAGAGTGATAAGGAATGCGTATGCGGCACCGCAATCGGAACGGACGACCCTATGAAGATGAAGACGTTAACTCAGGACGGTAAAATTTACGGAGTCGGTTTTTCAAGGGAAGAGGGAGAGTATGAATGGACAGGACTTGCACAGGTAAGAACAGACAGACTTGTTCCGGGTGACCGCCATGTATGTGATATGATGACCCCTCTGATGCCTCTCGAAATGGTGTATATCAGAACCAGAGAGGTTGATACAATGGCAGATTATGAGCATGCAGTTGCATGGGTCAGAAACGGATATACTGATTAAAAGTTTGGAGGAAAAATATGCAGACAGTAATTCTTGCCGCCGGAATCGGAAAAAGACTTAAAGAGTTAACAAAGGACCATACAAAATGTATGGTGGCGATAAACGACAGAACTTTAATAGAGAGAGCCTTAGAGAATCTTTGTAATGCCGGAATGGACAGAATTATTATCGTCACCGGCTATAAGGGCGAGGTTCTTAGAGAGTATGTTGAGAAGCTTGACATCGGAGCAGACATTGTTTTTGTTAATAATGAGAAATACAATGAAACGAACAACATCTATTCTTTATGGCTTACAAGGGACTATCTTGTACAGGATGACACTATTGTTCTTGAATCGGATATTATTTTTGACGGCTCAATGATTGAGACACTTGTTAAAAATCAGAATGACTGTGTGACTTTTGTTGCCAGACCTGAGCCTTGGATGGACGGCACAATTGTTAAGCTTGATAATCATAATAATATTACGGAATTTATAGATAACCATTCGTATGATATGAACAATATCAATGATTATTACAAAACAGTAAGTATTTATAAATTCAGCAAAACTTTTATTCAGAAAAAATATATGCCATTAATGGAGGCATATATCAAGGCGTGGGGCGATTCGGCATTATATGAATCCGCTTTGAAGGTTGTCACAATGGGACACAAAACCTCTATTCCTGCTCTGGTTGTTTCGGACGAGAGGTGGTATGAGATTAACGATATTCAGGATGTGGATATTGCAGAGTCCATTTTTGCAGAAGGTATTGACAAAGTACAGAAATATTCACGCCGTTTTGGCGGTTATTGGAGATATCCTGCAATGCATGATTTCTGCTATCTTGTTAACCCATATTTTCCTAATACAAGGTTTATGAATGAGATGAAGGCTAATTTTGAGACGCTGATTCGTGAATATCCGTCAGGAATGAGTGTTAACAGTCTTCTTGCAGGCAAATATTTTGACATTCTTCCTGAATATGTGTGTGTCGGAAACGGTACGGCAGAGCTGATTAAATCATTAATGGAGAATCTTCCGGGCAGAATCGGAACAATATATCCGACCTTTGAGGAATATTCCCACAGAAAAAAGACCGAGGACATTGTGCCTTATTATGTAAAAGAAAAAGATTTTAATTATACGGTACAGGATTTAATGGATTTCTACGAGGTCAATCACGTTGAAGCCATAGTTCTCATTAATCCTGACAATCCTTCGGGTAATTTTATTAAGAAGCAGGATATTCTTGAACTGGCAAAATGGGCAGCAGCGAGAAATACCTTACTGATAGTTGATGAATCCTTCATCGATTTTGCAAAGGACTGTGAGAAACACACACTGATAAGCAATGAGATTCTTGAAGCTAATCCAAACCTTATTATACTCAAAAGTATTTCCAAGTCTTTTGGAGTTGCAGGTTTAAGGCTCGGAATAATTGTTTCTTCTGACAGGGACAGAATTGCTTTTATGAAGAAGGATGTTGCAATCTGGAATATTAATTCCTTTGCAGAGTACTATATGCAGATAATCGAGAAGTATAAGGACGATTATGAGGAAGCAATGGAGCATATCAAGGTAGTCAGGGATGATTACATTGAACAGCTTCAGAAGATTGAACAGCTTCATGTATATCCGTCACAGGCAAACTACGTTATGTGCCGTATTAAGTCGGGAATCACATCAACACAGTTAGCAGATGTAATGCTTAACAAATACAACATTCTTATAAAGGACCTTTCACGCAAGGACGGACTCGACGGCGGCAATTATATCAGACTGTCAGTGAAGAATGAGGAAGAGAATGCGGTGATGATAAAGGCGTTGAAGGAAGTTTTTGAGGGATAAAAAAATATAATTTGAACTGTTTGCAGGCAGGAATTTTCCTGCCTGTTTTTACCATTATTTCTGTTGATTTTAAAAAGAAAAGCAGAGATAAACTAGAAGTTTCTTTAGGTATTTATATGATAGCTTTCAAATATGGATTAGCTAAAAAGTGGTTTGGCAACCCCCAGTTGACATATTGCAAGGTGTTGTTTGGTGGTATGTAACCGTCATAAACACTATAATGATGGTACAAAATCACGGTAGTGTCAAGTGACCTATGAAAAAATGAGTTAAAAGAAAAAGACTCATTTGTACCTTGAAAATTGCAGATATTTTACTTTATGGTAGGCTGACGCCACCCTTGACAGCATGCAAAAGCAATGCTCTGAATGTCTCACCG
>JBGVLM010000076.1:0-18763 GCA_045124255.1 Butyrivibrio sp. | reverse complement strand
TGACTAAAATGTCTGAGAACATAGTTTTTTTAAAGATATTTATAAAAATGCGCTGACAGGGGTGGGTGATGTTCGCATTATACCTTTTGGTACAGATACTTTTAAAAACGTTTTGGAGGGCGTAATAGAGCGTCAACATGATGTAGCAGCAATAGATTTGTATTTAAAAAGTGTATGTGATGAATTGAGGAATCATTTAAGGAAATCATGTTTCATTTTCTCATGGGATGATGACGGTTTGCAACTGAATATTGGCAAAGAAAATCTAAAAATTGCATTATGGAAAAATCTTGAAGCAGGAACGATTCCAGCATTTCATGTCAGCATGGAAACCGGAGAAATATTTGTAGGGAATAGCATTGTCGCACAAATCACTTATAAAGGCAAGCCGGCAGATAGGGAATAATAAGTTAAATACTTAGGTGTTTTTTTGTAGTGAGGAGATGAAGGTTATGGTACAGAAACAGCGTAAAATTGGACAGCAGATTATGGCTGTGAGAATGATATGGGCGGAGCAGGAGAAAGCATACTCTTTTATGTCTATTGATACAATTGCAAATGCAATGGGTGTTCCGGAGGATGAAGTTAGAGAATTAATAGAATGCTGCCGTGCTCTGTATCGGAGAGAAGTTATTATTGATGTAATTATATCACTTGAAAAAAGGGCGCTCCCTAATTTAATTAAATATCGGGTTTTTTTGGGAAGCTATGTAGATTTGTTTTATAGGAGTAGATTTAATTGTAGCAAGGAGTTGGATGAGATTTACATAAATTCATTGAAAGAATGTATTAAGGATTTAATTGGTAAAAACGAGCAAATAGATGAGATTATTAGCGTAGTTGAGGATGGCTATATTTTGTTTGGAAAAAAGTATGTCGAAGCAATTGAAGAAATGAGAAGCAAAGGCTATGACTGGGCAGTAATTGCAGAAATGTTTGGCAAAAACCATATGTGGCGGAAATTATTTGAAGGCGAAAACGCAGAAGATAATTTTGCTCGTTTGAAGGAAATTGTAGAACAGGGGATATGAGCATAGTGTGAAGCTGCGGTTATTCTCTGCCAATGAAATAGTTGGAATATAAACTGAATTTTTATTAAAAAATATTGACAAAAACCTTTTAATACCTTCCGGTTTTTCCTGTTACTGGATGATAATAGTAATGTTTTTAATCCTTGCAATATCGATTTAATTGCAGATAGTGTAAGAATTGTAGAGATAACGGAGGTAAGTAAACATTATGAGTAATTATATAGAATACAATGGTAAAATAGCGTTTCATCCGGTATACTATATTAGAGAAATCATAGAGGAAAGTGGTCTTACTCAAGAAGATTTTGCAAAGCGCTTGGACACTACTACTAAAAATCTTAGTGTTTTGGTTAGCAATTAATACTGCACTTAAAGTTGAAGCACCCAAATATAACAAAGAATGTTTTGAACGAGCAATAGCATACGCACTGACCTTGACTACAGACCATACAGGTTTTTATCCCCTTATCAGGAAAGTATTTTTAGAGGCAGGAGTTATATTAGTTATATTGCCAAATCTTTCAGGCTCTAAGATAAATGGAGCAACTAAAAAAATTGGGAAAAATATAATGCTTATGGTAAACGATAGAAGATTTTATTCAGATACTTTTTGGTTTACTTTGTTTCATGAGATAGGACATATAATTAATGGAGATTTTGGAGTGTCATTCGAAAAAGAAACGGGTGAAATTGAAGAGATTGCTGATAAATATGCAGAAGATAATTTAATTCCGCCACAGCAGTATCAGGAATTTTTGGACAAAAAACAATATGACATTCAGTCCATCAAGAAATTTGCGAGTAGAATTAATAGGGATCCGGGGATAGTATTGGGACGATTGCAAAATGATGGAATTATATCTTATGACAATTGGGAATTGAATTCTTTGAGGCATAAGTATAGAGTTAAAACATGTTAAATACGAAAATAAAAAAGTAGTAAGTATTCAATAAATTGCCGTATAGATGGGCGTTCTGTTTTGAGTTCCTTGTATATAAGTAAAAATAATGTTAAAATTATAACTAAGAAATGGAGGAACTCAAATGACAGAGAAAACAGAAGAGCTCGAAGCAGTTGTTTTATAGCGAGTAGATAATTTGAGTTAGGGGGGGGACATAATATATGAATACAATAAATGAAATGAAAATAATCAAAGCAATCATATTTACGGCAATGCATAAAATGGATGATGCCTTATGCGAATTAGGAATTCCGCTATTGAAAGATACAGGAATGGAGCATATGGTCAGAATTGTTTTGAACTGGGATGTTGAAGAGCTGATTGAAGCGTTTCCCGTGGTTCATAAGAGGTATTTGTGTATTCAGAGGGTGCTGCAGGAGAATTCCTGCGCTGGACATGTATTTGATATGGCTCTTGCAGGTTATAAATATCCGGATTTCCTGAACGAACTGAAGAAAAAAACGGGAGCGGAGAATTGTATTTTACAGGGATTTACGCTGGAAGGGAATCTGGAGCCGTCCTATGAGGAGCTTTGTCTTGCACATAATATTTTGGAGCGGATTTTTAAAACGGATAAAAGCTTTTACCCGTTTTATAGGCGTTCAATAAATATGGACGACCGCCTGTTCGGATATTTAAACGGGGATAATATATTGCCGGAGATAATTGCCGGATATGTCAGTCTTGTGACATATGAACAGGAAGCGGAAGAACTTTGCGGTATGGAGGATATGGTTAAGCTGGTTGAAGAACAGCTTGACAGCCTGCAGCTTACTTATGTTGAGGGTAACGCTGCTTCGGGCAGAAAGAGTGTGGTTATTCATGCAGCGAAGAATCTTAACAGAAATCTGCTGGTTATTGAACTTGCCAATACAACCCTGAAAGAATTGCAGGATACAGAATTTGAAATCGGGCGTGAGTTATATCTTAATGAGGCGTATTTATGCATACATGGACTTTCAGAAGAGTGGCTTAATAAGCAGGGATGCAGCAAGAGGGATTTTCTGACCTATTGCGAAAAAGTATTCTGTGAAAAAGGTTTTTCGGTATGCTTTTGTATAGAACAGGGTTTATCGCTTATAGAAGCATCTAATCAGATTATTTCAGGAGTTGTATTGCCAAAGACGGGCAGACAGGAACGTATTTCCCTGTGGAAATTTTTTGCCGAAAAATACGGACTGTCCTTATCTGCGGAATCGGCAGGCAGCAAATACCGGCTTGAAGCAGGTGAAATAAAAAAAGCATGTGAAATGCTTAGTCTGGTCTATGATAACACATATCAGCTTTCGGAGAGGGAGGTTGGCGGGTATTGTCAGAAAGTGCTTCCGGCATCTGCGGTAAGAGGAAGTATTGTGCATACGGATGGAATTTTTACATTTGAAGATTTGAAGCTTCCGGCTAATGAGAAAAAGATAATGCATGACATATGCAATTATGTAAATTTTTCTCACAAAGTATTCGACACATGGAATATGAAAAGCAGACTTCCGTATGGCAAGTCGATTTCAGTATTGTTCTACGGACCTTCAGGAACCGGCAAGACAATGGCGGCACATATTCTGGCGAAGGAGCTGGGATATCCGCTGTATCATGTTGATTTATCACAGATTGCGGATAAATATATTGGTGAAACGGAAAAGCATCTGCAACAGGTTTTTGACCATGCCAACAAGATTAATACAATTCTCTTTTTTGATACGGCTTTTTTCCGCCGAATGAAATATGTGATTCATTTTGCGATGCCTGATGAAAATATAAGACGTGAAATTTGGGAGAGCAGCTTCGCTAAAGAAGTGCCGACAGAAGGAATTGATTATGATTATCTGAGTATAAATTTTGATTTGTCGGGAGGAAATATCAAAAATATTGCTTTAATGGCTTCATTTTATGCGGCAGCAGAGCAGCGTGCAGTAGGCATGCAGCATATAATCAGGGCGTTAAAATATGAATATCAGAAAATGGGCAAGCTGCTGCTTAGAGACGATTTTGGAGAATACGCATATTTAGATTTGTAAATATATTATAACGATAATTCTATTCAGAGCAGGAGGCAGTATATGAAAGCATTAATTCTCAATTCGGGCATGGGCCGCAGAATGGGTGGACTGACCAAGGAACAGCCCAAATGCATGACACGGCTTTCGGATAATAATACAATTCTTGGCCGCCAGTTAAAGCAGCTTATTAATTATGGAATTAACGAAGTAATTATTACCACGGGATATTTTGATGAAGTATTGGCGGAATATTGCAGCAGTCTCAATCTGCCTATTGACATAACCTTTGTTAAAAATAATCTGTATGAAAATACCAACTACATATATTCAATCTATTGTGCAAGGAATTATCTTAAGGATGATATTCTGTTGCTGCATGGGGATTTGGTGTTTGATGACCTTGTGTTGAAGAATGTTTTGGAATCGGATGAAAGCTGCATGACTGTAAGCACTGCACTTCCCCTGCCTAAAAAGGATTTCAAGGCAGCAGTTGCGGACGGCAGAATAGAAAAAATTGGAATTGATGTATGGGATAATGCAGTTGCCGCACAGCCCTTATACAGGTTTTGTAAAGAGGACTGGCTTATATGGCTTTGTGAGATTATACGCTTCTGTGAAGAAGGGAACACGGGCTGTTATGCAGAAAATGCATTCAATATAATATCTGATTCATTAAAGCTGGTACCGTATGACTGCGGAAATTTTTTATGCGGAGAAATTGATAATCCTGAGGATTTGGAATATATCAACAAAAGACTTGACGATATTAGCAGCAGAACAGTATATATGTGTTTTTCGACTGATATTATTCACAGTGGTCATATTGCAATAATCAGGAAGGCAGCAGCGCTCGGCAGGCTTATAATAGGAGTATTGTCCGATGAAGCGGTTGTAAGTTACAAAAGATTTCCGTTGCTTCCGTTTTCCGAACGCCGGCTTATGTTTGAAAACCTGACCAATATATATAAAGTTGTTAAACAGCAGACCTTAAGCTACAGGGATAATATCAGGGAATTTAAACCTGATTTGGTTATACACGGAGATGACTGGATAAACGGAATTCAAAGTCAGATTCGTAAAGAGGTAATTGAGGAACTGGCACAATACGGCGGAGTGCTTGTCGAGTTTCCGTATACCTATAGTGAAATTTTTAACGGACTCGAAAGCAGGGCAAGGGCAGAGCTGTCGACACCGGATGTAAGACGGAGCCGCCTTAGAAAAATACTTGCAATGAAGGGCATGGTTAATGCTTTGGAGGCACACAGCGGACTGACAGGACTGATTGCAGAGAATACGGTTGTATATCAGGAGGGCGGTGCAAGACAGTTTGACGCAATCTGGATAAGCTCCTTATGTGATTCGACCCAAAAGGGCAAGCCGGACATAGAGCTTGTGGATATGACTTCACGCTTCAGAACCGTCGATGACATTATGGAGGTAACAACCAAGCCGGTTATTTTTGACGGAGATACCGGAGGAATGACGGAGCATTTTGTATATACGGTAAGAACTCTGGAACGCATGGGCGTGTCCATGGTTATAATTGAGGATAAAACAGGACTGAAGAAAAACTCTCTTTTCGGAACTGAGGTAGAACAGACACAGGCGTCAACAGATGATTTCTGTGCCAAAATCACAGCAGGCAAGAAGGCACAGAAGACTAAGGAGTTTATGATTTGTGCAAGAATCGAAAGTCTTATTCTGGAAAAAGGAATAGATGATGCATTGGAAAGAGCGTTTTCGTATGTTAACGCGGGTGCGGACGCAATTATGATTCACAGCAGGCAGAAGGAACCTGCGGAAATTTTTGATTTTGTTGAAAAATTCAGAAATTCGGACGGTGAGACCCCGATTGTAGTAGTTCCAACATCGTTTAATCAGGTTACGGAGGAGGAGTTTAAGGCAAGAGGCGTCAACGTGGTTATCTATGCAAACCAGCTTACCAGAACAGGCTTTCCGGCAATGCAGAATGCAGCAAAGCTTATTCTTGAAAATCACAGGGCAAAAGAATGTGACGATATATGTATGCCTTTTAAGGATATAATCAGACTGATTCCGGAGGAATAATATTATGAAAGAACAGACAATTCTTAAATCTGACAATAATTATATTGAACTTACAGATTTTTTGGACAAAAGAAATATAAGGAAGCCAATGCTGGTATGCGGCAGGTCAATTGAACTGCTGAATATAGGCAGATATTTTAAAAATTATAAAAATATTGTCAGATTTACGGATTTTGAACCGAACCCTTCATATGATTCCGTTGTTAGGGGTGTAAAAGCTTTTAAGCAGAATAACTGTGACGGAATTATTGCAGTCGGCGGAGGAAGTGCAATTGATGTTGCCAAATGCATTAAGCTTTTTGTGGGGCTTGATGATACGAAGGATTTTATTGAGCAGGAGCCTGTGGCGAATGACATTCCGCTAATTGCAATGCCGACAACGGCAGGCTCAGGAAGTGAAGCCACAAGATATGCGGTAATCTATTATCATGGGGAGAAGTATTCCGTTACGGATGACGAATGTATTCCGGAGGCCGTAATTCTTGATTCCACGGTATTGAAGACGCTGTCAGAATATCAGAGAAAGGCGACAATGCTTGATGCACTGTGCCATGCAGTTGAATCCTACTGGTCGGTTAATTCCAATGCTTTGAGCAGGGAATATTCTGAGCAGGCAATAAAAATAATTCTTGATAATATGGAAGCATATTTACAAAATGATGATACAGCCAATGAGAATATGCTGCTTGCGTCCAATCTTGCAGGAAAGGCAATTAATATTACGGCGACTACGGCAGGACATGCAATGAGCTACAAAATAACGGGCTTATACAATACTGCACATGGTCAGGCGGTTGCGATGTGTGTTGAGGAAATCTGGAAATACATGCTGGATAATGTTAATGACTGTACGAACAGCAGGGGCACAGAATATCTGCATGAAACCTTTGACGGACTTGCGCGGATATTTGGCTGTGATTCTGCAAAGGAAGCGTCAGATAAATTCTCTGAAATCTATCGCAGTCTTGACCTGTCATGTCCGAAGGTGCGTGATGAGGACTGGGATATACTAACAGAATCGGTTAATGAACGTCGTTTGAAGAATAATCCGGTAAAGCTTGCACCGGATACTCTTAGAATGCTGTATCATAGGATTCTGACCGGGGAGGTAAGTGATGAAGGTTGAGAATTTTGTCAGAATTCTCGGTACCGATTTCTATACGGGGGTACCGGATTCGCAGCTGCAGGCGCTTTGTAATTATCTAATGGATGAATATGGTATTGACCCGCAGCATCATATTATTGCCGCCAATGAGGGCAGCTGTACTGCCCTGGCAGCAGGATATCACCTTGCGACCGGCAGAACTCCGGTTGTGTATATGCAGAACAGCGGAGAAGGCAATATTATTAATCCTGTTGCTTCATTGCTTAATGACAAGGTCTATGCGATTCCGTGTATTTTCGTAATAGGCTGGCGCGGCGAGCCGGGAGTGCATGATGAACCGCAGCATATTTATCAGGGAGAGGTAACAATAAAGCTTCTTGAAGATATGGGAATTGCTTCATATATAATAGGCAGGGACACAACCGACGAGGAAGCAGAAGTCATAATGAACGGTTTTAGAAAGCTTCTGACGGAGGGAAAAAGCGCTGCTTTTGTTATTCGCAAAAATGCGTTAGAATATAATGCTACAGTTAAATATCAGAATAATAATAAGATGTTGCGTGAAGACATTATTAAGCATATAATTAATGTGTCAGGCAATGACCCTGTTGTATCAACTACCGGTAAAGCAAGCCGTGAGCTGTTTGAGGCAAGGGAGGCAAACGGTCAGAGCCATAAATATGATTTCCTGACAGTCGGTTCAATGGGACATTCCTCATCCATTGCCCTTGGCGTTGCATTGAATAAGCCACAGACCAAGGTTTGGTGTATTGACGGAGACGGTGCAGCACTTATGCATATGGGTGCAATGGCCGTAATCGGCTCAAACAGACCATCTAATCTTATACATATTCTTATTAATAATGAAGCACATGAGACTGTCGGAGGCATGCCTACGGTTGCAGGGAGTGCTGATATGGTGGGAATTGCAAAGGCATGCGGTTATCCGAATGCAGTGAGAGTGGATGATTTCGAAGCATTGGATATTGAATTACAAAAGGCAGCAGAACGTGATGAACTGTCTTTTATAGAAGTAATGTGTTCAATTGGTGCAAGGGCGGACCTGGGAAGACCGACAACAACCGCCGTTGAGAATAAAAAAAGCTTTATGACTTATTTGAATAATTTAAATCATTGAATAAAAATAATTTATACGAATGGAGCAGATTATGCAGAAACTTGTAGATAAACTTAATCTTGAAAAAATAAGTGCAGTATTGATTGTCGTCAGTATGATTTTATTGCCGGCAGTGGAATTTGTATGCTCTCTTTTTGCACAGCATTTTATGTTTCAGGAAGACATAGTGATAATATTCGGAGCCCTTTCCTTTATATGTGTACTGCTTCTGGCTTTGAAAAAAAGAAAGTTTGAGTTTTATAAGAGTGATATACTGATTGCATTGCTGTTCTTTTTTGCGGTGCTCTCTTTAATATTCACGAAGGATATGGAGCAGTCACTATATGGCAATAAACCGGAGTACAGGGAAGGAATACTGGTTTATTTCAGCTATTATAGTGTTGCGTTGCTGGCTTCGAGAATTGTAAGGACGGATTATCGTAAGCTGATATTGAAGGTGTTTTTCGGAATTGCAGTTGTTGAAACAATTGTCGGAATTCTGCAGTTTAGCTGTCTGTGGCCGTATCCGCCTTTGTTTGACGGAGCGGTGGACGTTGGCGAAAGTGCATTTCTGGTTCAGAACTGGGCGTTCGGATTCACGGAGCATTTTAATTTCTTCGCCGCACTTACGGTTGTGTTTACCGGATTAACAGCAGGACTGTATTTAACCGCAGTGGGTAAAGAGAAGAAATTTTATCTGTTTCTTACTGGTTTCTGCTTTTTCGGTTCAATGACAACTTATACGCGTATAAGCTGGCTCGGAACCTTCGGATTCATATGTTATCTGCTTGTGTTATGCTTAATTTCACATAAAATGAAGCTTGCCAAGGCGCCTTTGAAGGTTAAGAAAATTCTGCTTTTGTTTGGAGTATATGTGGCAGTATTTTTTGCAAGTCTGGCAGTGTCACCTGAGCTTAGGGATAATGTCTTTGAGACGAAGGAAGAATTAGAAAATGATAACGTCGATAAAATGGGTAATCATCGTGTATGGATATGGAGAAAAGGTCTGAAAACCGTGCCGCAGTACTGGTATGTTGGCACGGGACTGGATAATTATGTGTATTCATTTTTCTGGGATAATCCGGATTTTGCAGGCTTTTATCAGGATAAGGGACATAATGAATATATACATATTCTTGTAACACAGGGTGTTTTTGCGGTTACAACGTGGCTGGTATTGATTGTCTATAACCTTGTTACCTCAGCTAAGAGGTTCATGTTCAGAAAAGAGGATGATGAGGAGGGCAGAATTACTTTTATCTTAATTGTAATGTATGCCGGATATCTGTGTCAGGCTCTGGCAAACAGCAGTGTGACCAATGTTGCAATTTACAGCTGGATTATAACGGGACTTCTGCTGTATGTGGCGGATAAGAAACCGCTCAGGGCAATTGAAATAAAGCAGTAAAGTAAAAAAATAACTGCGGTCTGAATTGTCAGATACGCAGTTATTTAGGTTTAAATTGTTATTTTTTGGCTCTGTACTCGCTGATGAGCATTTGGATTGAGTCAATTTCCGATTTGCTTAAGTCGCTTACGTCAATATTAGTTCCCTTTTCAAGTCCGAGAATGTAATCCGTTGTTACAT
Source organism: Butyrivibrio sp. (assembly GCA_045124255.1). Classification (GTDB taxonomy): domain Bacteria; phylum Bacillota; class Clostridia; order Lachnospirales; family Lachnospiraceae; genus Eshraghiella. Next base: position 8,896 of record JBGVLM010000076.1, on the reverse strand, counting down.
GAAAATGACTTGCATATTTTCTGAGAATTTCATAAGAGGGTTTGCGCGAACCGGATTCATATGTTGAAATTGAACTTAAGGCTGTACCGAAAAGTTCTGCGAGCTGCTGTTGTGTGAGCTTATTATCAATTCGAAGCTGTTTTAAACGTGCACCCATGTTTATCATTTTATAATTTCCTCCAGAAGATGTAATTAACCTGTATATAGTGTAGTGAAAATGTCTTCACATTCGGTAAAGAATGTAAAAATACTTCATTTTTTGAGGGAATTGTTCTATAATTAGGCGTATGACATGAAAGGGCTGGATATACGATGGGAAGAAAAAGACCTGAAGATACAATTTTATATATAGTAGTACCCTGTTATAATGAGGAGCAGGTGCTTCCGATTTCTTCCGGACTGCTGCTTGAAGAGCTTAAGGATTTGATTGACAAAGGGCTTGTAAGTAGTGACAGCAGAATTCTTTTTGTTAATGATGGCAGCAAAGATGATACATGGGGTCTTATAGTCAGTTACTCCAGGGAAAATACATATTTTAAAGGAATTTCGCAGAGCCGTAACAGAGGACATCAGAATGCAGTGCTTGCAGGACTTATGGAGGCTAAGGAATATGCGGATATAACAATTTCAATTGACTGTGACGGGCAGGATGATATAAAGGCAATGGAAGAAATGGTTAAAGAGTATCATGATGGCTGCGAAATAGTCTATGGTGTAAGGAATAACCGCAAATCAGATACTTTTTTTAAACGTAAGTCAGCTGAAAGCTTTTATAAATTTCTCAATGCAATGGGAGCGGAGGTTGTATATAACCATGCAGATTACAGACTTGTTTCGGCAAGAGTTTTGGAAGAATTTGCCGATTTTAAGGAGGTAAATCTCTTTCTTAGGGGAATGTTCCCATTGGTAGGTTTTAAAAGTACTTCGGTTTATTACGAAAGACATGAAAGACTTGCTGGGAAATCACATTATCCGCTGTCTAAGATGATGGGACTTGCATTTGACGGAGTGACAAGCTTAAGTGTTAAGCCGATAAGACTTATAATGCTGCTTGGATTTTTTGTTGCATTGTTAAGCTTTATAGGAATTATCTGGGCAATAGTTACAACAATACTGGGCAAAACAGTTGCAGGCTGGGCAAGTACAGTTTGTATCGTGTGTTTCCTTAGCGGAGTACAGATGATATCTATAGGTGTTATAGGTGAATACATCGGTAAGATATATATGGAGGTTAAGGGAAGACCAAGGTATATTATAAGCGATAGAACGGACGATGAAGAGGAGTCTTGAAGGGGGCTTTAATTTATGAAGGAACCAGTTAAATTAAAAAAAATATTGCCGGATATTATAACTATTTCTGTGGTTGTGCTTTTGATAACAGTGTCGGCTGTTCTGTCAATATACGGAAAATCGCCTTATATGTACGAGGGCGAATATGTATATTCAGGTATATACGGGGACGGTTCCAAGCTGATATATAAGTTAAGAGCTGATTATGATTCAGAAAACAATCAGATAAAAATAAAACTTGAGAGAATTGATAATTATCCTTCTTCTGACACTGACGAAGATTTGGAAGATTTGTATTCTGATTATATAGGGATTGAAAATTATTATACGTCTTCGGATGATTTAATAGTATTGCCTGATAGGCTTGATGAGGGTGTGAAAAAAAATAATACAGATGACGGCAGCTATGATAATGGGATAATGATACCGCTGTCAAGCTATTCGTACGTTTACTCATCCTTGTCCACGGGCCAATATATTTCATTTGGCTATGATGGTGCAATTCTGAGCAGTGACAGGTTGAACTATTTATCTGTGATTTCGGCCTCTTCATATTATCTTCATAAAAACGGATGGCTTGGAAGGCTTTCTCTTGAGGCTGTGCGCTGTGTGCTTGTGGCTGCAGCAGCATTTATTTTGTGCGGATATATTCTTATTCGTATTCGCAAAAAGCGTATAATTGCTTCCAAAATAGTTTTGGCTATATGTGCAGTTTTATGTATCGGTATTTTCGCCTGCGTAGATATGCGTATGGATGGCTCATACCAAAGCATTGGTGATGAAGGTACCTCGTATCTTACAATTAATGAAATGACGGACGGGGAATTTTTTGTATGCTCGTCAATGCCGGATAATACCGGAACTCATCTGGTGTTTAGGCAGAAGGGAAACAGACTTGTAAATACTGAGGATGAGAATATATATATTAAGCAGACCTTGTCCGGTGTTAAACTCTGCGATTCCGATACAACAATTGCATTTGACAGTGGAAGCGAAGCAACACTGAATAAGCTGATTTCGCTGATTATGCTTATTCCGCTTGCGGTGTCAATAATAAGCCTTGTTTACAAAAAAAGAAGGGATGGAAATACAGAGGAGCTGGAAAGCCTTCCGTACGGCTGCTATACAATCAGCGATATTGCCTATATTAATGAGGAAATGCAGGATATGAAGGATTATTACAGAAGCAATATGCTTGATAATGAGTTTGTTCTGCATAATGATAAATGTATCCTCCCGGTCAGAACGATAGAGGCACCGGAGTATACATTAAAAAAGAAACTTAACAATCTGTATCCGGCTCAGGGAAAAATAAAATTAAACAGGCTGGACTTTGGTGAATCTGATAATCATGGTGTGAATTATTTTATGGCATTTAATAAGAAAAAATTTTTCCTTGTTCAGCAGCTTGAGGGGATTACAACAATTGTATACAGATTGGGGGAAAAGCTATGAGAAGAAAAATCAGTCTGGTTTTAACAATGTGTATATGTATTCTGTGTTTTGCGGGCTGCAAACAGGTAGTTGAGTATGAATATGACCTGCCGGGTGTAGTGCGTTCGGTGGATGAGGATGAGATTACGATTGTTCCGGTTATTTCATATACTACGCTATGGAATGAAGACTATAAATACTGGTTCGGCGATAATACGGCATATTTTGTTATCGGAAACAGCTATAACTGGGACGCAGTTTATGCGGATGAGGATAATGCGGTGACACTTAAGCTTAATGATGAGGTCAGGCGTAAAAATGACATGGATGAGTTTGTGGTAAATGCCGAAGGCAAAATGGTTAATTTTATTATAAAAAACGGTGTTGTAACCAATATGCGTCTTACTAAAACCGATGTTGCATATAGGCTTGAAGAAGTAAACGGTATTGAGGGCGAATTATATCACGGGAAGTCTTATTCAGTAATAACGCTTGACGATATATATACAGTAATATGGAGTGCAGAAAGTGACTGCTTCAATATTTATATTTGTAATTCGGATGATACTGTAGAATATAATCTGAACATTACCGGCAGCGATTTGGCAAAGTGTTATGTTCTTGACAGCAATACCAGTGAAATGAAGCTGTGGGTGGACGCGGTGTGTGAATCACTGCTTATAACAGTTTCTTCCAATATTACAATAAAAGCATATAAGGGTAAATTGGATATGGGTTCTGACGGAATGATTAAAAATATTCTGATTGATGAAGATGAATCGGTATTGGAGGTAAAATATGTCAGTTGATAATTGTGAATTATGCGGATACTACGAATATGATGATGAAGAGGAGTGCTATTTTTGCAGCATGAGTCTTGACGAGGACGAGATGTATAATTTCGTGACGGGTAATGTTAAAGCGTGTCCTTATTTTCAGCAGAGTGATGAGTATAGGATTGTAAGAAAGCAGATGTAAGCATAAATGTCCTGTAATATTGACAATTTAATATATTTTATGCTATATATTTTAGCGGATAGTAGTTCTTAGCGGACACTGTACCGGCGACCTTTTCATTCGGTATTCCCACCGTTAACGGGAATTTAATCATACAGCTTATAGCCATAGTGCGTAGGACTGGAGGTGTTTAATTTAGTGAATATTGGTTTTATTGGAGCCGGCAAGGTAGGATGTTCTTTGGGAAGATATTTTATTTTGCACGGCTTTTTTGTTTCGGGCTATTATAGTCGGAGTAAGTCTTCTGCGGACACGGCAGCAGAGCTTACGGGGAGCAGGGCTTTTGAAAATGTGGAAAAGTTAATACGGGAAAGCGATATTGTGTTCATAACCGTGGCAGACGGTGCAATTGCAGAGGTGTGGAATGAGATTAAAGCATACGGGCTTTGCGGCAAAACAATATGTCACTGCAGCGGTGCAATGAGTTCGGAGGTTTTCTCGGATACTGATAATAAAGATAATTGCAGGAAGCAGTACAATGTCTGCTCAATGCACCCGCTTTTAGCGGTAAGCAGTAAGACACATGATATGTCAAAGGCTTTTTTTACAATTGAGGGCAGTCCCGAAGGATTGCTGCAGCTTCGGCTGATTCTTGATAAATGCGGTAATACTTATCAGGAAATATGCAACAATAATAAGGTAAAATATCATGCGGCGGCGGCTGTTGCAAGCAATCTGGTTGTCGGATTACTGGATATGGCGGTTTCAATGCTTATGGACTGCGGTTTTGATGAAGCAAGGGCAAGGGAGGCACTTACACCTCTTGTTACAGGCAATGCACAGGCAGTAATGGACAAGGGTGCGAAGGCAGCACTTACCGGACCGGTAAGCCGCGGTGATACTGCAACGGTTGAGAAGCATATTGCTATTCTGCAGGATGAAGAGAAGGAGATATACAGACTTTTGTCGAAGCGGCTGCTTAAGCTTGCAGATTTAGAAGATAGTAACGATTATAATAGTATGAAAGGAATATTAGAAAGATGAAGAATACGGTTTTAACCTTACAGCAGCAGAAGGAAACAGGCGATAAGATAACAATGCTTACGGCATACGATTATTCAACGGCGAAGCTTATGGAGGAGGCAGGAATTAATACAATTCTTGTAGGAGACTCCTTGGGAATGGTTATGCTTGGCTACGAGGATACAATTCCGGTAACAATGGAGGATATGATTCATCATACAAGAGCGGTAACAAGAGCAACGAAGGATACCTTTGTAATAGGTGATATGCCTTTTATGTCCTACCATGTTTCAATTGAACAGGCAGTAACAAATGCAGGAAGACTTATGAAGGAGGGTGGCTGTCAGGCGGTAAAGCTTGAAGGCGGTGCAAAAGTATGTGACCAGATTCGTGCGATTGTAAATGCACAGATTCCTGTATGCGCCCATATCGGACTTACACCTCAGTCAATTAATGCATTCGGAGGCTTTAAGGTTCAGGGCAAAACAGAAGAGGCGGCAAGACAGATAATTGAAGACGCTAAAGCAGTTGAAGAAGCAGGTGCTTTTATGGTAGTATTAGAGTGCGTGCCTGCAAAGCTTGCACAGCTTATAAGTGAAACAATCCATATTCCGACAATCGGAATCGGTGCGGGTGCAGGCTGTGATGGACAGGTGCTTGTATATCAGGATATGTTAAATCTTTACGGAGGCTTTAAACCGAAGTTTGTTAAGCATTTTGCAAACCTTGGAGAGCTTATGAAGGAAGCATTTATGGAATATTCCAAAGAGGTTAAGGCAGGGAGCTTTCCGGCAGAGGAGCATACCTTTGCCATTTCTGATGAAGTAATTGATAAGTTATATTAGAAGGAGATTATAATAATGATTAAAGCATATACGGTAGAAGAAGTCAGAAATAACGTTAAGGAGTGGAAGAAGCAGGGACTCAGCGTGGGTCTTGTACCTACAATGGGATATCTGCATGAGGGACACGCAAGTCTTATTGAGCGTGCTGCCAAGGAGAATGACAGGGTTGTGGTAAGTGTTTTCGTTAACCCTATCCAGTTTGGACCGACAGAGGATTTGGAGAGCTATCCGAGAGATTTTGAGGCAGATTGTGTTCTCTGTGAGAAAATGGGAGCTTCGCTTGTATTCCATCCTGAGAATGAAGAAATGTATTTTGACGATTTCTGTACATTTGTAGATATCCATACACTTTCAGAGGTGCTCTGTGGCAAAACAAGACCGATTCATTTTCGTGGAGTATGTACGGTAGTGTCAAAGCTTTTTAATATTGTTGCACCTGACAGAGCATATTTTGGACAGAAGGATGCACAGCAGCTTGCAATTATTAAGAGAATGGTAAGAGACTTGAATTTTGACATTGAGATTATCGGATGCCCTATTGTAAGGGAGGCTGACGGTCTTGCAAAAAGTTCAAGAAACACATATCTGAATCCGCAGGAGAGACAGGCGGCTGTAATTCTTTCCAAGGCTATTTTTACAGGTAAAAAAATGGTGGAAGAGGGAATTAAGGATGCACTTACGGTTAAGGCTACAATGATGGCAGTTCTTAAAAGTGAACCTCTTGCAGATGTTGAGTATGTTGAAATGGTGGATTTTGGTACGCTGCAGGATGTTGAGACGATTAACGGACCGATTCTTACTGCAATTGCCGTAAGAATTGGCAAAACAAGATTAATTGATAATTTCATTGTTGAGTAAAATGGTGTATAATTCATATAGATTTTTTTAACGGGAGGATATTCATGAATATCAAGGGAACAGAATTATTTGTAAAAGCTCTTCGTGCCGAAGGCGTTGATACGGTATTTGGTTATCCGGGAGGAATGGCTATTGATTTGTTTGATGCATTATATGACGCGGAGGATATCGATTTGGTGCTTCCAAGACATGAACAGGCACTCTGCCATGAGGCTGACGGATATGCCAGGGCAACAGGCAGGGTAGGAGTGTGTCTTGTAACAAGCGGACCGGGTGCTACCAATCTTGTAACGGGTATTGCCAATGCCAATTTTGACAGTGTACCAATGGTATGCTTTACCGGACAGGTATCAAGCGATTTAATCGGAAATGACGCATTTCAGGAAGTTGATATAGTGGGTGTTACCCGTAATATATGTAAATATGCAGTTACGGTAAGGGACCGTAAGGATTTGGCAACAGTAATAAAGAGAGCCTTCTATGTGGCAAGAACCGGCAAGCCGGGACCTGTTGTAGTAGATATTCCTAAGGATATCCAGCTTGCAATGGGAAGTGATGAATATCCTGAGGATATTGCAATCAGAGGATATAAGCCAAGCAATGGTGTACATGTCGGACAGATGAAGAAGGCAATGACAATGCTTAAGGCTGCTAAGAGACCTGTATTCTTAGTCGGCGGCGGTGTTAAGATTGCCGGAGCGGGAGAGGTTCTTACCTCTGTTGCAGAGAAGATGAATATTCCTGTAGTTACAACAATCATGGGTAAGGGTGCCATTGCAACTGACCACCCGATGTACATAGGCAATATCGGAATGTACGGTAATTATGCTTCCAATATGGCGGTTACCAAATGTGATGTCCTTTTTGCAATCGGTGTAAGATTCAGTGACAGAATTACGGGTACAATTCAGGATTTTGCAAAGAATGCCAAAATAATTCATGTTGATATAGATACTGCGTCAATTTCAAGAAATATCGTAGTTAATGTTCCTATCGTTGCAGACGCCAAAGCAGCACTCAGCGAAATGGATGCTCATACAAGCCGTTGTAAGACAGATGACTGGATTGCAGACATCATGAAGTGGAAGGAAGAGATTCCTATTACAATGAGCAATTACGAGGGAATGACTCCTGAGGATATTATTAACGGAATTAATGAATTTTTCCCTGATGCGACCGTTACAACTGATGTTGGACAGAATCAGTTATGGACAACACAGTACCTTAAGATGAACGGCAAACGTAAATTTATAACCTCCGGTGGTCTTGGAACAATGGGCTTCGGACTTCCGTCAGCAATCGGTGCATATCTTGGCGAGAAGGACGGTCATGTTGTATGTATCTCCGGTGACGGCGGGGCGCAGATGAACATTCAGGAGCTGGCAACGGCGTCATTGCTTGAGGTTCCGGTTGTTTATTGTATTTTAAATAACACATATCTTGGAAATGTTAAACAGATGCAGAAAATGTTCTACGATAAGCGTTATTCAGCAACCTGTTTAAGATACAGCAGAAGCTGTAACAGGGCATGCCGTACTGAGGGTGTGTGCCGTGGCGTACAGTATGTACCTGATTTTGTTAAGCTTGCTGAGAGCTATAACTGTGACGGAATCAGAGTTACCAATGAAGAAGAGATGAGAGCTGCATTTGAACGTGCGAAGGCCAATACAAACCGTCCTACGGTTATTGAGTTTGCTATCAGTTGTGAATATGATGTATATCCGATGGTGCCGGGCGGCAAAGCATTGACAGATATGATGTTTGGATAAGAGAGGAGATAATGCAATGAAAAAAAGATGGATTTCTATATATGTTGAGAATGAAGCCGGTGTTCTTGCAAGAATCTCAGGACTTTTTTCCGGTAAATGCTACAATATCGACAGCCTTTCTGTCGGAGTAACCGAGGACCCGTCAGTATCGCGAATGACCATCAGCGTTACGAGTGATGACAAGACCTTTGAACAGATTAAAAAACAGCTTAACAGAAGCGTTGAAGTAATCAAGGTGCTTGATTTTACGGATTTGTCAGTCCATATGAAGGAGCTTATGTTTGTTAAGATTAACAGCTGCTCTGAAAAGGACAAGGCGGAGGCGTTCAGAATCGCGCAGGTATACGGCGTAACCGTTAAGGACTGCAATAAAAATACAATTCTTCTTGAATGTACGCAGACTGAGACCAAGAATGCGGCACTGCTTAAGATTCTTAAGGAAAGTTTTGGCTACAGACTTGAGGTTGTAAGGGGCGGAGCCGTTGCAATCGAATCCGTAGGCTACGGCGAGCGATAAAATTAATTATTATGAATGGAACCATGCGAAAGTGTGGTTCCGTTTTTTTCATTTACGGGTATTTTTGAGTTTCCCCATTTTTTCAGAAGCTAAATCACATCCAAAATAAAAAAGCAAAAACACTGCACTAATGTTATAATTAAATCACGACAAAATAAATAAAACAAAGGAGTGTTTTTGCATGATTAATTATAACAGATTGG
>JBGVLM010000075.1:0-4860 GCA_045124255.1 Butyrivibrio sp. | reverse complement strand
AAAAATTTCCTGGGGTGTTTTTTCTTTCTTTGCCATTAGTGTAGTACCTTCCATAAATGTATCCTTTCATAAATCATAATCAAAATGATGTCATAAGTAAAATGTTTTGGAAGAACTTACACACTTTATTTTACACCCTCGGATTTCTTATTATATTGCCGGTTGCACAGTTTTGTCAGCTTAATCCAATGGCATGCAGGATATACGATTTATCCTATAAGATTAATGTTGGAAGCTATATCGGTCTGTTTTTGTGTGTTTTATCGGATATAACCTTATTTTTCATTTTAATGAACCAAAGTGAAAAAGAACATCTTGAAAGGCAGTTAATAGAGAAGGAGCAGCTTCGTGCTCTTGAAACAATGCGTTTTGAAGAACTGGAATCAAAACGTGAGGAATTGTCAAAATTCCGCCACGATTATCACAATCAGTTAACTACTGCACTTTTACTGGAGGAGCAGGGGAATTGTGAGGTTGCGAAAGAAATGATAGGACAGCTTAGGAAGCGAGTGGAGATATAATGTATTTTTGGGGCGTATATTTGGTATGGATGTTGGAAACCTGTGCATTCGGAATGTTCATAACAGCAATTTTGCCGCCAAGGTTCAAAAAACTTAACAGATTGACTCTGGTAGGAATAATTGTTGCCTTGTGTGTGATACCGGGATATTTGAAGCTGAAATATTCTGAGGATACATATTCTATGCAGTATCAGATTGCAAATACGGCACAGATGATAGTTTTTGGGGCATATATATGCACATTCTTCAGAGAAAAATTTTGGAAAAAAGTTTTGTCCTTTGTGTTGGTGCTTATTGCAAATGTTCTGGCAGCATCATTTTCACAGCTGGCAGCCACATTAACAGGGCTTCAGTATAATACAAGTATTTGGGATTTAAGTACATTTTGGATGTATTCAATTGTATTTGTTCCGTTATGTATTTGTTATGCGTTATTTGCACTGGGCTGGAACAGAACATTAAAATTTGGCTACAAAATCAAAAACATTCCCTTTTTGATTATTTTTCCGATTGCACAATTTTTGATTTCATATTCTGCGGTGGACCATTCGGATAAAAATGTTTTTAATACGGATATTTCAAGCTGTGTCAGTATACTTATCGGAGTCGTTGCGGATTTTATGCTTTTCTATATCTTAATGAACCAGAGTGAAAAAGAATATCTTGAAAGGCAGTTAATAGAGAAGGAGCAGCTTCGTGCTCTTGAAACAATGCGTTTTGAAGAACTGGAATCAAAACGTGAGGAATTGTCAAGGTTCCGCCACGATTATAATAACCAGTTAACGACTGCACTTTTACTGGAGGAGCAGGGGAATTGTGAGGTTGCAAAAGAAATGATAAACCGATTAAAGGAACAGGTGATTAAATAATGTATATGTGGTGGGCATATTTTGTATGGCTGATTGGATATTATCTTGTTGGAACATATTTTTCAAGTTGTTTAATATTCAGATTTTCAGGAGTTCCTAAAATTATTCGACCATTTGTAATGGTGGCTATTGGAAGTGTAACGCTGTATTTTAAAGCAAAATTAATATATGATATGAATACTGTTGCGTATCAGATTGTTAATTGGGGGCAGACTTTTTTACTTGTATCGTATGTAATGATATGTTTTAAAGACCCGGTGTGGAAGAAAATTCTGGTGTACATATTGTCACTTGTAGCAGCAAGTCTGGGAGAGGTTGGCGTTCGAATTGTGTCATCCATTACCGGAATAGGACTGGATTTGTATTTTAATGATTTTACCACAATAAAATATTTTGCCTTTGCGGTATTTCAACAGAGCTTTTATCTGTTTATAATTGCGATTGTTTGGAAAAGGGTAGAGGGTAAATCTATGAATCTGAGCGGGGAAGGTTTTATGTTACTTTTTCCAATCAGCCAGGTTATGATTTTTTATTATTGTATTAAAACCGTGTATTCAGGTAATATAACTGAAAATATTACGGGTCTGGTGGTGTTATTAATATCGATAATAGCAGATATATTAATTCTCAATATGCTTATGAATCTGAATGAAAAAGCTGGTCTTGAAAGACAGCTAAAAGAAAAAGAACAGCTCCGCGCACTTGAAGCCCTGCGGTATGAGGAGTTAGAGGCAAGACGTGAGGAGTTGTCAAAGTTCCGCCACGATTATAATAACCAGCTGACGACTGCGCTTTTGTTAGAGGAGCAGGGAAATGGTGAAGTGGCGAAAGAGATGATAGGTCAGCTAAGGAAGCGAGTGGAAATATAATGTATTTTTGGTTGGTATATATTGTCTGGTTATGTTCAATGTATTTGATTGGATTGTTCTTTTCGGCTACATTGGAGAAAAGATGGATGGATATTCCCAGTTGGGTGCTGCCATTATTTTTGGTGCTGATTAGTGCCGTACCGGAATATTTTCGGGCAGTATACAGTTATGATATTACGTCATTACAATACAAGATATTTAATTGGTTGGAAACCATATGTTCAATTGTATATGTTCTTATAGTATTCAAGGACAAATTTTGGAAAAAGGTTTTGCTCTATGTGTTATTAATATTTGTTATATGCATTGGACAAATGGGAACTAACGGAATCGTGCATATTGCGGGTGAATCGTATGATATGACATTTAACAGTGGAACCACAGTATTATATTTTATTTTCTATTCTGTTGAGGTGTTTTTCCTGTTATTGCCGGTGATTTTTCTGTGGCGAAAGTATCTGGGAAATGGAATTCGGATAAAATATATTGGATTTTTAATTATTCTGCCAATTGCCCAATTACTAATGCTGCTGTCAAGGGCGACTAATATAGAAGAATATACAAAATTCGTCAATATGGGAATATACATAGGGTTTATATTGAGCTTACTGGTGGATTTTATTCTTTTTTACATTCTTCTAAAACAAAGTGAAAAAGAACATCTCGAAAGACAGCTAAAAGAAAAAGAACAGCTCCGCACCCTTGAAGCCTTGCGGTATGAGGAGTTAGAGGCAAGACGTGAGGAGTTGTCAAAGTTCCGCCACGATTATAATAACCAGTTAACGACTGCACTTTTGTTAGAGGAGCAGGGGAATGGCGAAGTGGCGAAAGAGATGATAGAAAAACTTAAGGAATTGGTAAACAGTGCCAAGTAATGCTGTTTATCGCAATTCCTCCACCGATTTCTTTCTTTAAGATACAGTCAAGCCAGATACGGGTGGTTCTGCCATTGCCTTCACGGAAGGGGTGCGCAATATTCATCTCTACATACTTTTCAATGATTTCGTCGTATGTGGACTGTGGCATTTTATCAATATTTTCGAGAGCAGCGTCAAGATACATCAAAGGGGCAAAGCGGAAGTTGCCCTTTGAAATATTAACAGTACGAATTTTGCCGGCAAAATCGTATATCTCTTCAAACAGATATTTGTGGATTGCCTTTAAGGAGGCAAACTTACCGGCTTCAAGTTTATCAAGCATACCATTTTCAAACAGTTCGATTGCTTTCTTTTTGCTGATTCTTTCCTCTGCTTCGGCAAGCTCCGGAGCAGAGGTTATTCCTAATTTATTGTCAAGCATGGCACTACCTCGCATATAGTCATCGAAAACGGATTCTATAATATTTGTATTATATCACAGAATATTGCTTTTGCAATCAAAACTGGGACTGCACAGGTGTGGTGCTTTCGGTTATTGGTACAACTAAGCAATTCATTTCGTTAATAAGCGTGTTCAGTATGTCAGGAAGAGCTGCAACGGTTTCTTCGTGACCTTTGCCGTCATGCATTAAAACAACACTGACATCATTCTTTTTGACTCCGTTAATTACATTGTTATATATGTCACCGGAGGTTATTGTTCCGTTACCGTCGCCTGAGGATACATTCCAATCATAGTAGGTCAATCCCTTGTTCTCAACATATGGTATATACTCCGTTTTCATTCGTGAATCCGCAAACATTGTTGCACTTCCGCCGGGAAAACGCCAGAGAAACGGAGTATAGCCGGTAAGCTCAATTACATAGTTAAACATTTTATTGCAATCCCGGGAAAATGCTTCTAAGGATGAATATATATCCGCCCTGGCATGAGTAAATGAATGTATTCCAAGCGTATGTCCCCTTGTGAGTATTTCATTATACATGGTTTTTGCATTGTCATCCCCTTTGGAAAATTCGCCCACAACAAAAAAAGTGGCTTTTACTCCATATTTATCAAGAATATCAAGAACGGACGGAGTGAGCACTCCTGAGCCATCGTCAAAAGTCAGATATACAACCTTTCTGCCGTCTGCAACTGCCTGATTAACCAGTGAAGTGTAGTATAAATCTCTTTCATTATTTTTATATTCAGTTTCGGTTTCTTTTGGTGCTGTAGTCTCATCTGCCGCAGTCGGGACGGACTCCTGTGGAGTGGTGGCTTCCTGCGTTGTAGCCGCCTCTCGTAATGCAACATCCTCCAGTATCGTTTCTTCGGTCTGCAGGGTTATATCCTCCTGTGTGGAAATATTTGTTGTTCCTTCTGCTTTGCAGCCGGTAAGCAGGAGCGCAGAAAGGATAATTATTAAAGGCAATTTTTTCATATATTTTCTCCTGAATTTTTATTTGATTTATTTGTAGCATATAGAAATTGAAAAAGTTCACTCTTGGCAAAAACAACCTGATGTACGACAAAATTGTCGCAAAAAGGGTAATTTTTGCTGTAAGTAATAAAAAAAGAACTGTCTGTGGTAAAACAATACTAGTATAAATGTCATTAATTAACTGGACTTTTTAACAGGCAATGTATCCACTTGCACTTCTTCATCTGGATTTATTTCTTCAAGCTTATATTTCCAGTGATAGACAACTGGTTCCTCATTGACTTCATCAAAATATTTAT
>JBGVLM010000074.1:0-12575 GCA_045124255.1 Butyrivibrio sp. | reverse complement strand
AATATGAAACGGGTATTTGGATTTGCTTTATTTTGCGTGGCGGTTGGGATAATTGTGAGTTTTTTTATCCCAAACAGATTCTGGGAGATAGTGGTTATAATCGGATTAATGGTTATCGGATACAATATGTTTACAAGCGGATGTAAATGTAAAAAGTAGAAGAGAGCATTACGGCAACAAAAAAGCGCCCGCATAAAACGGACGCTTAAAGTCTGTCAATATTAAGCTCTTTCAACTAAGCCTGATCTTAAACAAGAAGTACATACATACATCTTTTTAGCCTGGCCATTAACCTTAACCTTTACAGATTTTACATTTGATTTCCACATTTTGTTTGATCTTCTGTGTGAGTGACTTACCTTGATTCCAAAGTGAGCACCTTTATCACAAATAGCACATTTAGCCATGTTTGCACCTCCTTTAAGATATTAAACCTAAACAGGCTCACAACATTGGTTATGATAGCAGATTATTTGACTAAATGCAAGTCTTTTTTTAATATTTATTATCTTTTTTTCTTACAAGTGTCCGCAGTGAACAAATTATACCCCAAAATTATCAGCACAATTATTGTAAAAATCTGCCAGAACCTGTGGGTAATAAATATTCCGATGAATATTCCGACAGCGATAAAAAACATTGCAAATCCAAGAATTCTTCTTATCATAAACAGACCCGATGAATATGTCTTATCCTATTATATGAATAGGATTCCTTAAAATATACTCATTTTATTCTTCTAATTCAATCTCCTCTTCAATAAATTTTCTTTCCATTTGATGACGTAGTTTTCTCGTTGCTACAGAATCAAAGACTATTGAAAAATCATAATCCTCAGGATAAAGTTCTTCTGCTGCCACTTTAAGCTTTACCCTTTTATGGTTAATCCATATTTTCTTTCCTGCCACCTGAACCTGCAATACGCCCTTATCATCTGCTTCCCTGCATACAATACCGATTTTTTTGTCAGGATATATCATAACGCTGTCACCCCGATGAAATTCGATTATTTTTTTCTTAGGATGATTCTTTTTCTTTATGATATGAGGGGCATGCTTTTGTTTTATTTCGTTTGGTCTTTCTTCCATACCGGACAAAACATAGTCGTTACCATATGCTTCTTCTGCTGCCCTCTGAAGCATCTTATACGGCATACCGAGTCTGTGTGCGATATAGAAGGCACAGCTCTCCCCTGCTTCTCCTATTTCCATTTTATACAGGGGTTTTAAGTTCTCTCTATCAAAAGCCATTCTGGCGTTAATAATGCAGTCCGTTCTGTCAGCATAGCTTTTGACCTCAGGATAATGTGTTGTTACTAAGAAGAATATCACACAGAAAATTACTGTGCATACAGATAACAGCATCTTTACAGGCAGTATGGAGTCCGCATTGGGCCATCATGCAGTTAATTGCAACTGTTTTCAGTGCCACTGTTTTTCCGCCTGTATTAGGTCCGGTAATTACAATTCCCCTTATCCCGTTTCCAATGGAAAAATCAAGCGGCACACAAGTTTTCTCATCCATAAGGGGATGTCTTGCAGCAGACAGCCTTATTACCCTTTCCTGTGTTATAATCGGCTTACAGCCGTTGTATTGCAGGCTCATCTGTCCCTTTGAAAAAATAAAATCCAGCTTTTCCATCATTGCAGCATTGCTGCATATTATCTCTGCCTGTGCCCCAACCATGTCTGACAGCTCATACAGAATTCGCTGCACCTCATTTTCTTCATCAATCCTTAAATATTGAAGTTCTTCATAATATTGTGCGGCTGCAGCCGGCTCAATGAAAAAAGTATTTCCTGTTGAGGATTTGTCAATTACATTTCCTGTTATTCTGCTTTTGTATTCTTTTTTAACAGGAATGCAGATATGTCCGCTTCTTATGGCTGTAAAAGAATCAGACAACCAGGCTTTATTGCTTCTTATTGCCGATTCAGCCTTCTCCTTCATCTTCTCTTCAGTATTTGAAATTTCCATTCGGATATTTTTTAACTGTTTTGAGGCATTATCGCTTACCAGTTCATTAACAATTGTAACGGCGATTGCTTCACGCAGTTCTTCGAGAGGACACAGATTCTCCTCATAAAAAGCTAAAGGAATGTTGTGGTTGATTCCTTTTTTCATATATTGTTTCAATCTGTTTACTGCCGTCAGGGCATTTTCGATTACGATTAATTCACCTGCTGACAGGCATTTGCCTTTACCCGCCGTATCGGTTATTTCACTTACGCCATTTAATGATACAATGGGCGGATTACCGCATTTTTCCAGCATTTCCCTTGCCTCATCCGTTTCTCTCAGTCTTGCACTTAATTCAGCTTCGGACAGATACGGTTTTATCTGATTAATCTGCTGTCTGGCTGTATCGGTTTTGGCATACGACATCCATAATTCTTTAATTTGTTCAAATTCTATTAGTTTTTCCGTTTCTTTATTATTCATTAAATCACTCTCCGGTTATTATATTTTTAGCGCAGAGCTTCATAGTCATCATACTCTACATATCCTTTTATTTTAGCCAATGCGCCATTCTCAAGTTCTTTTACCATAAGGCATTCCGCCGCCGGCAAATCAACACTCTTGCCTGCCAGAATGCCGTAATCAGCAGAGGTTACAAAGCCCCTTGCACGGTAGTTCTGAGGATTGCCCTCCACAATTACTGCTTTATAGCCCATTTCTCTCGCTTTAACAAATCCGTATTCAATTATATCCTTGGAAATATGCTGTCTCTGCAAATCTGTTTTGACTGCAACTGGGCTTAAAAGCAATAACTCCTTCTTATATCTGCCCTGCAAATGAAAATCGGAAAACATTGCATATCCGATTATTTCTTCGTTCTCATCAACGGCAATCAATTCAAGCTCTGGAACATAGAATTCCTTGCTTCTGATCTCTTTAACCAGCTCCCTTACCAGGCAGCCTTCCTCTGAATTTGAATATTCGGTAAAAACCTTTTCTACAAGCTTTAATGAGCTGTCCAGATATTTTTCATTCATTGATATTATTTTTCGCATAAATTTTTCTCCTTGATTTTTAAATTTTTTACTGATTTTCCTTCCGGCTTCTGTAACTAAATAAAACCATGGAAGCAGACTGCAAAAGTTCTGACTGTTCCATGGTTTAATAAAGGCATGACCATACAGTCATGCCTAACTATTTAACGATTTATACACTAATACCCGCGTAAATATAAGCAGATATATAATCAGAGATTGTCAGCATTTTTGTAAGACAAATACACCAGTACATATACTGATGTCAAGAGCAGTCCTGTCCATGACCACACTGTAACTATTTAGTTATCAGATACCTCTTTACTTACAAATAATAACAAACAAATCTCTCCTTTTCTTTTTGATAAAATCATATTAACATCGGGATTACAGGATGTCAATAAATAAAATTTTTCTAATCCGTCTACTCTCCGAAAATCTCATTATAATTACTGTAATACACGACCGTGTTCGGCTCAGGCTGTATCTGAATATTCGTAACGAAAAACTCCTTACCGTCAACTTCGAAATAATAACATGTAACCCAGGTATCCTCTTTTGGATTATAATTATCTTCTACCTGTGTCGCATCATTTACAGAAATTCCTGTTTCAATGAGCTGCATCCGCTCTTTGCCGGTATAAACGGCGGCTTTGTTATACTCCTTGGCTTTTTCCCAATAAAAGTATTCCGTCTGCATTTCAACCGTCATCCACATATCATATTCGGCGCTGTAGCTGCCCAATCTGTTCTCATACATATCATATACGTCTGTATTTTTATAATCCCAGTATGCTCTGGTATCATATGCCTGAAATAATTTCTGCACTGCTTCCGAAACAACAGGAGCAGAATCAGTCTCCTCTGTCAGATAACAAACATCCGCATACTGATAGTCACTACGATACAATTCATTCCCTGAGAAGGTCAGAATATCAACTTCATATTCTGTTTCAAGCGCTGCAAGCTCCTCCTCAATCTGTGACACTATGTATTCATAATAAACTTCATCAAAGGTACTATCCTTCGTCTCTGTTTCACCAAAGACGGCACCGTCGCATCCGATTTCCTGCATATAGCTGGTTATCTGATATTCAAAGCCATATTGTACATCCCTGAAATAATATACGCTTCTATCATCACTTATCTTCTCCGATTTAATCAGGACAGCCTCACCATATTTAAGATTGGCAAATGCCGTAATCTCAATGGGATTAGCCGGACTGCAGGAGAAAAACACCATGGACGTAAACACTAATAATAAACTGAGTATTATTTTTCTCTTCATAAAGCTCCTAATATATAAAAATATTTATTTTGTCACATTTTCAACGGCTTCTTCAACCTCAGGGTCCTTGCCTTTGCCGCTGATTACCTTGCCGAGCTTGTCAACTGCTTCAGGAATTAAATCAATAAGCTTTGAAATAGAATCCTGATTCTTAATATTAACAAGTCTGGTTACTCCATCATGGATTACAAGCACCGCACTAGGGCTCATCTTGCCGCCGAGTCCTCCTGCTGCCGTATTCTTATGCTCATTAGTGCCGGCTCCTGCCGCAACACCAAAGCTTACATCCACCAAAGGAAGAATTATTGTGTCATTAACGGTAACAGGCTCACCTACAACTGTTTTGGCTGCAAGAAAGCCGTCCATTCCCTTGAATAATGATGCTACTGTTGAATCAAATTTGGTATTATCTGCCATAATTGCCCTCCTATTACTATAAAACATCGTCTACCACGACTTTAATCTTATCATTACTATATAACTCAAGTACCCATACTATAACCTTGAATACGCTTACATGACCCTTAAAACCAGCGTCCAGTTCAAAAATTTTATTCTCAAAATCCGGCTCTATTACTAAATCAACGCCCAGTAATGCAGCGGCGGCATAAGCGATTCCTAAAATCTCACCCGTATTGGCAGGGTCATCTGTTCCAAGCTTCATTCTTACCTTAAGCTTTTCATTGAGAATAAAGGATACCGGCTGTTTAATCATCTTAAGTGCATATACAACAGCTTCCCTGTTCTCCCGGTCATTAACCTGTGCAAGAATTTCTTTCAGATTGTCAATATAATATATGATTTTATGTTTAATGCCATTATAAATGGATTTAATGCGTTTGAAAATACTTTTTTTATTTTTATTTCCATTTTGGAAATTTTTATACCGTTCTGTCCGTTCAGTTTCTTTTTCAGGCTGTTTTTCCTGTTTCTCCTGTTTGGTCTCAACAAGCGGAGGTTTAATATCAGAATCAGGAGTTTTCGTTGGATTTTCTGTACTTTTAGCCGCTTTCATACGTTTAAGTTCGCGTTTCCTGCGTTTTTTTGCCTTACGCTTTGCTTTTTTCAGTTTTTTCTTCTGCCGCGCGGCTTCGTCCTCATCATCATCTATTTTTTCCCAAAGGACACGTATATAATAATCAAGGTCATCATTTTCATAATTAATAAAGCCATATACAAATCTGAAAATATGACATACCTTTATTTTGATTAATAAATCATCTTTATATGTTATTTTGCCTTTATAAAAAATCGGTGAAGAAAGTATAATTGCAACTGCTGCTATTATAAACAGAATTAAGCAGCCGATAACAATCCCGATTATTTTTAGTACATGAAGAAATCCCATATTAACCCTTATCTTTTACAAAAAAATTCCTTAACTCCAAAGCCGCCTGTCTGTTCATATACATCCTGAACAATTCTCTGCACCAGTGCCAATGCCTCGTCCCTGCCGACAGCAACTCCGACAACGGTAAGCTTTTTCTTACGATACGCCGGCTGCCCGAACTGGATTGTTTCAAAAATATCAAGAAGATTTTTATCATTCTCAGGCAGTGTAATTACATAAACGCCCAAAGCCCATTTCTTATGTTTAAGTTTTTTCAATAATTCTTTTTGATTTTCCGAGGCTCTGTCACCATGGTATATTTTATTGCACCAATACATATTTTTACTCACTTGAAATCATCATATTAATAAGTGTCATACAGGCTTTTTTCTCTGAATCATCATTACACTGTGAAAGTGCAACATGAACATAGGATTTAAATTCATCCAGGTTATTAAAAAAAGCCGGAAGATTTGAAACGACAGCAGCCATTACCGCCCTTCTGTATTCGCGGGTACAATTCTCAAACAGCTCCGTAAAATCCTTAATCAGCCCGTCAACAGTTTCTGCAATGTATTTTTCATCAGCAATCACCTTAAGAGATTCGTCCTCCTCCAAAGGTGCAAATGTACTTGTGGACTGAAGACGGCTTATTTTATTAAGTCTTGCAAAATCATCCATTGCATTCAAATGTTCAATAACGCTTCTGTTAATGTCAAGAATTTCATCCATTGTGCTTTCAGGGGTAAAAATCATCGTGCCGATTCTCTCCTGGAGGCCTTCGAAATCAACAAATTTCTCAGCCCATTCCAAATCCGGCTCCTTCTCTCCCTGAACAACCAGATATGACTGGTTAATTATGTCGGAAAGCCTGTCATTTTCATTTGTATCATACAAAGCGTCACGGCAGAGAATTATTGAATAAACATCATTAATTACCTCTGTAAGCATTACAAATGCGTCTGCATATTCCGTTGCAAGTGCACCGGCGTCATCCATTTTGCCGCGAAGCAGATTAAACTGTTCCTCTGTAATTGCTGCATAATCAGCAGCACTGAAATCGTTAAGATATGCATTCAGCTGAGGGAAATGCTTATCCATTCCCTCAGGAGTATATATTGCACCGGCAGTTCTTATTCTGTATGCAAAATCATTAATTGACAGCTTCTCACTTTCTTTATATATCGAAAAAGACTGGTTCAGGATATCAAAAAACTTATTCTTTGAAAGGCGCATTGGCAATTCGCCCATTACCATCGCCAGTTTCATGTTAATAACCGCATTGTCCTTGTCATTAATTACATAATTAAGAATATCCTTTTCAAAATTATTTTTGTAATACCTGTCATCAAATTCCGATTCGTTAAATCTGAATTCCACACGGTTAAGGATGTATTCATAAATCTGGATTCTGTCGGTAAATGCCGTTAAGACTTCCATTTTACCGATAATTGAATTACGCAGTCTGATTATTTCCTGTTCCGCTTCTTCATAATCCATCTGTTTTGAAAGAATAACTCCGTCAATCAGTTTCTGCAAAGCCGTTACTTCTTCAAGTATTACTTTCTTTCTGTCATTATTTAATTCATAGTATATTTCTGAAAAAGTATAATAATTAAGAGCCATACGAAGGTATGCCATACGCTTATACAGTGAGAAAAGTCCGCCCGTATAAACAGGAAGATTCTCCGATACTCTTTTTCCCTTAATTAATTCGTTAACTGCTGATGACAATTCTGCCATTGTAAAACACCTCTGTACACTTATTCGATAATTGTTTTAAGTATATCAAAACAATCAAAGGTTCTGAAATAATCCTTTGGAGTTTCAGCCCTTCTGATCAGCTCAAAATCGCCGTTTTCTTTAAGAAGGATTTCTGCTGAACGTAATTTACCATTATAGTTATAACCCATTGCAAAGCCATGTGCACCGGTATCATGGATATAGAGATAATCTCCGATATCGATTTTCGGAAGCTTACGGTCAATTGCAAATTTGTCATTATTTTCACAAAGTGAACCTGTTACATCATACATATAATCGCATGGCTCATTTTCCTTACCGAGTACTGTAATATGATGATATGCTCCGTACATGGCAGGTCTCATAAGATTAACCGCACAAGCGTCACATCCAATATATTCCTTGTATGTGTGTTTCTCATGGGTAGCCTTTGTTACGAGTGCACCATAAGGTCCCATCATAAATCTTCCCATCTCGGTATAGATTGCCACATCTCCCATTCCGTTTGGAACAAGAACCTCATCATATACCTTATGAACGCCCTCACCGATTGCAAGAATATCATTAGGCTCTGCATCCGGCTTATAAGGAATGCCGACACCGCCAGAAAGATTGATAAATGAAATATGGCAGCCTGTTAAATCCCTTACTTCAACTGCAAGTTCAAAAAGAATCTTTGCAAGTTCAGGATAGTAATCGTTGGTTACCATGTTGCTGGCAAGGAATGCATGAATACCGAAATTCTTGGCTCCCTTTGCTTTTAAAATCTTAAAGCCTTCAATTAACTGCTCCTTGGTAAAGCCGTATTTGGCGTCACCCGGATTATCCATAATTGAGTTTGCAATCTGAAAATATCCGCCCGGATTAAAACGGCAGCTTATTGTTTCAGGAATTCCGACTAATTTGTCAAGAATCTCGATATGTGTAAAATCATCAAGATTGATTGTTGCACCAATTTCCTTTGCATAAACAAATTCCTCAGGCGGTGTGTCATTGGAAGAGAACATAATGTCACTTCCCTTGCAGCCGATTGCCTTTGAAAGCATTAATTCTGTCATTGAAGAACAGTCCACACCACAGCCATACTCTCTCAAAATATTAATAAGAAACGGATTCGGTGTTGCCTTAACTGCAAAATATTCTTTAAAGCCCGGATTCCATGAAAATGCCTGCTTAACCTTTGCAGCATTCTCACGAATTCCTTTTTCATCATAAATATGAAAAGGAGTCGGGTACTGTTTTACGATTTCTTCGATTTTGTCCTTTGTAACAAACGGTTTCTTTTCCATAGTTGTTAATTCCCTTCTGTTGTAATGAAAATTTAAAAATTCTCAAGAATTATCTCTCGAATTATATTTAATGCTTTTATTGCCGCATTCTCGCGGATTTTGGTACGCGTACCGCTGAATCTGAATTCCTTAACGGTCACGTTGTCCTTATATGCACAGCCTATATATACAAGACCCTTCGGCTCACTCTCAGAATCATGCGGCCCCGCATAGCCCGTAACAGAAACGGCTATATCGCTGCCGGTACGCTCCTTGCACCCGGATGCCATTTGCGCGGCACATTCCTGACTCACAGCAGTATATTTATTAAGTGTTTCTTCTTTAACACCAAGCAAATCCCTTTTTGCTTCATTGCAGTAGGTTATGAAGCTTTGTTTAAATACCTCTGAAGCACCGCTTACATTGACTATTCTTGAAGCAGTAAGTCCGCCGGTACAGGATTCCGCCATTGAAAGAATTAAATTCTTCTCTGTTAAAAGTCTGACAACCGAATCTTCTATTTCATCCTCACTGTTAAGCGTAAAGACCGTATTGCCAAGCCGTTTTAAAATTTCTTCCCTGACAGGCTTTATCAGCGCCCAGGCCTCTGTGTCTGTATCCGCCTTGGCCGTTAACCTGACCTCGGAATAACCGGTCTTGGCATAGGTTGCAACCGTAGGATTGGTCTGGCTGTCAATGATATCAAGAAGCATTGTCTCCAATGCACTCTCACCGATACCGCATTCTTTAATTACTGCGGACACCAGAACCTCCTGTGTCTTAGAACGTATATATGGAACTACATATTTCTGAAACATTGGTTTCATCTCATTAGGCGGTCCCGGAAGCAGAACTGCCGTATGTCCGTCCTTCTCTATAATAAGTCCCGGAGCAGTCCCGTTGTCATTATACATTACAATTGATTTATCAGGCACCAATGCCTGCTTATAATTATTGGAGGTCGGCTTATGCCCAAGACTGGTCAGAATTCTGTCAATATTCTCCCTTGCCTTCAAATCCTCCACAAGCTTTAAATTCAATGCATTGCAGACCGTTTCCTTAGTAAGGTCATCCTCCGTAGGTCCGAGTCCGCCTCCGAGAATAACGATATCCGAACGCTTCCATGCTTCCGAAAACAGCTCAGAAAGCCTTCTGTCATTGTCTCCTACAACCGTCTGCAAATACATATTGACTCCCAATGCCGCCAGCTCCTTAGATAAATAAGCCGCATTAGTATTTACAATATCTCCCAGTAAAATTTCAGTTCCAACACAAATCAATTCAACTGTCATAATTCAAGCCCTTCTTATTTGAGTTAAAAATATTATTTTACATGTCTGAAATTACCTTGCGGTTCTTAACAAGGTATTCAATCATCGAAATAATTGAAAGTACAAGTGAAATATATATTAATACCTGTTCAACAACATATAAAGCAAAATAATCAGCACCAAAATTTACAATCAGGAAACAGCACATTATCATCTGTGTTGCTGTTTTGAACTTACCGCTCCAGCCTGCCGCCAGTACAATTCCTGCGTCACTTGCAACAAGTCTGAAACCGCTTACAACAAATTCTCTTGCAATAAGGATTATTACAATCCATGCAGGCATAAGTCCAAGCTGTACAAATGCTATTAATGCAGACGCAACAAGAAGTTTATCCGCAATCGGGTCCATAAACTTGCCGAAATTGGTTACAAGATTATATTTTCTTGCTATTTTACCGTCAAGTAAATCCGTAAGACTTGCAAGTGCAAAAATTCCCAATGCGATGTATTTACTTCCCGGCACATAAGCCGTAAGCATGAAAAACACAAAAAACGGTATTAAAAACACTCTGAATAATGTAAGTTTATTAGGTAAATTCATCAGCACAATTCTCCAATCAAATCATATTCCAACGCCTTTGTAACTTTAACGAATGCAAAATCACCACTCATTAACTCCTCTTCGCTGTTGATAAAAATATATCCGTCCACTCCTGGAGCATCCATATAGGTTCTTCCGACATATACATCTTCATCTACGGCCCTGCCTTCAATAATAACTTCAAGCTTTCTGCCGACAAGTGATTCAGACTTATCATAAGAAATTTCCTGCTGAAGCTCCATAAGCTCGTCCCTTCTCGTTAATTTCACCTCTTCGTCAACCTGATTATCAAAGCCGGCAGCAGGTGTGTCCTCCTCCTGCGAATAGGTGAATACTCCGAGTCTGTCAAATTCCATCTCATCAACAAAATTCATTAATTCAGCATGGTCCTCTTCCGTCTCTCCCGGGAAACCGGTAATTAATGTAGTTCTTAAGCATATATCGGGAATTTCTGACCTGAGTCCTGCAATTATTGCTCTTAAATCCGCCTGACTGGTTTTCCTTCCCATTCTTCTTAAAATATTATCGGAAGCGTGCTGTATAGGCATATCAATATATTTACAAATCTTTGGCTGGTTCTTAATCGTCTGAATCAGCTCATTGGTAATCTCCTCAGGATAGCAATACAGAATTCTAATCCATTCGATTCCTGATATTTCACAAAGCCTGTTAAGCAATTCCGGCAGCTTCTTATCTCCATATAAATCAATTCCGTATAAGGATGTCTCCTGTGCAACAAGAATTAATTCCTTAACTCCCTTAGCGGCAAGATATTCTGCCTCTTTAATCAGTGCTTCCATTGGAACACTTCTGTATGAGCCCCTTATTAACGGAATACTGCAATAGGTACAGCGTTTATTACATCCCTCAGCAATTTTAAGATATGAATAATAGCCTCCGGTAGTAATGACTCTGTCGGAATCAGGTCTGCACAATCTGTTAATATCTGCAAATTCATTGTGCTCTTTCTTAGCAAGAACATCATCAACGACTTCACAAATCGTATCAAATGCCGTAGTACCGATAACTGCGTCTATTTCAGGAAGTTCCTGCAAAATCTCATCTTTATAACGCTCCGCAAGGCATCCGGTAACAATCAACGCCTTAAGCTTATCCTTCTTATATTCAGCCATTGAAATAATTGTATTAATACTTTCTTCCTTTGCGTCATTAATAAAACCGCAGGTATTAATCACAATTACATCCGCCATAGTTTCATCATCAGTAAACTCATAGCCCTTTTCTAAAAGAAGTCCCATCATCATTTCCGAATCCACAAGATTCTTGTCACAGCCGAGGGACACAAATAAAATCTTCATTATAACTGTCAGTCCTTCTGATTTATTTAATCAGAGTATATTTTAACTTGTTATTGCATAAAAAGCAATATAAAAAACAACTATACGGATAAACGAAAAAGCACCACTGAATAAATATATATTTATCCGTGGTGCTTAGGTCTCTAAACAGTTATTAATTTACTCTTCACTTGCCGCAGTGCTTTCTTCTGTAGTTGTCTCATCTTCAGCAGCGGTTGTTGTCTCCTGAGTATCTTCCTCAGTAGTTGCAGTTTCACCGGCTTTAGTAGTTTCACCCTCTCCGGCAGTTGTTGTAGCAGATATCTGTGCTAACGCGTCGAGATATTCCTGATATGCCTGATATTCTGAATATCCTTCAATCTTTCCGTCACTGACACCCTTATCATATCCTCTTGAATATGTAATAACAGCAGCAAGAGCTCCGATTGCAACCAAAACAACGGCAACAACGGTAATGGTAACCTGCATTTGCTTCTTCATGCTGTGAATCATATCACCCTTGCTTTTCTTTCTCATGTCAACCTTTTTCTGGCTCATATAAATCCTCCATTTTCTCTGTTTTGTTAACAAACTAATACGATTATAGCGTAAATTTATTCTAATTGCAACTTAACCTTTACGTGAGTTTCCGTACTTTTATCCACAACGCTGACATTTCGGTAGATTCGTAATAAACAATTTTAAAAAAATGCACAAAATATAAGGAATCATCTTTCTTTTTGTAGTAAAATTAAGCTACCAAACAAAAAACTCACTAAACAA
>JBGVLM010000073.1:0-6492 GCA_045124255.1 Butyrivibrio sp. | reverse complement strand
AGAGGAAAAGTTATTCACAGAGATAATTGATGTTAAGAAATGTTTTAGTGTGTGGTTTTGAAGGAACAGAGATAAACCCTTTTAATAAGAAGAAACAGCTAACCGTTACAGAGATGTAGCGGTTTTTTTATTCTCGTAAATGCTTATTTGTTCTTTTTTTTTCGCTCATATTATGCTATAATTAATTCAATTATAATGTTTTCGAAATAAATAATGCTGACAGTCCTAAACAGCCTGTTGGCAAATGCTTGGGAGGTATTTTATGGATACAAATATTTTATTGGAGAACGGAACGAACGAGCTTGAAGTGCTTGAATTTATGGTAGGGGATAATCACTATGGAATTAATGTTGCTAAGATTAGAGAAATAATTCCTTATCAGAAGGTTACACCGGTTCCAAATGCACATCCTTTTGTTGAAGGAATTATTATGCCAAGAGATACCATGCTTACTGTAATTGATTTAACAAAGGTTACGGGGGCGAAGCCTTCAACTGCCGGTACGGATATGCTTATTATAACCAATTTTAATAAGTTGAATATTGCATTCCGTGTACATAGAGTTTGCAGCATACATAGAGTTTCATGGGCTGATATTATTTCTCCGGACGCAACAATCAGTTCAGAAGGACAGGGAATTACCACTGGTGTAATTAAGATGGACGGAAGACTTATCGTAGTACTTGATTTTGAGCACATTGTGAATGATATTTCGCCTGAAACGGGACTTAAGGTGCATGAAATTGAGAAATACTCTTCAAGAGCACGTAATGATATTCCTATTTATCTTGCAGAAGATTCAGCTTTGTTAATGAAGCTTATCACAGAGTCATTAAAGAAAGCAGGCTATACTAATCTTAATACATCACCTAATGGTCAGGAATGCTGGGATAAGCTGACTAAGTTGGCCAAGGAGCATAGGAATGATATCGATAACCATGTTAAGTGTGTAATTACGGATATTGAAATGCCGATGATGGATGGACATCATCTTACAAAGCTTATTAAAACAGACCCTGTTTTAAGCAGCATTCCTGTGGTTATTTTCTCATCGCTTATAAGTGATGACATGAGACGTAAGGGCGAACAGCTTGGTGCAGATGTTCAGATGTCCAAACCTGAAATAGGAAAGCTTGTGGAAGAGCTTGATAAATTATTACTTAAATAGATGATTGCGTGTAATTAAATTACTTCGTAATTCATTGCATTAATGGAGGAATTTCATGGCAGATAAGAGCGAAGAAGAGTACCTTAATGACCTTCTTAAGGATTTGATGGAAAGCACTGAATTTTCGGACGCAGCGGATGGCAGTGACATAGATGATACAACAGAACAGACAGATGACAATAAAGACATCGACGATTTATTGAATGAGGCATTGATGGAGGATGATCAGAAGGATAACATAACAGAGCCGGAAATTACTCCTATTATTTCTGAAAACAATAATGAGTTTAAGGATTTAGTACTTGAAGACGTTATGGAGGAAAATGACGCTGCCGGTGAGGTTTCCGAAGAAACTGCCTCAGAGATTGTTGATGAATTCGGAAGTGATTTTTTCAGCGATTTGCAGGGCATTATAAGCTCGGACAGCACTGAGAACACTAAGGTTGATGAAAATGCATTTCGTAAATCAATCGTAGAAGAAGAGAAGAATCAGTCGGCACAGCAGGAAGACCTTTCAGATATTCTGGCTTTAGATGATGGTATGTCAGTTGATGATATACCCGATGAGCATACGGACGATAAGCTTACGCAGGAGGAATTGGATAAAATTTCTGACATAACTAATGAAGAGTCTGATATTAATGCTGATTTTGAAACAGTTGATAAAACTGCAAAACGTGCGAAGAAGAAACGTGCAAAACGTGAGAAAAAGAAGCGTGAGCCAAAGCCTAAGAAAGAGAAAGCTGTTTCAGAGGAAAAGTCTAAGAGTAAGAAATCTTTTAAAGAGTTTATTACTTTGTTTGATGATGAGGATGAACCGGCTAAATCGTCGGAGGATAATCAGGAGCTTATAAATGAGCTTTATGACAATGGTGAACATGAAGGCGAGGTTAAGGAGACAAAGCCTAAGAAGGAGAAGAAGGCAAAGACTCCAAAGCCAAAGAAAAATAAAGCACCTAGGAAGGTAAAGAAAGAAAAGCCGGATAAAGCAAATACGGAGCCTGTTGAGAAGGTTTATATCGGCAAGGGCGGAGTTGCCATAATTACGGTACTTGTACTTGTATTTTTAGTCGGCGGATATTTTGGTGTTCGTTTCCTGAATTATAAGCTTACAATTAATACTGCAAAGAATTATTACAATATCTGCAATTATTCAATGGCTTATGATGAACTGTCAGGAATTGATATAATGGCACAGGATGAGTATTTCTATGAACAGGTGCGTATTCTTATGATTGTTAATCAGGGAAATGATTCATACCGCAATTATATTGAACTTGGTATGGAAACAGAAGCAATTGACGCACTTATTAATGCAGTCGGCAGGAAGCAGCTTGTGGAGGAGATGGCAGAGAAATATAATGTTACGGACAGAGTTAACGTTGTATATCAGCAGCTGTTGACAACACTTGATAAATATGGAATAGATGAAGCAGAAGCACTTGATTTGTACCGTATGGATGATTATCAGGATTACTATAACGCAATTGACAGGCTTGGAGGATTGACACAATGATTGCAATAATTGATTATGACGCAGGCAATATAAAGAGCGTAGAGAAGGCTTTTGCTTTTCTTGGATATGAGACTGTTACTACAAGGGATTCAGACGTGATTCTGGCGGCAGATAAGGTTGTTTTGCCGGGTGTTGGTGCATTTGGTGATGCAATGGCTAAATTACGGGAATTCGGTCTTGTGGAGGTCATACATAAGGTAGTGGAGAAGAATACTCCGTTACTTGGAATTTGTCTGGGATTACAGCTGCTTTTTGATTCCAGTGAGGAATCAGAAGGCGTTGAGGGACTTGGAATCTTTAGAGGACGTATAATAAAATTCAGTGATACAACGGAATATAAGATTCCGCAGATTGGTTGGAATTCATTGGAAATCAGAGAGGATTCGAAGCTTTTTAATGGAATAATGAATCAGTCATATGTATATTTTGTACATTCTTATTATCTTAAGGCAGAGGACGAGTCAATAGTGGCAGCTTCTGCAGATTATGCGAATCATTTTCATGCAGCGGTTGAATGCAATAATGTATATGCGTGCCAATTCCATCCTGAGAAGAGTGGAGAGGTTGGACTTAGAATCCTTAAGAATTTTGCTGATTTATAGAAACTGTTTTTGAATTAGGAGATATTATGTACACTAAGAGAATTATTCCATGTCTTGACTGTAATAACGGAAGAGTTGTAAAAGGAACGAATTTTGTTAATTTAAGAGATGCAGGCGACCCGGTAGAGGTTGCGGCAGCATACGACAAGGCGGGAGCGGACGAGCTCGTTTTCCTTGATATTACTGCGACTTCTGACGGAAGAAATACGACTGTGGATTTGGTAAGAAGAGTTGCAGAGAAGGTTTTTATACCTTTCACGGTTGGCGGAGGAATCAGAAGCGTTGACGATTTTAAACTGCTGTTAAGAGAAGGAGCTGATAAGATTTCAATTAATTCAGCAGCGATTAATAATCCTTCACTGATTTCAGAAGCAGCGGATAAATTCGGCAGCCAGTGTGTTGTTGTTGCGATTGATGCCAAGAGAAGAGCGGACGGAAGCGGTTGGGATGTATACCGTTCCGGAGGCAGAATTAATACAGGCCTTGACGCCGTAGAATGGGCGATTAAAGCGAACCGACTTGGTGCAGGAGAAATTCTTTTGACCAGTATGGACTGTGACGGGACTAAGGCAGGCTATGATTTGGATTTGACCGGAATTATTTCGGATAATGTTTCAATTCCTGTAATTGCATCAGGCGGTGCGGGTACAATGGAACATTTCTATGACGCATTTGCCAAGGCCAATGCCGATGCGGTTCTGGCTGCGTCACTGTTTCACTATAAGGAAATGGAAATAAACGATTTGAAAAAATATCTTGCAGAAAGAGGCGTTTCGGTAAGATTGTAGGAGGAACTATGGCGGCTATAGATAATGACTGGCTTGAACCGTTGAAAACAGAATTTGCAAAGCCATATTATAAGGAATTATATACCTTTGTAAAAAAAGAATATACAAGTACTGTTATTTATCCGCCAAGTGATGAGATTTTTAATGCTTTTCATTTTACCCCTTTAAAGGATGTAAAGGTTCTTTTGTTGGGACAGGACCCTTACCATAATGTAAATCAGGCTCATGGACTCAGCTTTTCGGTTAAGCCGGGACAGGAAATACCGCCTTCGTTACAGAATATATACAAGGAACTCAATGATGATTTGGGCTGTTATATTCCTAACAACGGATATTTAGTTAAATGGGCAAAGCAGGGAGTTTTGTTACTTAATACGGTTCTTACGGTAAGGGCACATCAGGCAAACTCGCATAAGGGGCGCGGCTGGGAGCAGTTTACGGACGCTGTTATCAATGCGGTTAATGCACAGGACAGACCGGTTGTATATTTGCTGTGGGGCTCACCGGCACAGAAGAAAATACCTATGCTAACTAATCCGAAGCATTTAATTCTTACAGCACCACATCCGTCTCCACTGTCAGCATACAGAGGATTTTTCGGGTGTAAGCATTTCAGTCAGTGTAATGATTTTCTTGCAAAGAACGGAATAGAACCAATTGACTGGCAGATAGAAAATATTTAATATTGGAAGGAAAAAATTGGATGAACGAAGAAAACGAATATTACAGCTCGCCGGATAATGAAAACGGATACAGTAGTAATAATAACAGCAGTAACAGAGGGAATCCTGACAGCTACTATACACAAAATTATAATGATTATAATACATATAGGAATTATAGCAGAACGCAGAATGCTGATTATGTTGAGGTAGATACAAATGATTATGACCAGGTTGAAAAAGTCAAGCTGAATCTTGGAGTAAAATCATTAGTATTCAGTATTATCGGAATAATATTTTCATCATGCTGGGGTTTTGGAATAGTTTTGGCAATAATATCCATTAATTTGAGAAATCAGGTTAGAAAGCTTAACGATGGAGAGAACACAGGTTTTACAAAAGCTTCGTTTGTACTGTGTATTTTTACATTTATTTTTAGTGCGATTGCAGTTATTTGTATTTTATTATCATTTGCATTGCCTTTTATTTTTTCTGCTATGGAGCAGTTCTCATCATAAGCAGAAAAATATTGATAAGAAAAGAATTCGATATAATAAACTGACCGACAGTTCGTTTGTACCATCCTGTCGTAAAACAAAACCAGGACTACTATTCATATTATTTGTATGATTTTAGTGGCTTTGTGTTTTGCAAAGTCATTATTTTTTTGGGAGGTAACAATGAAAACATCTTTTATTAGCCGGATAAAACGAGAGTGTAGTGAAATGACTCTTTTACTGAGGAACATCCCATCAACTGTTGTATCGTTATTTGTTGTAAGCGTTATCTGTATGAATCTGCTTGCTAATAAAACGCTTATTAAAACTGAATGGATAGCACTAGACGGCGGCATTCTGATATCCTGGCTGTCTTTTATGTGTATGGATATCATAACCAAGCATTTTGGACCCAAGGCTTCCAACCGTATCTCCATTCTTGCGTCAGGGATTAATCTTTTGACTTGTCTTGTATTCTTTGTAGCAAGTATTATTCCTTCCAACGCAGATGACTATACGGCATTTGATAATATCTTTGGTGGAACTTGGTTTGTTTTGATTGGCAGCACCATTGCGTTTCTTGCATCTGCCGGTATCAACAATTCCCTAAACTGGATGATTGGCAAGAGCTTCCGTAAGAATCCGGATGGAAAACTTGCATATGCCGCAAGAACCTACATATCCACCTTTATCGGTCAGTTTTGCGATAACCTGATTTTTGCCGTTATCGTATTCATGTTTTTTGCTCCAATCTATTGGGATGGCTTCTGTTGGACATTTATCCAATGCGTTATGTGTTCTCTTACAGGTGCTGCGGCAGAACTGATTATGGAGCTTGTGTTTTCTCCTATTGGTTACCATATCACAAAAAAATGGAAACAGGAATCTGTCGGTAAGGAATATTTTGAATTTGTAGGAGGCGGTCAATGATGAAAGTTTTAATCACCGGAACCACACAGGGTATTGGTAAAGCTATTGCAGAGATATTTTTGAAAGAAGGTCATGCTGTTATCGGCATTGACAGACAGGATAAAAGTATTGATGCTCCAAACTATGTTCATTATAAGTGCGATGTGAGAGAAAAGGCGAAGCTGCCCGAGCTTGACGGTATTGAAATTTTAATCAATAACGCAGGAACACAGAACGAGGAAGATATTGATATAAATTTGAAAGCACTTATCCATATAACCGAAAAATATGGGATTCAGCCGGACATAAAATCAGTTTTGAATATTGGTTCCGCGAGCGGTCATACAGGT
>JBGVLM010000072.1:0-10929 GCA_045124255.1 Butyrivibrio sp. | reverse complement strand
AGAGGAAAAGTTATTCACAGAGATAATTGATGTTAAGAAATGTTTTAGTGTGTGGTTTTGAAGGAACAGAGATAAACCCTTTTAATAAGAAGAAACAGCTAACCGTTACAGAGATGTAGCGGTTTTTTTATTCTCGTAAATTCAAGAGAAATTTCCCGGTAAATAAAAAACACTCCGTGAGTTTGTGCTGCGGCGGAGTATGTTGCAGGCAGCATTTTTTTAAATTTATAAAAATAAGAAGAAATTGCTTGACATATAAATAAAATACTAATATTATGTATTCAAACAATATTATACGACATATAATATTATATTAAAAAGAAAAGGAGTGAGAAAATGATTTTTCAATTAGGCTCAGCACTTCTTGATGCCTGTGTTTTGGCACAGTTGAACAGAGAAGATACATATGGATATGTTCTTACTCAGAATGTTAAGGAGATTGTGGATATTTCAGAATCAACTTTATATCCTGTTCTCAGGCGGCTGCAGAAAGATAATTGTTTGAGAACCTATGACCAGCCTTTTCAGGGACGCAACAGAAGGTACTATGCGATAACTGAGGATGGAAGGAACAGATTGAACTATTATTTGAAGGAATGGGATTTGTACAAATCCAGACTTGACAATATTTTATTGGGAAAAGAGAAGAAGGAGGTAAGCATTGGTGAACAATTATCTTGAAACTTTAAGCAAACTTATAAAAAAAGAACTTCCTGCAGAGGAATATAATGATGTAATGCAGTATTATACAGAGTATTTTGAGGATGCCGGAATAGAGCAGGAAGCTGATGTAATTAAGGAATTAGGCAGTCCGGAGGATTTAGCAGTAAGAATTTTAGAGGAATACAGGGGCAAACAGCTTCCTCAGAATAATACGGCAACACAGAAGAGAAAAGGTTTATCAACCGGATGGATTATTTTTATTGCAATAATAGGTTCTCCATTATGGCTGGCATTGTTCTGTGTATGTTTTGCACTTGTAATTGCAGTTGCCGCAATTATTTTAGCATTTGGGGCAGTCGGAATTGCTGGAATAGCAGGCGGCATAGGTTCGCTTCTGGGTGGCATTGCATTATTGTTTGAGGATGTACCTCTGGCCTTCCTGATGATTGGATACGGCTTCCTGTTAGGAGCAATCGGATGTGCTTTTGTAATGCTTACAGTACTTATTGTAATGCTCATTGTTAAAATATTAAAAAAATCCAAAAGAAAAAAATCACTTAAACAGGATGGGGAGGCATAATAAATGAAGAAATTTTTTAAAGTAACAGGTATTATTACGGCAGCACTTCTTACATGCGGAATTTTCTTCGTGGTGCTGGGTGTTTTGAGCGGCGGACTTAATCATACTTACAAAGATAATAAATGGTTTAATATAGTCATCAATCCTACAGTCGAGAAACAGGAATACACCGAATTAGATGAGTTTGATTCGATAAAACTTGACATTTCCATGGCAAATGTTCAGATTAAAAAAGGTGATAAGTTTGCAGTTGAATATGCTTTGTACGGAAATATCAAATGTGAGGTTAAAAATAATACCTTAATAGTTGAGGAAAACAGTGATTTGGTACACATAGGTCTGAATTTTAAAACAGAGGACAGCTATATTAATATATATGTACCGGAGAATGCAGTAATTGATATTGAGGAACTTAACTCAGGAATGGGCAACATTGATATTGCGGATGTCAGCTTTGGAGATGTAAATATTGAGGCAGATATGGGTAATATTTTCATGAATAATGTTTATGTTTCGAATTTAGACATGGAAGCAGGAATGGGCAATATTGAGTTCGATGGTGAAATCAGCGAAAGACTCCGGGTGGATTCTGATATGGGCGATGTTGTTTTAGAAGGAAAGCTTGCATGTAATGCAGAAGTAGATGCGAGTATGGGTAATGTTGATATTGATACCATATATGATATAAAAATGTATGAATACAATATTGATGTTGATATGGGCAAACAGAAAATAAATCAGAGTAACGGAGAAATAATTGATAACGAAGAATTTGTGTGGAATATAAATTCTGACATGGGAGATGTTACAATTAATTTTGGGAAAAAATAATTATTTTACCCTTGCAGTTAAAGCAAGGGTATTTTCTTTTATATAAAATAATGTGGTATGTGCTGTTTTTAACTTTATAAGAAAATATTTAAAAAAATTCATTGACAAAAATAATATGTAGTGTTATCTTAATCTTAGTTCAAATGTTAGCACTCCTAAAGGTTGAGTGCTAACAAACAAAGAAAAGAGGTGCTGCCATGGAAATGGATGAGAGAAAGGTCAAGATTTTGAAAGCTGTCATTCAGAACTATTTGGAAACCGGAGAACCTGTTGGTTCAAGAACAATTTCCAAATACACGGATTTGAATCTTAGTTCAGCAACGATTCGTAATGAAATGGCAGATTTAGAGGAAATGGGCTATATAGTGCAGCCTCATACCTCAGCAGGCAGAATTCCTTCTGATGCCGGTTATCGCTTCTATGTCGATAATATGATGAAGGAAAGAGAAGCAGAACTTGACAGACGGGAGGACGAATTAAATAAGAAGGAAGACATTCTTATTGAAAAGGTTGACCGTGTTGAGGATTTACTTCAAAATGTGGCAAGAACACTTGCAACAAATACCAATTATGCTACAATGGTTGCCGCTCCAAAGAAACAGGGAAGAACGATTAAATTTATTCAGATTTCCCAGATTGAAAAGGGCAAGATACTCGCAGTAGTAGTTCTTGAAGGCAACAGTATTAAGAACAGTATAATTGAAAGCTCATACGAGCTTGGCACAGAGGATTGTCTTAAACTGAACATAATGCTTAACAGTTCAGTAAGCGGTCTTACATTGGAAGAAATTAATCTTTCAATTATATCAAGGTTAACTGCTCAGGCAGGTGAATACGGAATCCTTATAAGAGATATTCTTGATGCAATTGCTTCAGTTGCAAACAGCGAAGAGGATTTGCAGATTTACACCAGCGGAGCAACCAATATTTTTAAATATCCTGAGCTTAGTGATAATTCCAGGGCAAGAGAGTTAATCTATACATTGGAAGAGAAACAGCTTTTGGCAGAACTGGTTAACGATTCACTTGAAGCGGATGGCGATGGAGACATTAAGGTCTATATCGGCAAGGAAACTCCGGTGGACGCGATGAAGGACTGCAGCGTTGTTACCGCAACCTATGAATTAAGGGATGGTGCGAAGGGAACAATCGGAATAATCGGTCCGAAGCGAATGGATTATGAAAAAGTGGTTTCAACAATTAAGAATATTAAAACACAGCTTGATGATGCGTTTAAGAAATAGAAAGGTGGCGATATTTTGGCAGATAAGAAGATTAAAGAAGCAGAAGAAGAGCTTAAGGAAGTTGATACAGAGGAATCTGTAGAGGAGGCTGAGAGCACGGAAGAAACCGCAAACACCGAAGAGGAGGATTCGACAGAGGAATCCTGTGATAAGGAAGAGAAAAAGGGCTTCTTCAAGAAAAAAGACAAAAAAGACAAGAAAGACCTTCAGATAGAAGAGTTGACAGATAAATACAGAAGAACAATGGCAGAATTCGATAATTTCAGAAAGCGTACAGAGAAAGAAAAGTCCGCAATGTATGAAATCGGTGCCAAGGACATAATTGTTAAGATTCTTCCTGTTGTTGACAATTTTGAAAGAGGTCTTGCAACCATTCCTGAGACAGATAAGGGAAGCCCTGTTGCGGAAGGAATGGATAAGATTTATAAACAGCTTACCAAGACGCTTGAAGATTTAGGCGTTAAGGAAATAGAGGCAGAAGGAGTTGAATTCAATCCTGATTTCCACAATGCAGTAATGCATGTAGAGGATGAAAGCCTTGGTGAGAATGTTGTTGCTGAGGTTTTACAGAAGGGATATACCTATAAGGATTCCGTTGTAAGACACAGCATGGTTAAAGTAGCAAATTAATGTAAGGAGGGACCCACGAAGTGGGAGGATGCCTTGTTACTCTGTCGCCACCCTCGGACGAAGCCCGAATAAAATGTGGCGACATCCCGTAAAACAAATAGCGTAAATTATTTTATATTAGTAAAGGAGTTAAATATCATGGGAAAAATTATTGGAATTGACTTAGGAACAACTAACAGCTGTGTAGCTGTTATGGAAGGCGGTAAGCCGGTAGTTATCGCAAATACAGAAGGAATCAGAACAACACCTTCTATTGTAGCATTTACTAAGAACGGAGAAAGACTTGTCGGTGACCCTGCAAAGCGTCAGGCAGTTACTAATGCTGATAAGACAATTTCTTCTATTAAGAGACATATGGGCTCAGATTACAAAGTAACAATTGACGGAAAGAACTATACTCCACAGGAAATTTCTGCTATGATTCTTCAGAAATTAAAAGCTGATGCAGAAAGCTATCTTGGTGAAACTGTTTCAGAGGCAGTTATTACAGTTCCTGCATATTTCAATGACGCACAGCGTCAGGCAACTAAGGACGCAGGTAAGATTGCAGGTCTTGATGTAAAGCGTATTATCAATGAGCCTACAGCTGCAGCACTTGCTTATGGTCTTGAGAACGAAACAGAGCAGAAGGTTATGGTATATGACCTTGGTGGTGGTACATTCGATGTATCTATCATTGAAATCGGTGACGGTGTTATCGAGGTTCTTTCAACAAACGGTGATACAAGACTTGGTGGTGATGATTTCGACCAGGCAATCATCAACTGGATGATTGATGAATTCAAGAAGTCTGAGGGTGTTGACCTTTCAACAGATAAGATGGCACTCCAGAGATTAAAGGAAGCAGCAGAGAAGGCTAAGAAGGAGCTTTCATCAGCAACAACAACTAACATCAACCTTCCTTTCATTACTGCAACAGCAGACGGACCAAAGCATTTTGATATGAACCTTTCAAGAGCTAAATTTGAAGAATTAGTTCATGACCTTGTAGAGAGAACAGCAGTACCTGTTCAGAACGCTATGAAGGACGCAGGACTTAACTATTCAGAAATCTCTAAGGTACTTTTAGTTGGTGGTTCTACCCGTGTACCATGTGTACAGGAAAAGGTTAAGCAGTTAACCGGAAAAGAGCCTAATAAATCATTAAACCCTGATGAATGTGTAGCAGTTGGTGCTTCTGTTCAGGGTGGTAAATTAGCAGGAGACGCAGGTGCAGGCGATATCCTTCTCCTTGACGTAACTCCACTTTCACTCTCTATTGAGACAATGGGCGGAATTGCAACTAAATTAATCGAGAGAAATACAACAATCCCTACCAAGAAGAGCCAGGTATTCTCAACTGCAGCAGATAATCAGACAGCAGTAGACATCAACGTTCTTCAGGGTGAGAGACAGTTTGCAAAGGATAATAAATCACTCGGACAGTTCAGACTTGACGGTATTCCACCTGCAAGAAGAGGTGTTCCACAGATTGAGGTTACATTTGATATTGATGCAAACGGTATCGTTAACGTATCTGCAAAGGACCTTGGAACAGGTAAGGAACAGCATATCACAATCACATCAGGCTCTAATATGTCAGATGCAGATATCGAGAAGGCTGTTAAGGAAGCTGCTGAATTCGAGGCTCAGGATAAGAAGCGTAAGGAAGGAATTGAAGCACGTAATGACGCTGATTCAATGGTATTCCAGACACAGAAGGCTCTCGATGAAGTCGGCGATAAAGTAAGTGCAAGCGAGAAATCTGCCGTAGAGGCTGATTTGAATGCTCTTAAAGCTGTAATTGACAGAACAACACCTGAGACAATGACAGACGCAGATGTTGATGAAATCAAAGCAGGTAAAGAGAAGCTTATGAACAGTGCACAGGCACTTTTTGCAAAGCTCTATGAGCAGAACCAGGGAGCAGCAGGTGCAGGTCCTGATATGGGTGCACAGACAGCAGAGGAAGCAGGATATACTGCAGAGGACGATGTTGTTGACGGAGACTACAGAGAAGTATAATATATATTAAAATATCTGTTGCTTGGAGTGAGGGACGCATAATCCCTCACTTTGAGCGGTTAGTGGAGGAATATAATCATGGCTGATAAAAGAGACTATTATGAAGTCTTAGGCGTGTCAAAGGATGCGGATGACGCAGCACTTAAAAAAGCATACAGAGTTTTGGCAAAAAAATATCATCCCGATACCAATCCGGGAGACGCAGAAGCAGAAGCCAAGTTCAAAGAGGCATCTGAGGCGTATGCCGTACTTAGTGACCCTCAGAAGCGTCAGCAGTACGACCAGTTTGGTCATGCCGCATTTGAAAATGGCGGCGGAGGTGCCGGAGCAGGCGGATTTGATTTTGGCGATATGGGTGATATCTTCGGTGATATTTTCGGCGATTTATTCGGAGGCGGAAGACGAAGAAACAGCAATGGTCCTATGAAGGGTGCCAATGTCCGTGCCAGCGTAAGAATTAAGTTTGAAGAAGCTGTTTTTGGCTGTGATAAGGAATTGGATATGAACCTCAAAGACCCGTGTCCAAAATGTAACGGTTCAGGAGCTAAGCCGGGAAGCACCCCTACTACCTGCGGAAAGTGTGGCGGAAAGGGTCAGGTTGTGTATACACAGCAGTCACTTTTCGGAATGGTCAGAAATGTACAGACCTGTCCTGACTGTCAGGGTAAGGGTACCATTATTAAAGAAAAATGTCCTGACTGTTATGGAAGCGGTTATATTTCAAGCCGTAAGAAAATTCAGGTGTCAATTCCTGCCGGTATTGATAACGGACAGAGTATCAGAATTCGCGGAAAGGGTGAGCCGGGCAAGAATGGCGGCGAGAGAGGCGATATTCTTGTAGAGGTTATCGTAGCAAACAATCCTGAATTCCAGAGACAGGATATGAACATATATTCAACGGTTCCTATCAGCTTCGTTGATGCGGCACTTGGTAATACAATCCGTATCAAAACTGTTGACGGAGAGGTTGAGTACGATATTAAGCCGGGTACACAGACTGATACAAAGGTCAGACTCAAAGGCAAGGGTGTTCCGTCACTCCGTAATAAACAGGTACGCGGTGACCATTATGTAACATTGGTTGT
Organism: Butyrivibrio sp.; assembly: GCA_045124255.1. Taxonomy (GTDB): domain Bacteria; phylum Bacillota; class Clostridia; order Lachnospirales; family Lachnospiraceae; genus Eshraghiella. The sequence continues at coordinate 3,892 of JBGVLM010000072.1, read as the reverse complement.
TAAGGTTCCTGAGAAGCTTACGAAGGAACAGCGTCAGGCACTGCTTGATTTTGATACCGCAATGACCGGTACCAAACGCGAGGACAAAAAAGGCAAACGCGGCATATTCAAATAAAAAAGACTTGTTTAAATAAAACATACAGAGGTTTTTCTATTTTATGAATTTCAATGATTCACAAAAATCTGCAATTCAGCATGGGCATGGCCCCATGCTGGTTATTGCCGGTCCCGGTTCAGGGAAGACCACCGTTCTTACAGCGAGAATTAAATATCTGATTGAGAATTACAAAGCAAATCCCGCAGAGATTCTTGTAATCACTTTTACAAAGGCGGCTGCCATGGAAATGCAGAAACGCTTCGAAAAGCTGATTGGAGGCAGGAGCGGTGTTACCTTTGGTACTTTTCATGCTGTTTTTTTCTATATTTTAAAATCTGCCTACAATTATTCAGTCAATAACATAATAAAAGAAGAGAACAGAAACCTGATTATACGTCAGGCAATCGAAAAAAGTAATCTGGAAATAGAGGATATCAACGAAACACTCGGCAATATTGCCGGGGAAATCAGCAAGGTTAAAACAGAGGGCATTGATATTAATGTCTATTACTCTGCAAATTGTCCGGAAGAGGAATTCAGAAAAATATATAAGTATTATGATAATGCGTTGAAGCGTCAGGGAATGATTGATTTTGACGACATGCTCCTTTATTGCTATGATTTGTTTATAAAAAGGCCTGATATCCTTAAAAAATGGCAGCAGAAATACTCATATATTCTTATTGATGAGTTCCAGGACATTAACAAAATCCAGTATGATGTCGTTAAAATGCTTGCATTGCCTCAAAATAACATTTTTGTGGTCGGGGATGATGACCAGAGCATTTATGGTTTCAGAGGCTCCAAACCGGAAATAATGCTTAATTTCGAGAAGGACTATGCCGGAGCCCAAAAAGTCCTGCTGGACATCAATTACCGCTCAACCGCAAATATTGTTGCGGCAGCAGGCTATGTAATTGCAAATAATAAAATAAGATTTGATAAAAACATCCGTACCGTCAATCCTCAGGGCGAAAGAGTTAATATAGCTGAATTTAATACGATAAGGGAAGAGTATTTAAGAATTGTGGACAATATAAGAGCAGCAGTTAAGGAAGGCTCCTCATATTCGGAACATGCTGTTTTGTACAGAACCAATTCATCAGCCTCCCCGTTTATCAGATGCATGATTGAGAATAATATACCGTTTGTACTGCGTGACGGTGTTCCGAATATTTTTGAACACTGGATTGCAAAGGATATTTATACATATATGGATATTGCCCTGGGAAGCCGTAAACGCAGCGACTTCCTGCGGATAATGAATAAACCGAAACGATATATCGGAAGGGATTATCTGACAGACAGCATAATTTCTTTTGACCAACTTGAAAAATATTATGAGGACAAGCCTTGGATGATTGAACGTCTTGACAGACTCAGGGGGGATTTACGTTTAATGGCGTCAATGTCACCTTATGCAATGATTAATTATCTGAGAAAGGGCGTCGGCTATGACGAATATCTGTCAGAATACGCCGATAATCACAGCATTGAGCCAAAAGAGCTTAGCGATATTGCAGACGAGCTTATGGAGAGCGCAAGAGAGTGCAAAACCTATGCCGACTGGCAGAAATATATTGAGGATTATACGAATAATCTTAAGGAAAGCTATTCCCCTCAGAAAAGAAATGATGACGCGGTGGTTCTGACAACAATGCACGGCTCAAAGGGGCTTGAATATGATACTGTATATATAATTGATGCCAATGAGGGAATTACACCCCATAAAAAGGCTGTATTCGATTCTGAGATAGAAGAGGAACGCCGAATGTTCTATGTTGCAATGACAAGAGCAAGAAAACGCCTGAATATCTATTATGCCAAGGAGAGATATAATAAACAGTTAGAGGCGTCAAGATTTGTGAAAGAGATTATGTAAGTTTAAGTGCTTAGAGCGATAAAATATTCTGCTCCCCCGCATTGCTGTGGGGGAGATGCGTTTTGGTTGATTTCTACCCATTCCGGCTTTTTCTAAGTCTTATGGTAAGAAAAATCTCCCCAATCTCATTACTGTTTCTACCCATGCAGCGTGTTCTGTGCTTCCATGGTAAGAAAAAATCCAATAAATCCAATTAAATATCTACCCATACTAGGCTATTTTATGGCGTATGGTAAGAAAATTTGATGATTCCACCTCTGAAATTCTACCCATAAGCAGGCTTTTAGCATCCTATGGGCAGAACATAAATGAAGGGAGTATGCCTATTGAAGGATATAGTTAAAAATGAAATTATGTTATTAGATAAAATGCTTAAGAAAATAAATTCTTTTCTTTCTGCTGCACCGGAGGGCTGCCTGAAATGGCAGAATAAAAAAGGGAAAACCTATTATTATCACCAGTATCAGAAGGATTCCGGTAAATGGGGCAGAGAGTATATTAAGAAAGAGAAAACAGAGTTTGCGGGGAAGCTTGCAACGAAGCACTATTATTCTCTGGCTAAGCCCATAGTCGAGAAACAGTTGGAAGAATTAAGACGATTTCAAGTCAGTTATCCAGATAAAAAGATAGGAGATGTGTATGATTCTCTAAGTCCGGAACGAAAAAAGTTAATTACACCACTGGCAATAAGTGTAAAAGAAAAGATAAAAGAGTGGCAGGAGGAGGTATACGAACAAGCTCCTATGCATCCCGAAAACCTTAGATACGAGACAGAGCAGGGAGAAATGGTTCGCTCAAAATCAGAATTGATTATTGCAAATATCCTATTTCGAAATCGTGAGCATTTACTATATAAGTATGAACGTCCGCTTGAAGTCTTCGCTGAAGGCAAAAAGAAAACAATCTATCCGGACTTCACAATCCTAAATATTCACACCGGAGAAATCAAGTACTGGGAGCATGCCGGCCGCATGGATGATTCACATTATGCAATCGAGTTTGTGAAGAAAATAAATATCTATGAGGCAAATGGGCTGCTGCCGGGGAGTCATGTAATATTGACCTTTGAAACTCAGGGGTGTCCGTTGGATGTGAAAAATGTGAGGAAAGTAGTGGAGAAATTGATTTGAAATGCAATATTTTGTAGGTAGAAATGTCTCTGAAGCATTGAGTCGTTGGATGTAGCGAAAGGATTTTGTTAAAACAGTATAACTTATATGCAAAAATATTCCCTAAAAAGCGGCCCTTGTCTCGCCCCGGTACTTAAGCTGTGTTCTTTACAGCCTTATGTACCGTCAGGCAGACAAATTAAGCAAGAGCGTCCGCTTCAAGGGAATATTTCCGTCATAAGCTTATAATTATTTTACATTACTAAATCCGAATCTACTCTTCGTCCGCATCAACAAGTTCGTCATATTCCTCGCTGTCGAGCATTTCATCGAATGCGTCGGCTGCGATTTCATATTCATCATCATCCTCGATGTTCTCTAATGCAGGCTCGCCGTTCTCATCCTCGCTGTAACGGTAAAGGTAAACCTCGCCGCCTTCTTCATCCTCTTCGTTAATCGGCAGAAGTGCGATGTATTCCCTGTCTCCGGCAGGATATATGGCAACGATGGCACATTCAACCTCTGTATCATCCTCAAGAGTAAGAGTAACTGTTCCCTCTTCGTATTCTTCGTTCTGACTCATAATGGACTCCTTTCATTTAAAAAAATTATATTTTGATTGTATCAGAAAAAAATAGAAAAATAAAGATAATAAGTTGATTTGTTTGTGTCAAGTAATCGTTGGCAACTTTTTCATTGTTTTTCTCAATGATGCATGCCTCTTTTTTTGTACACCAAATAAACCCTATAGGGCTTCGTTTAATTCGTTTAACAGAAAGCTCTTTTAAATGCTTTTCTTGATGC
>JBGVLM010000071.1:0-2763 GCA_045124255.1 Butyrivibrio sp. | reverse complement strand
AGAAAGTTTTTACAACTCCTCCTACCGTGCTTTGTAGTATAGCTTCTTACAAACTATTTTACATCACGGAGAAGAAGTTTTAAATCTTTCATTACTATTTGTGCCGCCAACTGAAAGGCGGCGGAATGGAGATTTTTATGATTAAAGACTTAACAATAGGCGAGCCCAAAAAAGTTCTGTGGAAATTCTCGCTTCCGCTTTTTGTAAGTGTAATTTTTCAACAGCTGTACAATATTGCGGACAGTATTATTGCAGGCAAATTTGCAGGCGAGGACGCATTAGCGGCGGTTGGTGCCTCCTATCCGATTACAATGATTTTTATGGCAATTGCCCTAGGAAGCAATATCGGCTGCTCAATTGTTGTATCCCAGCTTTTCGGGGCCAAGGACTATAAGCACATGAAAACTGCTGTTTTTACAAGCATAATCACTGCTTTTGGCTTATCAGCCGTATTAAGCATTGCAGGCGTTATTTTCAGTCCGCTGTTTCTCAGGCTGTTAAAAACACCGGATAATATTATGCGTGATGGTATTTTATACCTCCGTATATATGTCGGCGGATTTATTTTCCTGTATTTATATAATGTTTCAACCGGAATTTTTCAGGCACTGGGCGACTCACAGACTCCACTGTTTCTGTTAATCGGCTCATCCGTCGGAAATATTGTTCTTGATATTGTATTTGTCGCTGCCTTCCACTGGGGCGTCGGCGGTGTTGCATGGGCAACCTTTATTGCACAGGGAATTTCCTGTGTTTTATCTTACATAATTCTGATAAAAAGACTGTCCAAAATAAAAACCGATGAAAAGGCTCCCGTTTTTTCCGGAGCCATGCTACGCAAAATTGCTTATGTTGCAATTCCGAGTATTTTACAGCAAAGTTTTGTATCTGTAGGCAATCTTTTTATACAGGGACTTGTTAATTCATATGGTTCGTCCGTTATCGCAGGCTATTCTGCCGCAATAAAACTGAACACCTTCGTCACAATGTCGTATACCACATTGGGAAACGGTGTATCAAGCTTTACCGCACAGAACCGTGGTGCCGGCAAATTAGAGCGAATTAACAAGGGCTTTTCTGCCGGCTGTCTGATGGCTGCGATTGTGACTATTCCGTTTTTCATTGCTTACTTTTTCTTCGGCAGTGCAATGATTAACCTGTTTATGGATTCCGATGAAAGTGTTACCGCAATTAATACCGGAATTACCTTCCTAAAAATTGTGTCACCATTCTATCTGATAATCGGAATGAAGTTAATTATGGATGGTGTTGCAAGGGGCATGGAGAAAATGGGAGTATTTATGACTATGACCTTTGCAGACCTTATTATAAGAGTTATTCTCGCTTTTGTACTGGCTCCGCATTTCGGTTCAAACGGTATATGGATGTCATGGCCTGTCGGCTGGGCAGCTTCACTTATACTGTACGGATTTCTGTTTTTGTTCATAAAGCTAAGAGGGGTTTACCGCAACCGCCATGCCTGAAACATATAGCTTGCGTTTGATATTTGTTTTGATGTATAATAGCAGGAGTGTTAATTCACAAATAAAGATAAAACTAATAAAGAGGTATAATGATGGAAAGAAGAGTTGGTACAATTTCAAGGGGTATCCGCTGTCCTATTATCAGAGAGGGTGACAATCTTGTTGATATTGCAGTAGAGAGTGTTTTATCCGCTGCTGAAGATGAAGGCTTTGAGATAAGAGACAGAGATGTAATTGCGCTTACAGAATCAATTGTTGCACGTGCCCAGGGCAACTATGCAACAGTTCAGGATATTGCAGCAGATGTACGTGCCAAACTGGGCGGCGGAACAGTCGGTGTTATTTTCCCAATCCTGTCCCGTAACCGTTTTGCAATTAACCTTAAAGGTATCGCACATGGCTGTAAGAAGGTTGTCCTTATGTTAAGCTACCCAAGCGATGAGGTCGGTAATGCATTATTAACCTATGACCAGCTTGACGAAGCAGGAATCAATCCATATTCAGATGTTTTGACATTAGCTAAATACCGTGAATTATTCGGAGAGAACAAGCATGAATTCACAGGCGTTGACTATGTTGAATATTATTCACAGCTTATTAAGGACGCCGGTGCAGAGGTCGAAATTATCTTTGCCAACCAGCCAAAGACAATTCTTGAATATACTGACTGTGTTATTAACTGTGATATACATACCAGAGTCCGCACCAAGCGTATATTAAAGAATGCCGGTGCAAAGGTTGTATGCGGTCTTGACGATATCCTCAATGCCCCTGTCAACAACAGCGGCTTTAACGAGAAATATGGTTTATTAGGCTCTAATAAATCAACCGAGGACAAGATTAAATTATTTCCAAGAGAATGTAAGGACCTTGTACTTGATATTCAGGCAGCAATTCTTGAGGAAACAGGTAAGCATGTTGAGGTTATGGTATATGGCGACGGTGCTTTCAAGGACCCTCAGGGTAAGATTTGGGAGCTTGCCGACCCTGTTGTATCTCCTGCATATACGGACGGACTTATCGGTACACCTAATGAATTGAAATTAAAATATCTTGCTGATAATGATTTTGCAAACTTAAGCGGTGCTGATTTGAAGGACGCAATTTCCGAGAGCATTAAGGCTAAGCAGTCAAATCTTGTCGGAAACATGGCTTCACAGGGTACAACCCCAAGACAGCTTACTGATTTGATTGGTTCTTTATGTGACCTGACCTCAGGCTCTGGCGATAAGGGAACACCTATTATTCATATTCAGGGATATTTTGATAATTTTACAAC
>JBGVLM010000070.1:0-62409 GCA_045124255.1 Butyrivibrio sp. | reverse complement strand
CATACCGATTTCCGTAGCGAACTTAAGCAGTTTTTCATGGAAGCCCTTTGACATATTTGCATGAACTTTAATTGCTCTTACTGTTTTTCCTATAAACGGCTTGAATGTACATTTCTGGAAGAAATCCGTAACATCAATTATTCTAAGCGGGTTACGAAGGTCCGGCTTATCCGTACCAAACTCAAGCATAGCCTGCTTGTAGCTGATAATTGGATAAGGTGCTTTTGTTACTTCAAAACCTTCCGGCGCGAATTTCTCAAATGTTGCCGTTAATACTTCTTCACCAACTTTGAATACGTCTTCCTGTGTTGCAAAGCTCATTTCAAAGTCTAACTGATAAAATTCTCCCGGTGAACGGTCTGCTCTTGCATCTTCATCTCTGAAACATGGTGCAATCTGGAAATATTTATCAAAGCCTGATACCATTAAAAGCTGTTTATACTGCTGCGGAGCCTGTGGAAGTGCATAGAATTTTCCTTTGTATCTTCTTGACGGAACAATGTAATCTCTTGCGCCCTCCGGTGATGATGCACAAAGGATAGGTGTCTGGATTTCAACAAATCCCATCTCTGTCATCTTCTGACGTAAAAATGCAATTACGTTTGAACGGAATAAAATATTCTCTTTAACCTTTTCGTTACGTAAGTCAAGGTAACGGTATTTTAATCTGACATCTTCTCTTACTGTCTTTGAAGTCTGTACTTCAAAAGGAAGGTCTGTATATACCTTACCAAGTGTTGTAATCTTATGAGCTTCAAGTTCTACGGTTCCTGACTTAATCTTAGGATTGTAAGTCTCCTCATCTCTTTTTTCCATTAATCCTTCGATAGAAAGGCTTTCTTCTCTCTTAATTCCTTCAAGTAATGAAGTATCCCTGATAACAACCTGTAAAACACCGTACATATCTCTTAAATCGATAAAAGATACTCCACCGTGGTCACGGATGTTCTCAACCCATCCTGCTACTTTTAATTCTTTTCCAATGTATGACTCATCAATCTGGTCGATGGTCACGTCTCTGTAAATATTGCCCATTTTCCGGCTCCTTTCTTAATTAAAAAAGAATATCGCCCGCGAAATTCTGCGCCGCTTTTGCGTCGCTATAAGCGACAAAATACCTATGCAAAAGCGTGCGCATCCTTACGGAGCATTTTTATGTAATAGAAAAATCCGAAGGAATTTTCTATTACATAAAAAGTCCCGGAATACAGTATTACTGTACTCCGGGACGAATAATTATGATTATCCGCGGTACCACCCGCATTGAAGCTTATGCTTCCTTCTCTTATACTTAACGCGTATCAACGTGTCCGCCTAATAAGCTCTGCCTTTCGACGAACCGGCTCCCAAGTGTTCCCTTACTCCGTTCCACCTGAAGTCACTCTCAGTCGGTGATGACTTCTTCCTGTCGGGTTCCATGAGTTCGAGTCTCGTTCACTGCCTTTTTCCTATGGAATAAATACTAACACATGCATTTTTTTTATGCAAGGGATATTTCTTATTTTATGTAAGATTAATGTTCACTAATCAATACTACATCTCCAAACATAAGTAATGGGCTCGCCTTATTCCTAAAAATTATTTACCTCCCGATAACTTTACCATCGCAGATGGTGTTATTGGGAGGCAAATATTTTTATCGTATCTTCTTCATTCTCTCAATGGCTTCTACAGTGTTCTCCAGTGTTCCGAATGCTGTCAGTCTGAAGTATCCTTCGCCGCTTGGTCCGAAACCTGAACCAGGTGTACCTACAACATTGGCATTTTCAAGTACATAATCGAAGAATTCCCATGATGTCATTCCATCAATTGTCTTAAGCCAGATATATGGTGCGTTAACTCCTCCTGATACTGAATATCCTGCCTCCTTAAGACCATCCTTGATTACCTTTGCATTATTCATATAATATGCAACCTGTTCCTTTAACTGCTTCCTGCCTTCTTCGGAATATACTGCCTCGCCTGCCCTCTGCACAATATACGGAGCACCGTTATACTTGGTTGTATGTCTTCTGTTCCAGAGTGAATGAAGTGTTGTCTGATTACATACCAAATCCTTAGGCACAACGGTATAACCGAGTCTTAATCCCGTAAATCCGGCATTCTTTGAGAAGGAATGCATTTCAATCGCACAGGTTCTTGCACCCTCACACTCATAAATGCTGTGAGGAATTTCCGGCTCTGAAATATATGCCTCATAAGCAGCGTCATAAAGAATGATTGAGCCGTTTTTATTGGCATAATCAACCCACGACTGCAGCTCATCCCTGGTTATAGTCATTCCTGTCGGATTGTTTGGAAAGCACAGATAAATTAAATCAGGTGCCTTGTCAGGCTTTGCCGGAACGAAGCCGTTTGCTTTGGTACATGGCATATATACAATATTCTCAAAGCCGCCCTTTGCTGCGTTGAAGCTGCCTGAACGTCCTGCCATGACATTTGTGTCAACATATACCGGGTATACAGGGTCACATACTGCAACCGTATTGTCCCTGCCGAAAATCTCCTGAATATTGCCGACATCGCATTTTGCACCGTCGGATACGAAAATCTCGTCAGGTGCTATATCACATCCCCTTGCCTGATAATCATTGTGTGCAATCGCACTTCTAAGGAACTCATAGCCCTGTTCAGGACCATAGCCGTGAAAGCCGGAAACTGTTCCCATTTCATCAACCGCCTTGTGAAGTGCCTCGATAATGGCAGGCACAATCGGCTGTGTCACATCTCCTATTCCAAGACTTATTACGCTCGAATCCGGATTAGCCTCCTTAAAACCATTTACCTTCTTGGCAATGGTTGAGAAAAGGTAGCTTCCCTGTAAATTTAAATAATTCTCATTAATACTATACATTTATCTCTCGCCTTTCTATAAAGTATGCAATTAATCGGCAAACATTAACGTCAGAATCATCTGTGCAGTTTCAACCATGTTGGTGCCTGAATCCATACTGCATTTCTGTATATATCTGAACGCTTCCTGCTCCGTCATATTGTTTCTCTCCATAAGAAGCCATTTTGCATTATTAATATAATTCTGCTCCTGTTCACTCCTGACCTTATGGGCACTCTTTAATTTCTTACGGCGTCTTTCCTGCTGTGCCAGCATCATCTCGACCGTACCAATCAGTTCATTAACCCTGATTGGCATTATTAAGGACATAATATCGGGTGAACATTTCTCTATTACGGCTTCTGAAGCAATTAAAAGCATTTCAAAATTATCCGGTAAATATTCCGCTAACTGAGTATACTGCATATCCAACAAACGCACTCCGCTTATTACAATTCCGCTGTCAAGCTGATTTACGTTTGAGAGTACATTCGAACCGGTAGTACATATAATATCTGCTGCAAATCCATGACGTTTTAAAATATTGCTCAAATTTCTTGCATTCTCAATTTTGGGCAAAGCAATAATTATGCAGCCCATACTACGTCACCTCTTTATACTCTGTTTAGATATTTTTCTATTTCCCAATCAGAAACTTCCTCCATATACTCATTCCACTCCTGATACTTTAATCTGCAGTAAATGTCAGTAAATCTGTCTCCGAGAACTGACCTGATAAAACCGTCATTGATTGTACAGTCAACCGCGTCCTTAAGATTAACCGGAAGATATGCCATTTTGGTCTCTTTGGTTTCACTGCTTAAGGAAGCTCCGTTTAATTTAAGTCCTCTTTCCAGTCCGTCGAGTCCTGCTGCAATACATACTGCAATCGCAAGATACGGATTAGCTGACGGATCAGGAAATCTGAGTTCAACCTTAGTATCCTCACCCTCCCTGCTTCTTACACTCATAAGAGCATTACGCGGAATATCTTCTATAATGTCATCATAATATAAGTCTATTCCGGAAATTAATCTTTTATACGAATTGACAAGCGGATTGGTTATTGAGCATATTGCTTTTGCATGCTCCATAATTCCTGCCATAAAAGACTCTGCTTCCTCTGTATATTCATTATTATTGATTCGGTTGTTAAAAATATTTCTTCCATCCTTGTATACTGACAGATTAAGGTGCATTCCTGAGCCGGCCACACCCATTTTCGGCTTAGGCATAAAGGTTGCATGAAGTCCGAAACGCTTGGCAATCGCACGCACTGCTGATTTAAAGGTGACAATGGAATCTGCAATCTGCAAAGCCTCTGCCTCTTTGAAATCAATTTCATGCTGTGCCGGTGCACATTCATGGTGTGAGGACTCTATCTCAAAACCCATGTCCTCAAGAGAAAGCACGATATCCCTTCTTGCATTTTCTCCCAAATCGACCGGTCCTACATCCATATAACCTGCCTGCTCATGTGTAACAGTTGTCGGCATTCCGTTCTCATCAGTATGAAACAGGAAAAATTCACATTCAGGGTCGATATAAAAGGTATAGCCCTTCTCCTCTGCCTGTTTAATAACTCTTTTTAAAATTGTCCTTGAGCTTAAAGTACTTTCCTGTCCGCTTCTGTCATACACATCACACAAAAGTCTTGCTACCTTTCCGTGCTGCGGTCTCCAAGGGAGAATAACAAAAGAATCCAAATCCGGATATAAATACATATCTGCCGCACCGCGTTTTGAGCCGTACAGAGCAAGACCGTCAAATACACATTTATTATCCAAAGCATGCTCCAGCTGATTAACTGTTATTGCAATATTCTTCAGATTGCCGCACATATCCGTAAACTGAAGACGTATAAATTCAACATCCTCATCATTTACAAGTTTTATTATTTCTTCCTTAGTTCTCATAAACTACTCCTTAAAAATATATTACCGGGTAATCAGAGGTTGGAATATCCCATCATTGATTCATCAACTTCTCTCGCCGCAGCCCGGCCCTCAGCAATCGCCCAGACAACAAGTGACTGTCCTCTGTGCATATCTCCCGCAGTATATATGCGGTCAACCGATGTTTTGTATGAATCCTTTTCTGTCTTAACATTGGTTCTCTCGTTACATTCTACACCTAAATTGTTAATTAAGTAACCCTCACAGCCTAAAAATCCTGCTGCAATTAATACTAAATCGGCCTTTATTTCTTTTTCCGTGCCTTCAACAGGTGCCATTATATTTCTCTTTGTCTTTTCATCATAGCGTGATTCAAGCTGTACCGTTTTCGCTCCGGTAAGATTTCCCTTACTGTCCTTAATAAATTCGGTAACTGTAGTCTGATATACTCTCGGGTCATCTCCGAATTTACTGACTGCCTCCTCCTGACCATAATCAGTCTTAAGGATTTTCGGCCATTCCGGCCATGGATTGCTGTCAAGACGGCATACCGGCGGCTTTGGCATCATCTCTAACTGAATAACACTTTTGGCTCCGAGACGGATTGCCGTACCGACACAGTCATTACCCGTATCGCCGCCTCCGATTACAACGACATTTTTATCCTTTGCCATTTCATACGGAACCTGTGTAAAATTACTGTCCAACAAAGTCTTAGTTACCTTTGACAAAAAGTCCACCGCAAAATAGACTCCCTTTGCGTCCCTGCCCAAAACATTGATATCCCTTGGATTAGAAGCGCCACAGCACAGAACAACCCTGTCATACTGCTTTAAAAGCTCCTTGCCTTTGATATCCTTACCCACATCGGTATTGCAGATAAATTCTATTCCTGACTGCTTCATTATATCTATTCTTCTGTCAATTACAGACTTATCGAGCTTCATATTCGGAATACCGTATCTTAAAAGTCCTCCCGGTCTGTCACTACGCTCATACACGGTTACGCTGTGTCCCCTTCTGTTAAGCTGCATTGCTGCTGCAAGTCCTGAAGGTCCGCTTCCGATAACGGCAACCTTCTTGCCGGTTCTTACCGAAGGTATTTCCGGCTGTACAAGGCCGTTTTCAAACGCATATTCAATTACTGCCTTTTCATTTGCCTTGGTTGCCACAGGAGCACTGTGAAGGCCGCAGGCACATGCTGCTTCACACAATGCCGGACATACTCTTGAAGTAAATTCAGGAAAACAATGTGTTTTGCTGAGTCTTTTATATGCCTGCTCCCAGTTGCCATGGTATACAAGGTCATTTATATCCGGTACAAGATTGTGAAGCGGACAGCCTGACGCCATTCCGGCAATCATTGTACCTGCCTGACAGAACGGTACGCCGCAGTCCATACATCTTGCACCCTGTACCTTCTGCTCATCAAGGCTTAAATCCTCATGAAATTCTTTAAAATTCTTAATTCTTTCATCTGCCGGAACTGTAGGACCGTCTTTGCGTTCATATTCTAAAAAACCTGTTGCTTTTCCCATACTATTTCCTCCAATGAATTATTTATTAATGCTTGCATAAAAAGCTTCAATCTGAGCCTCTTCCCTGCTCATTCCCTGTTCCTCAAACTGGCATGTAAGCTGTATAAGTCTCTTATAGTCCTCTGGAATAATCTTTTTAAACTTAGGAAGATATTCATCAAAATTATCGAGTACCGTTTTGCCCTTTATTGAGCCGGTTGCCTCAACATGCTTTTCAATAATTCTTTTCAGCTCTTCCTGGTCAGATTTACTTTCAACCTTTTCCATAAGAACCATTTCTTTATTTAAATTTCTGTACAGGCAGTTATTCTCATCGAGCACATATACAATACCGCCGCTCATACCTGCTGCAAAATTCTTGCCCGTAGGTCCGAGAATTACTACATGACCGCCCGTCATATATTCGCAGCCATGCTCGCCAACACCCTCAACAACTGCCGTTGCGCCTGAGTTACGGACGCAGAAGCGTTCGCCTGCCATACCTGCAATATATGCCTCACCCGAGGTTGCACCATAGAGTGCCACGTTACCGATAATAATATTTTCCTCCGGCTCATAGAGTGCATTTTCAGGTGCAAACACAGTAAGCTTACCGCCTGAAAGGCCTTTTCCGAAATAATCATTGCTGTCACCGCACAGGGAAAGCGTAAGTCCTTTCGGAATAAAGGCACCAAAGCTCTGTCCTGCCGAACCCTTACAGTTAATAACAATTGTATCCTCATTAAGTCCTGTCGGATTCTGTCTTGTAATTTCGGAACCAAGAAGTGTTCCGAAGGTTCTGTCCGTATTTGTTAATTTAATATCAATTGATGTTCTGCTGCCCTTCTCAATAGCCTGACGGATTTCTTTTTTATTGAGAATACATTTCTCATCCTTAGTTGTTTCAAGACAAAAATCGTATGCACACTCAGGCTTAAACACATTAGTTTCGCCTTCTCTGACAATTCCCATATTGTTTCCGATAATTCTGCTTAAATCAATTTTGGCTTCTCTTTCTGAAAGAACATCTTTTTTCCTGAGCAAGTCAGTTCTTCCGACCATCTCATCAATTGTCCTGAAACCTAATTTTGCCATGTATTCACGAAGCTGTCTTGCAATAAATATCATAAAGTTTTCAACATATTCAGGCTTGCCCATGAAACGCTTTCTAAGCTCAGGGTTCTGTGTTGCAACACCCATCGGACAGGTATCAAGATTACATACCCTCATCATTGTACAACCGAGTGTTACAAGCGGTGCGGTTGCAAAACCGAATTCCTCTGCTCCGAGTAATGCTGCAATGGCAACATCACGGCCGCTCATTAATTTACCGTCAGTCTCAATTACAACTCTGTTTCGAAGACCGTTCATAAGCAAGGTCTGGTGTGTCTCTGCAAGGCCTAATTCCCAAGGAAGTCCTGCATTGTGGATTGAACTTAATGGTGCTGCACCGGTACCTCCGTCATAGCCTGAGATTAAAACAACCTGTGCACCAGCCTTGGCAACACCTGCGGCAATTGTTCCTACTCCTGCCTCAGATACAAGCTTTACGGAAATTCTTGCATTCTTATTAGCATTCTTTAAGTCATATATAAGCTGTGCCAAATCCTCGATTGAATAAATATCATGGTGAGGCGGCGGTGAAATAAGGCTTACGCCCGGTGTTGAATGTCTGGTCTTTGCAATCCACGGATAAACCTTTCTTGCAGGCAGGTGTCCGCCCTCACCAGGCTTTGCACCCTGTGCAAGCTTAATCTGGATTTCCTTGGAGTTAACAAGGTAACGGCTTGTTACGCCGAAACGTCCGCTTGCCACCTGCTTGATTGCAGAACATCTGTCTCTGTCTGTTCCTGCCGATTCAATTCTCTCATCGCTTTCTCCACCTTCACCGCTGTTTGATTTGCCGTGAAGATGATTCATTGCAATGGCAAGAGCCTCATGTGCCTCCTGTGAAATTGAGCCGTATGACATCGCACCTGTTTTAAATCTTCTGACAATTGACATTTCATCCTCGACCTCTGAAATATCAATTCCTTTTTCAGGATAATTAAAGTCCATAATACTTCTTATATATCCTGTGCGTTCGTCATCAACAAGCTTTGTATATTCAACGAATTTATTGTAATCTCCCTCTCTCGTTGACTGCTGGAGAAGATGTATTGTCTGAGGATTATAGCGGTGTTCCTCTCCCTGGCTTCTCATCTTATGTCTTCCCATTGCAGTAAGTGTAAGGTCCGTATCGAGTCCCAACGGGTCAAAAGCTTTTGAATGCTGCTTATCAGCCTGTGCTCCGATATCCTCAAGTGTAATTCCGCCTATTCGGCTTACTGTTCCGGTAAAATAGCGGTCAATTACCTCCTCAGAAATACCGATTGCCTCAAAAATTTTGCTTCCCTGATATGACTGGATTGTTGAAATACCCATTTTTGAAGCAATTTTGACAATTCCGTGAAGGATTGCTTCATCATAATCATTAACTGCTGCATAATAATCCTTATTAAGAAGCTTATCGTCAACCAATTCTGATATTGTTGAATGTGCAAGATACGGATTAACCGCACTTGCTCCATAGCCGAGAAGTGTTGCGAAATGATGTACCTCCCTTGGCTCCCCTGATTCTATAATTAAGGACATTGCCGTACATTTCTTAGTCTGTACAAGATGCTTGTGTACTGCTGCCACTGCAAGCAGTGAAGGAATTGCCACATGATTCTCGTCAACACCTCTGTCGGACAGGATAAGAATATTCGCTCCGTCACGGTATGCCTTGTCAACTTCAACAAAAAGGTGCTCAAGTACTCTGTCAATAGGAGTGCTCTTATAGAAAATAATAGGTACCTGTGCAACCTTAAAGCCCGGCTTCTTCATTGTCTTAATTTTTAACATATCCAAATCTGACAGAATCGGATTATTTATTTTTAATACCTGACAGTTCTCAGGCTTTTCCTCCAGAAGATTACCGTTCTTGCCAATATATACATTGGTTGAAGTCACGATTTTCTCTCTGATTGCGTCAATAGGAGGATTGGTTACCTGTGCAAACAGCTGTTTAAAATAATAGAATAAAGGCTGATATTCATTCGAAAGTGCTGCAATCGGAGTATCAACACCCATTGCTCCAATCTGCTCTGAGCCGTTTAATGCCATTGAATATATACCGCTTCTGTACTCCTCATAGGTATAGCCGAATGCCTTCTGCAGTCTTTTTCTCTCTTCTTTTGTATAGGTTGGAATAACCTCGTTAGGAATTTTCAATTCACTTAAGGTTACAAGATTGCCGTCCAGCCATTCCCCGTAAGGCTCTTTTCTCGCATATTTTTCTTTTATCTCTTCGTCAGAAAAGATTCTGCCCTCAACCGTATTTACCAGAAGCATTTTTCCCGGATGAAGTCTTTCTTTTTTCAAAATATGGTTCTCAGGCAGTTCAAGTGCACCTACCTCAGAAGCAAGAATAAGTCTGTCATCATCCATTACATAATAACGGGAAGGTCTTAAACCGTTTCTGTCAAGAATTGCTCCCATTAAATCACCGTCGGAGAACAGTATTGACGCAGGTCCGTCCCAAGGCTCCATCATTGTTGCATAGTACTGATAGAAGTCCCTTCTCTCCTGAGAAATTGTATCATTATGTGACCATGGTTCAGGAATCATAATCATTGCGGCAAGCGGAAGCTCCATTCCGTTCATTACAAGAAATTCCATTGTATTATCAAGCATTGCAGAGTCGGAGCCCTGAGTATTTACAACAGGAAGTACTTTGGTAATATCCTCCTCCGAAAGCTTTGAAAGCTGCATTGTCTCTTCTCTGGCAAGCATTTTGTCGGCGTTGCCCTTAATTGTGTTAATCTCTCCGTTGTGTACGATGAATCTGTTCGGATGAGCTCTCTCCCAGCTTGGATTTGTGTTGGTTGAGAATCTTGAATGTACGGTTGCTATTGCAGACTCGTAATCCTTATCCTGCAAATCCGTAAAAAAGGTTCTTAACTGTCCTACAAGGAACATTCCTTTATATACGATGGTTCTGCTTGAAAGTGACGGCACATATGTATTGTCATTACTCTGTTCAAAAACCCTTCTTACAATATAAAGCTTTCTGTCAAAATCAAGTCCCTTTGCAAGTCTTGCAGGCTTCTCAATAAAGCCCTGGCATATATATGGCATGCACTCTCTTGCTTTTTCTCCGAGAACATTCTCTACAACAGGAACCTTTCTCCAGCCTAAGAATTTCATGCCTTCCTTTTCAACGATAATCTCAAACATTTTCTTTGCCTGATTTCTCTTTAACTCCTCCTGTGGGAAGAAAAACATTCCGATTCCGTATTCTCTTTCACCGCCGATTTTAATATTGTCCGCAGCACATACCTTAGAGAAGAATTTGTGTGAAATCTGGGTCAGAATACCGACACCGTCTCCGGTCTTGCCTTCTGCGTCCTTTCCTGCCCTGTGCTCAAGGTTCTCAACTATTTTAAGTGCATCCGTTACAATCTGATGACTTTTCTTACCCTTAATATTTACTACTGCTCCGATACCGCAGTTATCATGTTCAAATTGAGGACTGTACAGTCCGTACTGGTTATTTTGCTGATTCATACTTAAAATCCTCCTGTTTACAGTTTACTGTTTCGGTAGGCTGCTCCGATAAATCCTTCAAATAACGGATGTGCGTTATTCGGTCTGGATTTGAATTCCGGATGTGCCTGTGTTGCAATGAAAAACGGATGGCTGTCAAGCTCAATCATCTCTACAATCTTTTCATCAGGTGACAGTCCTGAAAGTGTAAGTCCCTTCTCTGTCAGAATTTCCCTGTAATTATTATTTACCTCATATCTGTGTCTGTGACGTTCATAAATTTCCTGTGATTTATAAAGTTCCAAAGCAAGTGTGTTTTCTTTCAAAATACATGGGTATGCGCCAAGTCTTAACGTTCCGCCGATATTAACCACCTCACGCTGCTCCGACATAAGTGAAATAACAGGGTTTGAGGTTTCATTGTTAAACTCTATACTGTCTGCGTCCTTAAGTCCTGCAACATTTCTTGCAAATTCCACGATTGCAAGCTGCATTCCGAGACATATTCCGAGGAACGGAATATTATTGGTTCGTGCATAATTAATCGCTGTTATTTTACCCTCAATACCCCTTGCACCGAAGCCTCCCGGAACAAGAATTCCGTTCATATTCTTAAGCAGTTCATGGGCATTATCCGCATTAATCTCTTCCGAATCAATCCAGTTTATGTTTACTTTTACCTTATTGGCAATTCCGCCATGCTTTAGTGCTTCTGCGACGCTTAAATATGCATCATGGAGTGAAATATATTTACCTACAAGTGCAATATTAACTGTCGCTTCCGAAGCATAGAGATTGTCAATCATATTTTTCCAGTCCGTAAGATTCGGCTTTGGACACGGAATATTGAGACACTCGCATACTGCCTCGGCAAATTTTTCTTTTTCAAGCATTAACGGCACTTCATATAATGAAGGTGCGTCCAGATTCTGTAACACGTGTTCCTTCTTAACATTACAGAACAATGCAATTTTACTCTTTATCTGGTCATCAAGCGGGTAATCAGAGCGGCACACAATAATGTTAGGCCAGATACCCATTCTCTGTAACTCCTTGACACTCATCTGCGTCGGCTTTGTCTTCATCTCGCCCGACGCTTTCAGATAAGGAATAAGTGTAACATGAATAAGTATTACGTTTTCCCTTCCGACCTCATCCTGAAACTGTCTTATTGCTTCCAGAAACGGCTGGCTCTCAATATCTCCGACCGTTCCTCCCACCTCTATAATTGAAATGGTTGAATCATTTTCGTCCTTGGCTTTATAGAAACGTGACTTAATTTCGTTTGTAATATGAGGAATAACCTGTACCGTTCCTCCGCCATAGTCGCCATGTCTTTCCTTATTTAATACCGACCAGTAAATTTTACCGGTTGTTACGTTTGAATTTTTATCAAGGCTTTCATCAATAAATCTTTCATAATGTCCCAAATCCAAATCCGTTTCCGTACCGTCATCCGTTACGAATACCTCTCCGTGCTGTATCGGATTCATTGTTCCGGGGTCCATATTAATATAAGGGTCAAATTTCTGAATTATTACATGGTATCCGCGGGATTTTAAAAGTCTTCCGAGTGAAGCTGCGGTAATTCCCTTTCCGAGCCCGGATACAACGCCTCCTGTTACAAAAATATATTTTACCATTTTCTGCCTCCGTATCTTCTTTATTAATAAAGGAAAAAAAGACGCCAAACAGGCCGCAGTTATGTAGCTGTCTGACGTCATTGTCACAAAAAAATATTTTATTTATGTTAGCAGTCTAACGGATTAAGATTAATTTGTAAAGTATTTTTTTAATAAAATTTATTTTGTTAAGATTTGCCCGTATTTTAAAATAAAATTTAAAGTTTTATTGTTGACTACTTTGTCTAAACGTGATAGTATGTTTTGCGGACAAAGGCGTTCAAGTGTATTTCTTGACGCCTTTTTTATTTATTGGGGAATTCCCCGGTAAACAAGAAAATGTAAAGAGGTGACATTATGAATCAGAAAATTTTTCTCCAATTAGAAGACGGCAGCATATATGAGGGAGAAGCCTTCGGTGCCCCACTTTTACATAATGTAATTGCTGAGGTAGTGTTTACAACAGCAATGACCGGTTATGTCGAAACCCTTACGGACCCAAGCTATTACGGACAAATGGTTGTTCAGACCTTTCCGCTTATCGGAAATTACGGGGTCAATCCTTCTGATTTTGAAAGCAGCAAAATCTCAATGAGTGCATATATTGTCCATGAATATTGTCCTGCACCTTCCAATTTCAGAAATCAGTTCAGCCTGGATTCTTTTTTAAAGGAAAATAATATTCCGGGTATATGTAATATTGATACACGTGCACTAACCAAAAAAATCCGTTCAAAAGGTGTAATGACCGGTTGTCTTTGCACATCTTTATTGTCCGCTGATGAACTCGCAGCACTTTCAAATTGGAAAATTAATGACGCAGTACAAAACGTATCCTGTCATGCACAGAGCTATCATCAGGCAGGCCTGCCTGAGCATGAGGTTGTTCTGTGGGATTTCGGCGCAAAGGAAAATATTCTCCGTTCACTTCTTCGTCTTAACTGCAATGTTACGGTAGTTCCTGCGACAGCCACGTGTGAAGATATTCTTGCCTTAAATCCGGATGGCATTATGTTAAGCAATGGACCTGGTAATCCTAAGGATAATACCTTCATTATTAATGAGCTTAAAAAAATATGCACCCATAAAATTCCAATCTTCGGAATATGTCTCGGACACCAGCTGCTTGCCCTTGCCAATGACGGAGATACCGAGAAGCTTAAATACGGTCATCGTGGTGCAAACCAGCCCGTTAAGGACTTAAGCACGGGCAAAACCTACATAACAAGTCAGAATCATGGATATGCCGTCCGAAATGATTGTCTGCCTGATAACTGCCACATCTCTTATATAAATGTAAATGACGAAACCTGTGAAGGACTTTGCTACGATGCCTTTCCGGGCTTCTCCGTACAGTTCCACCCTGAAGCCTGCGGCGGACCGCATGATACGGAATTTCTTTTTAAACAATTTATTGACCTTATGGAAGGAGTGACACAGCCATGCCTTTAAATCCTAATATTAAAAAAGTTCTTGTAATCGGTTCAGGTCCGATTGTAATCGGTCAGGCTGCCGAATTTGACTATGCCGGTACTCAGGCGTGCCTTGCAATTAAAGAGGAAGGACTTGAGGTTGTACTTGCCAACTCAAATCCTGCTACAATTATGACTGATTCTGCCATTGCCGACCATGTATATATAGAGCCCCTTACTCTTGATTATCTTAAAATGATTATACTCAAGGAAAAACCCGACAGTATTCTGTCCACTCTGGGCGGTCAGACAGGTTTAACCCTGTCAATGCAGTTAGCAAAGGAAGGCTTCCTCGATAAACACGGAGTAAAGCTGTTAGGTGCAAATCCCGAAACAATAGATAAAGCTGAGGACAGACAGATTTTCAAGGATACAATGTCCAAAATCAAACAGCCTGTTATTCCTTCAACTGTAACTCACAGCCTGGAGGCTTCAATGAGCTTTGCAAAGGAGGTCGGTTTCCCCGTTGTTATCAGACCTGCCTTTACACTCGGCGGTTCGGGCGGCGGAATTGCCCACTCTGAAGAGGAGCTTCGCAAAATAGCCTCACAGGGACTCCGTCAGTCTCCAATCCATCAGATTCTTGTTGAAAAATGCATTTCCGGCTGGAAGGAAATCGAATTTGAGGTTATGAGGGATGGCTGCGGCAATGTCATAACCATATGCTCAATGGAAAATTTTGACCCTGTAGGAATACATACGGGTGATTCAATCGTAATTGCTCCTGCCGTTACGCTTGCCGATAAGGAATACCAGATGCTGCGTTCTGCTGCGCTGAAAATAATCAGTGCAATGGAAATTGAAGGCGGCTGCAATGTTCAGTTTGCATTAAACCCTGAAAGCTTTGAATATGCTGTAATTGAGGTTAACCCAAGAGTATCCCGTTCCTCTGCTTTGGCAAGTAAGGCTACCGGATATCCTATTGCAAGGGTTGCCGCCAAAATAGCACTCGGTTATTCAATGTACGAAATTAAAAACGAAATAACCGGCAAGACTACTGCCTGCTTTGAGCCTGCACTTGACTACGTTGTTATAAAATTTCCTAAGTGGCCTTTTGACAAATTCGTATATGCGAGCCGTACCCTTGGTACACAGATGAAGGCTACCGGAGAGGTAATGGCTATCGGAAGGAATTTTGAACAGGCACTTTTAAAGGCTGTCCGCGGAGCAGAAATCTCCCACGATTTTCTTGATGATAAGAATATAAGACAGCTGTCCGATTCCGAGCTTACCTGCAAAATACTTGAACAGGATGACGAACGCTGCTTTGCACTCTATGAGGCATTATACCGCGGATTCTCCGTAGATGAGCTGCATTCCATGACCAAGGTTGACGAATGGTTCTTATGCAAACTGCTTCATCTTAGTGAACTGGAGCGGAAGTTAACCTCCTCAGAGCTGACGGATGAACTCGTTAACGAATTAAAATCATACGGTTTTTCTGACAAAACCATTTGCAGAATTGCAGGCATTCAAAAAATCACCTCAAAACCTTACAGCTATAAGATGGTCGATACCTGTGCTGCAGAATTCAGTGCCGTAACACCTTACTTCTACTCTGCTTACAAAGAAGAGGATGAGGCACTTGACTATGTCACTGAATACGCTCATAAAAAACCGGTAATCATGGTATTCGGTTCCGGACCTATAAGAATCGGTCAGGGTATCGAATTTGATTACGCTTCCGTGCATTGTGTACTTTCATTAAAGAAGGCAGGCTATGAAGTTGTAATTGTAAACAACAATCCCGAAACCGTTTCAACGGATTTCAACACGGCGGACAGATTATATTTTGAGCCGCTGACACCTGATGACATTAAGGACATTATTGAAATAGAAAAACCAATCGGCGTAGTTGTCGCTTTCGGAGGACAGACTGCAATTAAGCTTACAAAATGGTTGTCCGATAATAATATTCCGATTCTCGGAACTCCTGCTGACAGTATTGATGCAGCAGAGGACAGAAGCCGTTTTGAGCAGCTTTTGAAGGATTTGCATATTAAACAGCCAATCGGAGATACCGTACAGACAGAGGCGGAAGCTCTTTCTGTTGCAAACCGTCTGGGCTATCCTGTTCTTCTGCGCCCTTCATATGTACTTGGCGGACAGAATATGATTATCGCCTTCTCTGACGCAGATGTAAGTGAATATATGAAAATTATTCTCTCCCATCTTAGCAACAACATCGTCCTGATTGACAAATATATGATGGGAACAGAGCTTGAGGTTGACGCAATATGTGACGGCGAGGATGTATTGCTGCCGGGCATTATGGAGCATATTGACAGGGCCGGTATTCATTCAGGTGATTCAATTGCCGTATATCCTGCATGGAATCTGACTACAGAACAGCAGGAGAAAATAATTGACTATTCAACCCGTCTTGCCCTCTCCCTCCACACAAAGGGACTGATTAACATCCAGTATGTAATAAGCGGCGGGGAAATATATGTAATCGAAGTAAATCCGCGTTCTTCAAGAACCGTGCCGTATTTAAGCAAGGTTACGGGAGTACCTATGATTGATATAGCAACACAGGTTATGCTTGGAAGAACCCTTAAGGATATGGGCTACACATCGGGTCTGTACCCTGCTTCCGAAAATATTGCCGTAAAGGTTCCGGTATTCTCATTTGAGAAGCTTGCAGGGCTTGATACCACACTGGGACCGGAAATGAAATCCACGGGTGAGGTTCTCGGCATTGCACCGACACTCAATGAGGCTCTGTATAAGGGTCTGCTTGGAGCCGGATATAAATTTGTATCGCAGGGCGGCGTATTCATTACCGTCCGTGACTCCGACAAAGAAGAAGCTGTTGAAATTGCAAAGGAATTCAATGCACTCGGCTTCCACCTCTATGCAACGGAAGGTACAGCAAATAAATTACGCGAAAGCGGACTTAATGTAACCATGGTGCACAAAATACATGAGTCAGAACAGAATACTATTGCATTGCTTGAAAGCGGCAGAATTAACTATATAGTCTCAACCTCCGCAAAAGGACGTTCGCCGTTAAGAGACAGTGTAAAGCTTCGCAGAAAAAGTGTTGAACTGGGTATTCCGTGCCTTACAAGTCTTGATACCGCCAAGGCACTTGCCCATGTTCTGACAATGAATTACACCCCTGAAAAGACATCATTAATTGATATCTGCTCATTATAATTTTTAAAAAAACATATAAATTTTTTCAAAAAAGGTTATTGACATTTGAGAAAATCGTTGTATACTACATTCATAAAGCAAAGGCGCTTTGGGTAGAACCCGAAGCGTCTTTTTTTGCTTTTTAGATTATTCACAAAAACTATTTCTATTTTTTAAGAAGGGAGATTTGAATATGGATAAATGTATTCCAAAAATGTACGGAAGCCTCGTTTTTAACGATAAGGTAATGCGCGACAAGCTTCCTAAGGACATTTACAAAGCACTCAGAAAAACAATCGAAAACAACACCCACTTAGAGCTTGATGTAGCCAATGCGGTTGCACTTGCAATGAAGGAATGGGCAGTGGAAAACGGTGCCACACATTTTACCCACTGGTTCCAGCCATTAACCGGCTTTACAGCTGAAAAGCATGACAGCTTTATTAATCCTGTTGGTGACGGAGAAATCCTTATGGAGTTCTCAGGCAAGGAGCTCGTTAAGGGCGAGCCTGACGCTTCAAGCTTTCCGTCAGGCGGATTAAGAGCCACATTTGAAGCCAGAGGCTATACAGCATGGGACCCGACATCTCCTGCATTTATTAAAGACAATACACTTTACATACCGACAGCCTTCTGCTCATACAGCGGCGAGGCACTTGATAAGAAAACACCTCTCCTCCGCTCAATGGAAACACTGAGCAAGGAAGCTACCAAGGTTCTTAATCTTCTCGGTAACACAGACGTTACAAGCGTTTCTACAACAGTAGGACCTGAACAGGAATATTTCCTTGTTGATAAAGAAATGTTTGCAAAACGTAAGGATTTGATTTTCACCGGACGTACCCTTCTCGGAGCAAAGCCTCCTAAGGGACAGGAAATGGAAGACCATTATTTCGGAGCATTAAAGCCGCGTGTAGCTGCTTATATGCATGACCTCGATGAAGAGCTTTGGAAACTCGGCATTCCTGCCAAAACCAAACATAACGAGGTTGCTCCTGCACAGCATGAGCTTGCTCCTGTATTTGATACAGCCAATGTGGCAGTTGACCACAATCAGCTCACAATGGAGATAATGAAAAAGGTTGCGGATAAGCATGATTTTGTATGTCTTCTCCATGAAAAACCATTCGAAGGAATCAACGGTTCCGGTAAACATAACAACTGGTCAATGATTACCAACACAGGAATCAATCTTCTTGACCCGGGTAAAACTCCTGCAGAGAATACACAATTCTTAGTATTCCTTACAGCAGTAATTAAAGCAGTTGATGAATATGCAGATTTGATGAGACTTTCAGTTGCAAGTGCAGGCAATGACCACAGACTCGGGGCCAATGAAGCACCTCCTGCAATTGTTTCAATTTTCCTCGGAGATGAATTAAGTGCAGTTCTTGATTCCATCGAGAATGACACCTTCTTTGGTGAACAGCAGAGAATCCAGATGGAGACAGGTGCTACTGTACTTCCTCATTTCTTTAAGGATAATACAGACAGAAACCGTACCTCACCATTTGCTTTTACAGGCAACAAATTTGAGTTCCGTATGCTCGGTTCTTCAATTTCGGTTGCAGGCCCTAACATCGTACTTAATACCGCCGTTGCGGAGGCACTTTCACAGTTCTACAATGAATTGAAGGATGTTCCTGAAAACGAGCTTCAGAATGCAGTTAATGCACTTGTTAAGAAAACAATTCTTGAACATAAAAAGATTATTTTCAACGGAAACGGTTATACGGATGAGTGGGTTATGGAAGCCGAAAAGAGAGGTCTTTACAACTTAAAATCAACTCCTGATGTATTACCTTGTTTTATCGCAGATAAGAACGTTAAATTATTTACTGAACACCATATTTATACTGAAAGCGAAATCAATTCAAGATATGAAGTTCTTCTTGAAAACTACAATAAGACCTTACATATCGAAGCCAAGACCCTCCAGAGCATGATTATAAAAGAATTTCTTCCGGCATTAATGGATTACACAGGTGTTCTTACATCTGCTTATCAGACAAAGGCTGAGGCACTCGGACTTAAGTCTTCTGCGGAAGCTAAATTAATCACAAAGCTCTCAGGCTATTATGATGAATTAACTGATAAGGCAGATAAGCTCATTGAAGATATCGACAAAGCCGAAGGCATTGAAGATATGCTTGAAGCAGCTAAATTCTATCACAATACAATTCTTGCCGATATGGATGATATCAGAAGCGTTGCTGATAAAGCAGAGGAACTGCTTCCTGATGATTTCCTTCCATATCCAAGCTATGAAAAACTGCTCTTTTATGTATAAAGCATAAAAATACAAAACGGAGACAACAATGAATTTTGAATATCCTTTAAGTGACAAATTGCATGAAGAATGTGGTGTTTTCGGGATTTATAATACTGACAATACTCCCGTTGCCTCTTCCATATACTACGGCTTATGCTCCCTGCAGCATCGGGGGCAGGAGTCCGCAGGAATTGCCGTATGTAACACGGCAGGACCGATTGGAAATATTAACTGGCATAAGGACATGGGACTTGTAAATGAGATTTTTAACAGTGAGAAATTAAATTCCCTTCAGGGTAATTTAGGAATCGGTCATGTCCGTTATTCAACAACGGGTGCCAGTACGGCAAGGAATGCACAGCCCCTTGTATTAAATTATATAAAGGGCACTCTTGCTCTCGCACATAACGGTAATCTCACTAACACCGAGGAGCTTAGACAGACCTTACAGGAGTCAGGAGCAATTTTTCAGACTACTACCGATTCCGAGGTAATCGCTTATAACATTGCCAAAGAAAGACTAAGCACCGAAACAGTTGAAGAGGCCGTTCTTAAAACAGCAGCTAAACTTAAAGGCGGTTATGCTCTTGTAATTATGAGTCCGAGAAAGCTTATAGGATTAAGGGACCCACATGGTCTTAAACCTCTCTGTCTCGGAAAATACGGCAACAATTATATTCTTGCTTCAGAAAGCTGTGCAATTAAAGCTATTGACGCTGAATTTATAAGAGATATCCTTCCCGGTGAAATGGTTGTAATAACTCCCGAAGGTATAAGCTCGGACACAAGTCTTTGCCAAAAAGAGCATGCACACTGCATTTTCGAGTATATTTATTTTGCAAGACTGGATTCCAAAATAGACGGAATATCAGTATATGACGCAAGAATCAGAGGCGGTATGGCTCTCGCAAGGACAAACCCGGTTGACGCTGATTTTGTAACAGGTGTTCCGGATTCAGGAATTGCCGCAGCAATGGGTTACTCACAATATTCAGGAATTCCGTTTAGGTTGGCTTTTCATAAAAACAGCTATGTGGGCAGAACCTTTATAAAGCCCACTAAGGAGGAACGCGAATCAGCAGTTCATATTAAACTAAGTGTAATCGAAAGCGTGGTCAGGAATAAAAAAATCGTCCTCATTGATGACTCAATCGTAAGAGGCACAACCATTGCGAATCTGATTAAAATGCTTAAGGAAGCCGGTGCAAAGGAGGTTCATGTAAGAATATGTTCTCCTCCGTTTCTGTATCCGTGCTATTACGGAACCGACGTTCCAAGCAATGAACAGTTGATAGCCTCTTCCAATTCAACAGAAGAGATTTGCAGACGAATCAAAGCTGACTCACTTGATTATATGAAAATAGAAGCTTTATCGGAAATGACGGGTGAACTTCCAATATGCAAGGCATGCTTTGATAATAATTATCCTTTATAAATATATAGAATTTATTTAGCGCAAAGGTGCGCTCCAACTACTTCGTGTATTGGGGCGCATTTTTCATTTTAGCCGGCACGGCTGCCGTGAAGGCTGAATCATATAAAAAGATAGGAGTGATAAATATGAATGAATTTTCAGCAGTAAACACAATCTGGGTACTCGTCGGTACCGCTCTGGTATTCTTCATGCAGGCAGGCTTCGCAATGGTTGAAACCGGTTTCACAAGAGCCAAAAACGCCGGTAATATCATTATGAAGAACCTGATGGATTTCTGTATCGGTACACCTGTATTCTGGATAGTAGGCTTTGGTCTTATGTTCGGAGGCTCAGGAGACTTTATCGGAAGTCTTAAGGGAATTGCTTCCGAAGCAAACTACGGAACTGCAATGCTTCCTGACGGAGTTCCGTTCTGGGCATACTTAATTTTCCAGACAGTATTCTGTGCAACAGCAGCAACAATCGTTTCAGGTGCTATGGCTGAGAGAACAAAATTCTCTTCTTACTGTATTTACAGCTTAATTATCAGCCTTGTTATCTACCCTGTTTCAGGTCACTGGATTTGGGGCGGCGGCTGGCTTTCAGACCTTGGCTTCCATGATTTCGCAGGTTCTACCGCAGTACATATGGTAGGTGGTGTTGCCGCACTTATAGGAGCTAAAATACTTGGACCACGAATTGGTAAATATGACAAAAACGGAAAGCCAAAGGCTATTCCGGGTCACAGCTTAACACTCGGCGCACTTGGTGTTTTCATTCTCTGGTTCTGCTGGTTTGGTTTCAACGGTGCTTCAACCGTTTCAATGGAAGGTGAATCAATCATTGCAGCAGGCAAGATTTTCGTAACCACAAACCTTGCAGCAGCAGTTTCAACCTGTACCGTACTTCTTATTACATGGATTAAGTATAAGAAGCCTGATGTTTCAATGACACTTAACGGTACTCTTGCAGGACTTGTAGCAATTACAGCCGGCTGTGATACAGTCAGCCCTGCTTCTTCAGCAATTATCGGTATTATTGCAGGCTTTGTAGTTGTATTCGGTATCGAATTTATTGATAAGGTACTTAAAATTGATGACCCTGTAGGTGCTATCGGCGTTCACGGTCTCTGCGGTCTCACAGGTACAATCTGTGTTGGTCTTTTCTCAGACGGTGTCGGAACAAACGGAGCTCTCGGACTCTTCCTCGGCGGCGGTGCCAAATTACTCGGAACTCAGGCACTTGGTGCTGTAGCCGTTATCGCATGGGTTGCAGTTACAATGACAATTGTATTCCAGATAATGAAGCATACAATCGGCTTAAGAGTTACGGCAGATGAGGAAATCGCAGGACTTGATATCAGAGAACATGGTATTACAAGCAGCTACGCTGACTTCTTAACATTTGACAGCACAGCAGGTACTCCTGAGATTACACTTCCAAATAATATAGTTGCAGCAAGTGCTGAGCAGGCTCCTGCTGAAAAGGTTTCGGGAGATGTTGTTTCCTCTGCCAAGCTTACTAAGATTTCAATTATAACAAGACAGAATAAATTAAGCGAACTTATGACTGCACTTAACGAAATCGGCGTTACCGGTATTACCGTTACAAATGTACTCGGATGTGGCACACAGAAGGGTGCAATGAACTATTACCGTGGTGCTGCGATTGATATGAACCTTTTACCTAAGGTTAAGGTAGAAATCGTTGTCAGCAAGGTACCTGTAGAAACAGTTATTGAAACTGCAAGGAAGGTACTTTACACAGGAAAAATCGGTGACGGAAAATTATTCGTATATGACATTGAAAATGTTGTTAAGGTTCGTACCGGTGAAGAAGGCTATGCAGCCCTGCAGGACACCGTTGAATAATTACGCTCCCCTCTTAAAATTTTCTCAATATATGGAAACGCAGCACTCAATAATGGTGCTGCGTTTTTTCTATTACTTTATCATATAATTTTAAAAATTGTCCTGCTTCAGATATTTTGCTGCGTACTGCTCATACTGCTCCTTATAATACGGACTTTCTTTTTTCATAATTCTTAAAGATTCATGTATATTCATATTATGCTGCTCTACATCAAGTACGCATCCTGCTATATTTGAGCAGTGGTCTGAAGTACGCTCCAGATTAGTAAGAATATCCGACCATACAAAGCCGGTTTCTATACTGCAGTTACCCTGCTGTAATCTCTGAATATGTGCACTCCTCATCTGCTCCTTCATTATGTCAATAACCTCTTCTAACGGTTCAACTGTTGCCGCAGCATTTAAATCGTTATCGACAAAAGAATTATATGCAAGCTTAAGAATTTCATTAATGGCAGACGCAAGCTGATTAAGTTCATTAGAAGCTGCCTCTGAAAGCTCAAGCTTCTTATTTCTAAGCTCCTCTGCTGAATCAACCAGATTAACGGCATGGTCAGCAATTCTTTCCAAGTCTCCTATTATCTTAAGAAGCTTTGCAGATTCACGGCTGTCCCTGTCACTTAACTGATTTGCGCTCAGTTTTACCAGGTATGTACTCATTATATCCTCATAATGGTCTGTTTTGTCCTCATTAGCCTTAACCGCCTTCGCAAGCTCAGGTGTATATTCAAAAAGGCATTTCATACCATCCTGCAATGCAATTACTGCACTTGCCGCCATATCTGCCGCAAGGTCATTGCAGCGTTCCAATGCAACTGACGGAGTTGCGAGAAGTCTTTCATCAAGCTCTGCAATCTCATCAGGCTGCTTACTTTCAGGCACAAGCTTATATGCCAGTTTCTCAAGCAGTGATGACATTGGAAGAAGCAATGCCGTACACAAAATATTAAATGTCGAATGTGCAACTGCGATTCCGGAAAGTGTCGCCGCCTCATCAAAAAGCGCCGGTGCCACAACAGCGTCAACAATACAGAATGCACTCAGCCATACAATAGTTCCTATTACGTTAAATGATAAATGTACAAGTGCCGCTCTTTTTGCATTTCTGTTGGTTCCGAATGAGGACATAATCGCTGTAATACAGGTTCCGATATTCTGACCCATAATAATCGGAATAGCCGCACCATAGGATACCTGCCCTGTAGCCGCAAGTGCCTGAAGAATACCTACTGAAGCCGAACTTGACTGGATAATAGCAGTAAGAATTGCTCCTGCAAGCACTCCGAGAATCGGATTCTTAAACAGCACAAACAGCTGCTGGAATGCCGGAACATCCTTAAGTCCCTCAACAGCTCCCGTCATCGTGTCCATACCGAACATAAGCACCGCAAATCCAAGAAGAATTGTTCCCGTATCCTTATGCTTATTTTTCTTGCTGAACATATAGAGAATAATACCGATTAAAGCAAGAATCGGTGTAAATGAGGTAGGCTTTAACAACTGAACAAACATATTGCTGCTGTCAATTCCTCCGAGACTGAGAATCCACGCAGTAACGGTAGTACCTACATTCGCACCCATGATTACATTAATAGCCTGACGCAATGTCATAAGTCCCGAGTTAACGAAGCCTACAACCATTACCGTTGTAGCCGACGAACTCTGAATAACCGAGGTCACTCCAAGTCCCGTGAAGAAACCTGCCATTTTATTAGTTGTAAGCTTACCCAACAGAAGCTCTAATTTACCGCCTGCACTTCTCTCCAGCGCATTACCCATAACGTTCATTCCAAACAGGAATAAACACAATCCTCCAATTAGTGTCAATACATCAAAAACACTCATACTAAATCCTTTCGTCTGTCAAAATTGTAATGACCTTCTCCACAAATATATGCCGCAATCAGGTCATTCTCCACAATTCTAACATCACAATGGTTAAGATTCAGCTAAGAATGATTTTACAACCGCTTGATTTAAATTTTACTTAACAAAACCCTTCTGTCTCCATTTGCCGCTCTTCCAACGCAGAAACATTGCAACCGCCCTGACACATTCATCCATTGCAAGGCCGATATATGCACCTACAACCAGCATATTGAGCTTTATTCCGAACAGATAGGTTCCGCCCACCGCACATAAATACATGAAAATTGTCGCAATAACAACCGGAAAAATTGCGTCACCGCTTGTTTTCAACGCATTACCATACACAAGATTACTTATTCTGCCTATCTCAAGCACTATATCGATTGTTAATAAAATCTGCACAGTCTTCACCATCTCAGGGTCACTTGAAAACAGCTTCATAATCAGTCCGGCGGACAGTGCAAAAATTCCTTCCAGTACCACCGCAATGGCAATTCCGGTTATTGCCGCCTTCTTCGTTCCCCTGTCGCAGGCGTCATATTCCTTCGCACCAATCCGCCAGCCCGTCATAATCGCATTCGCCTGTGCCAGTGCCGCTCCGGCAGTCAGTGAGAAGTTCGTAATCTGTGACGCATATGATTTTGCCGTAACATTAAAACCTTCTGCGTCCATCTGATTAAGAAATCTGATTATAATTGTCATTGCAAGATTATAAATTATTGTTTCAAGTGCGGAAGGAAGTCCGATAACCAGTATCTGCTTAAAAATCTGCTTTGTCGGAAGTCTGTGTTCATCCTCATGCGCCTTAACCAACAGCTGTGATATAACCACAACAATCACAAGATTGACTATTTTGGATATAACCGTTGCAATCGCAACACCCTTAACTCCCATATTAAATTCAAAAAGAAATAATGCATTAAGCCCGAAGTTAATGACATTACCGATTACTGAAGCAATAAGCGAGTGTTTAGTATGTCCGAATGCCCTTAAATATCCCGAAAAAATAGGTATAAGTGCATTTAAAAAACAGAATCCGCCGACAATTTCAAGATAGACCGAAGCGTCCTCCTTAAGCCGCGGTGCAATTCCCACAGCTTCAAGAATACCGCCCGAGAAACAAAACAGAACAACGGACAGTATAACACCGAGAACCGTATTGAATGCTATTCCCACCTGTTTTGCCTGATATGCAACTCCGGGACGTCCTGCACCTATATTCTGCGTCATTACGGCCATCATTCCCGATGTAACAATCGAAAACATAACAATAAACATTCCGATATATGTATTGGCAGTTCCTACCGCTCCTACTGCCTGGTCGCTTACAAAGGACAGCATTAAGGTATCCACCATTCCTGCAAGCATATAAAAAAGTGTCTCAAGACATATTGGTATAAACAGCTGAATTAATGTTTTTCTCTTCTCTGCCATAACTCTCCCTCTACAATACGAATCAAAATGACTCCCCTGTGATTTCTTAATTATTCTACACTCTTCATTGAGGTTGACATATCAATTTTCTTAAGCTTGTAATGCATTGAGAAATTGATTACTACTGCAAAAAACAAAGTTATAAGGGTTGCATATAAATAGCTCGGTGCATATACCTCCCTGCCGAACATTATAGAATCCGGTTCAACGGTACTCATTACTGATTTGTGCAGTACGCTGCCAAGCAGATATCCGCATAAAATACCGATTACCGTAAGTATAATATTCTCCCTGAACACATATGATGATACTTCAGCATCATAGAAGCCCAGTACCTTAAGTGTTGCCAGTTCACGTATTCTCTCGCTGATATTGATTGTATTAAGATTATACAATACAACAAATGCAAGACCTCCTGCCGCCGCAACAATTACTACAATGATGATATCCAGACCCTTAAGCATTTCAGAAAAGGTTCCTCGAAGCGTATCAATCGAATTCGTTGAGCTTATTCCGTCAACCTTAAGGAATTTACCGGATAAATCCTCATTCTGATATGCCTCTTTGGTATTAACAAGCACCTGTGTGGAATCTGCCGGCGCACCAAAAAGCTCTTCATAGGTTGCATTGTTTATATATACATAGTGGAAAACATAATTCTCGGTAACGGCACCTATTACTGCTGTTGCCTTATCTCCTGAGGACAGCTTAATCTCCAGCTCATCCCCCTTTTCCACTCCAAGCAGCTTGGATATTTTGGAGGTTATAACAATTTCTCCGTCCCTTAACTGAATGGTCGCACCTGTTTCATAATCCCTAAGTACAACATAGTCACGAAACTCAACCGTATTCTCGTGTACATACACATAACCCTCAAGCTTATCCTCAGCAGTACAAAAGGCTGCTCCGCCCTGATACATTTCGAATACACCCAAAACCTCTTCCATCGCAAGAAGGTCGTCACAGGTTTTGTCCTTTAATTCCTGTGTGAGTCCGCTCTCAAACGTAAGTGCCTCATTATATGTATGCAGTTCTCCATACTGCCTGTCCACAATGGCATTAATTGAATCCTTAATACCAAAGCCGATAACAAGCAGTGCCGTACATCCGCTGATTCCAAATATCGTCATAAGCATTTTTTTCTTATAACGCATAAGATTTCTTACCGTGGATTTCCAGATAAAGCTCATTCTTTTCCAGATAAACGGCATTCTTTCCAAAAAAATTCTTTTACCGTTCTTCGGTGCTGCAGGACGCATTAATTCTGCCGCATTGGAGCTTAATGTTTTATAGCAGGCAGCAATTGTCGCGCCGATTACACAGACAAATGCCATTCCGAATGCAACTGAAAAATGAAAATAATTAACAGGCACTTCAATGACTGTCAGATTATGATAAATAATTTTGTAAGCATTGATAATTATAAGAGGAATAGCCTTTCCACCGATAAGTCCTCCGATAATACTTCCCATAACCGTAGCAAGCAGACCATACATAATATACTTCATGGATATCGTCACGCTGCCATAGCCAAGAGCCTTCAGGGTTCCAATCTGTGTTCTCTGCTCCTCGACCATTCTAACCATGGTTGTAAGACTTACAAGTGCTGCTACGGCAAAGAAAATAAGCGGAACAATGTCACCTATTTTGCCGATACGCTCACTGTCCATTTCAAATTCCACATACTGCTGCTGTGTACCTCTGTCAAGAACGTAGAGCCCGTCAAAGCTATCCTCAATATCGGACACCACTGCTTCAACCAATTCCTCATATTCCTCATCAAAGCACATCAGTTCCTTCGCTCCGTCAACCGTGGCATAGCACTCCGTATATACCGGAAGTATAAAATTGGTTTCACGAATATAAATCACTCCGCTTATTTTACCATTTCCAATGCTGCAGCTCCCCATGTCATTCTTAAGGTATAACGGACTCGTAAATGTACCTACTATCTCATATTCCGGATTTTCCAGAACGTAGGAAGCATTAACCTCAGTTCCTGATTCTATGGTGATTGTATCTCCGATTTCATATCCCCGGTCAATCATGTACTGCACATCAACAATGCATTCACGGTCATTTAACATCGCCCTGCCATCGGCAATATTGGGAACATTAATTGAATCACTGCATGACATAAGTCTTACAACTGCTGTATCCTCAAGACTTACATCAATTGCATCATATGTATAGGCGCCCTCTATATCCTTAATTCCTTTAATACCGCCAAGCTCCTCAAGCATATCCTCCGTAATTCCGGTGTCTGACTGCATTTTAATATCCATATAATTGCTGTCATCAAAAATTTTATCGGCCGAAAGCTCCATATCGGGCTCGGTTGAACGTATTCCCGAGTAAAATGCAACTCCCAATGCCACTATGAGCATAAGAGAAAGGAATTTATTATAGGTCTTACTAAGCTCCGCAAAAAAATCTTTTCTTAATGCCTTATAGGATTTTCTTTTATTCATTACGCTTCATCTCCCATTATTACCATTCAATCTCTTCAACCGGTAATCTGTTATAATTCATTTTTACTGAATTCACCTTACCGTTCTTAATGGAAATGACGCGGTCCGCCATAGGAGTAATCGCCTGATTATGTGTAATAACAATAACAGTCATGCCCTTATCCCTGCATGTATCCTGCAATAGCTTAAGAATTGATTTACCTGTATTATAATCCAGTGCACCTGTCGGTTCATCACACAGAAGCAGCTTCGGGTTCTTTGCAAGTGCCCTTGCTATTGATACTCTCTGCTGCTCACCGCCTGAAAGCTGTGCCGGAAAATTTAACATTCTATCCTCAAGTCCTACCTCCTTAAGGATTTCCCTTGCGTCCAAAGGATTGCGGCTTACCTGGTTTGCCAGTTCTACATTCTCAAGCGCCGTAAGATTAGGCACAAGATTATAAAACTGAAACACGAAGCCAATATCATATCTTCTGTAGGTTGTTAATTCCTTACTGCTGAATCTGCTTATATCCACTCCGTCTACAATCATGCTTCCTGAGGTTAGAGTGTCCATTCCTCCGAGAATATTAAGAACGGTTGTCTTGCCTGCCCCGGAAGGACCTACAATAACAACGAATTCTCCCTGTTCAATTTCAAAATTCATCTCATCAACGGCATTAATCACTATATCTCCCGTTCTGTATTCTTTTCTGACATTCTCACATTTTACAAATGCTTCGCTCATAACGCACCTCCGAAGTATATTTCCAACATTATATTATAACATTAAACCTGCAATAAAAGCACTAATCTTTACATTTTTTAATATTTTATGGTCATTTCACATTTTACATCAAATTTTATCTTATTTTCAATAATATTTTATCGATATACAATAAATTATCATTGACAAACAGAAAATGGTATGGTATTTTTTGGAAAAAGGAGGTCATACACAATGAATGAAAATACAAATTCCAATCCATACACACCTGCTTCGCCGGGCAGAACCTTTACTCCCGGTGAATGTATTTTTGCATGGCTCTGCCTGATAGGCGGATATGCTTTCTGGAAATTTATGCCTGTCGAGAATGCTCCTCTGGGCGGATTTCTTTTAATACTTACGGCATTTATTGCAACTGCCGTTATTTCCGTAATAAGGGGTGCCGTATTGCGGCCGCTCCCGGTTATAACAGCGGTTTCGGCAGTTGTAGCTGCGTCTGCAATGGTAATATGCTCAAATACATTTTTATACTGCTTCGCATACTGCTATTCACTTGCGGCTTACTGCTATTTTATTTATGCGGTTAACGGGAATCCTACGAAAAAGGGCTTTAATGATTTGATTCCCGTTGATTTTATCAAATCACTTTTTATACTTCCCTTCTGCTCGTTCGGATATCTGTTTAAGGCTGTTTTTTCCGGCAGAGGAAAAGGGAACGGCAAAGCCTTTTTCAAGATTCTTCTCGGAATTGCCATTGCTCTTATCCCGACCGGAATCGTTATAACACTGCTGTCCTATGACAGTAATTTCAGAGAGCTGCTAAGAAATATTTTTAATTTCAGATTTATTGATTTTTTCACATTTACTGTACGTCTCAGCCTTGCGATTCCTACTGCAATGTATGTATACGGATTATTTATCTCTTCCGCAGACCATAAGTGTGAAAATGTACTTACCGAGGAGACCTGTGACAAAATTACTGCCAAGGTTAAATTTCTTCCTGCGGCAACTACACTTACTGCGGCATTGCCACTGCTTGCGGTATATATTTTATTTTTCATATCACAATGGGATTACTACATTTCCGGTTTTACCGGAGTTCTTCCGGATGGTTTAAGCTACGCGGATTACGCAAGGGACGGCTTCTTCCAGCTGTGTACGGTATCAGTAATTAATCTTATTGTAATTATAATTTCAATGATTTTTATGCAGCAGAAGAATGAATCGGGAAAAATCATACTCAGGGCAATGTCAATTTCCTATTCGATTGTTACATTAATCCTTATAAGTACTGCCCTGTCCAAAATGTTTATGTACATCGACTATTACGGACTTACACAGAAGAGAATATATTCAACATGGCTGATGGCCGTTATTGCAATTATTTTCATACTGATTATAATCCGTCAGTTCGTGCCTTCCTTTAAAATCACTGCCTGCTCCTTAAGTGTGTGCGTTGTAATGTTTGCAGGGCTTGCCCTCGTTAATGTCGATTCACTGATTGCAAAATACAATGTAAACAGTTATCTTCAAGGAACACTTGATAAAGTGGATGTTACATCCTTGATGGAGCTTGGTGATTCGGCAGTCCCTGAGCTTGTAAATCTTGCACAGGAGCTTGAGTCAAGAATTGACAACGGGCTTGCCGGCAAGTCCGAAAAACAGATTTACGAAACATTAATCCGTAAGCTTTCAGACAAAGTCTCTGATTATAATGATGAAGATAAGGATTTTTTCAGCTACACCATTCCATATATCAGAGCACAAAAAGCACTTGCCAAAATCGATTTTACAGATAAATAAAATTCAAAAATCAGACCAGAGAAGGCATTATCCGATTCATTCCCGGCTAATGCCTTTTCTGCATTTTAAATTTCCGGAATTTTATTTTTCCGCAAAGGATTTTACTGACGGATTGTCCAGTATTTTGCCCTTGGAATCAAATCTCGAACCATGGCAGGGGCAGTCAAAGCTCTGCTCCTCCTCATTCCACTTAAGTTCACAGCCAAGGTGCGGACAGCGGCGCTTTCTGCTGCCAAACCATCCCGTTGCCAGCCCCTTTACACTTACACCGACATCAACAATAAGATTCTTAATGCCTGCCCGGAAATTTAACCTCTGAGGCGAGAAAAGCCTTCTGTATGGATTCTCAACGCCCGTAAGCTCATCACTTATAATCATTGCTGCCACCATTGCAGAAGTCATTCCCCATTTCTGAAAACCGGTTATAACATAAATGTCCGGATTAAAAAAAGAATATTTTCCGATGAAAGGAATTCCGTCATGCGGCATACAGTCCTGAGCAGCCCAGCAAGCTGCCTCTTTACTCTGCGGAAAATATTTTTCCGCTTCCTTACGGAGGAAGCAGTAAGAGCCGCCTTCAAAGCGTTTTCCTGTCCTGTGTGCACCGCCGCCCAACAACAGCATGTCATTTGACTGCCTCAGCGATAACCCGTTCTCATCTATTCCGTAATACATCCCCTTAATTTCCGGGCATCCCGAAAGTGCCAGCACATAGCTTCTCTCCTGGTGCTGTCTCAGAAAATAAAAGCCCGGTGCATTTTTAATCGGATAATGCGTTGCAACCACTATTTTATCGGCAGTAAACGTCTCCCTGTCAGTCATAACCCGGTTTCCTCTGATATGCATTACCCTGGTATGCTCCATTATTTCCAGCTCTGATGCAATATATTTTACAAATTTAAGCGGCGAGAACTGTGCCTGGTTTCTAAAGCAGGCAGCTCCCTTTACTGCAAACGGCAATTCCGTGTTTTTTGTAAAATAAGCGTCAATACCAAGATTAACTGCCGCCTCTGCCTCCGCAATTACTGACTGTTCGTCTTCAAGCGTATACAAATATGCGGGAGCACGTTCAAAATCACAGTCTATTCCCTTTTCACGAATAAGCCTTTCATATTCGGCTATTGCCTCTTCATTGGCCTTTGCATATAAAGCCGCCTTTTTAATTCCTATGGTCCTGATTAATTTGCTATATTTAATATCATGCTGGCTTGTTATTTTGGCAGTGGTTCTCTCCGTCTGTCCCGACGCAATTTCATCCGCTTCAAGAACCAGAACCTTTTTTCCCTTCTCCTTAAGATAATATGCTGTCAGAAGCCCTGCCATGCCAGCTCCGATTACTATAACTTCACTGTGCCTGCTCCCTCCTTTTGCACTGTTTGCCGATTTATAATGTCTTCCATGTATTTCCTTTGTCTCTTTTCTCCACAATGATTCCATACAATTATCCTCAATATTCATATTCAAAAGACGCCATGTCCGTCTCAAATGCAAAAACAGTACGTCCTCTTTTTTTAAAACGATAGAACGCTCTGCAGGCCACTCCTTCATGGATTGTTCTTACCATGGCACCACCCATTGGTGCCATAAGCGGCTTTTGGCTTCCATCAAGAAGAACTGCTTCCAGTTCCATATCCTCCTGTACAATCCTAAGCCTTCTGTTTCTCTTACGAAGCACCTCGGCACCAAGATAAGTAGCAAACCGGTACTCCCTGCCCTTCCAGAACACAACTCCGATTACACCCGTAAAATGTGTTCCCATAACCGGGATATCCGCAACCGACAGCATTAATGAGCCGCCCTGAAAAAAACACTGTGTCCACGCATATTCTTTTGGAAAGGAATGCCCTCTGTCCCCCTCCCAATAGCCCTGTGCATTTTGAAAAACATATTTTTCCCCGTTAATACGAAGCCTGCCGTAAACACTGTGCTTCATGCTCCACACGCTATGACGGCATTCCATAAACGGCACAAGACCGAAGGATCCCATAATGTCATATTTTAAAGGCGTAAGCTTTCCAAAATGCAGTTTTCCCTTTACTTTAAGCCCCGGGGTATCAATAGAAAGCTTTATTCCGTTTTTATCAAAGCGGTTTCTCCCAATATAAATGCTTCTGCCCCTGCGCAAATATGCTTCACCCGGATAAATCGCCGTTCTTACTCCGCTGTCAGTAATAATCTGTATCGAAGCATTTCGTTTCCTGCCCGTCTGAAAAACAGCAGGAATTACCGCTGCAGTCTGCGTATCCGACTGGTTTTTAAAATACCAGCCATAAAAAAAATTCTTCATAATGCTTCCTCCATCGAAATATAGAATATTGTTTCCAATATGCGTCCGAAATATGCTATAATCCGATATATACGGACATGTAAATATGATTAAGGAGAAATTCAATGATTAATAATATTCCGCAAAACCCAATGGAACAGAAGGTTCGTGAGTTTCCTGCCAAATACAGCGATTATTTCAAGGGAAATATTGACGATGAGTCAATGACGGATTATGTTTCACAGCCATTTTGGCAGAGTCTTCATCTAAGCAGAAAGCGTCTGGATAAAAATAATCTGACAATGGAAATTAATGTTGCTCCGATTAAACGTAAAATAGACCGAATAGATTTTCACAATGGCGATAAAATAAATTCCGCCACCTACAAAAATGCCGTTAAAGTGACCAAGAAAATTAAAAGAGGCAATAAAATTATTTATAAAAATAAAGATAAGGAAATCTGCATTTCTTCCGCCCTTAAGGTCTGCGGAAACGGGGAATATGCGGTCTGCCCTCACTGCGGCAACAACGGCAAAATAACCAGCTACATAAATGGCTGCGACTACTGTAATTCCAAATTCAAGGTTTCAGTTTTTGATGACAAGATTTCTTCCTTTACGACCGAGCCGGATGGCAAAAGCAAGGTCTTTTCAATATGTAAAAAAGCATTTATAACACTGGGAATACTTTCTGTCCTCATACCGCTTACAATTGTGGCAACGCTTGCGATTATGCTGTGGGGAAGTATGGCTAATATAAACGATATTGCTATAAACAACTCCACAATTCTCTTTCTGGTGCTGTTTGATTCCTTCAAGATGTTAGCAATAACCGGCATTGTCTGTGCAGTAACGCTTTTGGTTCTGATGATTATTATGCTGTATATGTATCGTAATGAGCGTTTTGTTAAAAACAATGTGTTTTATGATATCAAAGACAATATACCTGATTTCTCGCCTGATGATTTTGCACAGAATCTTGAGTATAAGCTTAGAAATATTCACTTTGCAGACAAAGTCTCCATGGTTGCACCATTTGCCTCATTTGATTTGACTCCGGTACTTGCCCATTATGAAAATGTATGTGAATGCTTTGTGCACAAAATAAGATTTATTTCTTTTATACGGATAGAAAACAAATATTATATGGATATTGAAGTTATTCTCCGCCTTACAAGATTAAAGGGCAGCCGTATTGTCACCGAAAATGAGAAATTAAATCTTACTCTCTCCAAGAAGTATGACGTTACGGCACATAATATCAATGCCCTTCTCGAATTCAGCTGTAACAGCTGCGGTGCGGGAATAGATATTTTCAAGGGCGGCTTCTGTGAATACTGCGGCAATAAGCTGGATTACTCAGAATATGACTGGATTAATGAAAGCTACCATTCAAATGCAGATTACAATGTTAACTGTG
This sequence comes from Butyrivibrio sp., assembly GCA_045124255.1. GTDB lineage: Bacteria > Bacillota > Clostridia > Lachnospirales > Lachnospiraceae > Eshraghiella. The sequence continues at coordinate 27,835 of JBGVLM010000070.1, read as the reverse complement.
CAGAGAAGAAAACCGTAGAATTCGGTAAGCACAAATATATTGAATATTACAGAAAAACACGTTTTCAAATGCTCGCTCTTATTACAGGAGCAATCGTATTAGTACTTGGTGTTATCGGCTTTACCAACAGGGATTTGTTCAGCACTCTTATACATCGTGATGAATATATCCGCATATCCGAAGAGGAATTTGATTCCCTTCCGACTCTTACGGATGTCTATACCAATTCTGACCTCGTATTCGAATCAGACGATGAAAGCTTGTTTGAACGAGAATATACATATACATTTTCAGGAGATTTTGATTACATTGCCGACGATTATGCCACTGAACTGCATTACGAATACGGTTATACCGCCTTTGTTGAAGAAAGCGGTCATACCGCCTTCTACAAACCAATGTATTACAGCGGCAACGTCATTGCCTACTACATTGTAAGTATAAGGGAGGATGACGAAAACCTTATTCTGCGATTTACACTTTATGAAACCAGAGCGGATTACATAGCAGATACTATTGATGAATAGAATAACATTACATTCTGATTAGGGCGTATATTTTACGCCCTAATATAATTCTCCGATTACCTGACTTCTGTAGGTCACATCCTCAATTAAATCCAACTGCATTTCACCATTCCACTCATTGTTGTATTTACCCCTTACCTCGGTTCTCACACCTTCACCACGCAGAAACCATTCATACTCCATGTCTGCATGTCCGATATCAACTGCCTGAAAACCCGCTTTGCATAAATCATATGCAAGTACACTTGCAGCAGGGCCAAGTGCAATAAGAAAAAGTGAATCAACAGCCTGCTTAAGACAAAGCTCAAGAATCTCATCATATCTTGAAAATGCATTCACTGCCGGAGCCAGAATTCTCTTAATTGAAGCAGCATTATCAAACAAATCATTGCCCACGCCAAGTCCGGTATAACAGCCCTCAACAAAAACGCAGTCCCTTCCGTCCCAGATTCTCTTTAGATTCTTAAAACGCTTTGCCGGAGCGTCCGACTGATTATCAGCATATACAATATACGGTCTTGTAGCATAGGCATCACAATACTGCTTGTCCCTCTTTAACAGTGCTTCATGCTCCTGTCTTACCTGTTCAGACATATAACATCTTATTTCCCGCTGTGTCTGCTCAGAATATTTACCAAGACTGCCGTAGTTATCTGCTATGCCGATTAAAAGTCTGTCATCATCACAGTCAAGCACCTCCAAAAGTCTCTCCTTTAAGCGTTCATCCTCAACCGTCTGAAATTTATGCCTTATTCTTCCGGCAATTGCTGAAAATTCCCCATCACCGAATCTTGATAAGGACTTGTGATTGTTAACAATTTCATCAATAGTCCTGTCCGCAGGAAGAATGTCAGGATAAAAAATGTCCCCCGTCTTATATCTCGGGTCGTTTATCTCGTAATAAATATTTCTTCTGAGCCATTCCGTTTCATTCTGATTATTTTCAAGCATTTTGATAAGCTGACTGTTGGACTGCAATAATATTCTGTTTGAATTTTCAAGTGCAATAATTCTCTGCTGCATATTATTCACAATATTTACAAGCTGTAAAAACTGCTGCTCAATATTATCCATTGTAATCCTCCGCGTTTAACTTTTTCGTATTTTATATAAATGCAGTATAACATTTTTTCATAGAATAATATACAAAAAATAATTTATCCGTTGACTTTTTAAAATTTAATCCTGAGTATAAGTAATTTGTATACCCTGTAAATTTATGTTATAATTCAATTATATTTTGGCAGGGAGACAAAACATGCACAAACGAATTATTGCAATAAAAGGAACACTTGATACTCTTAACTTTTTTACCGACTGTCTTGTAAATGCATTCAGGCAATTAGGTTTTGAAGTACATATTTATGATTATAATGACGGGGCGGACGCTAATGCCGTACTTGCTGACTTTCTGCGTCTGCCCGTTGATTTTGTTATAGGCTACAATAATGCGGGTTTTCTCGTTCGTCATAGGGACAAATGTCTGTGGGATTATCTTGGAATATATCACATTAATATCATTGTTGACGCTCCGGTGCATTATACTTCGACAATTGACAGTTATGCCTCTCCAAGGTCTTTTTTCCTCTGTGTAGACAACGACCACCCTTACTATATTGACCGCTTCTGGAGTTACATTCCGGCCGCCTTTCTTCCGCATGCTGCGTGGAATTATGAACCTGTGGCACCCGACAGCAGCAGGCATACCGACATTATTTATGCCGGTTCACTTTCCGTTACAACTCTTGACCATATCCCAGATGTCGGAATGGGCGAATTTAATACCGTGGACCTGGTCAACGATGTATATAATGAATTAATTAATAATCCGAATCAGTCAGCGGAAGCCGTAATTGAGCGTTGGTTAAACTCCCATAATCTTTATTATGATAACGAAAGACTTAAGAATATTTTTCTCAACCTTATACATATAACCGGTGCTGTAACCTCTTATTTCAGAATCAAACAGGTTGAAACACTTGTTAAAAGCGGCTTCAAGGTTAACGTATATGGAGACAGATGGAATACTCTTGCATCAATTAATCATCCGAATTATATATACAATGGCAGGATTGCACCAACACAGGTTTTTGAAAAAATGGCTGACAGCCGTATAATACTTAATTCAATGCCGTGGTTCAAAGCAGGAAGCCACGAAAGAATTTTTAACGGAATGCTTGCCGGAGGTGTTGTTTTCTCCGATTATTCAGCATATCTTGATAACGCTTTTGTAAACGGCGAGGACCTGATAATGTATGACCTTTCAGATATCGAGCAGCTCCCGCAATATGTGGAAACGGTACTATCTGACAGAGAGTATGCGTATACACTTGCCCTGAACGGACAGCGAAAAGTACTTGCCAACCATACTTTTGTAAATCGTGCAGTTGAGATAATTGATTATTATCTCAACCTGATACAGAATCAGACAAAGGGGTGAATGCCATGCGTATTTTATACTATTGCTGGAATGAAAACTCTGCCGCAGATATTGAACAGACATTTAATTCATTGGGATATTTCTATTTAAAAATAACCTATCCGCTAAATAACTACGACAGGGATTCCAATTTCGAGCAGCAGACGGCACAGCTGATACAACAGCAGCGGCTTGACTGTATATTTACATTTAATTATTTTCCAATCTTATCAACAATTGCACAAAGAGCCGGTGTTAAATATATATCATGGGTTTACGACTGTCCGCATATGACCCTTTATTCACACACGATTACTAACAGCTGCAACTATATTTTTCTGTTTGATTGCAAAATGCTGGAAACAGTTATCTCCCTCGGTGCCTTACACGCCTATCATATGCCATTAGCCGTAAATACAGCAAGGCTCAACTCCCAACTGAAGCTGCCGGACGCCTTTAATCAGAAAAGCTATACATCGGAGGTTTCCTTTGTGGGAAGTCTGTATGATAACAATATGTATAGTCAGATACATACCCTGCCCGATTATCTTAAAGGATATTTTGACGCTGCAATGAGCGCCCAGCAGGAAATATGGGGCTGCAATTTTATCGAGGAGCTGCTTACAGAGGATATAATTTGCGAAGCCCTGCGATATATAGGTCTTCCTGATAATTCCGACTATATGTTTAATCCGCAGAATATACTCGCCAATATGCTGAATCAGAAAATAACCTCTGATGAACGTATTCGTCTGTTAAATCATATCGGCAATTATTTTTCATTGGATTTATATACTGCTTCACGCTCTGATTTAATTAATAATTGCAGCAGACACGGATTCATTTCATATACTGATACAATGCCCTCTGTTTTCTGCAATTCCAAAATTAATATCAATATTTCGCTTCGCTCCATCACAAGCGGAATTCCTCTCAGATGTTTGGATATTATGGGTGCAGGAGGATTTCTGCTCTCCAATTACCAGCCTGAGCTTGCAGAATTTTTCGTACCCGGTGAGGAATTTGTATATTTTGAATCTGAATCGGATTTAATCAGTAAAATACAATATTACCTGACACATGAGGATGAGCGCTGTCGGATTGCATATAACGGCTGGAAGAAAATTCAGGAATATTTTTCATACGATGTACGTTTCAGCAAAATCCTACAGGAAATATTATAAATTCTTATTACATTTTATTTTAACGGAGGAAGCCACATGAAAAGGATAAGCATTATTATTCCATGCTATAATACAGCCGGTTTACTGCACCGCTGCATGTCTTCTCTGGCTGCACAGACAATCGGAATAGATAATATGGAAATAATTCTTGTCAATGACGCTTCAACTGATGATAATGCTACATGGCAGGAGATTCTTAACTGGGAAAAACTCTATCCGGAAAGCATAATTGCAGTCAGTCTTCCTGAGAACCTAAGGCAGGGCGGAGCACGCAACGCAGGAATGAGCTATGCAAGTGCCGACTATATCGGCTTTGTGGACAGTGATGACTGGGTTGAACCCAATATGTATGAAATTCTTCTGGATGAAATTATTGAAAGCGGCAGCGAAATTGTTTACTGCAAAGCCTTCAGAGATGATGGCACAGGCACAATGCCACACCTGCTTGACGGTTCATATCAGCGTCTTCTCATTGACAGCGAGGATAAAAGAAAAATGTTTATTGCAACAAACTGTATCGGTTATAATGTCTGGGATAAAATATACCGCCGCAGTTTTCTGATTGAGCATAATATTGTTTTTCCTGAAAAATTAATGTATGAGGATATTATTTTCTCTTCACTTTATTATCTGTATGCTGACAGGGTTTCAATAATTAATTACGAGCTGTATCACTACTATATAAACCCTGAATCCACTGTTTTGAAGAAAAACGCGGCTTACCATGCAGATATGCTTACGATTGCCCGACTCAGGATTCTTGAATACCACAATTGCAATGTATGGCATAAATACCATGATGAGATTGAATTTGAGCTTATTATGTCATGCTATCTTGCTGCACTGAAAATTATGTTTCTAAGATATGACAATGTTCCTTATGAAGCTTTTTTGAATTTACAGGAAATTGTACGAACCAACAGTCCTGACTGCATTAAAAATCAATATATTAAGAAATTTATGCCAGAGAAATACCGTATTCTTATGGATTTACTCATTAACCCCGTAAGCCGTGAGGAGCTTGAAGAAATAAAAAAAATATATCTTACGCTAAAATAAATGTTGTAATAAATCATTACAATTGATATAATTATTATAGGAATATCGTATTAATATATAGGAGAGGAGGTATCATTATGAGCATTCAATCAATAGGAAGCAGTACATATAATCTGTATGAACAGCTTTCAACAGGCAAGCGAATCAATTCCGCAGCAGATGACCCTGCCGGACTTGCGATTGCCGAGAAATTAGAGACACAGACCAATGGTTATGATATTGGCAGGAATAACGCTTCTGCTTCCCAGAGCATGATTAATATTGCTGATGGTGCTCTTGCTTCAGTAACTGATTCCTTACAGAGAATCCGCGAATTAAGTGTACAGGCATCCAATACCGCCGTATATGGTGAGGATGAGATTAATGCAATGCAGCAGGAAATTGATGGTCTTAAAGAGCATATTTCCTATGTTGCAGGTAATACACAATTCAATACCATGAATCTTTTGGACGGAAGCATGAATAACTTCCATATCGCCGTTAATCCTGACGGAAGCGGAATGGATATTGACATGCCGGATTCAACCTTAGCAGCTCTTGGTATTGCAGATTATGATGTAACAGGCTCTTTTGACATATCTGTTATCGATGAGGCAATAAATAAAGTTAATTCTGCAAGAAGCCAATTAGATGCAACATCTAACAGACTTGATTATGCAATGAATTATAATTCCTATGCGTCATATAATCTTACTTCTGCAAGAAGCACAATTGAAGATTTGGATATGCCAAAGGCAATTTCCGAATTAGAGAAGGAACGCCTTCTTGAGGAATACAGAATTATGATGATGAAGAAGGAACAGGAAGAGAAGTCCGGAGTATTAAGACTTTTTAAATAAAAATATTATGCCGAATAGGTTTGTGAGGTGACTGCACAGTTTGTATGTGGGTCACCTCATCTATTTTGTCAGTTCGTAACTCATATCCAGAAGGTTCCGTACTCTGTCGTCAGGCACGCTTCCATTCAGCAGCACCGTTATCCAATGAGTCTTATTCATATGGTACGCAGGAGCAAAGCCCTTCTCCTTAGACAGCAGCGCTATTACCTCCGGTTCACATTTTATATTTATGATATCAACTGCCTCTTCGCTGTCAAGTCCCACCTTATCACCGTTTATATTCATAATAAGTCCGTACCACTTCCTATTCTTCCGATGTCTCAGTACTCCGGCAGTACGGTCACCCGCCCATGGATATTCCGGAGTTGTTCCATAACTGTCAAATGCATATTTTAAAACTGATTCCTTTGTTGACATATTCTCATCTCTTTCGTAGGTTATTATTTTCTTATAATAAAATCAACCGTTAAATCAGCATCAAGCCCGTCCGCAAGACGTTTTAATGTGGAAATAGATGGATTTCCGATTCCTCTTTCTATCTTACTGATATCTGCCTGATAAATTCCGGTTCTCTCTGCTAATTCCTTCTGCGTTATATTCGCGTTCTCTCTTGCCATTAATAAGTTATATGCCAGCAGATGATTTATACTTGCCGGCTTCTGCACCTCAATAAGAATACCGTCTTCCCAGATTGTCTCAGCATCAAGGTCAAGGCTGTCATTCCATGAAATTCCGCAGCCTCCCGTATCAACCATTACTTTTTCAAAAAGTTCCTTCGCACTCATAAATACCTGAAACTGAGGGAAAATATCAAAAAGCTGCTTAACATCATACTGTACTGTTTCTCCACCCAAAAAAACAGCTTCCACTATGTAATTCTCCTTCGCTGTTACTGTCTGTATCCGATGTGTCATATCGCACCTCACTAATTATTCAATTGGCGGAAGCACCTCAAAATCCTGTGTCTCCCACATCTTAATTAATCGCTCCCTATGCTTCTCAATAAATATAGCAACTAACCTCTGCCCCTTTACAGATATATCTCCTTCAAACATCTCTCCGTCAGCTATCCAAAACACCCCCATATACTCACCATAAATAGCATGGATATGCGGAGGATTATATTCTCTTTGTCTAAGATACATCTTAATTATTATTCCGTTAAATCTGGAAATAACCGGCATATATTACCTTCTTTCTCTATTGGTATATACCAATTATATAGGATATATCCTATATTTTCAATAAATAAATTATAAATTTTTTGTAAAATATTTATCTGACAGCATTACCGGCTTATACGACATTTTCGCTTTGCGTAATCCCTCATGGCCCATATCTTCTTCTCTGTTGACATATTTGTACTGCGATATGTTGTTTAAGGCAAACTGCTGATTAATTGCCTGATATAAGCCCGGAATATCGTCATATGCTTTTTCAAAATGCGTCACGAAAATATCCTCGTTCAATTCCTCGCCAAAAGTAAATGCGACGACCTCACCCTTAATCCTTATTAGTCCTCCGACAAATGCAAACTTCTCATAATCTGCGAAAGCTCTGTCAAGAATTGCCAGTTCATCACTGTAATCCTCACCGTTGTTTTTTCTCTCTGCCCAGAGATTTTTCATCACACGGCATTCTTCTATATTATCATTGGATATTGCTTCGTAGACGAACTCATTATTTTTTATAAATTTGTTTAGGTTATTTTTCTTACTGTGGTATCTGCTCCCTGACAGTTTAATCAAATCCTCAACCAGATATATATAGTCGCTTTCTGCTCTGTCATAGTCAAAAACAAAATCCTCACCGGCGTTTTCCTTCAACCTGTCTGCCATCTGTGCAGTCAGATTATTAAACATGAAGCGGCACCCGTTTGCCTCCGCATTCTCCTTCAATGCAGCAACAAAGTCCTGTACATTTTCCGGCAGGCTCACCGGAGAATATACGGCCACGCCATTATTAATCAGGCGGTATACAAGTGTATCGTCATAAACGGTACATTGCAGCCTTTCAACATCATTCCATAAAAAAATATTAGAAATTGAAAATTCACAATTATATGTTTTAGCCTTATATGTGTATTTCCTTATAAGTTCAAAATCAGCGTCACATACTTTTACAAAATTCATATTAACTCCAAACTAAAACGGAATATATCCGCAGATATCCCTGATATCAAAACCATTTAAATTCTTTACTAAAAAATATTCCGGTATAAATTTCATATTATCATTCTCATACAACTCGATAAATTCAACATATTGCCTGATTCTTTGCTCATAATCATTCAGCAAATTGGTTCTAAGCAGCTGATTGCAGTCAGATTTTACAAATCCGAATCTGCCGTAATATTTATCCATAGTTATATCCGATGGAACCAGAAAAATACCTTTTGCTCCGATATTTTTGCATAAATCACATGCATTGTCAATAAGTGCCGGCATGATACCACGGCTGCGGTATTCAGGCAAGGTTCCAAGTGCGTACAGATATACGCCGTTTGCGTATAGAATCATATACAGCATTGCAGCAATTACATCATTTTCTCTCCATATCAAGGTGTTCCGTTCCTCAAAAAGAACGTCAAAAAATTCTTTAATCTGCTAATCTGTATTTCTAATTTTTCTTTATTTTGTATTATAATTTTCTTATCAGTATGTCATCTTCCTGTAAGGTTAAACGGCTATACTTATTAAAAAAGGAGGTGATTTTAAATGAACAGACTTATTTATAACGGTATGAAACGCAGACGCAGGGAGATACTGCCCGTATTTATTGTTACATTAATTGCCGTTCTGTTTCTTACCGCGATAACACTGTTTCAGGAAATGATGGATTCATATCTGTACAAAAGCAATATTGATAATTACGGCGACTGGGTCGCTGCCTCTGTGGACAGCGAGCTCCAGCATCCGTATTTTGCAGAAAATGCTTCGATTACAAGCGGAACTGCTCTTATTAATGACAGCAAAATAGGCAACGGCTTTTCACTCGGCATGACCGATGGTGATTTTACAATAATATCAGGAAGCTTTATGCTTGACGGCAGTATGCCAAAGGCTTCCAATGAAATTGCAGCCACTACTGCTTTTCTGTCGAAATCGGGCTACAGCTACGAATTGGGGCAGACAATAACAATCAGATATCTGAATGAAGATATGGAGGTGCAGGAATCGCAATATGTCCTTACGGGTGTAGTCAAAGCCTACACTGAAATATGGAAAAATATTTATAACACCGCTCTGCCGGATTGTTTTGTGACAAAACAGGAGTTTCAAAGCTATCAATATGTTGAAAATACAGTGTATTATTACAGGCTTAATCCACTGTATAATGACGTAGATACATGGGCACTCGCACAGAGCTTTGTCGAGGATGGAAAAAATATAACCTATAACAGCTATGTCTATGACAATGGAATGTGGGAGAATAAAGAAATGTACGGCAGCATTACAATCGCAATTGGAATTGTTGCAGCATTTACAATCGGTTATCTTCTTGTGGCATATACCCACAAACGAAGACCTGTGTATTTTAAGTACAGATGTATAGGCGCAAGCCGTCTTCAGGTAAGAAAACTTGTTATTGCAGAGTGCACAATAACAACTGCCCCGGCAATTGTTTCAGGTATTGCCGCATCTTATTTAATTGCCATACTTATAGGCAGACTTGTGGCAAATTCAAATAATACAGGGACTATTTTTGAATTTAACCCGATAACACTGCTTACGCAGATTGGATTTTCTGTTCTAATGGTTATTATTGCAGTTATAATAACACAGTTTACTATCAGTGACAGAAAAATTGCACAAAATACATCTGAAATAAAGACGAACAAATTTAACAGACTCAGAAAATCTGCCCTGAAAACCAGACACCCTGACAAGGCATTTTTCAAACGGCAAAACATAATCAGTCCGCTTCAAAACATTATATTTGCAGTAATTGCAGCAATAATGTGCGGCTGTATGCTCTACTGCATACATAAGCTGTATACGGAAAGCAGTGAATATCTGGATTACAAAAATTATCACTCGGACTTCTTCATGGAGAAAACCGGACAGTATGAATATTCCATCAATAACGGTGAAGTCACATACGGCGGAGACGCAGCGTACATTGGTGAAGGTATAAGCAATAAAGAAATCTCACAGCTTGATGAAGTTATCGGTATTAAGAATGTGCATTTTTTTACAAAAGACCGTATGCACTATTTCGAATGGGACGGAATGCAGAACAGCCAAATCCTGAATGCCGTAAATGTGCAGCATAATATTGATTACAATATGTCCGGAATATATCTTCCGGAGCCTGACAGCATTAAAGATGAGGTCAGAAGCCGTAATGACAGTCAACAGATTGACTGGGAAAAATTTGAAAAAGGTGAGCAGGCGATACTCTTTATCAATGCCTATCAGTTTTCAGTGGAAGACATGAACTACACCGTCTTCACTGAGGACACAATAAAAGCAGGTGATATTTTAAGTATCTGCCATTCTTTTAGCGGAATTAAAACCGATGTGGAAATAGGTGCAGTTTATATTTTTGACAAACTAAGCTACAACAACGATTTTTTCCCAACCACATACGGTATCGTCGGTTCACGTGAGCTTGCCAAAAGGATTGCAGAAAATGAAGAAACCGAGCTGAAATACAATGCCATCGAAATAGATTACAACAGCTTCTCATCATATCAGTCAACGGACAGGCAGCTTGCCGCATTTGCAAAAGAAAATGGTTTCAGCTATTCCTCCAATGCAGAATTTCTGAGAGAAATGTACCGCAAAAACATCCGGAGCTTTGCAATATATGGTTCTGTATTGGCTGTAATGCTTGCAGCTTATATTTCAATATATGCAAACCTCTTTGAAACCAGAAAAATATATCTGCAGAAACAGTTGAAAACCCTTAAGCAGATTGGTATGTCCGATAAACAGTATGTAGCAATCTTCTTTAAAAACGAATGCAGAAATCTTTTATCACAATTAATCGGAATTGTTGTATGCTATCTGCTGATTACCTATGAAAACTATACGTTTTTTGCCAAAAGTGCAGAGGCAGGCATTGAGGTTTTCAGTTATTATCTTAATGAATTTACCGATTCCGTAAAGATACTTACAATTGAGAGTCTGCTAACTGATACCGGGCATTGGCTGTTAGCGGCAGCAGTTTTGGTACTGTATTTATTAATGGTTGGCGGCAGCTATATTGCCATCACCAAAAGTGTTAAAAAGGAGGCATGATTAAATGGATATTATATTAAAAGCAGAAAACATCTCCAAAAAATATGGCCGGGGTGAAGGCATGGTACAGGCATTGAAATCATGCTCACTCTCCTTTAAAAAAGGAGAAATGGCTGCAATCGCCGGAAAAAGCGGCTCAGGCAAGTCCACACTGCTTAAAATTCTCGGAACTCTTGAAACCACCGATACAGGTGATGTAATATTAGAAAATAAAAGCATTACTAATTTAAATGATTCAGGACTGTCCAAAATAAGACGCACCAAAATCGGTTTTGTCTATCAGGACTACAATCTTTTACCGGAATTTACTGCATACGAGAATATCATTATGCCCATTAAGCTTGACGGAAGAAAACCCGATGAGAACAGAATTAATGAATTAATGGAACTGCTCGGAATTGCAGCATACAGAAACAAGTTCCCGAATGAAATGTCCGGCGGCGAGCAGCAGCGTGTTTCCATTGCAAGAGCCATTGCAATAGAGCCCGCAATAATACTTGCCGATGAGCCTACCGGAAACCTTGATTCCGAAAACAGTACGGAAGTTGTAATGCTTATGAGTAAGGCAGCCAAATTATATGGTCAGACCATCGTTATGGTTACGCATGATATGCAGACCGCAGAGTATGCTGACAGAATTATTTATCTTAAGGATGGAGAAATTGTAACCTGTGAGTAAAATATTAATCGCTGAAGATGACTACTATCTTCAGCGGGATTTAAAAGAAATTCTCGAAAACAATAACTACATGACCGTCACCTGCTCCACCACAGCCCAGGCAATACATTATGTACAGACAATGGAGGATATAGATATTTATCTTCTTGATATATGGCTTCCTGATGGTGAGGGCTTTGAAATCTGCTCCCATATCAGAAGCCTCAATCAGAAACCCGTAATTTTTCTCACTGCCTCTGATGATGAAGAGAATGTTGTTAAGGGGCTGAATATGGGCGGTGATGACTATATTGTAAAGCCTTTCAGGGTAAGGGAGCTGCTGTCCAGAATCCGTGCTAATATAAGACGCAGCCTTATATCCGACGACAACGGACTGCTTAGCTCCAACGGCCTTACTGTTGATACCGGGACTGCTCTTGTCTTCCTAAACAAAACTGAAATAACTCTCCGCCCCGTTGAATACCGTCTGCTTATAAAGCTTATGGAAAATTCCGAAAAAATAGTCAGGCGTGAGCAGTTACTCGAATGTCTGTGGGAAGGTTCTGCCGACGCTGTCGAGGACAACACTCTGTCAGTCCATATAAGCAGGCTTCGCAGAAAAATAGGCGGCTTCTATATTGATACAATACGCGGCTTCGGTTATCGTTTTACCCAAAAAGTAACCAAAGTCAAATGTGGGGAGACTTAATATGAATGAGAAAATCCTGAAAAAATATAATATTCTTCTGACAGCCGGCATAATTCTGCTGGCTGTCTGTTTTGCCATATCCGTATTTCTCATCGGCAGAACAATTATTTCTGCCCAGAAAAACATTATAGGAACTATCGGAGCCGAAACAGACGGCAAAAACTACATTAACTCCTTATACAGTGAATTATCTGAGGAAAATATTGACGCCGGTACTGAATTATTCAAACAATACGGCATAGAGGAAATAACTCTTTTAAGAAGCGATACCGGCAGACGGCTTATTGCAATAACCCTGATATCATTTACTGCTCTTACCGCCGTTATTATACTTATATGCATGACACTTAACAGTTTAAAGTCAGAATATAAGCACAGCTGTCAGCAATATGAAAGTCAGATTTATGACCTGAATAATGAAATTTCCACAAAAAACTATTATTCACAACGCAACCGGCAGATGCAGAGCTTTATCGAAAATGTTGCCCATCAGGTCAAAACCCCTATCAGCCGTGTAGCCACAACCCTTGAAATCATTGAAGCTGAGAATGATGAGCAAAAGAAGCATGCCCGAATTGAGGAATGCTTCAGGCACCTTGATTCCGTAAGAAGCCTTATGAAGGAGTTAACTGATATAGGCGGACTGGAGGCCGGAAAGGTTGTATTTCATAAAGAAAAAATCCGTCTCCGGGAATTAATAAAAGATGTTATTTTTACATCAGGCTGCGATGAGACAAGCGTTAAAACAGACATCGCAGACAATATACAAATCTTCGGAGATTATGAATGGCTTAAGGAAGCTCTGGTAAATATCTGCCGCAATTCGCTTGAACATGATACAAGCAAAAAGCCTTTGGAAATCAGAGCCTCCTTATCCAATGAAAATGTGCACCTTACCATACGTGACCATGGCTTTGGAATTAACGAAACTGATGTTAAATATATTTTTGACAGATTCTATGTTCCGCAAACCATGAAAAAGGGTCACACCGGCATAGGGCTCAATCTTGCAAAGCTCATAATAGACAGTCATAACGGAAACATACACATATCGAACCACGAGAAACAGGGTACAGTGGTTAATATCATCCTTCCAATTTTTCACTTAAAGGAAGGTAAAATCTAATACTGCTCCGGTTTTGCACCTTCATGCGGATTATCTGTTATCAAGGTAGTAATTATAAGCCGCAATCAACGGTGTATTATCCGGATTATAATACTCATAACCATAATCTGTTTCGCCAACAAATTCGTACTGATTTGACAGCTCTGAATCTAATTTTGCAAAAAACTCTTCCGCCGTCATGGAAGTACCGTCTTCATTATAAAAAGTTCTTTGACTTATTGACATAATATCATCCCCGTTTATGGTTGTATACAATGTCCTTTCATTTGCATCAACATCGACCAGATATACATAATTATATGAGTAATATCCAAGAATGTTATAATCCTCATCAGTATAGCTTTCATATCCGTAATCAAGCTCCAATATGATATAGCTGCCATCCGTTTTATCCCGATACAATCTTGAACTTTCATCTCCGAAAGATTCTATTTCCATATAATATACATATTCGCCGTTTTCGTATTTGTACATACTGCCTTCAAGATTTCCAAATGCAGTTGCGGTAAGTGCAAAAAATTCCGGAATACCGTCTCCGTTATAATCTGAAAATGCCAATGCATCAGTATAACCATAATCTTCAAGTGCTTTTTCTGCCGCCTTCACCAGTGTTGATTTCAAACCGTCGTCAGGCTCTTCCTTAGGTATTTCAAACAAAAGTCCCGGATAGCCTTCATACCACTGCCAGTCGTGGTAATATGTTACATACAAAAGATAATCAGTAATGTCAAAATCAACCAATTCAGGGTCATTTACTCTGTCAAATACAACTGATTCATTCTGACTTTCCTGAAGAATAGTCTTATAGCTTTCCCCTGTAGTTTTATCTATTAATTGACAGCACACATATGTATTCAAATCAGCGAAGTCAATCTTTGCATTAAAATCCATGCTTTCTATATCGGCAAGCATTACAACGATTTCCTGAGCAGTTACGGAAATACCTTCAACCATTGATACAACAGTATATTCTTCAATTTCCGAATTTGAATCATCAATTACTCTTTCTGCATATAACGGCATTGAATACACTTTGCCACACACGGCAAGCTCTATTCCATTCCACATAGAGCCTTCTGTTGTCGTGGTCTCAATCTCCGTTGTTGTAGCCTCTGTTGTCACTTCCTCAGTCCTGTTCTCAGTTACCTCTGTTGTCCTGTCAGCCTCCGTCCGGCTTTCCTTTTCAACTTTAACTGACGCCTTATCCGCCTGACTGTGTTTTGCAATGGCAATACCACCTGCAACACCGCCCGCGGTAACAAGTGCTGCCGCCGCAATAATGACAGCTTTAACCTTGACTGCTGCCACACCGGCTTTAGCCCCAACGGCTCCCGCTGTTTTCGCCGCTTCTACTGCTGTCGCGTCGGCTGTAACACCTGTCCGGACACTTGCAAGCACTGCCTCACCGATTTGTGGGCTTACCGTACATGCCTTGACCTCGTCTGTAAAAAGCAATAATAAAAGCGGTGCAACACCATACAGCTTTGTGCCTTTGTTTTTTTCCAAATCAACAACGGCTTCCTTAATCTTAGCCTTAGCTCTGAGAAGATGCGATTTAACGCTGTTCTCCGGAATGCCAAGCTCCCCTGCAATCTCACTCTGCTTCATCTCATTATAAAAATATCCTACAATGCATAGCTTCTGCATTTCGGTTAATTCGTTCTGAATTATTTCCCTGAGAAGTCTTTGTTTTTCCTTATTCTGCATAATCTCCTCGGGAATAACGTTGTCATCATCCGAAAGATTGTCAAAGCTTTCGTCCTCGTTAAGCATAACGTATCTGCCTGCTTTTTTGATTGCTTCGTAGCATTTTCTAGTGGCGATTGTACCTGCCCAGGAGAGAAACTGATTAATATTCTGAAGGGAATCAATGTGTCTGCTGATTTCCACATAAGTATCCTGCATTATGTCCTGAATCATATCCTCTTTGTTATCGTTGCCATTCATTACGTTGTTAATACAGACATATATGTATCTGTTTGATTCGTTATAAATAGTGGTAAATGCCCCCTTATTACCATTTATGTAATCCTCAACCGCCTGTTTTAAATTTGCTGAAACTTCCATACTATGCACCTCAAAATCTTTCGTTCCGGCTTCAACTATTTGATACACACGTACTTTTTGATGTACTGCTGCATATCCTCTATAGCTTGTCCTTCAAGTCCACTGTAGCCACTCTTTGAATATACTGTCCAAGTATTATTATTTATCAGATTGTTATATTCTTCAATAGTAAAATAACATAAGCTCTCTTTCTCGTCTTCCGGATATTTTACATAAATACCAAGATGTCCATCATCATTAACGTATGCCGGAACCCCTTCAGGCGATTCGTAGGTCCACAACTTATCAATGCCCTCCTCTTCTACAACATCCGTCCATCCAAGCTGTCTTAGATATGTAAGATTATTTTCCTTTGGATTCTCCACTGTCATTTTCGGAGCCTGCCACTCACCAATGGCAAGATAGATTTTGTCATTTAAAGCTTCTTCGTTCATATACATTTCATAATCAGTACCATAAAATCCAAGATAATCTGCAATTCTGTAGGAATAAAAATTGTCTATGTAATATCCTTCAATTGAAGTTGTGGTACTTGTCATATAATGTATACTTCCATATAACTTTTCCCAGTAAAAATACTGCGCTGTTTCATCCCATCTAAAATTAATACCGTTAAAAGTAAAACTTGTGCCAAAATTATCTTTTATCCATTGATTTTTGACCGGCATTACGTCATCCATAATTGAACTGCGATTAAACCATGTGCTACCTAATCTGTAATCTCCTGTTGAAGCTGCATTTTTATCAATCAGAAGCTTATCCTCTAAAGTAACTTTTTGAGAAGAACTTGCGGAAGTGATAATGGTCTCTGTAGCCGGTTCGGTATAAGTTTCTGTTACCACTCCAACCGAAAAATTCGCCTTGGCATTCCAGTCAATCAAATCATAATTATCTGCTTTTTTGATTTCATTCATAAGAATTTCTATCTGACTTTCATTCGGATTATCAGTGTACAAAAGCACATTGCTGATAGCTTCCCAGTCCAGTTCTTCAGTATTTCCTGCATACATTACCTGTTCATAAATTCCCCACCAGTCCACATTGGCATAGTCTATCACTGCCTCTGTTTCGGCTTCTGTCTGTTCTTCACCGGATTCTTCCGTTGCCGCCTCTGTTACCGCCTCTGTTTCTTCAACAACCTCTGTTTCTGCCTCTTTCGTTGTGGCTTCCTCCTCAGCAGAAACATTACTTACAATTTCTCCAAGCTTGTCATCTAAATCTATAACTGGAACATTTTCTGAAAGCTTGTCTATTTCCTTTGCAATCTGCTTGCCACCATTAATAAATCTTACAACCAAAAATACTGATGCGCCAATTAAAACTACGCCTGCCAGAATGGATACAATAATTATTATTTTTTTCTTGTTAATTTTAGGTTCTTTTTTTTCTTCCATAATCTTAGTCCTCCACCGGTACAAAAGGTACAAATTCAGGTAAAACTTTATTATAAAAAACTGCATCCACAAGTGCCACAGATGGCTGAACATTAGCATATGTTAAAAAACTGTCATCTCTGATTAATACAATTTTTACCAGCTTGTGTCCTGTAATATCAACCTCAAAAGTAAGAGGTTCTGAATAGCAGCTTATTGTTTCAGTGGTATATAAAAGCTCTCCGTCACCATATACCTCTGCGTGGAAAATCTTTTCCTCATCATTTTCTTTGGAACATACAATTGTTCCCTTAAATGTATCATACTCTCCGTCAGAATTATATACAACATAATGAGTTTTTTTGCCGGCCCCTGTCTGGTCAATTATGGCTCTTGCAAAGTCATAATATGTGTTTCCGTATTTATCCTCAAAAGTTTTATTTGCATTGTAATTAAACCAATCGCCACTTACATACTGGTAGTCAAAAGGCTCTACATAAAAAAGCAGTTTATTCTGGCATAAGCTGCCATACTCAATATAGTACTCCTTTCTTGCTTCAACAGCATCTGCAAACTGTGGATATGTAAGCTTTATTTCGTCCAAAACATCCTGACATCTGGCATCATCCTGCAAATAATAATGGTCCGCCTCCTCAAACATTCTGTTTGCCATTTTGGCAGGCTCTTCAGTCGGTGCCTCGGTCTGCATTTCTGTTGTCTGTATTTCTGCTGTCTGCATTTCTGCTGTCTGCACTTCTGCTGTCTGTTCTTCTGTATAAGCATCTGTTTCAGCCTCAGTAATTTCTTCTGTAGTCGCCTGGGATGCAGCTACTGTCATTGTTTGATTTGGTATTGCAGCGTTTTTGGTTCTTCCCATTACACAGCCCGTTGATGCAAAAATTGTTGCTCCTAATAATCCTATTAAAATTAATCTCTTCATAATCTTTTCTCCTCAAATATGTATTTTTATGTCTTATACTCTATAGAGTGAATAGCTTTTAAAAAGGTTGCACTCTTTTTCAAATTTTTTTAATAAATTTCGTATTCATATCCGTTTTCTATTGCCCACTGCTCTGCGTAGGAACCCGCTCCCACGGTTAAAACGGTAACATCAGAAAAAGCATTTTCTCCTATTTCTTTAACGGTTTTAGGAATAGTTATACTCCTAAGCCTACAGCCGAGGAAAGCATTTTTACCTATTACTTCCAAGCCATCCGGCAGGTTAACATATGATAATTCGCTGCAGCCATAAAAAGCCCAACCATCAATTACTTCTAGGTCCTCTGAAAATTCCACATTCGCCAGATTCTCGCATCCTTTAAAAGCACACCAGCCAATTGTTTTAACCTTATCCGGAATATCTATTTCATATAAATTTTTGCAATCACTGAAAGTATAATCTCCAATTACTCTTAAGCTTTTTGGTAAACCAACTTCTTCCAAATCCTCATTATTGTTTAATCCGATATAATGAATTTCTCTTACACCGCTTTCAACTTTAAGCTCTTCAAAATCTTCATCCCCCCATAATGTTTCTCCCTCAAATGACACATACCAAATTCCTAATGAACGTTCAAGATAGAGTGTGTCATCCTCAATTCTCCATCCCTTATCGTTTATAATGATAATACTTGTGATAACCAATGCTAAAGCAATAACTCCATATATTGAAGCGGCAACCACACCTGAATTATTTTTTGACTCAGTCACTTCCTCTTTATTAAGATTTTTTTCGCAGACCATTCCAATAACTGTTGTTATTAAAAGCACAACCGAACACGCTACTGCCATCCACCATACTTTGGACATTTCATAATCATCGATAATCGGAAGAATAATTCCAACTCCCACTAACGCAGCCATTATTAAAATACTTACTGCCATTGTTACCGTAAAAAACTTGAATTTATTGTGTTTAATAAATGACAGCACCATTAAAACTAATCCAATTAAAATTACACCAAAGCAAATATAAGAATTAAAATATAATTCTTTATATTCAACCAAATGGTCTACTGCCTCAGCCACATTTCCGTATGGTTTATAGCCATGTATATAAAACCAAGGTCCTGCATTAATCAGTACCACGATAAGCACCACCAACGCCCTATAAAACCACTTTGTCCATTTCAAAATCACTTTACTCTTCATAATTCATTGCTCCTTTTTTTTGATGCCTTTTCACATCTTCTACTCTATAGAGAGTACAAGAATTAAAAAGGTTGCACCTTTTTTAAAATTTTTAAAAAAAATTGGGAAATTCTGTTATGAGTTGTATCACACTAAGAAAAAAAGACTAAGTTTCCTTAGTCTGCATATGATATTTCTCACATGAATATCCCAAAGAGGCGCAGTTCACCTCTAAGGGAATATTCTGTGAGAAAACAAGAATAGGGTGTAAGTATGCGTCCACACTTACACCCCAAAATATATTTGAAGGCAATAAACTAATCCACGATTAAATATTATTTTCTTGTAAATGGATTCCATTTACTGTAAAATAAAAATGTGTATCGCAGCTTAGGTCTGTATTGTGTGGTAGCCAATTACCATCCTTGCTCGGCGTAGTTGCAGCTACGCCGAGTGGTACACCATGTATTCTCGAATTCTCGTTATTATTCTAACATACCGGATTACATATCGCAAGATTAGTTTTACCAACAAATTCCAGCTATTTTAATTTAATTCTGCTCTCTTTTGTATAAATTGTGTCATCCACTATTCTGCCCTCGATTTCAATTTTCTGCCTGCCAGTAACAAAAATATTGTCTTTAACTGCCTGGCGGTTTCGTGACACTACTGTGAATGTCCTGCCTTGCACATCCACCTTGAATGTGCAAATGTTATTACTGTAGACAGGTTCAGTTATAACATTGCACAAAAGTCTGCTCATAAGCAACACCTCCCTTGTTCTTATACTTAATAGAGAAAGGTAAAGCCAAAAAAGTTGCAGTTTTTCTAAAAAACTTTTAGGCATAAAAAAGGCATCTGTTCACTTTTGCAAACAAATGCCTTAAGTTAGGGCTGTTTTTTACAGTCCCCATGTTTTTAAGAACGTTTCATTAATATTTAGAAATCAACTTCCGTGTCATAATAACAGCATTTAAGAAGTTTTTCCATTTCCTCAACGGAAGGCTGACGCGGATTAGAGCCTGTGCAGGCATCTGCAATCGCATTAACCGCAATATCGTGTAATCTCTCAAGGAATACTTCTTCAGGAACAAATCCGTTCTCCGCAGGATAACTGTCAGCACCATAATTTTTGATACAATGAGGAATATTCAAATCATCATTCATCTTACGAAGGTATGCAATCAAAGCAGCAACCTTCTCATCATCAGATGCGTTTTTATCAGCAATACCCATATAATCAACAATTACGCCATAACGCTTTTTGGCAATCTCGTCTTTTGCATTGAATGCAATAACCTTAGGAAGATACATTGCATTTGCCGCACCGTGAATGATGTGTGCGCCGTAATCAGCAAAAGCAGCACCGGTCTTATGTGCCATTGAATGAACAATTCCCAACAATGCATTGGAGAAAGACATTCCTGCAAGACATTGTGCATTATGCATGCGATGACGTGCCTCCATGTCTCCGTTATAAGAAGGAACAAGGTCATTCATAATCATTTCAATTGCGTGTATTGCAAGAGGGTCGGTATAATCACAGTTGGCAGTTGAAACATAGGCTTCTACTGCATGTGTCATTGCGTCCATACCGGTATGTGCAACCAGTTTCTGCGGCATTGTCTCAGCAAGCTCAGGGTCAACAATTGCCACATCAGGAGTAATCTCAAAATCAGCAATCGGATATTTAATTCCCTTGCTGTAATCAGTAATAATTGAAAATGCAGTAACCTCCGTAGCCGTACCCGATGTTGATGATACTGCACAAAAATGTGCTTTCTTACGAAGTTCAGGTATTCCGAATACCTTGCACATATCCTCAAAAGTGCAGTCAGGATACTCATACTTAATCCACATCGCCTTTGCTGCGTCAATCGGAGAGCCTCCGCCGATTGCCACAATCCAGTCAGGCTGGAATTCTGACATAACCTTTGCACCCCTCATTACGGTTTCAACTGAAGGGTCCGGTTCAATACCGTCAAAAATCTTAACTTCCATTCCTGCTTCTTTCAGATATGCTTCCGCTCTATCCAAAAAACCGAAGCGTTTCATAGAACCGCCGCCTACACAAATAATTGCTTTCTTACCCTTGAAGGTCTTAAGAGCCTCAAGCGAGCCCTTTCCATGATATAAATCACGAGGAAGAGTAAAACGTGCCATAAATATACCTCCTAAATAATAATATACTTTTACTTAAATAAAGCTTTTAACCCAGCTTATTAAGGAACCTCTGTGTGTATTTTCACGAACCGTGCCAAGCATATAGTCTGTTACCGGACCATTTTTTCTCATTTTTTCGAGAATTGCTTCCTGCAGCTCTTCGATTGTCATATCTTCATAGGCTTTATTCCAGTCCACTATGATTTTGTCAGTCTTGACTTCAACTGTCGGTTCTTCTGTCTTAGTTTCTTCTGTCTTAGGCTCTTCTTTCGGTGCCTCTGCCTTAGGTGCCTCTTCTGCCTTTACTGCCGGCTTCGGTGCTTTTTCAATCTGAGGCATCGCTATTGGTGCAAAGCTTTCACCGGCTATTTCTGCCGGAATCCAGATTTCACCGGAATTTGCCGCTACTTTTACCTGAATATATCCGCCATTTGCAGAAACTCTCGCACCCGTCAATGCACCAACATATTCTGCGGAATTTCCTGCCTGTAAGCTCATAACCACTTCGTTATCGCCATTATTAACCGTAGTAATTACGGATTTGCCATCCAAAGTTCTTGCATACGCATAATGTGTGGTCTGGAGCAATAATTCTTTATAATCACCATACCATAATGCAGGTGTATTATGACGAATCTTACCAAGGGCTGCAATGAGTTTGGTACAAGGATTGTTCTCGACAGCATCCTTATAATCTTCGTAATTAAGTGCAGGTCTTAACGAATCGTCCGAAGAACGCTCCTTACGTCCCTCAATGCCAAATTCAGAACCATAATACAGCGCCGGAATGCCCGGTAAGGTATAGAGCATTACGTGTACCGGCAGAAAATGTGCTTTATTACTTAACTTAGTATAAATACGCTCCACATCATGATTGTCTACAAATGTGTAGAGATTTAATTTGTTACCAACCATATCGTTGACATATTTGATTGTATGAGCCACTTCAAAATAATTGTGGTCATTGTGAGCGGAATACAATGCTTTGTGAAGCATATAGTTGGTTACGGAGTGAAGAGTTCCGTCGTTTGCCCAACGGGAATAATTGCCGTGAATTACTTCTCCCATAAGCCAAAAATCAGGTTTTACTTCATTTGCCACAGCTCGAAGTGCTTTCATATACTCAAAATCCATAACATCTGCAGCATCCAGACGAATACCGTCAATGTCAAATTCGCTTACCCAGAAACGAATTACATCACAGATATAATCCCTTACAGCAGGGTTATGCTGGTTAAGCTTAGCCAAAAGGTCATAACCGCCCCAGTTCTCATAGGAAAATCCGTCATTAAAAGAATTATTTCCCCAGAAATTTACATTGCAATACCAGTCTTTATACGGTGAATTTTCCCTATTCTTCTTAATATCCTGAAAAGCAAAGAAATCACGACCGGTATGATTAAACACTCCGTCTAAAATCACCCGTACTCCCTGTGAGTGGCATTCAGACACAAAATTTGTCAAGTCTTCGTTGGTTCCAAGTCTGCTGTCTAATTTCTTATAATCGGTTGTTTCGTAACCATGTCCCACAGATTCAAAAAGAGGTCCGATGTAAATTGCATTACATCCAATCTTTTTAATATGTGAAATCCAGGGAATTACTGTATTTAACCTGTGTACAGGCTCTCCATAGGAATTTTGTTTTGGTGCTCCGGTAAGCCCCAACGGATAAATGTGATAAAAAACTGCTTCATCATACCACGCCATATTTCTTTCCTCCAGCTCATAAAAATTAAGTACATAACAAAAACCTGTTAATTATTTCTTGCGTATAGTATACATAATCGTTCTGTTGCAATATGTGCATTTATAATGTTCATCCACCGCACCCGTAATCGGTGCTCCGCAGGATGGACATTTGTCTTTTACAATTTTCTTTGCCAAAACAAGCATAAGCTTATCCTTGTGAATTTCAAAAGTACAATTTTGAAGATATCGTCTTCTTATCGCTCCCCTGACCGCATTCATTCCCATTCTTTTGTTCGCCCATTTTTTAACAGGAGGAAGGCTTTCAAGCTTGACAAAAGGCGTCTTTCTCTTAGCAAAATACTCTGAGCAGGCAACAGTCGCTTTAACCATGCCAAACTTCTTCATTCCACTGTAAAGCACCTGCCAAAAGCCAATGGAAAACACAGCCGCAAACCATATGGCTTCAAGTATTTCAGTCTTAATTAATTCATAAGAGGAATGACTCTCTCCCGACAATAGCACTTCCCTAAGATACTCTTCATTATTATAGTTAGAAATCTGACTAATCATATAAAGTATCATTATAGATAGCATTGAACCTCCAACAAGCATAAGCAAGGCACTTATAATTTTCTTACTTTTCAGCTTTTGGGTTTGATAAAATTCAGGAGTTTTTATGGCATCCGTTTTATCCTGTTCAATACTGTAAAATCTGTTTCCCAAAAGCACCTTGGCAAATACATCCGAAGTTTGACACGCAGGACATTTTCCGGTAAAGTACACACTTTTTTCAATTACAGAGCCGCAATTTCTACACTCACAAATACATTTTTTGTCCTTAAGAACGACGCGCCCTTTAAGGCTGTAATTCTTCATATAAAAGACTTTGAAAATTGCCAGTTTAAATTTAACCAGATTTACATTTTCTCCTGTTACTTTTGCCAAATCAGTATATTCAATAATGCCGTCCAAATCCCCTTCAAAATAGCCGGAATAAAAATTAGCATCCCCAATAAACTTATTAGAAATCGCAGCTAATAACAAAATAATCAAACTGATTACTAACATTAAAACCGAGCCGGGTGCCGTAATGGCATTCAAAGAGACCATTATTTCAAATACGCCTGCAATTGATAATATGATATTTTTAACTTTTAAAATGATAATGAATGTGTTCTTCGTATACATAATTACTCGTTAATTATATCATATCCTTTTTAAACAGAAAAGTGTCCGGAATAAGAAATATACTTCCATTTGCAAGCAATTCCTCGCCCAAGGCTATGGCGAACTCTTCAACAGATTTTTAGTTAATGTTTATTATTATTGACAATAAGTGTGCTTTTAATTTATAATTATTGACATTAAGAGGTGATTAAAATGAAAAAAGCTTCATACAATATATTACCGGCAACAGAGGAAATATTAAAAACTATGGGTGAACAGATTAAATTGGCGAGGCTTCGTCGAAATTTAACTGTAGAGCTCGTTGCCCAACGTGCAGGGATTAGTCGTGCTTCACTTTGGAATGTGGAGAAAGGCAGTCCATCGGTCGCTATCGGAATATACGCTGCAGTTTTGCATGCTCTCAACAATATGGATAAAGACCTTTTACTTGTGGCTAAAGATGACGTCATGGGTAGAAAAATGCAAGACTTGAATTTACTCATAAGAAAAAGAGCATCAAGGAAGGAGGAATAAACAATGCCCCAAAGCGAAAAAATCATATATGCTTATGATAGTTTTACTTTTGACGAACCTATATTGCTCGGCAAACTTTATGCAGACATCATAAAAGGCGGGGAAACATATTCTTTTGAATTTGATAGAGATTGGCTTAAATCAACGAACTATCCCGTTTCTATTGACCCTGATTTTATGGGATATGGCGGCAGAGAATATCCAAGCAGCGATTCTATTTTTGGCGTGTTTGCAGATGCTTCGCCTGACCGTTGGGGACAAATTTTGTTAAACAAAAGAGAACGTAAACTTGCAGACAGAGAGGCACGAAAACCCAGAAGATTAAATCGAAGCGATTTTTTAATGGGTGTTTACGACGAATGTCGAATGGGCGGCATCCGTTTTAAATTAGAGGAAGATGGTGAGTTTTTATCAAATGACAAAGAAACTGCTACTCCGCCGTGGGCAACGCTCAGAACATTAGAAGAAGCGTCCAGACAATTTGAAAATGATGACACAGTACTTGATGAAAAGTGGCTCAATCAATTATTGAGACCGGGCTCTTCTCTTGGTGGTGCAAGACCGAAAGCAACGGTTGTGGATACCGAAGGACAATTGTGGATTGCGAAATTCCCTTCTAAGAATGACACCAACAATACCGGTGCTTGGGAAAAAGTTGTCCATGACCTTGCACGTATGTGCGGTCTTAACGTTCCTGATTCTAAACTTGAAACTTTCTCGAAACTCGGAAGCACCTTCCTTGTAAAGCGTTTTGACCGCGATGGAGACAAACGTATTCATTTTGCTTCTGCAATGACTTTGCTCGGTAAGACAGATGGTGCTTCTGCGGCAGATGGATCGAGTTATTTAGATCTTGCTTCCATTATTATGTCAAACGGAGCAAACCCTACCGCAGATTTGGTGGAATTGTGGAAACGCATCGTATTTAATATGGCAGTTTCAAATACTGATGATCATTTGAGAAATCATGCCTTCATTTTAAAGAATCGCGGATGGATTTTATCTCCGCTTTATGACGTGAACCCTGTGCCTTATGGTGATGAGTTATCGCTGAATGTAAACGAAAACGATAATCGCATTTCTATTCCTCTCGCCATTGAAACCGCTCATCGTTTTGGAATTAAAGAAGAAGATGCCATCGAGATGGCTAAGAAAATCACAGAAATGGTACGGAACAATTGGGAAAAACTCGCCGTAAAATATGGAATATCGCGCGGTAAAATTGAAGATATGAGACCGGCATTTAGTGCATGCTATGAATAAATAAGTTGAATATATTCCCTAGAGAAACAGCACTTTTAAGAGGTGCAACTCATTCGAATCATTACACAATAATTATATAATAGCTATTTTTTGTTTAGCAATCCAATTTTTTTTAAATATTTAAAGCCCCGAGAGCGTCGCTCCCGGGGCTTAGTTGTAAAAATTATTATTCCATTATTCTTTTACGTTTTATCATAACTGCTCCGCCAAAAGCTGCAATAACAGCTGCAATAACTATTGGTACAATAACAGCTACCGCATTAAAACCTGCATCAGGGTTTACAATGGATGAATTTCCTGTTTCAGTAATCTCAACAATGAGGCTTCCTGTTACAGTTTCATAATTATCTTTTTCAATCTTATAGTACACTGTGTAGGTTCCAGCCTTTGTAAATTCAGGCTCGGTGGTACTGTAGGTCTTGTTATCTCCTGCATCTGTGCTATAGGAGATGGTAACGTCTGCCGGGTCTGTTACATTTACTGTGATAGAATGAGCCTTTCCGTCATAAGTACCTTCGTAGCCTGTTGCTGTATAGGTTATGTTTCCTTTTTCTGTAGCAGGGAAGGTATAGCTTACTGTAATTGTTCCGTCATTATTCTTAGTTGCTGTCACAGTATTGCCGTTCAATGTTACAACTGTATCACTTGTAAAAGTGTAACCATCTATAGCAGCTAAAGTAACCTTTACAGTGTATGCAGTATTGTAGTCTGCGTTGCCTGTAACCTCGCTGTTGCCATTAAGCCATGTAACAACTGCGTTCTTTATATCAGATGACACTGTTGCTGATGTATCCAGTGCCTTCTCAGAAGCAGGTGCGTCCACCGAAATAGTCACACTACTTACTTCATTGTATATATCTGTAACCTCTACAGGAGTACTTGCGTAATCTGTAGCATTAGTATCTACTGTATGCTCTGCAAGGATATATAAGTGGTAATCTGTACCAAGTGTCTTTCCATCCAAAGCACTTGGCATTACAAAAGTTCCTGTGCCACTTGTAGTAGTGAACTCTGTACCCTGTAATGCTCCGTAGTACAGAATCGCCGCATCACTTTCTGTATATGCCTTGTCTGTAATCATAACAGAAATCTGATTTACCTTTTCTGCATCTGCTGTCGCTGTGTCTGTATAGGTGTATGGCACTGTGATTGTTCCATCGGCTGCCTTAGAAACCACTTCATTATCTGTTAATTTGACTGTCTTTCCTGTATCGGATAATGTCAGCTTCCACTCTGCTACTGTGGTTGTAGGTATCTCACTGCTGTCTGCTGTAAGAGCAGAAGATTTGCTCGTTCCACTCGCAGATGAGAAGAGTACAGATGACAGATTTACATTTAAAGCGGGACTCACCCCAACAATATCGTAGTTGACATTGCTGCCGTAGATGTTGCCGACCAAAATGACGTAGCCGGCGGAGTCATCATAGATCGTAAGAGCCGACCGCAGCCACCAATAGGCGTTGCCGCCTGTTTTTTTTCTGTTTGCCGCACTATAATCTGTATTACTATATCCGTAGCTTGTATTGGTTGCTTCCTTTGCGTCAAGGAAGAAAATTTTATCATTGCTAAGTGGAGCATAATTTAAATATGACCATCCACTTCCATCACTACTGTCTGCGGCACTCTTGGTGCTTGATGCTATGGCGTTCTGTTCTGCTGTAGAGAAGTTGCTTGTTAAAAAT
>JBGVLM010000069.1:0-24783 GCA_045124255.1 Butyrivibrio sp. | reverse complement strand
TTTCTCTTTTCATTTGGTAAGTGTTTGATGTAAAATTAAGCATAAGGAATCCCTTTCTTTTTTGTTTAGTGAGTTTTTTGTTTGGTAGCTTGATTTTACTACAAAAAGAAAGATGATTCCTTATATTTTGTGCATTTTTTTTAAATTGTTTATTACGAATCTACCGAAATGTCAGCGTTGTGGATAAAAGTACGGAAACTCAAGATTTCCCTTATTGAAATACCTCCCCGTTTTATGGTATAATTTTGAAGAATTTTGACGTATGAAACGTCTAAAAAAAGATAAAGAGGACAAAACATTGGCTAATTTAAATGATGAAATCAAAAAAAGAAGAACCTTTGCCATAATTTCACATCCTGACGCAGGTAAAACAACCCTCACTGAGAAATTCCTGCTCTACGGAGGAGCAATCAATCTTGCCGGCTCCGTTAAAGGCAAGAAAACAGCGAAGCATGCTGTTTCCGACTGGATGGAAATTGAAAAGGAAAGAGGTATTTCCGTTACCTCCTCCGTTCTTCAGTTTAATTATGACGGTTACTGCATTAACATATTGGACACTCCGGGACATGAGGATTTCTCCGAGGATACCTACCGTACCTTAATGGCTGCCGACTCGGCGGTAATGGTTATCGACGGTTCAAAGGGTGTTGAGAAGCAGACAATCAAGCTTTTCAAAGTATGTGTAATGCGCCACATTCCTATTTTTACTTTTATCAATAAGATGGACAGGGACGCCAACGACCCGTTCGAGCTTTGTGATGAAATCGAAAGTATTCTCGGAATTAAGACCTGCCCTATTAACTGGCCTATCGGTTCAGGCAAGGAATTTAAGGGTGTTTATGACAGAAACACTAAGATTGTTTCAACCTTTACCGCTGCAATGAACGGTCAGAAAGAGGTTGCAGAGAAGGACATTCCTGTTGATTCAGACGAGCTGCTCAACGAAATCGGCTCTGCATTCCGTGACAAATTATTTGAGGATATCGAGCTGCTTGACGGTGCAGGTGCTGACTTTGATATGGACGCAGTAAGTGCCGGTAAATTATCACCTGTATTTTTCGGTTCTGCGTTAACCAACTTCGGTGTGGAGACATTTCTGCGTCATTTCTTAAAGATGACCACATCTCCGCTTCCAAGACTTTCCAATGAGGGCTTAATTGACCCGTTTACAGAGGATTTTTCTGCTTTTGTATTCAAAATACAGGCTAATATGAACAAAGCACACAGAGACAGAATTGCATTCATGCGTATCTGTTCAGGCGAATTCGAGGCAGGCATGGACGTTAACCACGTTCAGGGCGGACGTAAGGTAAAGCTTTCCCAGCCGCAGCAGTTAATGGCTTCCGAGCGTAAGATTATTGAAAAAGCATACGCCGGAGATATTATCGGTGTATTTGACCCGGGTATTTTCTCAATAGGTGATACTCTCTGCCTATCCAACAAAAAATTTGAATACGAAGGTATTCCGACCTTTGCACCTGAGCATTTTGCAAGGGTTCGCCAGCTTGACACAATGAAGAGAAAACAGTTTATAAAGGGTATCAATCAGATTGCTCAGGAGGGTGCCATCCAGATTTTTCAGGAGTTTAATACAGGTATGGAGGAAATCATCGTCGGCGTTGTCGGTGTTCTCCAGTTTGACGTATTAAAATTCCGTCTTGAATCCGAATATAACGTAGAAATCCGGCTTGAACCGCTTCCATACGAATATATCCGTTGGATTGCCAATCCTACGGAGGTTAATATCGACCGCCTTGTAGGAACCTCTGACATGAAGAAAATTATGGACCTTAAAGGACGTCCGCTGCTTCTGTTTATCAATGAATGGAGCATAGGAATGGTTCTTGACAGAAACAAGGGACTTGTATTGAATGATTTTGCAAAATAAAATATAAATAATGGGCCATATACAGTCACACTGATTAGCTGTGAATCCGTATATGGCTCATTTTAAATTAATTACAGCTTATTTGTTCAGCTGCTCTATCAGATAACCTTCGCGGACACTTGCGTCAATCAGGCGTATTTTATTAATTCCGAGATATCTGCATATCTCCTTAATCGCAATCATTCCCGGAACTATGGTATATACACGCTCAGGAATCACATGGCACAGAATGTTGACTGCGTCAATGTTCAATTCATATATTTCATCAATCATCTTCTGAATTTCTTTTACTTTAATCGGCTCCATAACGGATTTTTCCTTGTCATATTTGCTGCCCTTCTCGCTGTTGCACGGCATTTCGTCATACAGCTTATAAATTGCACGCATTGTTCCTCCGAACACATATACCTCATCATAATTTAAGGTCTTGAGATTCTCGAATTTATCAAGGGTTTTTCTGACATACTCTTTAATATTTTTTATTTCTTTTTCCGTAGGAATAAGGCCTTTTACAAATTTATCGTACAGATACAGGCTGCCGATTTCAAATGAATGTCCTTCCTGTAACCTGCCCTCTCCGAATTTAAAAATCTGACAGCTTCCGCCGCCCATATCAAGTGCAACGCCCTCAATATCCCCTACCTTGTTTAAAATACTGACACAGTCGTAATGTGTTTCCTCCTCCTCGGACAGAATCAGAGTCGTTATCCCCGTTTTAAGCTTTGTAAAGGTTATTATTTCTTCTTTATTTATTACCTTTCTCATTGCAGAGGTTGCAAAACAGCTTATGTCAGTGCAGTCCGCAATCCTGCATAATTCCTGGACATAGTTAAGGAAATAGCAGAATTTGCTGAGTCCCATTTCAGTCATTTTCTCTTTTTTAATTTCCGTGATTAAACCCGAAAAGGTTTTCTCATCAAGTATTTTTTTATAATGATTATCTTCGATTTCATACATTACGACTCTCATTGAATTAGAGCCTATATCAACTATTGCTTTTTTATATTTGCTGCTCATATTTTTCTATTCCTTTCATATATGATATTCTAATTGTTGGTTTTTTCGGAAGTCTCCTGTTTTCTGTATGCTTCCTTATAAAAATATTTTTGTGAGCTTAACTGTCCTTTGCCGTCAGCAACCCTGTGATAAATGCCGTTACAATCCTGCACCCTTGCTTTTTTGTCATCCATAAGCATTACGGCAAACATTTCCTTAATTCTGTTTTTTATTCCGGTGTCAAGTATCAAAACTGCTGCTTCCACACGCTTAATTGTATTTCTCGTCATAAAATCTGCGGAGCCGATATATACCTTTTCTCTTTCACCGACGCCGAATATATAAATTCTTGAATGCTCAAGGAATCTTCCTACAATACTGACTACCCTGATATTGTCGGTATAGCCTTTTACCCCCGATATCAGGCAGCATATACCTCTGATTACCATTTCGATTTTTACGTTTGCCTGTGACGCTTCAACAAGCTTATCTATTATTTTCTTATCAGTCAGTGAGTTAATTTTAATGCCGATATATGCGTCCTGCCCTTCCTTAGCATGTCTGATTTCGTTATCTATAAGCTCCAGAATATTATTCTGAAAGCATTTCGGTGCAACAAGCATATAATTATTTTCTTCAACAAACTCTTCCATCATAAGCTTTTTGAAAATATCATTGACCTCTCTTCCGATATTCTCATTAGCAGTCATCAATGACAAATCCGTATATATTTCCGCTGTTTTTTCGTTATAATTGCCCGTTCCAATCTGCGTTATATATTTAATGTCACTGCCCTTTTTGGTCGTAATCAGACAGAGCTTGGTATGAACCTTATAGCCCTCTATTCCGTATATGATTTTGCAGCCTGCATCTTCAAGTCTCCTTGACCACTCGATATTATTCTCTTCATCAAATCTTGCACGAAGCTCAACAAGTACAATAACCTCCTTGCCGTTCTCCGCTGCTTCAACCAACGCCTCAACGATTTTGCTGTGCTTTGCCACTCTGTATAGTGTCATCTTAATTGATACAACGTCTTCATCCAATGCTGCCTCATTTAACATTCTGATAAACGGCTTTATACTCTCATAAGGATATGAAAGCAGAACATCCTTCTGCATTATCTGCGGAATTATTTTTTCCTGAAGACTTATATCCACCGATGGCTGCGGCTTCTGTTTTTCATAAAAAAGTCCCGTATTATTTCTCAGTTCATCCCTGACATTAAACAGGAATGACATATCCAGCGGAGCATTCTCAATAAAGGTCTGTTTTTTCTTAATTCCGAGATTTCCTGCCAGAATATCAAGCAATGCCGGATTCATTTCCCTTGAATATTCCATTCTTACAGGCATAAGCTTTCTTCTGCGTTTTATCATCTCTGTCATTACTTCCCGGTAATCCACATCATCATCAAGAATCGAATCTGCGTCTATATCCGCACTTCTTGTCACACGGATTAATGATTTGGAAATCAGCACATAATTTCTGAATACCTTCTGCATAAAATGAAGTATCAGTTCCTCCGAAAGCATGAAACAGCCCTGCTTATTCGGAATCTCAATAAGTCTTTTGAACACGCTGTTGGAACAGCCGATTACACCTACCTTTTCCTTGCCCTTGGCAGACCTCAAAAGTGCAACGGCATATATATCCCTGTTCTTAAAAAAAGGAAACGGCTGATTGCGTCCTACAATCATCGGGGAAATCAACGGTTCTATCTCTTCTGCAAAATATTTTTCCAGATATGCCTGTTCATCCAAAAGAAGACTTTTAAAATTAATCAGCCTGAATCCGTATTTCTCTATTTCACGCATATTTCTGAAATATATATTGTCCTTAATGCTGTCAAGCTCCCTTACTCTGCTTAATACCGCATCAATCTGCTCCTCACTTGTCATGTTTGTCTTATTGTCACGCTGTTCCTTCATAAGAATGCTCTGGTCATACAGCGAGCCCACCCTGACCATGAAAAATTCATCAAGATTGCTCTGATATATTGAAGAAAAGGATAGTCTTTCACAAAGCGGAACATTTACATCCTCTGCTTCCTCCAAAACGCGTTCATTAAATTTCAGCCACGACAGTTCACGGTTATCGTAATAATTTTTACACATTATAATTGTCTTCCTTGTTTACATTTTCTTCTGTACAAGACAATCATATTCCATTAATGTAAAATTTCTTTCCCGTCCACTGTAAAATGTATGTAAAAAAATCCTTATTCCAAAGCGGTTATTAATTACGCTCTGAAATAAGGATTACTTTATTTTACTATATCTGCAAATTCCGCTCTCGCCGCCCTGCACCAGTCATCCGGTGCAACCGTAAGCTGGACTCCGATTCTGCCTCCGCTTACAACCATTTGTGCGAGTGCTTCTGCGGAGCTGTCAATTCTTGTAACATACTGCTTTTTCATTCCGACTGCAGTACATCCTCCGCGGATATAACCTGTCACATTTGTAACATCCTTAAGAGGCAGGAGTTCCACGGACTTCTCACCGACGGATTTTGCCGCCTTCTTAAAATCAATTTCTTTCTCAATAGGTATCACAAACACAAAATAATTCCGGGAATGTCCGACCGTTACAATGGTCTTATACACTATATCATGCGGTATTCCAAGCAAATCCGCCGTATGAATACCGTCAATAAACTCATCACATTCATAGAAATGTGCCTCATACGGTATTTTCTCCCTGTCAAGAATTCTCATTGCATTAGTTTTTATATCTTTGTTCTTAGCCATATATTTTTCTCTCTCTAATTTTAAGAAATTAACACCAAAGCCCTCCCGATTATGCCTCCGATGCTTCCATTGATTTCAAAAATTTTTCATGCATATCAGGACGCACTCTCTTAATATTAACAGGTTTAAAAGTCTCCCTGTCAACAAAGCAGTGAGAGCTGTCACCAACTACCAATACGGTATTATCAGATTTCCTGATAACTGTATATTCAATTTCCGCAACTATTCCATTATATTTTCTGATTCCTGTTCTGACAATAATCTCATCATCAAAAACCGCCGGGGATTTATATTTACAGCTTACCGAAACGACCGGTATCTGTATATCCTCATCCTCCATCGTCCTATAGGATAAATCCGCAGAGCGCAGGAATTCAATTCTTGCCTCCTCAAACCAGCGGATATAATTTGAATGATGTACAACTCCCATCATATCTGTCTCATAATAAGCAACTCTTTTTTCATAATCGTATGTCATCTTTAACCTCCATTGTAAATTGCTCAATTATTATTCTGTGAATACACGCAGCCGCAAAAATTCTGACGGTAGAGATTATATTCCTTTGATAATTCAACCGACTGTTTATAGCCCTCCTTCTTTTTAAAATCGGACGGAAGGTGCTTTACTCCATATTCCATACCGAGTCTTGTACCGATTTCATTAATTCTGTCGGCATTTTTAAGCGGACTTATGGACAGCGTTGTCGTAAAATAATCAAATCCCATTTCGGAAGCATATATTGCTGCCTCCCTCAGACGCATTTCATAGCATACCATACATCTTCTGCCGCCCTCAGGCTCGTTCTCCAGACCTCTGACCGCTTCAAAAAATTCCTTCGGCTCATATCTTCCTTCAAGGAATTCTATCGGATTGCGCACGGGAAGCTCGTTAATCAGACGTTTTTGTTCATTAACACGCTTACTATATTCTTCTTCCGGAAATATATTGGGATTAAAATACAATAAAGTAATTTTAAAATATTCAGAAAGATATTTCAACACATAACTGCTGCATGGTGCACAACAACTGTGAAGCAGAAGAGTTTTGGTCTCTCCTTTTTGTTGCATATCTGATATTATTTTATCCAATTCCTTCTGATAATTGACTTTATTCATTTTTATTTTCCTTTTTGTTCACATTTTATTAAATATTTTAACATAGAAAATCAATAAATCAATATTATACTAACATCAGAAACAAAGATATTTGTTATTCCTTTTTCTTTTTCATAAACCCGGTGAAGTAATTCGCCGGGCCCTCCTTTTTTATGGGGCTTTATTTTCCCATTATATTTTCCTGTTTGTAAAATCTCCGCTATTAGGATATAATCTAAATATCAAATTTGTATTGGAGATTTAAAATGGATATTGAAAAAGTTTTACCACGTAATGAAATTGACCCTGCGTATACATGGGCAACTGAGGACATTTACCCTACTGATGAGGCTTTTATTGAAGAGCTTAACAATTTCAGGGCAGGCATACCTGAAATCGCAAAATTTGACGGTATTGCGACATCCTGCGCACATTCACTTCTTGAATATTATGAATTCTATGCCGGAAACATCCCCGTAATTGACAGATTAATACATTATTCAATGCTTAAATCCGATGAGGATACCTCTGTTTCCAAATATCAGGATTTCAGGAATCAGGCGATGAGTGCCTTCATTGAATATAACAGTGCCAATTCTTTTTTTACCCCACAGTTACTCTCTCTGTCCGATGAGACACTGAATTCATATTATGAAGAGGAGCCGGGACTTGTATTCTACCGCAATGACATTGAGGAAAGACGCCGTCTCGCAGACCACATTCTTGATGAGCAGGGCGAAATGCTTTTGTCAATGGCCAACGAGCTTATTAATACCCCTGATAATGTTTACGGTCTTCTGTCCAATGCGGACCTGACCTTTGAGCCGGTATTCCATGACGGTAAGGAATATCCTGTCACACACGGCACATTTGTTCCGCTGCTTGAAAACCCTGATGCAGATATAAGAAGACTTGCTTTTAAATCCCTGTATAAGACCTACAATCAGTTCAGCAATACATTTGCTTCGTTAATTTCTTCACAGATGAAGGCACTTGCCTTTAATGCCAAAGCAAGAAAATACGGCTCAACCCTTGAGGCTGCACTTGACAGTACTAATGTTAATACTGCGGTTTACCACAATCTTATCAAAACAATACATGACAATATGGATTATATGTATCAGTATGTTGACCTCAGAAAGAAAATAATGAAGGTCGATGAACTTCATATTTATGATGTATATACTCCGCTTGTACCGGATTCTTCCGTAAAGGTTCCATTTGAAACAGCTAAGGAAAATGTTATTAATGCACTTAAGGTGCTTGGTGATGACTATGTTTCCGTCCTTAAATCAGGCTTTGAAAACAGATGGATTGATATTTATGAGAATACCGGTAAGCGTTCAGGTGCGTATTCATCGGGCTGTCTTGTTCACCCTTATGTACTTCTCAATCAGAAGGATACTTTGGACAGTGAATTTACTCTTGCACATGAGATGGGCCATGCAATGCACTCATATCTGTCAAACACCACACAGGCTCCTATTTATGCAGACTATGTGATTTTTGTTGCAGAGGTGGCTTCCACATGTAATGAAGCTCTTTTAATGCAGTATCTTCTCAATAAGACCACTGATAAGAACGAACGTATCTCTTTAATTAATTATTTTCTTGACCAGTTTAAGGGAACCGTATACAGACAGGCAATGTTTGCGGAATTTGAATTAAGAATGAACGAACTTGTCGCCCAGGGAGCTTCCCTCACTGCCGACCTTCTCAAGGATGAATATATGAAAATTGTTCATTTATACTTCGGTGACAATATTGTACTGGATGAAGAAATCGCTCTTGAATGGGCAAGAATACCTCATTTCTATTACAATTACTATGTTTACCAGTATGCAACCGGTTTCAGCGCCGCTATCTCACTTTCCAAGAAGATTCTTGAAGAGGGACAGCCTGCTGTTGAACGCTACCTTAAGTTCTTAAGCTCAGGAAATACCGCTGACCCGGTTTCACTTTTAAAAATTGCCGGAGTTGACATGGAAAGTCCTAAACCGATTGAGGACGCCCTCAGGCTGTTCGGTGACTTAATAAAAGAAATGGAAGAATTAACTGCATAGCCTTTACACAACTCAAAATGAGGGCATCCCCAAAGCCATATAATGACTTAAGGGATGCCCTCATTACTTATGAATATTCAGTCTGCCATTTTTCTGAAAAAGCTGTCCTGATTATACAGCTTATAAATAATATCTTCCGCTTTCTCTAAATCTTCAGCTCCGCAGACAATATACAGAATTTCACCATTCTCCCCATTTGTATAACCTTTAAATGAAAAACCGTCAATCTTAATTACCATTTCTCTTGCACTTCTGCCATTTACTGCCGCATGGAAATCACCAGTATTCCACTCTCCTGCTTCATCACGGTAGGCATTGCCAAGGCTTCCGTATTTAAAAAACAGTTTATATGGTTTACTGTATCTTCCGCCATATTCGTATTCTACCCCGTCAACTACTGCAACACCGTCAGCTGTACCACCCTGTGAAAAATCAAAATCATACTCGCCCTTAACCGTTACCTCAACTGTTCCAAGCATTTCATAAGTATCATCAATTAAATTCCGGCGAAGCACAGCTGCATTAAATTTCCTGTTATATGAAACATCCTTCCATGAGAAAAATAATAATAAAACAATTGCCACTAATATTGCAGAAACACTGATAAGCAGAATCCTGTTTTCCTTTTTTATTTCACGCTTTTGCTTAAGTGCTATTTTTTCATATTTATCCATATACCTTCCCTCCTAGTTATACTGATATTCTCCAGGAAAAGGACCTTGAATAGGCATAGGGACTTTAAATGTCTCTCCACATACAGTGTGTGTTATGTAACTTAAATGGTCTGCCATAGCAATATTTTGAAAATAATTATTATTTTCAGCATTATAGTAGATTTCACATGCTTTACTAAATGAATAATCATAGTTTACAGCCTTCGCAGTCTGTACATCGTGATAAACATACATTGTTGAATATCCACCGGTGCCATCACTATTCTTTACAAACACCTTTTGAGTAATAACATATTCTATTCTCACCTTATTTCCATTATAACAATATACATAATTATTATTTGTTTCACCATTTTTCTTAACAAATATGAAAGTATCTTCGGCAGATAAAGTTGCACTATATACAAATTTTCCGCCGCTTTGCACTTGTACATTTTCTATGTTTGCTTCTCCTGCTGCTTCAAGAAATGCTGTAATAACAGAAATAGCTATAGAAGCCTTTCCATCATTAAGTAAGCCCAATGCAGTATCCACTGTTGCGGAAAAATATATCTGAGCCTTTTCAATTGTACTTTTTGCATATCCGTCAGACGCTTTAACTTCTGAATCCAAAACCGAGTTCTCATTATTAGGAATCATTTTAACCACTCGTAAATCATATATTTTCCCACGATAAGCAGTTGAATAATTTCCAATAGTTAATTCCTCATTACCACTAATAATTGAACATGTTGCTATACCATCTAATTTATTTGATAAATCTGGATTATTACACACAATCATTCCTAATTTGGCTAATTCTTCTTCATTAGCTTTCAGTAAATCTTCATTAGTTTCATTATTTGAAAGCAATACAGCCCTTTCGTCCAAAAGGATGTCAACCTGCTTTTGTAAGCTCTCCAAATTCTCTAACGAAATAATTTCTACTGCATTATCATTTGCCGAAATATCTGAAGTATCACAAACAAACAATAATACTAAACATATTATTACTACTACACTAACCAAATTCTTAACTTTTACTGACATACCCATCACTCCTTCTGCGTACTCAAAACCTCAATGCTACCCTTAAAATATAATACTTAATCATCTCCCTTCTGTTTTACATTTATTATACTCCCTTTACTCCTCATTGTAAATTTGTACTTTTCCCAATTTTAATTTAGTATATATAACTTTTAATAACAACCACGCTTTGTGAAAAAACCCGTACCGCATTTATCAGTCAGAGTTGCCTTAAAAATCCGGTACGTTTTTTTTCAAATTCTGTATAAAATTATTCCAGCTCTCCCATCATAAATTATCTCTGCTTTAACTGTTCAGGTACTTCAGGCTGATGAAACCATAATACGCATGCCTGTGAAACAGATGCCATTCCAAGCATTAATGCAAACGCAGGAACAATTCTTCCCATTTTCATTACGAAGCTTTTAAATTTATTCATTTCTATTCCTCCTCTCTTTGGTGTTTTTGCAAATGATTTTTAACGGTGCCTGCAATAAGAGATAAAGCCACAGTACACATTCCTGCTGCCATAGAAAACGCCGATTGGATATTGCTCCAAAAATACGCAAGCAAAAGTACAACAACGGAAGCTGTAACAACTGCAACGCGGCTTCTTATTTTGAAGCTTATGTATTCCTTTTGGCTAAAGGTTTTATTAGCATCCTCTACAGGTGAAAACAGAACAACCAGAATTATTGCAATCAGGCTTAAAGCTGCCGACATAATGCATTTAATATAATCAGGAATTATAAAAAGCATAGTCAGATACAGTGAATACGAAAACAACAGGGTCAACAGGCATCCCAGATGTGTTTTTGCGTGAAAGCCGCCCGCCGTAGTCCTTATTGCTATAAAGCCTGCCATAAAAAAGAGTGTCTGTATTATTGTTCCGCTGATAATTGCGATAACAATCACAACAATCAGGTTAATTAGTGTGGACAGTAATATTTCAAAACAATAATCATAGACCGGTCGCTCTTCATCTTTAATAATATTTTTCCGTATAAAAAAAGATGATAATCTTTGTGCCATGTGTGCAAGCATTTCCTTACCTCCATGACACAACATTATC
Organism: Butyrivibrio sp.; assembly: GCA_045124255.1. Taxonomy (GTDB): domain Bacteria; phylum Bacillota; class Clostridia; order Lachnospirales; family Lachnospiraceae; genus Eshraghiella. The sequence continues at coordinate 13,238 of JBGVLM010000069.1, read as the reverse complement.
ATCTGTAAATTTTTCATACAACCCAATATGCAAAAGTGGTCGTTTAAAATGCATAACTGGTAAAAATCAACAGCTTTTCATAATAATTAACACTTCAAAATTATCATCACTCTGACTGTATGTACAGTTACCATTATATTTTTTGACAATTTCATTTATGCTTTTCAGACCAAAGCCATGAATTGCTTTATCCTTCTTGGTCGTTGCGATTCCTGCCGAGCCAATATTGACACTGTGACTAATTGCATTTGTAACATTAATTGTCAGATATGACTGCTGCTGTCTTATATTAAGGTCAATAAGCTTCCTGCCCATATCAACGGTTTCATTTGCCTCTACTGCATTATCCAGCAGATTACCAATTACTACACACAAATCCATTGTATCAATACCGATTTTGGAAGAAATATAAATTGAATTGGTAAAACTTATATTTTTCTCCTGCATTGTCATATACTTGGATGTTATCAGTGCGTCAACAGCCTCTATTCCCGTAAATTTCAATGAATAGGAGGATAAAATATCCTCACATATATTGTTGATTCTGTCCATGCCCTCCGAAGGATTCTGCTCCAGCTCCTCACGCAACGCAAATAACTGATTTTTCAAATCATGCATGGTTTTGTTAGTTATTTCCTGCTTTCTTGACAGCTCCTTATAATATTCCGCCTTGTATTCAAGCTGCTGCTTAACCATCTGCTCAAGGTTCTTCGCTTCTGCCATTTTAATCTGATATTCAAACATATAGAATACCAGAATGTTTACCATAATCAGCATAATACTTGAAATGGCAGACATTGTAAGCAGGCCTCCCTCTCTTGATTCAAAAGTAAATTCTGATAATACAAATACTACAAGAAAAGTGGTAAGCGGCAAAATTATGAGTGATACAAATGCTGTTTTGGGCACCTTGACCTCGGATTTTGTACTGAAATTTCCAATAATCTTAATTAAAACAAACATAATTAATTTCGACATCAGAACACCCTGCAGATAGTACAAAATATCCTCACTTATCTTTTCAACGGAGATTCCCGTTAACACGGTAAGCAAAAGACCTATTACCATTTCCGTCAGCATAAACAGAAGCAGAATTATTGCAGAAAAAACTACTCTTTTAAACCACGATAAATTATATATAAAAGACAGTCCGAAAATTAATATGACCAGTACAATTGTTACTATTGTCTGATTCTTTACCAATGATATTACGGCTGACTGTATGACCGTACAGGCTGTTACAATTAAAATCCCGGCGAATGCAGGTAACTTCTTCCTGTCCGCAACCGCATTGAAAAAGCTTAATGCAATCACTACCTCCAGTATAACACCGATAATATTTACAATAATATACAGCATGGTTATATCAGCCTCCCCGCAAGAAACAGATTAAAGATTTCCATAACGTTGCTTCTGTAGCCCCTGCTTACGGGAACAATATAATTATCCGTAAGTATTATTTCGGTTTTGTTAATCTCTTTTATATGTCCTAAATTAACCAGATATCCCTGATGACATCTGACAAAATTATAGAGTCTCAGCCTGTTCGCTTCATCCGATATTTTACCGACACATTTGTAACATTCCTTATCCGTATGAATCAGAAGATGTCTCTTATATCCTTCTATATAGCGTATATCTCCGTATTCAACGATTGTTTTGGTATGATTCCAGTCTATCTGATAAAATCTGTGATTATTTCTGTAAGTTCTCAATGCTCTTTCAAAATCATATTTGAATGCTGATTCATCTATCGGCTTGACAAGAAACTGGAATGCACCGAGTCTGAATGTATCGGAAACATAGCTTACATGGCTTGTCACAAAGATAATTATTGCCTTTGAATTATTTTTTCTTAATTGTGCGGCAATATCCAGTCCCGAAATCTCACCCATTTCTATGTCCAGAAAAACAATATCATAATCATACTCTTTTATATTCCGGCATAAGAAGCTCTCGCCCGTCTGATATGCTGCTATGTCAAATTTCTCCGACTCCTGATACGGCTGCAGCAGCTGCATTATTCTGTCAATACAATTACGGTCATCATCACAAATCGCTATATTCATAACCGTACTTCCTCCTGTTACATTAAAACGCCCTGATAAACAGACTTTGAGTTAACTCATACATCCGCCTATCAGGGCATATTTAAACCTGTTAAATTAATTACTCAACCTTAAATACTGAAATTGCATTCTCCAACTGGTCAGCAAGGTCGCTTAACTTATTAGCAGATGATGCTAACTCTGCCATCATTGATGAAAGCTCCTGTGTAGCAGCTGTTGTCTGCTCTGTACTTGCTGCATTCTGCTCTGAAACTGCTGAGAGGTCTTCAATAATCTCAACAATCTTCTGACGCATTCCATTGAGTTCCGTACTCTTATCTCTGATTCCTGAAATGCCATGGAGTGAGCTGTTAACACTTTCTCTTACATTGCCGAAGATTGATTTGGTCTCGTCGATTCTCTTCTCCTGCTCTGCAACAGCGTCCTTAACAATCTTCATGTATTCAACAGTCTCATCAGACCTTGATGTAAGCTCTATAATGATTTCCTGAATCTTCTCTGCTGAGCTGTTAGACTGCTCTGCAAGCTTCTGAATCTCAGAAGCAACAACTGCGAAGCCCCTTCCTGCTTCTCCTGCTCTCGCTGCCTCAATTGAAGCATTAAGAGATAAAAGATTGGTCTGGTTGGCAATTGATGTAATAAGCTCTACAGCCTGTGTAATCTCTCTTGCAGAAGCATTGGTTGCCTCTGTCTGTTTAGAAATCTCTTCAACTGCTTCACTGGTCTTGGTGGTTGTTGCATCAAGCATTGCAAGAACTCCCTGTGCATCACTTTCAGCCTGACCCATTCTGTTAGCAGTCTTTGTAAGAAGTTCAACATCCGTAACAATGTTCTGAATAAGCTTGCCAACATTATCAATATGTTCTGCTGCAACCTGAGTCTCATCAGCCTGTGATGAAGCACCTGTTGCAATCTCTTCAACTGCATGACTTACATCATCAACTGTTCTGCTTGACTGTGCTGACATAAGGTCAACCTCTTCTGCTGAAACCTTAACGACATTAACTGTCTCATCAATCTTGCCGATAACCTCTTTAAATGAATCCCTGAGTGTTATGGTGCTTCTCGCAATTCCGCCTACCTCATCAGTTCTCTTAAGAACCTTATTATTAACATTAACTGTTAAATCGCCGGTTGCAATCTGCTCAATATCTTTATTAACCAGCTTAATTGATTTGCCGATTTTGCTTGTTGTCAAAGGAATGAAAGCAAGTCCGACAATTAACACTGCTACATAAGCAATTGAAATTGAAATAACCTTAGCCTTAGTGTCCTCAAGAACTCCTGCCTTGCTGATTGCACAGAAAATCATACCGACATGGCTTCCGTCACTATTGGTCAGAGGTGCATAATATACATAGCAGTCCTCACCCTTAACCTCATGTGAACCGGTATATATATTACCCTCAATTACATAATTATAAATCTCTTCATCAGCAGAGGTCTTGAACTCTCTCTTACCATCCTCATTCTTAACTGAACTAATCATGCTTGAGTTGCCGTAATAGAAGGTGGTATAAATGCCTGTTTCATCCAGAATGGCGTCAAGTACAGTGTAATTAAGTGAAATGGATGTATCACCTTTATTAAATGCACCTGAATTGGTAAGTCTGTAATCTCCCGGATAGCTGTTATCATAGCTGGCAAGAATTGAAGTTGCCGCTGTATTCAATGTATTCTGTCTCTCTTCATTTACTGTCTTCTGAATCACAATAATGGAAGATATAAGTGCCACAACATAAAACAATGCCAGTGGTATAATGGAAACCAGAACAAATTTAGCTATCAGTGAAGTTTTTCTTCCTCCTGTCTTAGGCTGCTTTGTTGTCTTAGGTTCTTTGACCTTTTTTTCTTTCTTACTCATATTTACACGTCCTTTGAAAAATTAATCATGAGTTTATTTTACTATAGAAAGAAAAATTTTTCAACAATATTTACATAACATAACCCCTTTTCAATGTAAAATTTGTATAAAATTTTATTTTTCCTTTCCGAGTCTTATTCTGAACAATTTTCTTTTTAACATATTCCAGTTGAACGGGATAATCGGATAAATATAGCTTTTGCCTGAAATGGTTTTATTAAAACAGATTGATAATATCATTACCGCAAGACCGCCTATAAATCCCCAAAGCCCCAAAAACCATGTAAGCACAAGCAGAATTATTCTGTAAAACTTAATTGCATATCCGATTTCATAGCTTGTCTGTGTATACGAACCGACTGTAACAAATGCCATATAAAGCATTGTCTCCGAATCAAACCAGCCGGAGCTTACCGCATATTCGCCAACCACAATACCTGCTATCACACTCAGGGGTGTACTTAAAAGTGTCGGCGTGTTGACAGCCGCAAGCCTCAGTCCGTCAATCGCAAATTCCAGAATCAGAAGCTGCAGCAGAACCGGTATTGTTGAGCCGCCCTCCTCAATCAGAATGAATTTAAGGCTTCCGGGCAGCCAGTCAGGATTATGCAGAAACAGAATCCATAGCGGAGTCATTATCAATGCGGCAATTGTCATTATATAACGTGACCATTTTATATAAGTTCCCGTTACGGGAGGGAAATAAAAATCATCCGCCTCCTCCATTACATCAAAAATTGATGTCGGAACAATCAGGACTGCCGGTGAATTATCCACGATAATCACTATATTACCGTCAAAAACAGCCGCTGCTGCCGTATCCGGACGTTCAGAATATTTAAACTTCGGGAACGGGTTGATATATGGACCCGGCAGCAGTACCTCGGCAATGCTTTCAATGTTCATTGTTGCGGCCTCTACCGTTGACTGCTTCAGTCTTTTCATCAGGGTATCCAGCAGTTTCTCATCTGCCTTACCCTGAATATATGCAAAAACAACATCTGTCTGCGACATTGTTCCTACATTACATGCTTTTACGCAGAAATCAGGGGTTCTTATTCTGCGTCTTATTAATGCCACATTGGCTGTGATTGTCTCAACAAAGCCATCCCTTGAGCCTCTGAGCACCCGGTTTTTCCATGGCTCCGAAACGCTTCTTGCAGGGTAGCTTCTGCAGTCTATCATAAATGCACAGTCATAGCCATCTATAAAAAGACAGCTCATACCTTTTAACATATCGTTTGCCGCATCCTGATAATTTGTATTAATGCATGCCTCCGTATACGGAATCATTCTTATGAATTCCTCTTTTTTCTCAGGAAGTTCTTCCTCCGATAACGCAGAAAAAGACTCAAGGAGTTTCTCCATGATTTCATCCTTTACGAATCCGTCAATCATAAATAACTCCGCGAGTCTTTCTCCAATAATCAATTGTTTCTGACTTATATCAAAATTACGTTCAGGCCCAATGATCGCTGAAAATATATTAACACTCTCTTCTATATTACTGCTAATTAATGTCATCTCTTCTCTCCCGGAATAAAATTATTACAGAATTACTGTAAAAATATTCTTCCCGAAACGAGTCAGATTATTCCATTATTTGTCTTCAAAAGTGATATTAACCTTAAGTCCCATGCTGTATGCAATTCTTACAATCATATCAAGTGTAGGATTGTAATTACCGCTTTCCATACGGCTGATATTTGGTCTTAAAATACCTGTAATCATGGAAATATCATTCTGTGTCATGCCTTTTTCTTTTCTGATTGCAACAAGCTTGCTCATTGTATTGTCTCTTAATTCCTTCTGTAATGCAACCAGTTCAGGCTCATTCTTGGCACCTTTCATAATCATATCTTCGCTTACTGTTGTTTTCTTCATATCTAACCTCCATAGTGTTATAGATTCAACATTATTCTGTTTCTTTTTTCCGTTATCTATTGTATCATTTTTAAAAATGATTGCAAGACTTTTTTTTAATTATCGTATTTTGTCGAATACTCATATATTACTATTTATATTTCCCTTATTTATAAAATTTTATACAAAAGAAAAAACGATTAACCGTTTGGATTAACCGCTTTTTCTTTTTTAAATTATCTGTTTCTGATTGCGTCAATTGGTCTCTTAGATGCTATTTTCTTAACAGGAACGAAGCTTGCAAGAGCTGCTATTCCCACGCTGACAACAAGTAAGAGTAAAATCTGTCTGAATCCGAAATGAAGTACCGTAATTAATATTCCTGCACCATGACGGATGAATCCGTTAATGACTAATGTAATTACTGCTACACCAATGCTTGATATTACAAAGTTAATCAATGCAATAATTAAGCTTTCTGAGAAGAAGATACCGAATACATCATTACTTCTTGAACCAATCGCTCTGAGGATTCCGATTTCCTGCTTCTTGTATGAAATACTTGTTCCGATAAAGTTAGCAAGCATTAATGCTGCAAATACTGCAAATCCGATTCCTATGAAAAGAAATACCTTGGAAAATGCCTTAAGCACGCTGTTGACAGCATCAAGCTCGTAGGTTACGGCATTCTGCATTTCAAAACGGATATTTCCTTCCGTTGTATTACAGTATTTTACAAGTTTGGTAATTTCTGCCTTGGTATCAGGCATTGCACCGATTACATGGTCATATTCCCCGATTTCAACACCTGCCATAAGTATATCGAAAAATTTATCCCCTGTAACAACCGTAAAATACCAGTCTTCATTCTTCTCTTTTTCTGTATCAATTACACCCACAATCTTATAGCTGCCGCTTAACTCACTGTCACCATTATATGCATATAACTCAAGTTTTTCATTTGCAAGACTTGCATAATCACCACTTTCCACGCTTTCCGCTATAGAGTAATTGCCGTTGCTCTCCCAGCAATAAAGGCAGTCGGATGAAACAATAATTTCATTATCTTCAAGAGTTTTCTTCTCTCCGTTAAGCCATGTGATTTCAACGCCGCTGTTAACAGCCTCTTCAAATAAAGCTATATTGTTAAACTCAACTGAAAATTCATATCCGTCAAGCCATGCATACTCAACTCCGTAAGGATAGATTGGCGGCTGTTCCTCAATAATTCTGTCAACAAATCCCTCTCCGACCATTGCAACACCTGACATACTGTAGCTTGTAATACATTCCAATTCATTGTATAAAACATAATTTGCAATTTCTTCTGCTGCACTGAGTCCAAAGCTCTCTTCCGTAAGCACTTTGTAACGTTCCAAATCAACCTTGGTGTCAATAATACCTGTGATTGTGTAATCCTCTCCGTCAAGAGTAAGAGTCTTTCCGATTAAATCCTCATATTCGTTAATTTGCTTGTAGTTACCGCTCTCGTCATCAGCCTTGCAGTAACCTCCGATTACAAAGGTCTGATAAATATATTCACTGATTGCAATTTCATTCTTGCTGCCATCAGGAAGCTTACCTGCTATAAGCTCAAATGACATTCCCTTCATTGACTCCTCAGTAATCTCTGCAAAGCCACTGAAGCTCCATGAATAAATATCCATGTCTGATTTGGTGAATTCTGCATCTGTATTAATCTGAGAGCGGAAGCCCATATCGCCTCCTCTTGGAATACATACACCTGTAAAGTCAATTCCTGTTTCATTCTCAATCTTCTCAAGCTCTGCCTTACTTATTGTTGTATTCCAGCTGCTCCAGTATTCTTCAATTCCATAAGTATATTTAATTGCTTTTGATAAAGCTGCATAATTTACATTTGAATCGACAAGTGAATTTGTACAGGTTCTGACATGGTCATAAGAACCAAATGTATCTGCCAGTCCGAACAGGATAAATGCCACACATGAAAGTATAATTGTAAATACAAGCTTTACCTTCTTATATTTCAGACCGCTTGCACCGATTTTGAATGCACTCTTGAACGGCAGTTTGGATTTAATTAATTTGAATTTACTTCCATCCTGTACATCAATTTTGCTCTGGTCCGTATTAACAAATTTCTTAGTGGATTTGTTCTTGTAATTAATCGCAAGATTTACATTTCCGTTATCAATTCTTTCTATATATTCATTAATTGCAATTCTGTCCGCTTCTGTAAGATGATAGCCCTGTGATATCTCAACTATGTTTCCGTTAAAGCTGATACCCTTTGCAGCTTCTTCAACAGTCTCTGCTTCTGATGAAGCTGATACTTCAACGTCGCTGATTACGCAGCCGTCTGAAAGCTCAATAATTCTGTCTGCATACTGCTCTGAAAACTCTCTGTCATGTGATACGATAATGACAAGCTTATCCTTTGAAAGCTTCTTTAATGTATCAAATACCTGCTTACCTGTATTGGAGTCAAGTGCTCCTGTCGGCTCATCTGCCATGATGATTTCAGGATTCTTAACCAGTGCTCTTGCAATTGCAACCCTCTGCTTCTGTCCTCCTGACAGTTCGTTAGGCTTACGGTTTCCATAGCCTTCAAGGTCAACCTCTTTAAGAATATTATTAATCTCATCATCGGTAGCTTTCCTGCCCTGAAGTTCGATTGCCAAAGCAATATTGGCTCCTACCGAGAATTCCTCAAGAATGTTGTATTCCTGAAAAATAAAACCTACATAGGTATTACGATATGAATCAAAATACTGCTGCTTGAAATCCCTGGATGAAACACCCTTAATTATGATTTCACCCTCATCATACTTATCAAGTCCTCCGAGGAGGTTAAGTAATGTTGACTTACCGCTTCCTGACTTACCGAGAAGGAAAATCATTCCTTTCTCAGGAAATTTCAGCGAAACATTGTTTAATGCCTTTACAGGAACGCCTCTCTTAGGTTTATAAATTTTACCCAGATTTCTTGTCTCTAACATAAAAATTCTCCTATTCCTTACTGTTAATATATCAAGTTGTTCTTTCTAAAAAAGAAAAAGCACAACAACCGTACTATCTCAATTAGTACAGTTGTTATGCTACCATTAGAATCTGTTATTGTCAACAGTTTTTTATGATATTTTTTCCAAATTTTTAAACTGGGCATTGTATAATTCATAATACGCACCCTTTTGAGCCATCAATTCATCATGGTTTCCGGCTTCCTTAATTCCTCCTGCATCAATGACAAAAATCCTGTCCGCATTTTTGATTGTGGACAGTCTGTGTGCAATTACAAAAGAGGTTCTTCCCTTTAACAATGACTCAATTCCCTGCTGCACAAGTATTTCCGTATGCGTATCAATACTTGAGGTTGCTTCGTCCAATATAAGAATCCGGGGATTCGATACCATTGTTCTTGCAAACGCCAAAAGCTGTCTCTGACCTATTGAAAGTCTCGCACCACGTTCACTTATCTCGGTGTCGTACCCCTTTTCCAGCTTCATAATAAAATCATGTGCATTAACAGCCTTTGCTGCTGCAATTATCTCTTCATCCGTTGCGTCAAGTCTTCCATATTTTATGTTATCCTTAATTGTGCCTGAGAAAAGGAAATTCTCCTGGGTCATAACACCCATCTGTTTTCTTAAACTGTTCAACGTAACCTCTGTAAGATTATGTCCGTCCACAAGTATCCTTCCATCCGTTGCATTATAGAAACGGCTTATAAGATTTACGATTGTTGTTTTGCCGGCACCCGTCGGTCCCACCAGTGCAATTGTCTCACCCGGTTCAATATTAAAGCTTACATTATGAAGAACATAGCTTTCCGGCTCGTCAGGATATGCAAAGGACACATTTTCAAATTTAATTTTTCCCCTGATATCAGGCAGAACATACGCATTCTCTGCGTCAGTCACCTCTGCCGGAGTGTCCATAATGTCAAAAACCCTTTCCGCTGCCGAGATATTAGTAACAAGCTTATTATAATATGAGGCAAGATTACGAATCGGGCCCCAGAACATTGAAAGATATATTCCAAAAGCTGCATAAGTACCTACACTTTCAGCACCAAGCCCCAGCACCTTAATTCCGATATAATACATAAGGAAGGTTCCTATTCCCCATGATATCTCAATTGTAGGACTGAACATATCCGCTACCGCCACGGCATTTCTGAAAGCAATCCTGTGTTCATCAACAATCTGCGAAAATTCCTCTCTTGATTCTTTTTCCGCCGTAAAGCTCTGTACAACTCCTATTCCCGAAAAATTCTCATGCACGAAGGCAGATATGTTTGAAGATTTTTTTCTTAAAATCTGCCACCTTTTGTGTGCAAGAATTTCTGCAACATACATTCCTGCTATAATTATAGGAAGCGCTGCAACAGCGGACAGACTAAGCCATGGATTAACTATAAGCATCATAATAAAAACAACTATTACGCTTAACAAATCCGGTACAAGCTGAGTAACGGTACTGTGAATTACATCCTTTAATGAATTAACATCACCGATTACTCTTGCAAGAATCTTCCCTGTCGGCCTGCTGTCAAAGAAGCCAAAGCTTAAGGTCTGAATATGCGTATACAGTTCATCCCTTATTGTCAAAAGTACATTGTTGGACACTTTAGCCATGAGTTTCATCCAGAATCTTGATACAAGCATATAGATAATACTTATTACAAGTGAAATCGAAACTACTATGATAAGTCCTTTTAAATTTTTATCAGCAATCTCAACATCAATTGCCCTTTCCATCAAAAGAGGATTAACAACCGAAATTACCAGTGTAACGAGCAGACATACAAGCACAGCAAAAATCTGTTTTTTGTATGCAGACATATATTTAAACAATCGGATAATTACCGCTGTTTTTACGGATTCCTTCTGTTCCTCATCCTGTCTGGTTGAGTTTATTGACATACTAATTTCTCCTCTCCCAATACCTCCAACGCCTTATGGTAATCACCATACTGTGCTTCGTAGGTAGAATAATATAAACCTTTTGCAGCAAGAAGCTCCTCATGTGTTCCTCTCTCTGCAATTTTTCCGTGATTAAGAATTATTATCTCATCAGCATTCCGGACTGATGAAATTCTGTGTGCAATGATTATTTTGCTCATGTTCTTTTTGACTGCAAGCTCCTGCTGAATCTCATACTCAGTTTCCATATCCAGTGCAGAGGTTGAATCATCAAGAATAAGGATTCCTGAATCCTTTGCAAGTGCCCTGGCAATACTTAACCTCTGTTTCTGTCCGCCGGAAAGTCCGACACCTCTTTCACCGATTATCGTATCACTTCCGTCATTGAGCTTATCAACAAATTCTGCCGAGTGTGAGGTTGCCAGTGCCGACTTTATTGTTTCATCATTCATTGTCTTCTTTGCACCAAGCTTAATATTCTCTTTGATTGTATCAGAGAACAGAAAAACATCCTGTGTTACAACTGAACTGCACCCTCTGACAGTTTCAAGTGTTAGCTTTCTGATATCCGTTCCGTCAAGTGTTATGCTTCCCTCAGTAACATCATAAAATCTGCTTATCAGATTAACTATTGTACTTTTTCCTGAGCCTGTCACACCCATGATTCCAAGAGTTTTTCCCTTCGGAAGTTTAAAGCTTACATCATCGAGTATTTTATTATTATCAAGCTCAAAGGACACATTTATAAATTCCAGATTGCCCTGTGGCTTATCAATATTCACGGCTTCAAAAGAATTGGCAATTTCCGGCTCTTCTGCAAGAATTTTATTAATCTTTTTATTGGAAGCAATTGCCGCTGCCATTGCATTTGTAAGCCATCCCAGATTCTCCATAGGCCAGACAATATTATTTGAATACTGTATAAATGCAGTTAACATACCTAGCGATACCGTTCCGTTAATTACCTGAATTCCGCCCATAATCAGAACACCTAACTGCATTATCTTAGGAATAAAATTTATAACCGGTTCCATATCTGCCATAACCTCGGCCTGCTCCACATTCAAATCCGCATATTTTTTATTATTACTGCGGAATTTCTCCAGCTCATATTCCTCCCTCGCAAATGCTTTAACTGTTCTGACTCCTGAAAGATTCTCCTGTACCACAGTGTTTAATGCTGCATTCTGTTCACTTATGTTGTCATAAACCTTATCCAACTTCTTCTCAAGTCTGAGTCCCAGAAAAGCAAGAACCGGAAGGCAGATTAACGGAATAATACTTAACTGCCAGTTTAATTTTACCATTATTACAACCACTCCGATTGTATAGAGCGTTGCTTCCACTACAAGCATTCCGACAAAGCCGAATGCGTCCCATACCCTGTCGACATCATCCTTAACCCTAGCCATTAGCTCGCCCGTATTATTTTTATTAAAATATGACCTTGATAAGGTCTGTATGTGATTGAACAGATTTTTTCTTGACAGGCTTCCAACTCTGCAGCCTGCAACATCGCAGGTAAATTCCTTGACATACTGTGATATGGCTCTTCCAAAGCCTACAATCAATATGCACAAAAGATTATCCCATAACAAATCCATTCTTCCGCCGACAATCACATCATCTACAATTGCTTTTGCAATTAGCGGGCACCACATATCCAACGCGACGCTGATAACTAATGTAAGCATTCCGATTACATAACGCCACCAGTTTTTTGCCACGTATTTTCCCAGTGGATTCTTTCTTGTTTTTTTCATAATGCTACCTCTTTGCTGAAAATATAATCATATCAATTATCCGGTACATTGAGGAATCAAGCGTATTCTCTCCCCAGCCTAAATCCCAGCCGCTTTCAATATGTACATCCGAAACAACATATACTGCCGTCGCGGCACATTTTCTGTAGTTGGCTATTGTAAAAAGTCCGACGCCTTCCATTTCCACACATAATGCACCTTTTTCTCTGTGGTCAATTATCTGACCCCATGTTTCCATATATCCTGCATCAGTCGTCCAATGCATTCCTCTTCTGAACGCAACTGAATTCTCCGTCAAAATTGCAGCTAATTTATCAGTTAATTCATTCGTAGATTCTATAATCTCATAATCAAAACCATATAATCCAGCAACCGCCGTGTCATTATATGCCCCGTCGGTCAGTACAATATCTCCCGGCTTCATATCAGGCTGTATGCCCCCTGCAAAACCGACATGAATTAACTCCTTTACTCCGCCTGCAATCAAATCCTCTGCCTGTGTTGCAATCGCCGGAGAACACATATGAGCTTTTATAAAACCGACATCTTCATTGTCATTAAACACATAAAGCTTTCCGCCGAGCGGATATTTATATTCTCCGCAGTTTCTTGAAAGCATTGCATCATAAAGACTGTCTGCCAGAAGATACACTCTTGACGGAACCCTCATATTATCAATATCAAAACCCTCATTCTGTAATTCAAGACGAACCAGTGCGGCAGGTTCGGTTAATACTTCGTTTCTGTTCATAATTCTGTCCTTTCTGAATTT
>JBGVLM010000068.1:0-5596 GCA_045124255.1 Butyrivibrio sp. | reverse complement strand
AAACTTTCAATGGTTATTGTATCACTTCCGTCACCTATTATAAGTGTAATGTTCCATTTTCCGGTATATCGTGTTTTTATATCTTCAGGCTTCGTGTCATCTGTGAATTTAATTGTACTTGTTCCTTCGCCGTCCAGAATTATATCATTACCACTTCCCTTATAAAAGATATAGGTGTCATTGCCTCCTTCTCCTTGGAAATAGTCATCGCCGGCTCCTCCATCAAGCATATCATCTCCGTAACCTCCGTAAAGGCTGTCATTGCCTGCTCCGCCATACAGCCTGTCGACGCCGCTTCCGCCATTCAATGTATCACTACCATTTCCGCCGTAAAGAATGTTCTCTCCGTTTTCGCAGCTGAGCATATCATCTCCTTCAAGGCCGTACAGTGTTGAATTTTCATAAATACTTATTATTCTGTCATTGTCCGAGGTTCCGTATAAGGTTCTGAACGGACTATTTTCATCCTCTACATGTATCTTTGTTCCATCACTGAATTCCAAGTAAAAATTTCTGTAGCTTTCATGCTGTCTGAAATACTGTATTGTTATTACATCATCACTTCCGTCAATTCTAAGTCGAATATCCGATGTACCGCTCAACGATACCTTAATGTCTTCTAATTCTGTATTATCAGTAAAGCAAATTTTATTTACTCCGTCATAATCCATAATTGTGTCACTGCCGCAGCCTTTGTAGAGCAGATAGATATCATCTCCGAAACTGCCTTCAAGATAATCATCTCCCGTTCCACCATCAAAATAATCATTGCCGCTTCTGCCGAAAAGTTCATCATTGCCTGCTCCTCCATAAATAAACTCGCTGACATCCAGTCCGGTGTGCAAATCATCTCCATCGGTTCCCATATATACATTTAACTCTTTTGTAAATTCAACAACCTCCGCATAGTGTTCAGAAATTGAAGAATAATAATCGCAGTAATCCTGATAATACGCCGTACTGTTTATCTCATCATAAGAATTCAAATAGACACCCAAATCATATACAAGCATATCAACATCCTCATTGTTCTGCATTTTGGCTGTTATTATGTAATTTAAAAATGCAAGGTTTAACTCTTCTTCACCATTTTCATTCTCACATTCATAGACAACATTCAGATATCCTCCGAATTCACAGTACAGATTCAGAAGATTATAATACTGTCTTTCTATATCGGTGTATATTTCTTCTAATATGGCGGCAGCATTTGCATTAGGATTGTTTCCGCCAACGCCTGAGAATTCACGCCCCATGAACTGCTCTACAACTTTTAAATTTCTTGCGTCAATGTTGCCCCCACGGCTGTCAGCATCTATATCTGCTGCACCGCTAATAAAATACAAAATCTGTTTGAGATAATAATGCTTCTGTGCTATATTCTCTGATTCACCGAAGCTGCAGCACAACTCAAGCAGTTCACCACTTTCATCATTGACAATCGCCTGATTAATATCAGGAACGTTTCCGGCTGTCACACTATCTCCCTGTGTTGTATCCGATGAATTAACAGGAAACCAGAATTCACAAATTGAAGTCAGAAAAGTTGTTCCGTCAATATTAAGTTCAACATCTGCGGTTTCTGCCATACGCGTTCCTGTCTGTTCATCAACCACGCTTATCTCACTGTGTTCAAGACTGATAGATGTAATTCCATGTTCAGACAGACTTTTTATCTCTTCTTCCTCAGATATTCCGTTATGGTTGCTGTCAATCCAAACTCTCAGTTTATCAAAATCCGAATCACTGCTGTCTATTTTTTTATCCTTATTCTCATCCATTTCAGCGAGTGCGTCAAATCCCGATTCCGCTTGTGAACCATCCTTTAATATCACACGGTCTCCAAACAATTCTCCGCCATTGTCAATTTTACCGTTTTCGTTACGGTCATATGCAAGAAATCCATCCTGTGTTCCAATCCAAGCTGTTCTCTCTGCAAATTCGTTATTATCGAGGTCAAAATTCACACCATTTGCAAGTGTTGTCAGTTCAGTCCCTTCCTCTCCAAGATCTATTATAAGTGGGTCTTTTGGCTGCTCCGCCTTTGAGGCTTCACTATATTTTCCGCTTTCATCCTGAATTTTTTTGATTAATTCTTCAATTTTCTCTTCATCCTCTGCTTCCAAAGCCTCCATAAGCTCGTCCACTATGTCCACTCCGCCATAGGTCTCCAGTGCAAGTTCAAATTCATAGATTGCGTCATTTATCTCAGCCGCATTTACAGTTTCGGGAGACAGCATGAACATTCCGCTCACCGCCGCAGCTGATACTACAAACTTCTTACAGCATAATGATATAGACGTGGAAAGTGAATTACTGGTCGATGGATTACTGTTAATTCTGTCATGGTATGAACCCCATGCATTAGCAACTGTGACAAGAGCAATTAATTTGGCGATATCCACCTCTACTTCTATACCATACTGAGGCTCTGTAATATAGTCTGAATTAATAGTGTCAGACGTAGAACGCACCTTGGAATACTGTGATATTGTGGCATTATTTGTCTCCGAACACGGCAAACTAACCTCTTCATTACTTAACTCTTCTTTTTTCGAGTGGCGGGTAAAATCATAAAATATTAATCCATCGACTTCGACTCTGTAATTAATCTCATAGATTACATGTTCCTTATAATCAGAACGAATCAGTGTCTTTTCCAGATATGTTGTTCCTCCGGATATCTGGGTTGAACCCTTTTTATAATTAATTTTAGCACTAACATATTTTTCAAGCTGTGCCTGGGCTAACAAGCGTTTAGGCAGTTCCGAATAAGATTCCGGTTTTACCTCCCAAATGTATACTGTTCCTTCTTGTTCCATACTCAAATCGGCTCTTCCGTTTCCGATCTTTTCGCCTTTCTCATTATAAAATGGAATCCAGAGTTCCTTTTCTTCCATTTTTGGATACCTATTCCTGATATCCCGCTGAACCGCATTATGAAAGCTGTTCCAGTAAAATAAATCATCAAATATTGCCTTATGCCATTTTCCAGCCTCATGCTCCGACATTGAAGCCAGTACGCCTTCCATACACGTTTCGGTTTCTGCCTTTAAGTAGTCTACTACACCAATATTTTCTTCAGCATATACCTGTACATGGGGTATTGCTGAAACAGTCAGTATTATTGCAAGAAACCCCGCTATTAACTTACGTAATTTTCGTTTTATTTTCATCTTCTTATCCCCCTTATATTTCAAATCCGTAGTTGCGAAGCAATCCGGTATTAAACTCCTTTCGGCGTTCCATTTCCTTCATAACCCTGTCATACTCATTAGGATTATTCATTATGGATTTAAATTTCTCTATTCTTTCCAGCATCCATTCATACATCTCATTTTTTTCTTTTTCATATGTTTCCTCTGTAAATCCGCTTTTACCGATTTTTATCATATATATATCATTCTCTATGGCTTTAGCTAATTTTTTCTTTCTTTTTTCAATATACTCCTCTACACTGTATACTTTTGCATTCAACAATCCTTCATTGTACCAGTTATTAGCATATAACTGCCCAAAGTTTTTATCCGTATATAAACACAGATTCGATTCATTATAAGTCTCATAATATTCAACACATGTTTTCAAATCTGTTACTTTATCCAGTATCGGAAGCATTATTTCCTTTGTTACTTCCAATGAATATTCCAGGCTTTCTATTAATGACGTTTCATCATCTGACTTATATGTAAATATATTCCATCTATTACGATTTTTCCTGCTTTCCTCATAAGTATTATTATTAGCATAATACTCCTGTGCACTTTTAAACCATTCAAAATTATAGCGAACGGCCATATTCAAATCCAGACTGTGTCTGTATACAGTTGCAACTCCTCCATATACACAATACCCTTTGTATCCTTCTTTCATTGCAGGGCGGCTTGCATATGTTATAACATGTACAATCTCATCCCCTATAAGTCTTACATAGTATGGGTATTTTCCCTTGATTTTTCTGAAGCCATACTCACTAAGTACCCCTTCGTACACTTGCTTAAATGCTGAATTAAATGTTTTCATTTTCATTATCCTACCTTTTATTTCAAATCCGTAGTTGCAAAGTAATCCGGTATTAAACTCCTTTCGGCGTTCCATTTCCTTCATAACCCTGTCATACTCATTAGGATTATTCATTATGGATTTAAATTTCTCTATACTATTCAACATTCGTCCATGCAAATTCTTCCTGCTTTCAATATACTCCTCTACACTGTATACTTTTGCAATTAACAATCCTTCGTTGTACCAGGTATTAGCATATGATTGTCCAAATTTTTTATCCGTGAATAAGTACAGATTAGTTTCATTGTAAGTTTCATAATATTCAACACATGTTTTCAAATCTGTTACTTTATCCAGTACCGGAAGCATTATTTCCTTTGTTACTTCCAATGAATATTCCAGACTTTCAATTAATGATGTTTCATCATCTGCCTTATATGTAAATGTATCCCATCCATTACTCTTTTCCCTGATTTTCTCATAAGTATTATTTTTCGCATAATACGCCTGTGCACTTTCAAGCCATTCAAAATTATAGTGAACTGCCATATTCAAATTCAGGCTGTGTCTGTATACAGTTGCAACTCCTCCATATATACAATACCCTTTGTAGCCTTTTTTCATTGCGGGTCGGCTTGCATATGTTATAACATGTACAATCTCATCCCCTATAAGTCTTACATAATATGGATATTTTCCCTTAATTTTTCTGAATCCGTACTCCCTTAAAGCCTCTTCATATACTTGTTTAAATACTGAATTAAATGTTTTCATTTTCTTATCCTCCTTTATATTTCAAACCCATGATTTCGCAGTATTTCATGGTTAACTGTTTTTCTGAGTTTTAATTCTTCTGCTATTTTTTTCTGCCATTCGGGGTCTTTTACCATCATTTCATAATTCTCTATCTGTTTAAGCGTTCTTTGTTCCGATTCTAATTTGATTTTTTCAAATTCTTCCATGGTAAGACCGCTTTTTCCTATCTTTATCCAATATTCATCCTGCTCTTCTTCTTTCCTTATAATTTCCCGTTTCAAGTTAACAAATTCATCATATCTTTTCAAACCAAATACCAACACAAATAATAATTCCTCGTTCATTTCAGAACTCAATCCTTCTTTTTCAAGAATATATCCTGGATTAACAAACAATAATGATTTATGGAAAATGCTGAAATAGTTTATACAATCCTCAAGGCTTTGCACTTTATTTAATTCCGGCAATAAATTCTGTTTTGTTACCTCCAGTGAATAATTAATTGCCGCAGTCATATCTGCTTCATTCTCTTTCTCATATTCAAATTCCCTGATTTTAGTTAAATATTCCTCATCCATGTTATAGAAATTCAGATGTGCATTTATATTGCTGTTGCTATTAAGCCACTGTGCATTAAATTTCGGGCTCTTATCAAATGCGATTCTCCTTCTGTATACAGTGGCAATACCACCTATAACATTGAAGGCTTTATATCTTGGCCACGGACACCATTCATTCATATATGTTATGATGTGTACAATCTCATCCCCTATAAGTCTTACATAATATGGGTATTTTCCCTTGATTTTTCTGAAGCCGTACTCACTTAAAGCCG
>JBGVLM010000067.1:0-64413 GCA_045124255.1 Butyrivibrio sp. | reverse complement strand
CTTCAAAAAGAAGGGTTATTACCACCTGATGAGCCAATGGCTTCTTAGGTTATTTACATTACTTATCTAACTTCAAAAAGTTGCCTATTTTTAGACAGCTTGCTGAGGTGCGCCCTTTTATGGTTTTCCTCTACTTTCTTTCACACTACATTCTCCTGCAATATTGCTCAATTATAGCTGCATCCCGTTGTATCAATAACACTTGCACTGATATTTCCGTCCTTAACATGTATTGTAAGAACATCCTTTGGACTTACCTGTGAAATCTCCGTAACGGAATTTCCGTTCACATCCGTAACAAAGGAATATCCCGAAGAGAATCTCGCAAGCGGCGACAATGCCTCAAGTCTGGAGCAGTACAAAGCCAGCCTTCCGTTAAGGTCACTGAGCCTCGTATTAATACTCCTGTCAAGTGCGTCCCTCAAATCTGCCAGCCGCCTCAGATGATTATTCAGAACATTCTCAGGTGAAAGATAATTAAGTCTCATACGATAGTTCTGCAGCTCCGCCCTGCAGCTGTCAACTCTCTGCTGCATTATATTTTGAAGATTGTATCCGATATCATTCAGCTGGCGTATCAGAAGTGCAATATCACATACCGCAAGCTCTGCTGCCGCCGAAGGTGTTGGTGCCCTTAAATCAGATACAAAATCTGCAATTGTAAAATCAGTTTCATGTCCTACGGCAGATATAACGGGCGTATTGCAGTCAAAAATACATCTTGCGACCTCTTCCTCATTAAATGCCCACAAATCCTCAATCGAACCTCCGCCTCGTCCTGCAATAATTACATCCACGCCGTATTCATCCAGTGCCCTTATACCCCTGCAGATACTTCTTACGGCTCCGTCGCCCTGAACAAGTGCAGGATATAAAACAATCTGTATATAAGGATTTCTGCGGGTTGCAACATTAATAATATCCCTGATTGCAGCACCTGTTGAAGCCGTTACAACACCCAGTGTCTTAACATACTTAGGTATCGGCTTCTTAAACATCGGATCAAACATTCCCATCTCTTCAAGCTGATTCTTAAGTGCAAGAAACTGTTCATATCTTGCACCGATTCCTGCCTGTTCAATCTGTCTGGCATAGAGCTGGTATTTACCGTCCCTTTCAAAGATGGTTATATTACCATGTGCAACAATCTGCATTCCGTCACAAAGCCTGAATTTAAGGCCGTTTGTCCTGTTGCCTGCAAACATAACCGCCTGCAGTGTTCCGTCGCCATCCTTAAGGGTAAAATATATATGCCCTGATGAATGATATTTGCAGTTACTGACCTCTCCCTGAACACTAATCTGATTCAGCAAAAAGTCGGACTGGAACATATTTCTGATATACTGGTTAACCTGTCCCACAGAATAAATCTTTGCCATAAAAACCTCTGATATTAAAGTTTGGAAAGCACTCCGTTAACAAATGACGGAGCCTTGTCATCTCCGTATTTCTTGGCGAGCTCAACTGCTTCATTAATAGCAATTGCCTTGTCCACCTGCGGGTCAAAATGCATTTCATATGCCGCAAGTCTTATTATTGCCAGTTCCGCCTTGGCTATGCGGTCGAGCTTCCAGCCGGTGCATTTCTCACTAATCATATTGTCAATTTCTTCGATATGACTGATAACGTCATTAATCCTTGTCTCAATCTCCGCTCTGTCAAGTTCACTAATAACAGGACAGTCCTTAATCTCCGGATAATCTGAGAAATCAGGATACTCGTCAAAATACAATGTCTTCTGTTCCTCAAAGTCCTTCAAATCAAAAAAATCATAACGAAATAAAATCCGGAACACATGTTCTCTCAAAATTGTTCTTTTCATAATAACCTCTGCAAAAATAAAATAGAGTGTCCGTATGCATACAGACACTCCCATTATACAATAAATATACAAAATTAAAAAGCAGAATTTGCTAATTATGCAATTATTTATTAACTGTCAAATCTGCTACACATACATCAACACTTGCAACTGACAGTCCTGTCATTGTCTCAATTGATGACGCAACCTTCTCCTGTACCTTCTGGCAGACCTCAGGAATATTGAAGCCGTACATAAGATTAATTGTAACATAAGCCATTACAGAAGTCTCTGACATCTCAACCTTAACACCCTTGGAGAGATTCTTGATTCCCATCTTGCTTACTATTTCATTGGTAATATTGCCTACGAGTGAAGCAACACCTTCAACTTCCGTAGCTGCAATACCTGCAATAACAGCTACAACCTGGTCAGAAATCTGAATTCTTCCAACGCTGTCCTCTGCTGTATATGATGATGATTTTGATGTTTTCTTTCTGTTATCTGTCATCTTTATCCTCCTGATTCGAATCTAACTAAATTTGTATCCTAAAATCATTATAATAAAATAACATATAATTTGCAAACACTTCTTACTTAGTCACCAAATTTTCTTCTTCTGTCCCTTCTTCGGCATTATCCGTAGCTTCGTCTGATTCCACTGAATCCTTATCTGCAACCTTATCAGATGAAACCTCATCCTCTGATGAATTATTCGTATTATTATCCGTTACCGGAGAAACCGAAGTAATTGTCAGTGCGTCAATGCTGCAGCCTGTTTTTCTTGTAACAACATCCTCAACCTGCGCCAAATCGCTCTCTGTCAGCTCAGAGGTCTCAACCACTACATCAACCTGTGAACCTGAAATTGAAACGATGACATTACTGAAGCCCTTTGCTTCAAGCAGAAGTTCTGCTGCCGCCTCCTTTTCGGAAGCGTCCGTTATCTGTACCATCTGTGAAATTGCTTCCTTCTTTGCCTCATCCTGAAGAGTTTCATTATCAATGATTTCCAGCAGTGTTTCTTTATTGGCCGCCCTTACCTGTTCCCTTTCAAGCTTTGCACTGACAATGAACTGGGATATTCCCGTTGATGTGAAAACAACAGCTCCCGGGTCCGTAATAGAATTATCATCAGGCTCTGCGTCATTATTCTGAATCTCTCCATCCACCTGGTCAACCTTATTATTCTTAGTCTTATCCTTAATATTATCTGTATAGTTTATGTAACCGGCAACTGCAATAAGTAAAGCCAGTACAGTAATAATAATATGATTTTTCTTGAAAATCTTTTTCAAGAGCCTACCTCCATTTTCAAAACTTTAATTTTATTAACCGGTACTCCCAAAAGAGTACTTGCAGCTTCTGTAATTTTAGTAACGGTCTGCGCCTCACCTGCACCCTCTGCGATTATAAACACACCGACAATTTCAGGCATTTCCTCGCCCTGCACATACGGCTTCTGCGTACCGTTTTCCTCCGTATACAATACGGATTCCGACTCGGATATTTCCTCCGATACCCTGTTTGTTCCGGAGCCTGATTCCGTCACCTTCGAGGAAGAAATATCCATCTGGGAATACAAAATATCTTTTCCTGTGTTTTTTACAGTAATCATTACTTTATTTTGTCCTACCCCTTCGGTTGCCCGCAGAATCTCCTCCAGACGGTTTTCTATTGACGTAACATAATCAGTTTCCTCTGCGTCATTAGTATATGCATCGGCTTCTTTTGTGTTACCGGATTGTTTTTTGACCGGTATGCTTATTACTACCAGCAATACCCCCACAAGCAGTATGATTGGAAGCCGTTCCTTTGTAAAAAGTTTCTTTGAAAAATCCTTAAGCTTAGGGGGTATTTTAATTCCCATTGTAATCTTTCCTTTCTTTTTTCCTGTGGCACACCTTTTTTCTATGATATATAAACATTTATATTGCGTTTATCCAGATTATAGAAGTTGGCCAAATATTTTTTTATTTCAATTACAATTAAATCCTCCGAAGGATTAACACTGCTCCCCGTTATGCCGCTATTCTCAACATATACGGAAATACCGGTTATTCCGCCAAAATTACTTTTCTGCTCGTTTAATTCTATTTCAACGTCCGCATTAATATACGTAATTTCAAGGCTTTCAACATAAGTTTTTATATTCTCCCGTATTTTCGCCTTATAGTCCCCTATTACCGCCTCCTTTTGCAGTTCATCAACTATCTGCAGTTCATTTTTCAGAGACTCCTTCATTTGAAAATTGTAGTTATTATTCAGATAATTCTGATAATTTTCCTCAAGATTCAGTATTTCCCCAAGCGGCTTTAACAGAAGAATAATCGTAATTATTCCAAGAAAAAGCTTTATGTATTTCTGATAGTTTTTCCCCGGTATCAAATGCATGACCAGTGAAGCAATAATATAAAAAACCGCAATATTTTTGACCCATTGAACAAAGTATGACATATCCACCTCACGCAACGTTATGATTGGTTGTGCAGCACACAATTGCAATTGTCAGAAGGAAAAAAACAACCGCATACAGCAGTGCTTTTGCCAACAGTCCCATGCTGTCATAAATAACTGATATTGAATTAATAACTCTTTTATCGGAAATCGGCTCCATAACCGCTCCTGCTGCCTTATACGCAGCTGACATTACAACAGCCTTAACAACCGGGCTGAAGGACACGACAACAATTGCAACCATTGCAGCCATTCCAATCGAATTCTTAATCAAAGTCCCCGAGCTCAGAATAATTCCGGACATTGAACTTAATGCCCCTCCGATTCCCGGAATCATTCCGGCAGCCTTTCCGAGTGATGATGTTTTAAGTGAATCCACAATCGGATTGATAAGCCCCTGTATTACATTTATTCCTACCACAACTGACAGTAATGCCTTTAAAATCCAGTTAACGGCACTTTTGATAAGTTCACATGCCTTTGTCATAAAGCTTTCATTAACAATGTTGTTCAGAAGCCCCGTGACCATATATATGTAAATAAGCGGAATAATGATTGTCTGAATTATTTTTTCAACAAAAACAATTGCAAGGGCTGTAACCTGATAAAATCCGGCAGCAGTACTCTGCCCCGACGCAAAGCCGAGTGACAATATATACACCGGCACAATTGCCTCCATCAGCTCAATAAGCTTATCCATTGCGGCACTTACCATATTCGCAGTTACCAGATAGCCCGCCATCAGCATTCCAAGCAGTGCGGTAAAAGCCAGATAAAATCCCGTATCGGAAACATTTCCGGTTGCAAACGCACTTGTTATATTGGTAAAAAGTGCCGCAATTATTCCAATTGATATTATTTTCACAATTACGGTTTTCTGTGCTGCTATTTCTTCAAACAGTACATTTAGAATACCGTTTCCCATCTTTGAAAGAGCACCGTCAATATCACCCTTTGAAAAATCTCCGACTATTTCTTCAAAATCAATTCCCTCTTCCTCTGTAATATCCGTTATTTCGGAGTAATCATAATATGACATTTCGGAGGGATTGTCCTCTTCTGCTCCGAATACCGCTGCCGGTACAAGCAGAAGCACAATTATTATATAAATCAGTATTTTTTTCTTCATAAATTACTTATTGTTTCTATTAATGCACTTACCACCGGGATACTGATAACAAAAAGAGAGAGCCTTGCAAACATTTCCACCTGTGCTGCAATCGACTGATATCCCAAATCCCTGCATATTGATGCCGCAAATTCGGCAACATAGGTTATACCTGTCATTTTAATGAGAATAACAATGTATTTCTTTTCAATATTCACATAAGCAGAAAAAGTATTAATCGCAGAAATAATACTTTCTAACTGTGTACAGATAATCGCAAAAATCATGACTGCAACGCCGAGTATAACATACATACTGAAATCACTTTTCTGATTTCTTAACAATACTGCAAGAAAAGCTCCTGTTAACCCAATTATGGCAACTCTTAACATCTTATTCCTTTCTAAAGCGAAAACATCGTTTTAATTGTTTCAAATAATTCCTGAATATACGGAATAATCCAGAACAGCACAAGAATAAGTCCTGCAAGGCTTGTTAAAAAAGCCTGTTCTTCCCTTCCGCTGTGCTTTAAAATCTGGTAAATTACCGAAACAATTATTCCCACTGCCGCGATTTTGAATATCAGTCCTATTTCCATTACTTAGTCCTCTCAAATCATAATTATTGCAATGACAATTCCAAGCATTATCCCCATACTGTGATAGAGCCTGACCCTTCCCGGCACAACCCCGGCAAGCTGTTCAATATCCATATCAAGCTCCGCAGCAAAGCTGTCAATTGCATTTTGCTGTGTTTTAACGTCACTTAACCCAAGTTCATTTCCGAGATTCAGAACCTTCTGCTGTTCTTCTTTATTTAAATGAGTTCCGGCAAGTCCTGCACTCATGCCCTGAATCCAGATTTCATTAAACGGTTTTTTCGTACTTTCACTGCCGTGTTTTACAAACTCTGCAATAATTCCTTTAAACGGTTCGCCGCAGCGTCTGCCGATATTGTCAAAGGCTTCCAAAAGCGGAGTATGTCCAAAGCTTATTTCTCCCTTCAGCAGAAAAATTATTTTCTTAAGCTCCTTTAACTCACTGAGTCTTGCTTTAATATCCCTGCTCAATGCAATTCCATAGCTTGTTGTAGCAAAAACAACAAGCACTATTCCAATTAGCTTCGGCACATATTTCATACCATCACCCCCTCTGCATTATATATGCCTGCAACACTTCCCTTTTTCGGCATTCCCGAAAGTACAATAAATCTGTTAAAAATTTTCTTTTCAAATAATCTCTCCAGAAGTTTTTTGCCTTGTATTTCCTTAATTGATGAACCATGTATTGTGACAAGCATTCTGCTGCCGCAGTTTACACAGTATTCCAATGCCTCGACATCCTCCCTGCTTCCGATTTCATCAACTGCAATTACCTTCGGTGCCATGCTTCTGATTAACATAATCATTCCGTAGGATTTCGGACATCCGTCCATTACATCAGTCCTGATTCCCACATTATTCTGCGGAACCCCATAGCAGCATGCCGCAATCTCGCTTCTCTCATCAACAACACCTACACACTGTCCTGTATGGGATGCAAAGCCGTTTGATAAATTTCTGACAATATCCCTTAACATTGTTGTTTTACCGCTGCATGGCGGAGAAATAATCATTGTGTTGCAAATCTCATTATTTTCAAAAAGCTTTTCCATGTAACAGTCCGAGCAGCCGCTTACCTCATGTGCCATCCGGATATTTACCGAACCGATATTCCTCATTGTCTTGACACCATTTAAATCCACAACGGTCCTTCCGCAGATTCCTATTCTGTTGCCGCCCGGAATTGTTATATATCCGTTTTTTAATTCCTCCTCGTATGCATATAAAGAATAATTGCTTATATATTCCAAAGTTTCTTTTATATCCCTTTCGCACACCCTGTACGCCTGTCCTATTAATGCAGGCTGGCCTGTCTCAGAAATAAACATCTCTCCTTCATCCGTTTCAATTATTACGGGCTGGCCGATTCTTAACCTGATTTCATTTATTCTGATTGCCGGCGGGAGTTTTGAAAAAATCATTCGTAATCTGACTGATAAATACTGATATACCTCTGTCTGCTTCATGTCCGACCTCCTTTAGTCAAATATATGACGGACTTGTACAAGGTATGAATTTCATTTTTAAGTATGCTTTTCATTTTTCTTGACTACATGAAATAAAAGATTTAGAATTATGAAGATATCAGATTTGAAAGGAAAAAAATAATGAAATTTATTATCGACGTTATTAAAGGTATTTTTATTGGCGTTGCCAACATCATTCCCGGTGTAAGCGGCGGAACAATGGCTGTTACAATGGGAATCTATGACAAATTAATCGGTTCAATCAACGGGATTATTAAGAATTTTAAGAAATCCTTCCTTACGCTTCTTCCGATTGTTATCGGAATGGTTGCAGGTATTGCAGTTTTCTCATTCATAATTCCGCACTGCTTAAGCAAATACTCGTTCCAGACATGTATGTGCTTCGTAGGTCTGATTGTCGGAGGAATTCCTGCAATATTTACAAGTGCCCAGAATGCATTGGACAATGAAAAAAGAAAATCCATCAATCCAGTTCATGTCCTGCTTTTCATAATTTTCTGTGCGCTCGCCGTATGGATGGCCGTTGCCAATCCTTCAACTGCTACAGCAGAATCTCTGAAGGCAGATCCGGGATTAATGATACTTCTTTTCTTTATGGGTGTTATCTGTGCAGCTGCAATGGTTGTACCGGGTATAAGCGGTTCTCTTCTGTTAATGATGTTTGGCTATTATTCAGGTGTAATAGGAACAATCAGCATATTCCTTACCGCCCTTAAGAATCTTGACGGTTCAGGTCTGCTTAACAGCGTGCTCATACTTGCACCTTTCGGAATAGGCTGTATTATCGGAATACTTCTTATTTCCAAATTAATCAACTGGCTGTTGAAGAAATTTGAATCATTTACCTACTGCGGAATTTTGGGACTTATTGCTGCTTCTCCTTTTGCAATACTCTACAAAATGGAAAATCCATCCTACAGTCCTGTTTCAATAATTGTCGGCATTGTATTATTTATAGCAGGTGCTGCTTTCTCATATCTGTTTGAGAAATTAACGAGCAAGCCTGCCGAGAATAAGAACGATTAGGTTTGTTTAAGAAAGAAATTTTCTAGTATAATAAAAAAAGCCGTACACGCTGTTGTGTACGACTTTTTTTGATTAAATATATTTCTCTAATCTTGTTGCACTTTCCTGAATAAGATTAATTGCATTCATTGTATTTCTTGCATATTCAACATTTTCCCTGCTGAGTGAGTTGGTCTGCTCTGCACTTGCGGTAACCTCCTCAGTTGTTGCAGAAATAAGTGTAATATTCTCGACGATACGGTCATTAGCCTTTGAAAGATTCTCAATCTTATCATCAATTTCATTGATATCGCTTATAAGTTCAGCAATATTCTGTCGAAGCAGTTCAAAGGTGTCTGATGCAGTAATAATCATCTTATTCTGGCTCTCTGCCGCCGTTACGGATTCCTTGGTAATATCAGCGACTTCCTTGGCATTGCTGTTCAACTCATTAACAATTCCGGTAATTCTCTCTGTAGAAGTACGTGTCTCCTCAGCAAGCTGTCTAATCTGGTCAGCTACTACCGCAAAGCCCCTTCCGGCTTCGCCTGCACGTGCACTTTCAATTGAGGCATTGAGTGCAAGCAGATTCGTCTGGCTTGAAATATTAAGAATAATGCTGGCAATCTCTTCAACCTCTCTGGTCTGATGTGACAGCTTCTCCATCGCCTCAGTAACCTGATTATTGGTCTCTTCCATCTTAACAGCCTGTGTCTTAAGCTCTTCCATCATCCTCTGGTTCTGACTGATTTCCTCTGTAGAGGTCGTTGCAATCGATACCATCTTATCGGAACGTGCCTTAGTATCTTCTATTGCCTTCTGAATATTCTGAGTCATACCAATCTGAGTCTCAATATTCTCAGCAGTCATGTCAGTAGCAGCAGAAATCTCCTGCATGCTCTCAGCAGCCTTAACGGATGTATTTAACAAACTCTCCATCATCTGGGTACCTGAATCAGATTCTGACTTAACTGTATGTGAAATTTCAAGAATCTCATCCATCATTACCGAAAGCTTCTCCGACTGCTCCTCAACACTTCCAAGTGCATGGTCACTGAAGAGCTTGGAAAGAGCACCGACTCTTGCAAGCACGATAAACATTGCATAAGTAATAAGTATCTGACAGATTTCACCCATACCTATCTCCGTTACCTTAATTGCAAAACGTCCAATCTCTCCTATAGTAAATAATCCTGCATATACGCCGAGAATTATTTTATATGCTTTGCCGTCATAATACGGTATTAAGACGCTCAGCACACCTATTAAAGCCAGACCGATAAATCCTGCTGTTTCAAAAGCTGAAAAGAACAGAAATTCAATTCCGACCTCAATGGCAATAAAAAGCTTCAGGCGCGAACTTGTTCGGTTTCTAAGGAAAAACACAATGTCGAAAACCACAAACCCAACAAGCATTCCCAAATTCACAAGCATAATCGCACGATTATACCTCCCCATAACAATCTGGACAATAAGATAAAAAAGAAAAATTGCAAAAAGCAGTGATGCCGCTAATACAAAAAAACGGTTCATTCTGGAATATCTTTCATCCTTATTTTTGAAACGAAAATCTGACATAAAAAAACTCCTTCTCCTAAGTATTGTGATATATTAAATTTTATCAAAAAAAATAAAATTAATCAACTTATATATGCTGACATCTTCATTATTTATGATACGGCTCCCCGTTAATTATCCTGTAACCCCTGTACACCTGCTCCAGCAGAACTACTCTCATAAGCTGATGCGGAAACGTCATATCTGAAAAGCTTAGCATCATATCACTCTGAGCGGTAATCCTTCTGTCAAGTCCGAGGGAACCGCCTATAATAAAAGCAATATGACTTTTGCCCTGAATTCCGAGATTGTTGATTCTGTCCGCAAAAGCAACCGAATCGAGTTTCTTACCTTCAATTGCAAGTGAAATAACATATTCATCGCCCTTTAATGCATTGAGTATTCTGTCACCCTCTTTTGCCTTTATCTGCTCCTCCATAACCGCAGAACATCCGTCGGGTGTCTTCTCATCTGCAACCTCAATTATTTCCAGTTTACAGTATCTTGAAAGTCTTTTGCTGTATTCGGCTATTGCCTCCTGATAAAATTTTTCTTTTATTTTGCCCACGCATATAATTGTAATCTTCATAGATTGAGAATAACATGTGCACAAAAAAAGTGCAACTTCATAAAGAAGCTGCACCATAAAATCTAATCTGCATCAAGCATTTTCTCAAATTCATTCATAGGCATTGGTTTGGCATAATAGTATCCCTGTGCAATATCACAGCCTATCTGTTGAAGGAATTTAACCTGTTCAAAGGTCTCAACGCCCTCGCACACTGTAGATATACCAAGTCCGTGCGACAGACCGACAATTGACTTGATAATATAACGGCTCCTTGAGGATTCATCATCAATGAACTGCTTATCAAGTTTAAGCTCACAGATAGGGAGCTGATTAAGCATATTCAGAGAGGAATAACCGCAGCCGAAATCGTCCATTGAAACATTATATCCCATCTGGACCATACGGTTAACCAAATCAATCATATCCTGGGCATTCTCGGTAAATGCACTTTCTGTTACCTCAAAAATAATATTATCTTTGTCAATTTCATATTTATCAATCGTTTTAATCAATTTATTAATGTATAACGAATCATACACATGCAGACGTGACTGATTAACAGAAATCGGAACAAGTCTTCTTGCTCCCTGCCTTCTCCTTCTAATCATTTCACAAACCTGATTCAAAACATAGAAATCGAGCTTGGTAACAAATCCGTTTTCCTCAAACAGAGGAATAAATCTGATGGGTGGAATCATGCCCTCATCAGGGGACATCCATCTTATCAGCGCCTCTCCGCCTACGATTTTACCATTGGTCATGCTTACCTTAGGCTGAATGTAGACAACAAATTCCCTGTTCTTATATGCACTGTTCATTTTATATGTAATTTCCTGATTACGCATTATGTCGTTGCTGACCTGCTTATCAAGAATTGTAACTGCGGTGGAAATGCTGTTCTTGGAGAGCTTGGTGGCAATCGCAGCCTTATCTATCATCTCCTCGATTCTTTCCTTATGGTCGGTTACTTCATAAATACCGCAATTACATTTTATTCGAACAACCTCTTCAAGGCTCTCAATCTGATAATCCATCTCTGACAAATAAGTATCAACAATATACGCAAGACTTGTTATATCAAGGTAATCTACCATGAAAACAAATCTGTCAGCAAATCTTCGTGCAAAAATACCGTCCGGCATAACAAGGTCATTAATTCTGTCGGCAACAGTTTTAAGAACTCCGTCGCCCTGTGCCCTGCCATAATAGTCATTAATAGATTTAAAATTACTGACATCAATATAGCCGATAGCATAATGCCTGTCGTTATACATAAGCATATTTTTGGCATTATCAATAAATCTGGTAAAATTACCATATCCGGTAATTGTATCCTGATTGGTATGCTGATTCATTAATTTTTTGAGTTTATCCCTGCTGCTCCATAGTGCATACGACATTATTAATGTAGCAATAAGTAATGTAAAAAGAACAATAAAGCACACATTAGTAATTACATCTGGGGATACCGCTATTGTTATAGCGCACCGGCTAAGGCAATTCATACCGACTGTCATGCAAACACCATCCTAAAAATATCAGAAAATTATTTATTGCTTAAGTATTCGTCAATACCCTTAGCTGCTGCTTTTCCTGCACCCATTGCAAGAATTACCGTAGCTGCACCTGTAACTGCATCTCCTCCGGCAAATACACCAATCTTTGATGTCTGTCCGTTATTCTCATCAGCAACAATACATTTTCTTCTGTTAATATCGAGTCCTTCTGTTGTAGAAGAAATCAAAGGATTCGGAGAGGTTCCGAGTGACATGATAACTGTGTCAAGTTCCATTTCATATTCTGAACCCGGGATTTCAACAGGGCTTCTTCTGCCTGATTCATCAGGCTCGCCAAGCTCCATCTTAACACATTTCATACCCTTAACCCAGCCTTTTTCATCAACAAGGATTTCCGTAGGATTAGTAAGAAGGTCAAAAATAATGCCCTCTTCCTTAGCATGATGTACTTCCTCAACTCTGGCAGGAAGTTCTTCCTCACTTCTTCTATATACAATATGAACCTCTGCACCAAGACGAAGTGCTGTTCTTGCAGCATCCATCGCAACATTACCGCCGCCGACAACAGCAACCTTTGTGCCTGCTGCAATAGGGGTAGCATATTCGTCCTTAAAAGCTTTCATAAGATTGCTTCTTGTAAGGTACTCATTGGCTGAGAATACACCATTAGCATTCTCTCCCGGAATTCCCATAAATCTCGGAAGTCCTGCACCTGAACCGATAAATACGGCTTCAAAGCCCTCTGCCATTAAGTCATCAATTCTTACAGCCTTACCAACTACAACATTAGTCTCAATCTTTACACCAAGCTTCTTAACATTCTCAACCTCAGCCTGTACAACCTCTTCCTTAGGTAAACGGAATTCAGGAATACCATATACAAGTACTCCGCCGGCTTTATGTAATGCTTCAAAAATTGTTACATCATAACCCATCTTAGCAAGGTCTCCTGCACAGGTAAGACCTGAAGGGCCTGAACCGATAACGGCAACCTTCTTATTCTTCTTCTCCTTGGCAGGCTCCGGTGATATACCGTTCTGTCTTGCCCAGTCAGCAACAAATCTCTCTAATTTACCGATTGAAACAGGCTCACCCTTAATTCCTCTGATACATTTACCTTCACACTGTGACTCCTGAGGACATACACGTCCGCAAACAGCAGGAAGTGCTGATGATTCGCTGATAATTCTGTATGCCTCAGCAAAATTACCCTGCTTAACCTCATTAATAAAGCCAGGAATGTTGATTGAAACAGGACATCCCTGCATACACATAGCATTCTTGCAGTTTAAACATCTTGAAGCCTCTGCCATAGCCTCTTCTTCATTATATCCAAGGCAAACCTCGTCAAAATTGGTTGCTCTTACCTTTGGCTCCTGCTCTCTTACAGGCACTCTTTTCATCATATCCATTATTTGTCACCTCCGCAGCCACAACCGCCATTCTTGTGTGTTGCACCTTCTGTAATCTTAAGCATTGCTCTGCCTTCCTCTGTCTTATACATCTGCTGTCTCTTCATTGCCTGGTCAAAATCAACAAGATGTCCGTCAAACTCAGGTCCGTCAACGCATGCAAATTTAACCTCATTACCTACCTGCACACGGCATGCTCCGCACATACCGGTACCGTCAACCATAATCGGATTAAGGCTGACAACAGTAGGAATACCTAATTCCTTAGTAAGCAGGCAGACAAACTTCATCATAATCATTGGTCCGATTGCTACGCAATGGTCATACTTAATTCCCTGCTCATTAACAAGGTATTTGATTGTATCTGTAACCATTCCGCTTCTTCCGTAGCTTCCGTCATCCGTAGTTACGTAAAGATTGCCGGCAACAGCTTCCATTTCCTTCTCAAGAATTAATAAATCCTTGGTCTTAGAGCCTACAATGACATCTGCCATAACGCCATGCTCATGAAGCCACTTAACCTGTGGATATACAGGAGCTGTACCAACACCGCCTGCAACAAATAAAATCTTCTTATTCTTTAACGCTTCAACATCTTCATAAATAAGCTCGGATGCACAGCCTAAAGGTCCTACAAAATCCTCAAAAGCATCTCCGGCCTTCATCTCTGCCATTTCTGCAGTTGAAGCACCAACTATCTGAAATACAATTGTAACAATTCCTTCTTCTCTGTCATAGTCACAAATGGTAAGTGGAATTCTTTCACCCTTCTCATCCATTTTAACAATTACAAACTGACCCGGCTCACATGATTTAGCTACACGTGGAGCCTCAATATCCATCATAAAAATCTTATCAGCCAGTTTCTCCGCTTTCCGTATCTTATACATAAAGCTACCTCCTAAATTTATCTCAACTTACATTGTATACAAATACATCATTTTATGCAAGAATAAATCGACAAAAAAACCGGCGTATTGTAAAATACGCCGGCAAAATTTAATTTTTATAATTTTTTAAGAACATATTCATCCTTCTTATTCTTGGTAATCTTATATACCTCACCCTTGCTGTCATCTGCAGCAAACCAGTAATCCTCTATCTCGCCGTCAACTGAATAATAATACATATAAACTGTTATATCATCAATTGTCTTCTTTGTATAATACTGAAGCTCACATAAATTACCATCCTCATCAAGATGTTCCTCGTCAACATATTCCTCTTCTTCAAGCTTGCTCCATATATTGGTCAATGCATCAGCTTCCGTAATATCTGAAATATAGGTTACATTGTATGTCTTAGAGGTTCTGCATGTAAGACCATGTGAATCAACAATAAGTACATTTACAATTGTTGAACCTGCAGGAAGTGCAAATGCTCCTTCATAAACAGTACTGTCCTCATTAGGAATGGTTCCGTCAATCGTATAATAAGCAACTGCGTCATCAGCAATATTATTAATTGTTACCATCACATCAGAAGCCTGCTTAAATGAGGTCTTCTCCGGGAAAATAGTCGGTGCAGAAGGTGCCTTATAATTAACAACATACTCCTCGGTTACAACATCAGAAGCAAAGCCATACTCATTGACAGCAATAAACTTAATTGTTGTGGTTCCCTCTGAGACAGTAATCTTCTCTGTATATTCGGTACTGAATTCATTAGGTTCGGTTCCGTCAGTTGTGTAATAAATTACGCTTCCCTTCTTAGTTGCAAGAGTTACCTCCTGGTCATCGCTATAGGTATCGCTTACAGGCGAAGCAAGCGGTGCTGACGCCTGATATATTGCAAATAAAGAAAGTACATCGGAATTCTTTGAATCCTTATTCTCATCATATAATTTCTTTAATGTTTCATAATCTTCGTCTTCATCATAATATTTTACAAGATAATACAATGCATTATAATAGTTATTATCATTAAACTCCAAAACTTTATATAATGTATCGATTGCCTCGTCTTCCTTATCCAGATATATATAGCATTCATACAGATACATCATCATATCAGTATCATTTCTGCCGTCTTCATAAGTAAGACCTTTTTCAAAATGCTCTGCGGCAGTGGCATAATCCTTATTATTCAATGCTGCGTAACCCGCATTATTGTGATAACCATAATTATCCATACTGCTTCTGTATGCATATCTTACAATAAAATATGCTGCAACACCGATAACAGCAATTGCTGCAACGATACTCACAATCATAATGACTAAATGCTTTATTTTCTTTTTCTTTGAAATTGTATCCTCTTCCTCCGGCTCATCAGGCTGCTCCTGAGGCTCCTCCTTCTCTTCGCCGGATTCAACCTTAGGCATTGATATTGTCTCGGTAGGAACCGAGCTTTTTACAAAAACCTCCGCTCCATTGGTCTCTTCATCAACAATATGAGCAATTGACTTTGCCAATTCCTTCTCTAAATCTAAATCAAAATCGTCCTTCATAATTATTCCTCTTTAAAAATATTATTCTTTTTCATATAGGAATTAATATAACATATAGGCTAATTAAAATCAATAAAGTAAAAATTAAGTTTTTTTTGCATTTTTTTAATTTTTCTTTAATTTGTTCACACAACCATCACATTAGGGTTGTAATATCTTAAATGGATAGTGAAGTATAACTTTCTATCTCCCCCCTCATATTTTAAAAGCTAGGAGCTTCAGGTTTCCCCCTGGAGCTCCGACTTTTATGTTCAGCTATTTTTAACTTTACAAAAAAGGGACTGTTTTTTACAGCCCCAATCTTTTTTATAACAAACCAATTATTTCTTCTGCTTCCTCTTCAGATACAGGTTTAGCAAAATTATTATCCCCAAACTGAACGACCTCTCCTATTCCTTTTTCAAGGACAAAACGAAGCTGTCCGTTTTTAACTTTCTTGTCAGTATATAATTTCTTAACAAGCTCTTTGCGGTTGATGTAATCCGGTATTGATGTCGGAAGCTTGCATTTATTAAGCAGTGCAATTACTCTGTTAACCTCTTCCTCTGACATATATCCGTATTTCTGTGCTAAACGTGCCTGAGCAACAAGTCCGATTGAAACAGCCTCACCATGGAGCAGTCTGTAATCACTCACGGTCTCCACTGCTCTTCCCACAGTATGTCCGAGATTAAGTATTTCCCTTAATCCGCTCTCTCTTTCATCTTTCATTACAACCTGATATTTAATATTACAGTTGCATTCCGAAATATGCTCACAGGCATTCGAATCAACAGCCAGTATTCTGTCGATATTAGCTTCCAGATATTCAAAGAATTCCCTGTCTGCCATACATGCATGCTTAACTGTTTCTGCCATTCCGCTGTAAATCTGTCTTTCAGGCAAAGTTTTCCATGCCGCAATATCAATATAAACCTTCTTAGGCTGGTTAAATAATCCAATTAAATTAGTTGCCAGCGGTGTATCAACAGCTGTCTTACCTCCGATTGACGCATCTGCCGCTGCAAGCAAAGTAGTCGCATAATTAATAAAAGGAACTCCTCTGCCAAATGTACCTGCAACAAAGCCTGCAACATCTGTTACAACTCCGCCTCCTACAGCTATTATACAGCAATCCCTTCTATAACCTTTTTCAAGCATTGTATCCTCAATATATTCCTTGGTCCGGCGTGTCTTGCTCTTCTCTCCTGCCTCAAAAGAAATCAAATCACAGGTATAACCGCAGTCAGACAGTTTCTTATAAATCGGCTCTGCATAAATTGGTTTAACATTGGAATCTGTTACTACAACAAACTTTCTGATATTGCCTGCCAGTCCTGCCTTAATATCTTCGATTAACTGATTCTGTAAATTAAATCCTATTTCAATATCATAGGAATCATCCACTATTTTTTTTAATTCAACATTATAAACACTCATTTTAGCCTCCAATTATAAATATATCTTTTATAAAACACAACAGGACTGAAAGTTCAACTTCCAGCCCTGCCAAAATCTTTTATCTGTTCCATTCAAAATCAGAATTAATAAATTTACCCGGGTCAACTGCAAGAATCTTAACCTTACATGTTACGGTTTTACCATCAACTGTTCCTGTAATTACACACTCACCAGGCATTCTTCCGGTAACTACACCGCTCTGGTCAACTGTTGCAATTCTAGGATTAGAACTTCTCCATGAAACCGTTCCCGGCGCTCCGTCTACATACAGGTTAAATGTATCATACTGTTCCAGCTTAAGGTTAGTGCAGTGCATTGCGATTGAATGAACCACACATACGTCCTCAACCGAACCGCTTGTGCTGAATACAATTACTTCACATGTACCTGCTCCGACTGTAATAATATTACCCTGCTGGTCCACCTGTACAATTGAAGTATCAGTTGATACCCAGTTTATATCATCTGTCGTCTTTAACGGATAGATTGTTGCCGTAAGCTTACGTGTCTTACCCTTAAGCATTGTTATCTCTGATGAATTAAGCCTTATTGAAGTAGCACTTACTCTCTCTTTAACAATAATAGTACAGCTTGCAACAATTTCGTTACCATCCGTTGATGTAGCATGCACAATAGTTCTTCCCGGTGCCATACCTGTTACATCACCATCCTGATATACCTTGGCAATACTCTCATCATCCGATGTCCAGATTAAATCCTTAACCGTTGCATTTTCAGGATTAACTGTTGCCTTAATACTGATTGTATCATCAACATAGATTGTTACCTTTGATTCACTTAATTTAATATCCTTAACAGGATAAATAACTTTAATAATAACCGCGTCACTTACTCCGCTTCCGTCAGCTGCCGTTGCTGTAATAACTGCACTTCCGATACCAACACCGACAACCCTGCCGTTCTGGTCAACTGTTGCAACCTTTGGATTACTTGAAGTCCAGATGACAGCCTTATTAGTGGCTGTTTCTGTTCCAACCTCAACACCAAGCTCTGTAAACTCTGTAATATTCAGATATTCAGGATTATCAACAATATCAATTGATGTAACAAATTCCTTAACAACTATTGTACAGGTTCTTGTAACACTGCTTTCAACTGTTGTTACGATAATCTCACAGGTTCCGCCCCTTACTGCCGTTACTACGCCATACTCATCAACAGTTGCAACCTCCGTGTCACTTGATACATAGGTTACTGCTTTGTTAATTGCGTCAAAAGGAAGTACCGTAGGAACAATTACAAATTTGGTTCCTGAAACCATCTCCTGATAATATGTATTAAGCTCAAGACCTGTTACAGGCTCGGTAATCTCTACTATACAGTAAGCAACCGTTCCGTTATCAGCACTTACACATGATATAGTTACCGTTCCGCATGCAAGAGTTGTAACCTTACCATCAGGGTCAACTGTTGCAAGCGATGTATCTGATGAGCTCCATGTTACATTCTTATTATCTGCCGTATCAGGGAGCACCGTTGCATTAAGCCAGAATATGGTTCCCTTCTTAACGGACATCTCCGTATTGGACAGCTTAATCTCTGTTACCGGCTGGAGAACCGTTACATTAGTCATATCAATATAACCGCCGTCCTCAGTCTGAACAATGATTGTTGCAGTACCGCTTGATACTGCCGTAATTAAACCGGATTCATCAACCTTTACAACAGAATCGTTGGATGAAGACCAGATTAAATTCTGATTGGTAGCATTTGAAGGAGAAATAACTGTGGTAAGACGAAGTTCATCCTTAACATTCATCGTTACCTCTTTATAATCCATCTTAATGCCTTCAACCTGCTGCGTAATATGGAATTTACAATATGCAACCTTCTGTGAATCAGCACCTGATGTAGCTGAAATATATGTCTCACCAGGTCCTACAAAGGTTACAAGACCGTTTTGGTCAACTGTTACAATTGAAGGGTCAAGAGTTGCCCATATAACTGTTTTGTCAACGCCGTCCGTATCAGGTGAAATAGTTGCTTTTAACTGGAATTTCTCCAGTGCCATCTGAGCAGTAACTGATTCCTCATCAAGAGTAATGCTTGTTACGCCCTCGGTTACATAGAAATCAGCCGTTGCAATATAAAGACCATCCTCTGAAACAACCGTAACAGTGGCATTGCCGCCGCCCACTGCATTAATCTGGCATAACTGCTGCTGTCCCGTTGTTGTAATCGGAGTAAGCGTTACAACACTAGTGTCTGAGCTTACCCAGCTTAAGTTGGTATTGGCCGGAACAACCTCTGAACCGAAGTTAAGATATGCCGTAATGTATACGCCTGTTCCCTTCGCTGCACTGATTACCTCTGTAATCGGATTACCATTATATAATAATGTAAGATTACTTACAGGATTGGTTACGTAAACCCGGCACTCTGCGGATTTAACTACGCCGTTAATCTCCTGTGAAGCAACAAGTGTGGTATAACCGTAAGTACCGGTCTCCTTAGCCACAACTGTTACAGACAGACCGTCGTCAGATACAATCAAATCTACCATGTTGACATCTGCAACTGTCCAGTGAACAGGCTGTTCCAAGTTGGAAACCAAAGCAGATACTTCACCACTTGTACCAATGTTAAGTGATAATGAATTGGTAGAAAGTGAAAAACCGTCAATTACTTCAATATCAATAACCTCTGACTGTCCGTTCCATGAAACCGTTATTGTAGCCCTTCCCGTAGAATTAGCCTTAAATTTGCCGGTTTCAATATCATAATACAAAACATTATTATTTGAAGACATATAGTTAACCTGTGTAGGATTAGCTGTTGTCTTAACATCCACTAAATCTCCAACCAATACTGTCGTACTTGGTACAACAACCTCATAAGGAACTGTTACCGTAACTGAGTCACTGGCATTAGGTGTTACCTTGTCATTCTCAATACAGCTTCCGTAAACAGTTGTGGTTCCGGCATATACACCATATACAACACCGTTCTGAACTGTTGCTACCTCAGGATTCTCTGACCACCAGTATACATCCTGTACAGAACTGCTGTTGGTAGTAAGAGGTTTGCTTCCGCCCTGCTCAACAGTTATCTCTGTCTCATCAATGGACACACCTACCGTTACAACAAAGCTCAATGCTGATAATGAATCGGACGGAATACTGCAGGTAATAACCGCCGTACCGCCGCTGACAGCTGTAATTGTTGCAACGCTTCCGTTAGAGGAAGCACTCGTATCAGCAGAAACAGAAACAATATTGCTGTTGGAAGATGTCCACTCAACATATTTGCTTGATGCCGCATCACAGGTAACAATATCGCTCTGTCCAACCCTTAAAACTCCCTGAACTCTCTCAGAGTTAACAGTAAGAGGAACTATAACAGGAATTCTCTTCGTGTCACTTGTTCCGTCGGACAGCATATATGTAATATTAACGGTTGTCTTGCCCGCACCCTTTGACAGTACTGTACCGCTGCCTTCATTGGCAGTGATTGTTGCAACCTCCGGGTCGTCAACCGACCAGCTGTATGTACCTCCGGAAACACCCGGGTCAAGAGACAGATTAGCCGTAGCATTAATTGTCTCCGTCAGGTTAGTTGCACTAAAAGCAATTGTCGCCTTATCTACCATAATTGTAACAGTACTTGCCCGTACCGCAACCACTCCGATTGTAGTAGCAATGGCAATAACCATTAAAATAACTGCCGATTTCCAATGACCTTTCAGAAAATTAACAAACCTCATAAACGGCCTCCTTATATATCATCATCGCACCAAAATGCAGAATTATACAAATCCTTTTCTTATATCGGTATAATACTACTATATCTTAACACGTTTTCCAACAAAAAAACACCATTTCTTGTAATATTTTTTCAAAAAAACACCATATTTAGTTTTACTTGTGTAAAAATGATTTTTATTTTATAATTTTATCAAAAAAGAAAAAAGAGGATAATTTAAGATGAATATATATGAAATCTCCGAGCTTGCCGGTGTTTCAATAGCAACAGTCTCCAGAGTTCTGAATAACAATCCCAATGTCAGTGCAGGGACCAGGGCCAAAATAGAAAAAATAATTAATTCCAACAATTATGTTCCGACCAGACCCGGTAAAAAGCAGCACACCGGCAGAACAATAGGGATTCTGTGCAGCAGCCTGCAAAATCCGCAGTCTGCGTCTGTAATTGAACAGCTTTTAGCCTCTTTACACCATTTGAATTATGATACATTTATTGTCAACTGCAATAACGACCTTAATGAAGTAAGAATTGCCCTTCAGCATTTTGCTGATATCAGGGCGGCGGCAATTATAATAGAAGGCACAGATTTTTTATCATATAACAAGGCAGATAACACCGCTCTCCTGTCCGCAGCCGGCAGTATACCCGTTATTTCATTAAATGCCCATATTGAGCATCCGAATGTATATTCCGTCCTGTGTGACGAAGGCGGACTCATTTTCTCAATTACAGAGGAATATATCAAGCAGGGACGAACCAGTCTTCTGTTACTTTTCTCTTCCATGTCAGCCTATTGTGCACCATTGCTTGAAGCCTTTTCACATGCCTTCTATGTGCACAACCTGAACACCGCTCCCGAGCAGCTTCATCTGTGTTCGCGTGACTTTAATGAAGCATATAAATATATTGACTCTTTATTAAAAAACAATGATAAAATCGACGCAGTCATTGCAACGGACGACATTATGGCATTGGGTGCCGTAAAAGCAATACAGGATAACGGTTTATCCGTTCCTGATGATATTGAGGTATGCGGTATGGGAAACACATATCTCTCGGAAATTGCCGGACTTACCTCAATAAACTGCAAGAACACTGAGCTGTGCGGTGCAGCAGTCTCAACTCTGACCGGTATTTTAAACGGCAACAGCACTCCTACAAGAGTAACGTTTCCTGCGGATATAGTACAAAGGGGAACCCTTAAATAGGTTCCTCTTTGTATGTTACAAGGATTTTTCCGTCATAATTGAGAAAATACTCCTCTCTTTTTTCAAAAAACAACTGAAAACAGCTTTCAAGCAGTGGCTGCTTATACGCAAAGCAGATAAGCATACCATTTTCTTTCAAAACTCTGTATGCTTCCTTAAGCACCAGCTCCGGCGGTTCAACAGGATTAAATCCGTTAATAACCACAATATCAAAATTATCATCCTTCAGATTAGTGTCATAATAATCCACTGCACCAAAAGCAAGCTTCGGCATTTCTTCAATCATCGCAATAAAATCCAGCCATTGATTACTGCTTTCATTGCCAATCGTGTCCGACACACTGTACAGAAGCGACTGCGGATGAAGCTTTCCAAGAATGGTTCCGAGATGATAGCTCATTACTCCGTCCGTACATCCAATCTCCAAAAGTCTTTTTGGTCCGGAGCTTTTAACATGATACGACGTCACCAGAACATCAATCAGTGAATAATAAACTGCCTGCTTTGCATATTCAAGTCCCTCAAATGCCTGTGAATGCCGCTCAAACATATCAAAAATCATTTTCGGCACTGTTATCCGGCCGTCAATGCTGTGAAAAGGAATTCTGCTTTTATTTTCCAGATATTTATTGCAGTCAAGCAACACTCTTCTGTCCGATTCATCCGAATATATAAACCGATTATTTTCATAAACAAAGCTGTTCATATAAACCTCCAACTATTTTCTCCATATCATAAAACAAGCGTGCATGCTCTGCTGCTTTTTCTGACATTATTTTAAGCTCTTTATCCGTACATAATTCCAAAAGAATCTGTGCAAAGCCAGCAGCATCTCCAATCGGCGCAGCCTTACCGCATGCTCCTCTGTCAGTGGCGTCCTCGTAGGCGTCAAACTGCGATACTGCCGTCACGCAGCCAGCCCATAGTGCCTCAGCAATTACATTCGGTGTTCCTCCCTCAATTCTTGAAGGCAGGGCAAAAATCTTAGCCCGGTTATATTCCTCCTGTAATTTTTTACGGTCTTCAATTGCACCGGTAAAAATAACTCTGTCCTTTAAATGAGGATTTCTCTTAAAAAAATCATTAATATAATCTGAAAATCTGCTTTCAACCGTACCGACCAGTCTGAGTTTCCAGTCCGCTATTCTGTCTGACACTAATGCAAAGGCTTCTAACAGAATCTCCGTTGCCTTCTGCTCAGTTCCAAGCCTTCCTACAGTAAGAATCGTCGGTTCCTTATCTTCAAAGCTAATCCGCTTATTCTGTACCTGAAACAAATCAAAATAGCCATTAGGAATACATTCAATTCTCCATTTCCATTTCTCATTCAGAAATTTCTGCATTGCGGTACAGGAGGTTGCAATGACATCACAGTTATCCATAAATTCCATAAAGTCCGCATTATCCCAAATAATTCTGTCCATCCAGTCACTGTTGGCATCAAGTCCTACATAGATTCTGCCGTTTGGATTTATTGTTTTATACGCCAGTGCAACCGGATAGTTGGTTGAATAACATCCCCTTAAAATAAGGCAGTCGATATTTCTTCCGTTCTCCACTATGTACTGAACCTTGGTCATTACTTTTCCGTCCTTTAGGAATTCAAGCTTCATTCCTTTAACAAGCTCTGCATAAGGATATTCTCCGCCCGCAGCTCCGACCATTGAGACCTCGCAGCCGTGATTTCTGTACATAAGATATGGTATCAGTCCGCAATCCTTTACGAGCTCAACATTGGACCATGGTCTTTCATATGGTGCCATTGCAACAACCTTTCTGATATCCCTGTGCGTATCCGGTTTCTGTTTCATAACTGCATACAGAATGGTTTTAGGATTTTTGTTTTCCCCATAATGTCTCAAATAACAGCTGTAATCAGGACAAATTATATTAAGCAGCAAGGGAACTTCCCATATATCACTGATAACCCTGTGCACACAGACTGCAAGCCCCGGATGATTGTCCGTGATATATTTTTTATTATTAATAACTGCTGCTATAACGTCATCATCAATTTCCATACAGCCGTCAAAAGGCTGCAGGTTGTCGGTACATGCTGCTTCTGCAAACTGCATATCCGGAACAATCCGGTATCTGATTAAGTTTAAAAACACTTCACGTGATATATCATCGGCCAGCAGATTATATACTCTGTCATACTTGTCCGTATTTCTTATCAAATCCTCAACAACATGCTGATAAACTCCATCACGCATTCCTTTGGCGTGCAGTCCGATATTAACCTCTTTAAGTTTTTCAATATCAATCTCAAAAATTCCTGCAACACCCTGAATCAGTTCTTCTGCATTAACTGACTTAAGCATTGCTGAAATTCCGTCATAGTTTTCCAAAATAATCTGCAATATTTCTTCTGAATGCATCCATGCCACCTCTGTCTAAATTACCACAACTCTTGTTCCGTATTCCGTTAATCTGAGATCATGTGTTA
This sequence comes from Butyrivibrio sp., assembly GCA_045124255.1. Classification (GTDB taxonomy): domain Bacteria; phylum Bacillota; class Clostridia; order Lachnospirales; family Lachnospiraceae; genus Eshraghiella. Next base: position 39,628 of record JBGVLM010000067.1, on the reverse strand, counting down.
CCATAATTATTGTTTTCCCTTCTCTTTGCAGTTGTTTTAACAAATCAATAACAATTTGTGCATTATCCCAGTCCAAAGAACCTGTTGGTTCATCCGCCAGAATTATCGAACAGTTCTTAATCATCAGCCTCGCAATTGCTGCTCTTTGCTGCTCTCCGCCTGATAATTTATATACTTTCACATTTTCTTTTTCTTCTAATCCGACTCTTTTTAAAGCAGTTTCAATGGAAATGTTATTTTTGCATTTACCTTTTACAATTTTTAGGTTCTCTTTTACCGTCTTATTATCTATAAGTGCATAATTCTGGAAAAGGAACCCTACTCCCTGTCTAAAATATTCCAGTCTGTTTTTTCTTTCATTTATATTCTTATTATCGACTAATATTGTTCCGCTGTCCACATTCTCAATAGCTCCAATCATATTGAGCAATGTTGTTTTTCCGCAACCACTTTTACCTGTAATAATAACAAATTCACCATCTTCAATTTTCAAAGAGAACCCATCAAACAGCTTTTTCCCCTCGAATGCCTTTGATATGCCTTTAATCTCAATCATATGCTGCCTCCTTTCAAAATACTTTGCATATTTTTCTTTTCATACAAAGCAATTTGACATGTAATAAAAATATACTGAATGCATATAATTAAGAACATTGTGCCCAATATGGCTCCCAAATTTATATCTACTATGAACAAATTCAGGAATGCTGTCACCAATACACTTAATATACTTATTACAGCCGTAATTCCATATAATTTCCAAAAACGTTCAAAAATATGATATCCATAAATCTTTTTTATTACTAATTCTTTAGCATTTACTTTAAATTCCATCTTTATTACTACACATGAAACTAATAAATACATAAAAACCATAATGGCAATTATAACTACATTTATGATTATCGTTCTGGATAAAGATTCCCATCGATGACAATAATAATCCCATGCATTAGTTTCAACATAATTAATATTTTTCTCGTCAGCAAACAATTTCCAATTTTCTGAAGAACCATTTACCATCCCCAGATAAAATTCATATACACACCCATCTGTCGATGCATCCACATTGTCTTTATTATAAAATAGTATCACAGGATTTCCAACCATTTCGGTTATAGGTTCTTCATCAAAAATTCTATAAACAATATCGACAGAGTCTGAATAATATATTACTTCATAATCCTCTGTATCTACCCAATCAAGTACATAACTTAATTCCTGTTCTGTAATCATATTTTTCTTACTAATCAATATGTATAATTCTGAATTTAAATCTTTATCTAATTCAGATATTTTGCTTTGCAGATATTCCTTTGAACCGGAACTTGCTTCATAAAAAAATTCTTTTGAATCCGGCGTTATTTCCCCTCCCTGGCAAAGATAGAAAAAGTCACTCGAATTTTGTGAAATAAACTCATTTAAATATTTTTGCAAATCGTCAGAATCATCTTCGGCCATTATTTTCTGATACCAATTATATTCTTTATAATCTTCAAAATACTCCTCTTGCTTACTATATTCATACGAGGTATTCACAAGTTCAACACATGAAGCAACGCTTGTGAATAGAATAATCATACATGCAGCGGCAATAATATAATTATACTTTAGAGCCCATCCATCACTTGTCATATCTGCTGTTGCTAATTTGTAGTCTATTTTTGAAACTCTGATAAAAATCACAGCATTTAATATAAGCATTATCCAAAACATTATATCAGAATACATTTCAAAAACTAAATCACCTTGCACTTTTTTCAATATTATCTTTAATATATTGTATAAAAGCAGGAAATAAATTGTATCTGTTAATATATTTTTTAGATATACCATCCATATACGTTCTCCCATAGTGAATCGAACAAAATTCTCTTTTTTGTGGCAGATTGCATCATACACAGTAACAAGAATTACCACTATTATTGCAAATATCCAAGCCGCTATCAGGATAGTTCTATACGAATCCAAGTCATTAAATCCTTCATTTTTCGGAAAACTTCCCGCGTATTTATCAACTAATTCCTCCTTAAAATTAATCATTGCTTCTTCATCACCATATAAATAATATTTAGTGTCAGATTCCAGCAATTCATCAGATATATCAAAAAAATCATAACAATTTATGTTTGTTTCTCCTGAAAATATACTATTGTATCTGCCTTCTGCTATTCCATATTCCCCTGCCAGAATCCCAAGCATTTCTTCATTCGCGTAAATATCTATAGAACTTGAATAAATATTAATATCTTCATCACATATTTTAAAAATATATATATCATATTTATTTGCAGTTTCAGTTAATTCGTTCAGCATATCAGCTTTGGATATATCATCCGGCAGATAAAAGGATGTTTCATAAAAATCATTATATTGATCTAAATATCCTTGATATAACTCTCCCGGAATAATTGACATTATTATTAACACTACTGCAATCAAAATAAACTTTATAATTTTTACATTATTAAACATCTTTACCCTCATTCTTTCAGACACAACCTACCATAACCTGCTATAACCTGCACTTTTCGATATGTCTCCAAACGCAAAAAATGCTGAAAACACAAGTATTTTCAGCATTTCTAATACTATTTTTACAAAAGGGATTACATTCCCATCTGAGCAGCAACCTCTGCTGCAAAGTCTTCGTTCTTCTTCTCGAGACCTTCACCTGTTTCAAAACGGATGAAGCCCTTAACTGTGATATCAGAACCAACCTTCTTGCTAACTTCTTTAATGTAGTTAGCAACAGACTGCTTTCCGTCCTCTGCCTTAACATAAACCTGGTCAAGGAGGCAGATTTCTTTAAGCTCTTTGTTGATACGTCCCATAACCATACCATCGATAATCTTATCGTTAGCGTCCGGTTTCTCAATCTTAGCCTGAGCTGTAAGAACTTCCTTCTCTGAATTGATGTAATCCTGGTCTACTTCATCACGGCTTGTATACTTAGGATTGAGAGCTGCAACCTGCATAGCTACATTTCTAAGTGCCTCTTTAACTTCATCATTAACAACTGCTGTTGAAGCTGTAACAAGAACACCAATCTTTCCGCCGCCGTGAATGTAAGAAACAACACATCCATCCTCTGCAGAAGTCTTCTCAAATCTTCTAATCTTAAGGTTCTCACCGATAACTGCAATCTTAGCTGTTAAAACAGACTCTACAGTTGAAGAAGAATCTGAAATCCAAGCTTCTTTCATAAATGCATCCATATCTGCTGCATTTGAAGCAAGTACCTGATTAGCAACTTCCTCTACATATGCACCGAACTCAGCATTCTTAGCAACGAAGTCAGTCTCGCTGTTAACTTCAACGATTGCTGCTGTCTTATCATCTGCTGAAACAACAGTCTTAACAAGACCCTCTGCTGCAATTCTGTTAGCCTTCTTAGCTGCCTTAGCAAGACCATTCTCTCTTAAGTACTCAACAGCCTTGTCCATATCGCCGTCAGTCTGTCCAAGTGCCTTCTTGCAGTCCATCATTCCGGCACCTGTCATTTCTCTTAATTCTTTTACCATTGCTGCTGTAATAGCTGCCATATTATTAATCCTCCTAAATTAAACTAATTATGTTAATTAAGCCTCTTCTACAGCTTCCTCAGCTGCAGCTTCTTCTGCTACAACATCTTCATATGTCTCAGCAGTTTCACCCTGGTTAGCTTCAATAACAGCGTCTGCCATCTTAGCAACGATTAATTTAACTGCTCTGATAGCATCATCATTACCAGGAATTACATAATCAAGTTCTTCAGGATCACAGTTTGTATCTGCAATACCGATTAATGGAATACCAAGAATATGTGCTTCCTGAACACAAATGCTTTCCTTCTTAGGGTCTACTACGAAGATAGCATCAGGAATTCTCTTCATCTCCTTGATACCGCCAAGGTTCTTCTCAAGTTTCTCTTTCTCTTTCTTAAGGTTTACAACCTCTTTCTTAGGAAGAACATCAAAAGTTCCATCCTCTTCCATTCTCTCGATGTCTTTCAATCTCTGAATTCTGCTCTGTATTGTCTTGAAGTTAGTGAGCATACCACCTAACCACCTCTCGTTAACGTAGTACATTCCGCAACGCTCAGCCTCTGTCTTAACAGCGTCCTGTGCCTGCTTCTTAGTTCCTACGAAAAGGATGTTTCCGCCGTTAGCTGCGATATCATAGATTGCATTGTAAGCTTCATCAACCTTACCTACAGACTTCTGTAAGTCGATGATGTAGATACCGTTTCTCTCGGTGTAGATGTACTCTGCCATCTTAGGGTTCCATCTTCTTGTCTGATGTCCGAAGTGAACACCTGCTTCAAGTAACTGTTTCATTGAAATAACGCTCATTTTAATACCTCCATTGGTTAATATCTTCCGCCTGCTTATTAATCCGTCAACCTTGAGCAAAGGCACCAGACGGGAATCCACAGACGTGGTTATTTTAGGCTTGTCAATATAAACAAAATCAGTCGATACCAACGCACCGACTGATAGTATAACACAAATATTTTATTAAATCAACTATTTTCTTCCATTTGTATAAGTGCTTTTGCAATCTCTTCATAGGTCATGGAAGAATCCAATGTATATGTTCCTCTCTGAATAATTCCTGCATAGCCGGAACGAAGCATATAATCATTAAAATCCTTTGCATCCGTGACAATTCCGCCCTCAAGCAGTATCTCTGATACAGCCTGTGAACTGGTTCCCTTCTCAATATAAAAAGTAAATGTCCTAACCGGTTCTGTTGTCTCAGTTTCTGCTTCTTTAGTTGTTGCAGCCTCTGTTGTCGTTTCCTCTGTTGTCTCAGTTTCCTTATCAGCTGTAGTTGTCTCATCCGGAGTTGTTTCTTCAATATCTGCCTTTGTAGTTTCTGCATTATCCGAAGGTTTATTAAACAGCTCATCCGATTCATCCGTAGCCATTACCATTCCAAGTGCCTTGGCTCTTCTGATTACTTCATCATCGGATATTCTTCCATTGACATTATAGGCAATTACAAGTATTAAGGTTGTTACAAAAATTCCTAAACCGAGGCCTCTTAAATAATATTTCAATTTCATTATTTTCCACCTCTGAACAAATCTATAACTAACTTAACTTCACCGATTCCAAGTCCCAGTTCTCTGGCAATTTCAACAACAGTTAAACCTTTCTCATTTAATTCGAGAATTCTGTCATTATTATTTGCAGCTGTCTGCGTCTGTGTCTCCGCGTCAGCTTTTTCCGAAACCTCCTTAACAAGCTTTTGGGCCTGCTCGGCAGCCTTGGTTGTGGTCTTACGCTTTCTTCTGACCGGCTTTTCCTCCGTACCGGTATTATCTGCCCCTTCAGTTACGGTCTCTTCCTTAGCCTTCTTAGGCTTTGCAGGTCTTTTCTTAGCGGATTTTTCCTGTTCCACAAGCTGTTCTCCTGCCATAAAGCCCACATCCGGAATATCCTCTTTATCTGCCGGAATGTTTTTAGCTGTCTCATTAAGTTCTTTCTTAATTGCCATTACATCCCTGACCGTATTATTGACTTCTTTCTTCTTCTCATTAAGCATGTCATAGAGGAACATTACTTCGTTGTGATTACGGTTAATCTCTGAAAGAATCGTGTCAGAATATTCGTTCATCTCATTCATTTTTACATTGGAAAGTCTGTCCAAAGCAATTTCGGTTCTCTCCTTGACCTCACTTACCTGCTCGTCAAAAACATCCCTAATCTGCCTTTCAATTGCTTCCTTCTGTCTTTCTGTAAGCTCAGCCTTCTTCTCTGCATCGGACTCATCCATCTTAGCCGAAAAAATAAAACTGGCAATAAAAACAATTACTCCCACAACTAATAAAATTATCTCTACGGTTGTCATTACTGTGCTCCCTATATACGGATATCAAAGTTAGCTCTGCTCTTAATTATAACCTTGCCATCCTCTTCTTCTTTCTCACGTTTCTTACGCTGCTGTTCCTGATATTCGTTACCGCCCCTTCCGTTCTCATCAAGCGGCGATTCAAATTCGGAATTCTCCTTGTGGTTAACCTGCGACATACGTGAATCAATCTGTTTTTCAAAGCTTTGTGCAAAGGACTGCTGCTGAACCATCGGCTTTGTATCCTCAGACTGTTTAAACTGACTGATATCCTGCGTTCTGCCTATATAGCTGTTCATCTCTATTGGTCTCATAGCCCTCACACTCCTTTGAAAAAATTACAAAACCTCTCTGACAATGTCTACGCCACGCTTTAAATACTGACAATGGTCATTTTTGTCGCGGATATAATGATTTACATCACCGATTTCAATTCTTGTTCCCGGATAAATACTTCCGACAATCTGCACTCTTGCATTGGAATCCTCGCAAATCATTCCTGCCTGTTTTCTGTATTCAGTTCTTGCTTCCTCCAGTTCAGCGTCAAGCTTCCTAGCATTATTAACTGTCTGTGTTAATAAATCATACTGCTGCTGTGAAAGCTTACCGTTAATTGCAAGTTTTTTCTTAAGACGGTTAATGACCTGCATAAGCTTTTCTCTCTCTCTTCTTCCCTCGAGAATTGCCTGCTTAAGTTCATCAATTTTAACAATTAATTCAGGGTCTGTACCAACACTTACCGTTGTACTTGTTCCCATTTCGGAGCCAATTATCTTGGCTACGATTTTAGAACCGGCACGAACGGTCCCGCCGGTAAGCGAACCCTTCTTTCCATGTACATCAATCATTCCCCGCGCAATAACATTGCTGTGAAGAATTGCGGTTGTATCTATATTGCCGCCCGCCTTAACAGTGGCATTCTCTATAAAGCTGGCAATAACATCTCCTCCTGCCTGAAGAATACCGTTATTCATGCCATGTATTCCTCTTGAAAGAACTATATCGCCTCCCGCTATCAGCTCTGCTCCTTCAACAACACCATTAACAATAATATCTCCTGAGGCTTTCACCTTAAAGCCGGACAATACATTTCCGCTAATCTTTATATCACCTTCGAAATCAATGTTGCCGGTACTGTTATCTATATCCGACGGGACTTCAAATTCATTGGATACATAAACCTTCTCATCCTGCAGTGTTACATGTCCCGTAACCAATGATTTAAGCTTTCTTCCGTCATCTGACACCTCCAGATTACGTCCGTATCTGAAAATCTTACGTGCAACTTTGCGGGGCATTATAGGCACACCATAAATATTCATTCCCGGTGTTCCCTTTTCCTCAGGTATAATCTCCGCAACAACATCACCCGCTTTTACGGAGCTGATTAAATCCAACTGATGGAAATCGACTGTTCCATCCTCATTCATCTTAGGCTTATTAACATGCTCTGTTGAAAAATAATATTTAATCTCAGCGTTCTTTCCTTCAATCGGCTGTGTGCCTTTTGCAATGACAACTGTTTCTAAATATCTTTTTTCTTTTATTATTTTTAAAATAACGTCTTTATCAATTCCAAATTTTATTTTCAGACGATTAATCTCATTCTCAAAATCTTTATTGCTTACATCAGGCATACCTGCTGACGGAGGATACATACGTGCACTAAGCTCACTGCCCTCTTTGTTTGCCTGACATTCAATCCAGCCTCCGAACGGAACAAATGAAGCACTTGAAATCTTGACAGACTTTGCTTCTTTTACAGCTTCATTAAATGCCTTTTTCAATTCTGCAACATTCGGATAGTCAACTTTTTTCTTATCAAGATACGTAACCAATTCATCAACCGTTGCTGCCTTACCGTTCCCCTGCAAAGGTATAATTCTCAAGAATATACCATCTGTATTTTGTTCTATTTGAAAAAATCCATTTCTATCCATAGCGTAGTCTCCTACTCTGTTAAAACATTCATATACGCCCCTAATTTTTTCTTAAGCTTAACAAGGGATTTTGTATGAAGCTGGGAAACACGTGATTCGGAAACCTCCAAAACACAACTGATTTCTTTAAGAGTCATCTCTTCATAGTAATATAACATTACTACCTGCCTCTCCTTGTCAGTAAGCTGCTCCAAAGCCTCTCCTATCATCTTTGTAAGCTCTTCCTTCTCTATTACTCTTTCCGGCTGCTCAAAATGTGAATTACCGGAAGGGTCCATTTTCATCTCACTGCCCTGTTCAACAAATTCGTCCAATGAAACAAGATTAGTTATATTGGTCTGTCCCTGCCATGCATAATAATCATCCACTGAGACTTCCAGTTCCTCAGCAATCTCTTCATCCGTTGCCTGTCTGCCATACATTGCTTCAACCCTGGCATTGGCAGAATCAATCATCTTCTGCTTCTGTCTTACAGAACGCGGAATCCAGTCCATTTTACGAATCTGGTCCAGAATTGCCCCCCTGATTCTCAGGCTGGCATAGGTTTCAAACTTAACGTTCTTGGTTAAATCAAATTTATCAATTGCGTCAATAAGTCCGAAAATCCCATAGCTGACCAAATCCTCATATTCCACATTATAACCCAGATACATACTGAGTCTTCCTGCCACAAGCTTAACTAAGGGAGCATATTCCACAATAATCTGCTCTCTTAACTGTGATGTTTTATTCTCAAAATACGAATCCCATAATTTTGCTCTGGCCTTCTCATCCATTACAAATTACCTCTATTTTTCTTCAGATTCTGTAGATATGTCTTCAGTTGGCGTTTCAATCACAGGCTCTTCCGGTTTGGTTTCAAATTTCATAAGAACTGCTCTGAATATCAGACCAAGAATATAAAAGCCCAGTAAAAAAACAAATATAAACACTAATGCCTTTAGTGAATTTACTCTGTTTACCAACATTAATATACTAACCACTAATCCTGCAAATAATGAAATACCCGCAGGAAGCAGTCTATACCATTTATCCATATATACTGCACCAAACCTTTCAAGATTAAGCTTCCTTTTTATCAAAAACCTATATTATTTTCGGTTCTTTGCCAACAGATTTAATCTTAAGACTTCCGTCTTCTGCATAAAATTCAATAGTTCTACCATAATTAAGTCCGACATCTTCAGCAATAATGCGGATTCCGAATTCTTTTAATACCTTTCGTGCCGATTCAATATTATTATCACCGACATTCATGTTAGGCAGCGTTGCCGCACTCATATTGAACATCCGTGCACCGCCTGCAATCTTTGCAACCATTCTGCTCTTCTTCGCACCCATCTGCTCCATAAGCCTTATTGTCTCAGCGATACCGGTATCTCCGAATTTGGCAATATTCTGATTATTCTTAATTCTGGTACTGTCCGGCAGCATAAAATGAACCATTCCCGCAACTTTCGTTGCGGGATCATATATACAGGCTCCGATACAGGATCCCAGTCCCAAAGTGGTCAGTGCGTCAGGCGATTTACACACCTTTAAATCCGCCATCCCAACTTTAATCATATTCTCCATTTGTGTTCCATCCAATCAAAAACAGGTTTCTAAAGACCTAATGATGTGAGAATCTTGTCATATGACTCCAATTCAGGCACCATAAGAAAATATCCGTTTACTAAATCGTCTTCACCAATCTGCGTCTGAATTAACAATACCTTGTCACCAATCTTTCCGTATTCAATGGCGGGAACACTTAACAGTGCTCCTGCCATATCTATTGAAATACTTGGTACTGAGGCCACTATTGTCAGATTGGTAAGTCCCGCCAGTGCGGAAAGATACGAACCTGCAATAATATTTCCGATTTCATTCAGTGCAGATAATTCAATTTCATTAAATGGTGTATCCTTCTCTCTCGGATTACACATAAGAATGTTAACAAGATTATGTGCTGAACGCTCCTGCAGAAGGAACATCATCATACCGTTAACATCGCCCTCTAATCCAAGTAAGATACCCACTACAACAGTTTCTTCTGACCCGATTGTACCGGATAATTCATTAAATGGAACAAGTGAAACCTTAGGAACGCTCATATCAATCTTTGTGTTAATCAGCTGTGCCAGTGCAGTTGTTGCATTTCCGGCTCCTATGTTTCCAATCTCTCTTAATACATCGTATTGTGTATCATCTAATCCATCTAACTTTATCTTTGACATTCTAGCTCCAATCTGTGTTATGCAGTTTCCTTTTCAATGATAACTGCCTGAAGGTTCAATATGGAAATAAGATTATTTCCTAATTTACCTACTGCATTAACGTACGCCTGACCGCCTTCAGTTACTGAAAGGTTAGTTTTCTCAATATCGGATTCATTAAGAGTAACAACCTCTTTAACCGAATCAACAATTAATCCGACCATTCCCTGCTGTTCAAGCTTCACAATAATAATTCTTGTATTATTGGTATATACGTCATCTTCAAGTTCAAATTTTCTTCTGAGACTCATTACGGGAAGAATCTCACCACGAAGATTAATTACTCCGGTAAAAAACTTCTGAGCCTTTGGAACTCTTGTTATCTTCTGCATACGAACAATGTTATCAACATAAACGATATTGATTCCATACTGCTCGCCGCCTATATTTGTTACTATGTACTGCTTAGCTGTTTCGCCAGCCTGTGCATTCTGCTGAGTTGTTGTTAATGCTTCCATTCGTAATCCCTCCTCATTATAATATTGCATTCGCATCAATAATTAATGCTACATCACCATCACCCAGAATGGTTGCGCCACTAATCATCTTATTGATATGAATATATTTTCCAAGAGATTTAATTACTATTTCCATCTGTCCGATAAGACTGTCTACAACAAGACCTGCCTGTTTCTCACCCTTCTTGATAATTACAACGGTAAGGCTTTCTTCGTCCTGTTTGGTATTAGGAACCTCTAAGAGCTCGCCCAAACGGATTAATGGAATTACTGTACCTCTGAGGTTAATAACCTCTTTACCATGTACATATTTAATGTCTGAAACCTCTACATCCTCAACCGTCTGGATTGAACCGAGAGAGATTGCATACTGCTCATCTCCAAGCTGTACCATTAATGCCTGAATAATGGCAAGTGTCAATGGAAGTCTGATGGTAAATGTACTTCCTTCACCTAATACACTGTGACATTCAACATCACCGCCAAGTGCTTCAATCTTAGACTTAACAACGTCAAGACCAACGCCTCGTCCGGAAACATCTGAAATCTTCTCTGCTGTTGAGAAGCTTGGCTTGAAGAGAAGGTCAATAATATCCTTATCTGTCATTGTCTCAGCCTGCTCAGGTGTAATTGTTCCTTTATCAATAGCCTTGTTACGAACCTTTTCAACGTCAATACCGTTACCGTCATCTCTTACTTCAATAACTACGTTATTGCCGTCCTGATATGCGTCAAGGAAAATAGAACCAACCTCGTCCTTGCCTCTTGCAATACGCACATCTGCTGACTCAAGACCATGGTCAGCTGAATTACGAAGCAAATGCATTAACGGGTCACCGATTTCATCGATAACAGTTCTGTCAAGCTCTGTATCCTCACCGGTCATATACAATTCCATTTTCTTGCCAAGTTTCTTACTCAGGTCACGAATCATTCTTGGGAATCTGTTAACTACGGTTTCAATAGGAACCATTCGTACATTCATAACTGATTCATGAAGATTGGTTGTAACTCTTTCAAGATATTCAATCTGTTCATTAAAGCCCTGTCCGCCTTCTGAGAAATTAGAACCGCTTGCAGATGATACAAGACCATTCTTTGCGATAATAAGCTCGCTGACAAGATTCATAAGAACATCCAGCTTCTCAATATCAACACGGACTGAACGGTTGGCAACCGGTTTCGCTGACTTTGGCTGTGCCTTGGAAGGTGCCTTGCTGTCTTCCTTAGCTGCCGCTGTCTTGGCTGCAACCTCAGTACTCTTAGGTGCTTCCTCTACTACAGGAGCTGACTCTTCCTTCATAACAATCTGCTCACCATAAGCATCCTTAATCTCAGATACATTCTTAACTACTGAAAGAACCTTGTCCAATGATTCTTTTGTAATAACAAACATTCTGAAATCCAAATCGAACTTCTCATCTTCAATATCCTGTGTTGACGGAATTGATTTAATAATTTCTCCGATTTCTTCAAGATTCTTGAATACAAGAAATGCTCTGGCTGCCTTTAAAATACAGTTAGGGTCAATATGTACTACAACACCGTATACATTTAAGCCCTTACCGCATGCTTCAATTATCGCATGCTTCTCAAAATCTGCGTATACTGTTCCTGCAAAGCTGTCTGCTGAAGCGGATGATGCTGCCGGTGCTACTTCCTGTGCCGGTGCTTCACTCTTGGCAGGTGCAGCTGCTTCGCCGCTCTGACCGTTTAAGAAGTCATTCAACAGCTTGATAATCGGTTCATTATCATCAGTTCCTTCATCCTGGGAATTAACGATATTGTCCAAATATGTCTCTAATGCATCGAGACACTGGAATAATGTATCAACGAGTTCAGATGTAACGCTCATCTTGTCATTTCTGATTTCTGAAAATACATTCTCCATATTATGGGTAAGATTCTGCATTCTCTTATAACCCATGGTTCCTGCCATACCCTTAAGGGAATGTGCAGCTCTGAATATCTCATTAATTGTATCCTTGTTCTCCGGCTCTTTTTCAAGAACAAGCAAATGCTCATTCAGATTCTGTAAGTGTTCTCTTGTCTCCTCGACAAATATTTCTAGATACTGGCTAACGTCCATTTACGATACCCCCACGTTCTTAATAATTCTTTCTGCGATTTTGTTAAGTGGTACTACCTCATCAGTAAGTCCTGCCTGAGCCAGTGCTCTCGGCATACCATATACAACACAGGAATCTGCATCCTGTCCTATAACGTGAATATTATGTCCTGATTCCTTAAGTGCTTTGATACCTGCCGTGCCGTCCGCACCCATTCCGGTAAGAACAACACAGGTAATCTCATCAAAATCAGATGAAATCAGAGACTTATACATTATATTGGCACATGGCTTAAGCCCGTCAATCGGTGGAATATCCTCATACCGGATAAAGTATTTTGAGCCGTTTCGCTCCACCTTAATATGCATTCCGCCCGGTGCAATATATACATGTCCTTTTTCAATAAGCTCGCCATCCTTAGCCTCATGTACCCTGATTGGGCTTATTGTGTCAAGTCTGGCTGCAAGTGATGCTGTAAAGCCCTTTGGCATATGCTGTACCAAAACGACCGGTGCATCAAGCTCTGCCGGAAGATACGGAATTACCTGCTGAAGCGATTTCGGACCGCCTGTTGAACAGGCAAGTGCCACAAGCTTCGAACCGGCAGCCGAACCCTTAGATGAACCGGCTTCTGAAAAAGTCTTATCCCTGACAGGAAAAGTAAAATCTGTCTTATTATCAGATTCCTGACAGTTCGTTTTAATATGAACATTATCTTCTGTTCTGATATCGGACATATCCATAAGTCTGCCCCTGTCAAAATCAGAACTGCATGCCATTTCTATAAGTTCCAGCAGATTCTCTCTGAAGCCGTCACCCTTAACATCGAGGAAATTCTCCGGCTTGGTAAGGAAATCAACGGCACCTAATTCCAATGCCCTGATTGCCTCCTTAGCACCTTCCTTGGCAACTGTACTTACAACAACCACGGTTTCTCTCAACCGCTTGTGTGAAAGTGCCTCCAACATCTCCAGACCGCTCATCTTCGGCATATTAATATCCAGAAGAATCAAATCATAATATCCGGGACGTTTAAGAATCATATCCAGTCCTTCAAGTCCATTGCACGCAATGTCCAATACATCATATTCACTATTCTCCTTGATTATATCAGATATAACCCTTCTCATAAGTGCAGAGTCATCAATAACCAAAAATTTTCTTCCCATTTTTGTCCCTTTCATGCAATAAAATATGCTAAAAATTCAAAAACGGTTAAAAATATAATCTATAATATATCTACATGCCGTTTTTTTCTCTCTTCTTCAAAAATATACCTTATTAACAGTTCCCTGTATTCCCTGGTAATATTCTCAAATTCTATTCTGTGTTCAAACGTTCCTGCTTTGCCGCGTACGCCAAATGAAAGGATTACCGTTGCAGGCAGACGGTATTTAACAGGCCTTCCATGCTCGTCAATATCAAACATAACCAGCACTTTCTTACCCTGTTCAATCTGTGTTCTTCCTACAAAACGCATTCCGCCCCCGCTGATGTCAAGTGTATTAGCCTGACTGAACAGATTAATATTCTTCATACCCTCAGGGAACTGATGTGTTTCAAGAATAAGAAGATAATCCTCCTCCGTAAGCTCCGCATAGTATATTGGCAGTGTCTTTTCAAGTCTGAAATACTGTCTTCTCTGAAATTTCTGCAATTCTGTTGTAAGCATTATTTCAAGAGAATACAGATTATCTGCCTTGCTGCGGTTCATTATCTTAGCCCTGCACTGATAAATTCCTTTTGATGTATAAAAAAACACATCAAAAACCTTTCCTCTTTCCAATGGGACAAGCTTACCCCTTGAAATAGGCATGGCAACATTGATATAACCTTCATCGGTAAAATCATATATTTTACTAACGTAAACCTTAGGCTTAATTCCAAGATTCAAATCTTCCTTTGAGATGGAATCACGAAATTCAACCTTATCTCCTGCTGCTAATAATCTGTTTCCCATAAAACCTCCACCATATGACTATTTTCTGTTACGCCCGAAAATATTACTGAAAAAGCCTGCAACTCCCTTACGCTCCGGTTCAGTCTGAGGTTCTCCGCCATCAAGCTTAACCTCCATTGCCTGAAAAGCCTTTGACGCATTTGCATTCGGATATGCAAGTGATACAGGCTTCTGCTTCATAATGGCCTTCGTAATAAAAGGATCCTGCGGAACAGCACCGAGATATTCCAGCTTTACATCCAGGAATCTGTCCACTACGGAACAAAGTTTCTCATAAATGCTGTGGCTTTCAGCTACATTCTCAACCTTATTGGTTACAAGCATAACCTTAGTATGTTCCTTGTCGTATGCGGCGTGCATTGCCAGTGCCTTTAACAGTGCATACGAATCCGTAATTGATGTAGGTTCAGGAGTTGTTACAAGCAATACCTCAGGACTTGCAACAACAAATTCAAGAACGCTTGGTGCTATTCCTGCTCCGGTGTCTACAATAATCACATCCGCATAATCCTCTAATTCATTTAATTTATATAATATTTTTTTAATCTGCTCTTTATCCAGATTATCGAGTTTGGCAATTCCTGAACCGCCGGAGATAAACTGTACACCATTAGGTCCCTCACTTATTATCTCCTTTATCTCTCTTCCTTTGAACATCAAATCCGCCAAAGTATATTTTGGAATTACACCAAACATTACCTCAATATTGGCAAGTCCGAAATCCGCATCCAATATTATGACTCTCTTGCCCTGGTTTCTGAATTGCAGTGCCAGATTAATAGACAGGCTTGATTTGCCGACGCCGCCCTTACCGCTTGTAACAGTAATGACTCTGGCACTGCCATTGCTTAAATTAACCTGATTCTGCTGTTTTATCATTGCACGTAATTTTGCCGCCTGGTCCATATTGTCCCTCCAAATCCATTTGGTTTCGTGTGTTTGCTTAAAATCAGCTTTCTCCACCCAGTAAATGCTTAGCAAGCTTCTGTACATCTACCTTCTCAATATCATCCGGAACATTCTGTCCGTAGGTTGTATATGATAATGGTGCATCCGTGTACCATCTTATATTTAAAACATTTCCTAAAGCACTTGTCTCATCAAGCTTGGTAAACAGAAGTTTCTTATCCTCCAGTTCCTTAAAAGCATTGACAATCGCAACCAAATCCTTATATTTGGTTGTAACGCTGAGAACAAGGAAAATTTCAATGTCAACCCCAAGCCCCGCCTGTTTAACGAGGTTAATCATCTCAATAATCTCTTCTCTCTGCTCAACGTTCTTATGCGAACGTCCGGCAGTATCAATAAATACCATATCATGGTGCATAAGTGCCCTGACATTTGCAACTATTTCTGACGGAGTATATACAACATTAACAGGAACATCAAGAATATTTGCATAGGTATTAAGCTGCTCAACAGCTGCAATTCTATAGGTATCCGCCGTTATCATTGCAATTGTTTTATTATGATTGAGTTTGAAATCCGACGCAAGCTTAGCAATTGTTGTTGTCTTACCTACACCGGTAGGTCCGATAAAGAAAACAACCTTCTTGCGGTCATTATCCTCAATTGCAGCAGGCTCTCCAAGCTTAAGCACAATTTTCTGATAAACAGAAGCAAGAATACTGTCAAGATTGGACTCCTTCTTCAAAGAGCTCTCAATATCATTGATAATTGCATTGGCATATTTCTCATCAACTTCATTTTCAAGAAGCTTATTATAAATAAGCTTGAGCGACTTATAATTCACACTGTTAACAGGCTTATTCCTGTCCTCCACTGAAGGCTTCTCCTCTTCCTTCATCTGGTTGCGAATCATATTATGAATACTGTCAAGCTTCTCCTCTATAACCTCTGTCTTACGTGAAGCAAGCTTCTCAGAGGACTTGCTTTCATGCTTTGAGGCATTCACAAGAGCGTCATTTGCAACTGCTTCAAAGGATGGTTTCTTGCTGTTTACCGTCTGTGCAAACTCCTTCTCCTCAAGTGCAGCAGTAATTTCAACATAATCCTTCTTAAAAATTCTTGCAAAGCCCCTGTGTTTCATCATCTTAACATTTAATACAACTGCATTTGAGCCAAGGTCATCCTTGGCTTTCATAACAGCTTCCGTTTCATTGCTTCCTGTATATTTCTTAACTATCATTTTATGCCGTCACCATCCCAACTGACTGTAATTCTACATTATTCTCAACCTCGTTGTATGAAACAACTATTAAGTCCTTAAAATAATCCGCTGTAAGCTTTTTAAAATATGCTCGTACAATTGGTGAAGTAATAACTATAGGTGTCTTACCCATTTCCTCAAGCTTATTAACCTCTGTTTCAACGGAATTCATAATTCTCTTTATCCTGTCAGGCGGAAGGTTAATATATCCACCCTGCTCCGTCTGCTTAACAGCGCCCATAATCTCCTGCTCCAATGTAGGATCAAGTGTAACAACACTGGTTGTATCAAGAGGTGTAAAGAATTTGTTTGAAATTGCTCTTCTGAGACTCTGTCTTACATATTCTGTTAAAATATCCGGGTCCCTTGTAGTCGCCGCATGGTCCGCAAGTGTCTCAAAAATTGTAAGCAAATCTCTGATTGAAATTCCTTCCTCCAAAAGATTCTGCAATACCTTCTGTATTTCGCCGACACCCATAAGCTTTGGAACAAGCTCTTCCACAAGTGTAGGATTGTTCTCCTTGATATTGTTGATAAGGTTCTGCACATCCTGACGTGTAAGAAGCTCTGCAATATGAGCCTTTATTACCTCTGTCAGATGTGTAGCAATAATTGAAGGCGGGTCAACAACCGTATAACCAAGTGATTCCGCACGTTCTCTCTGATTTTCCGTAATCCAGATTGCAGGAAGATGGAA
This sequence comes from Butyrivibrio sp., assembly GCA_045124255.1. Taxonomy (GTDB): domain Bacteria; phylum Bacillota; class Clostridia; order Lachnospirales; family Lachnospiraceae; genus Eshraghiella. The sequence continues at coordinate 22,238 of JBGVLM010000067.1, read as the reverse complement.
GGATGGTTCAAAAGTAGGAATACCTGTAATCTCCTCTTCTACAAAGCCCGGATTCATAGCCATATAATGGTCGAACAGAATCTCACCCTCGCTGACCTGGATACCTTTAATCTTTATAATATACTGATTAGGATTTAACTGGATATTATCTCTGAGACGGATAATCGGCACAACCGTACCAAGCTCAAGTGCTACCTGTCTACGAATCATAACAACTCGGTCTAACAAATCGCCGCCCTGATTAACATCTGCCAAAGGAATAATTCCATAACCGAACTCTAACTCAATAGGGTCAACCTGAAGCAGTGACACAACATTCTCCGGCTTCCGGATTTCCTGTGCACTGACATCCTCAGCCTCCGCCTCTGCCTCCACAGCAGAAATTCCGGCACCCTTCTCCATAACAATTCCCAAAGCAAACAAACCAATGCCAAACGGAACAAAAACATACCAAGGCAACGCAATTATACCGAGAATTATCAAAATTACACCAACAATCTTGAGTACCTTAGGTGCAGAGAACAGTTCCAAAACGAGCTCGTCCGGAAGCTCAACATCTTTGGAAGCCTTCGTTACGATAATACCTGTTGAAAGTGATATAAGGAGTGAAGGAATCTGGCTTACCAGACCGTCACCAATGGTAAGAAGTGCAAAATGGCTTAAAACCTCCATTGCATCCATTCCCATATATACAATACCCATTATCAAACCACCAACAAGGTTAATAACGGTAATAATAAGTCCGGCAGTTGCATCTCCCTTTACATACTTAGTAGCACCATCCATTGCTCCAAAGAATGATGCTTCCTGCTGAATTTTATTTCTTCTTTCGATTGCTTCTTTATCGGTTATCGCACCGGTATTCAAATCGGCGTCAATCGCCATCTGTTTACCAGGCATCGCATCAAGTGTAAATCTCGCTGTTACCTCTGATACACGTTCAGAACCCTTGTTGATAACAATGAACTGAACAATCAGAAGAATAATAAATACAATAAAACCAATTACAAGATTATTGCCGCCTACAAAGCTTCCAAAAGTCGCTACAACCTTACCTGCATCACCATATTTAAGAATAAGTTTGGTGGATGATACGTTAAGTGAAATTCGGAATATGGTTGTAAACAAAAGCATTGTCGGGAATGACTGCATTTCCAGTACATCCTTGGAATACAACGCCGTAAAAAGAATAATCAATGCAATTGCTATGTTAAGTGCAAGCATTACATCAAGAAGTGCGGATGGAACAGGGATAATAAGGAAAATAATTGCCGCCATAAGATAAGCACCGACAAATAAATCCGTCTTTTTGAGTTTCATATCCTGTTTCCTCCTTCTGCAAATTTATAATATTATCTGAATTATATTTTATTCTTAAGCTTCCATACGAAAGCAAGCACCTCGGCAACTGCCTGATATAATTCAGAAGGAATTTCCATTCCAAGCTCTACATTGTAGTAAAGCATTCGTGCAAGAGGCTTGTTCTCCACAATCTCAACATCATTCTCTCTTGCTACCTCTTTAATCTTCTGGGCAAGATAATCCTCACCCTTGGCAACCACGACAGGTGCCCTGCCTGAATTAGGTTCATACTGAAGTGCTACGGCAAAATGCGTAGGGTTCGTAATAACAACGTCCGCCTGCGGAATTGCCTGCATCATACGTCTTCTTGACGCCTCCTGCATCCTTCTTCTCTGTTTGCCCTTAATCTCAGGACTTCCTTCGGTGTTCTTCCATTCATCCTTGACCTCCTGTTTGGTCATCTTCATCTCTTCATTAAACTTAAATTTCTCAAAGACGTAGTCTGCAACACCGACAACTAAATATATAATACAGATATTTAAGCCTAAATCAATAATCAGTTCGCCGGTCTTGGCGACAACCGAATTAAGACTGATATCATAGACATTAAATAAAAATCCTATTTCCTTCTTCAGCTTATTATATGCCACAATAGCGCATACGGCAATAATAAGAATGCTCTTTAACAGCTTAATCAATGTTTTTACGGAAAAAATTCTCTTAACGCCGTTAATCGGATTAAATTTATCCGGCTTAGGCTCCATTGTCTTAAGTGTAGGTTTCCATTTAACCTGAATTATGTCAGCAATAAATGCGACCACCACTCCGAGAAGCAGGAACGGAAAAATCAGAATCAGCAAATCAAGTACTGCTGTTCTGAAAATATTGTTAAAGTACACATCTATTGAATTTAATTGTGATGACGTACTGCTCAAATCGCCAATCATGCGAAAATATTTTCCGTAAATCTCTACAAGTTCTCCGCCCAAATAACCAATGTAAACCTTTAAAAGAACAAAATAAGCAAGCAGTATTATTGCACCGCTTAAATCCTGGCTCTTTGCAACCTGTCCTTTTTCCCTGGCTTCTTTTAATTTCTTGGCTGTGGCAGGCTCCGTCTTCTCTCCGCCGGGACCGTCCTTCGCAAAGAACTGCAGATTATATTCTATCATGTCAGTCCTCCTGCAATCGTCTTAACAGCTGTTTCCATCATATTCATAATATATGTGGAAATATACGGAAGCAGCGATGTTGTAACAAGCATGACTGCAAGTCCGACCAACAGCTTCATCTGAATACCTACCGCAAACATATTAAGCTGCGGTGCTACCTTGGTAAGGATACCAAGAATCGCATTGGCAAGCATCGACACAACAAATATCGGCAGTGCAATTCTAAAGCCGACAACAAAATATTCAGTGGCCACACCCAGCACCGAATCATACAGTGACAGATTAACTGAAAATGAGCCCAGCGGCACAATTGTATATGTATCAACAATTGCAGATATCAGGAACTGATACATGCCTGACACCATCAGCAAAAGAAATGTCACATGATAATAAAGGTTACCGGAAATACTAACCTGCTGCATAAGAGTCGGGTCATAGGTTGTCGCCATAGACAATCCGATTTCCAAATCAATAATATGACCTGCAAAGGTAATTGTCTGGACACATATATTGCATACCCAGCCCAACAGAAGTCCTACCACGCTTTCCTTAATGACAAGCATTGCATACTCCATAATTCCGTCATATACAACCTCTCTCTCCGGAATAACCGTAAAAACCAGTACTGAGATAAAAAAAGCCAGTCCTAATTTAATTCTCTGCGGAGTATTTGACATATTAAAAAAAGGTGCCGTACTCGTGAAACTCGCAATACGTACCAATATAAGCAAAAATACTTCCCAATACTCCAATGCTATTTCATAACTAAACATCCTGATACCTACACTTAATTAAAATAAGTCACTTGATATAATTATTGAAATTAGACCAAAGCTCTGTCATAAATCCGGTAATCTTACCCGCCATCCATGAGCCAAAAATCATAACTCCAAAAAACACCGCAACAATTTTAGGAACAAATGTAAGTGTCTGCTCCTGAATAGATGTAATCGTCTGAAAAATACTGATTATTAATCCAACTATCAGCGAAATAAGCAGCAAAGGAGCTGAACACTCAATTATAAGAAATACAGCATCTCTTGTAACATCAATAACCTGTTGTTCTGTCATAATTGTTCAACTCCTTCCGCAAAAAATCTAATATTAACTTTGTCAGTAAAAGGTTTTGACCAGATTACCGATAATCAGATTCCAACCATCTGCCATAACAAACAGCAGAATCTTGAAAGGCATGGAAATCGTGGTCGGCGGCAGCATCATCATACCCATTGACATAAGTGCCGATGACACCACCATATCTATTACTATAAATGGAATATATATCAAAAATCCTATTATAAATGCCGTTCTAAGCTCACTAACAATAAAGCTTGGAATTAATACATGTGTCGGAATATCGTCATAGTCCGATACTTCATGTATATCTGCAATTTCAAGGAACATCTTGATATCCTTAGTATTGGTCTGTTCAAACATGAACTCCCTTATAGGCTCTATACCTCTTTCATACGCCTCCTCTGCCGAAATTTCATTATTGGACAACGGCTGAATCGCCTGTGTGTATACCTGTGAAAAGGTCGGAGCCATAATAAAAAATGTCAGAAACAGAGAAAGTCCGACAAGCACCTGGTTAGGTGGTGCCGACTGTGTTCCAAGTGCCGCTCTCGTAAAATGCATTACAATAATAATTCTTGTAAAAGATGTAAGCATAATAAGAATGGAAGGTGCCAGGGCAATTACAGTCAATACCAATAGTATCTGCAATACGCTTGCCAAGTCACTTCCATCTCCGGCTGAAATACCAATTGTTAATGTGTCATCGGAATCAGTTTCTGCAATTGTTGTAGTCTCCCCGTCCAAAAGTTCTCCTGCATATGACTTTGACGGAAGAATCACCGCAAAAACGATTACCAATAAACACACCGAAACAATCTTAGTTATTTTCGAAAGAATTTTCTTTCTCTTGTTCATTATCTGTATCATCCTTATGTTGTAGTTTGAATCTGCTAAACACCGTACCAAATGATTCTGGCTTACTATTGTCCTTCTTCAATTCCAATGTGCTCTCATCAATCTCTCCGAGCAACGTTACCGTATCCTTGCAAACTGCAATTAAAAAACACTTATCCCCCGTTTTAACGATTTCAAGGATCTTATTTCCCGACAGCCTAAAACTCTCAATAACCTTGATATTGCCATAGCTCATCTGCTTCTTCTGATAAGACCCTATCCATCGTGTTGTAAAATATGTAATCGCAAGTACAAATGCAAATATCAGTGTAACCGATATAAACTGAACAATCGGTTCATTGGAAATAGAAACACAAATCATATTAACCAACTACTTTTCTAACAGCTTCAAGTACTCTGTCTGCCTGGAATGGTTTAACAATGAAATCCTTAGCTCCCGACTGAATGGATTCGATTACCATCGCCTGCTGTCCCATTGCTGAACACATGATAACAGCTGCACTTGAATCATTCTCCTTAATCTTCTTAAGTGCCTGAATACCATCCATCTCAGGCATTGTAATATCCATTAATACTAAATCAGGATTAAGTTCGTTATACTTCTCTACTGCTCTTAAGCCATTCTCAGCCTCTCCAATAACAGTATACCCGTTCTTAGTAAGAATGTCTTTAATCATCATTCTCATGAACGCTGCATCGTCACAAATCAAAATATTCTTCGCCATACTCTACTTTCTCCTTCACGCAAAGCTTGTTTTCTTATTACATTATACAATGAAATTAGGAATTTTCATAGCACTTTTTTTATTTTATTATTTCGGTAATTTTAATACCAAAGCTCTCTTCGATTACTACTACTTCACCCTTGGCAACATACTTACCGTTTACAAGAACATCAATCGGCTCGCCGGCAATTTTGTTCAGTTCGACGATTGTGCCCGGTGCAAATTCAAGGATATCCTTGATTGATTTAGTAGTTCTTCCTAACTCAACGGTTACCTCCAAAGGAACATCCATAATCAAATCAATATTCTCATGTCCTGCCGCTGCATTGTTTCCTGCAAATGCCTGGAATGAAGCAGGCTGTACGTTCACATTATCCTGTGGCGGCATGCCATAGCCCGGCATTCCATACATAGGCTGCATGTAACCCATAGGCGGCATACCATAACCCGGCATTGGCTGATTGTACTGTGGCATCTGCTGTCCATACTGCGGCATTGGCTGACCATACGGAGGAATCTGTTCCTGCTGCATAGCCGGTGCCGGTGTTGGTGCAGGGGCCGGGGCCGGTGCTGGTGTTGGTTCCGGTGTCGGTGATGAATATGCCGGTGCCGGAGCCGGTTCCGGCTCTGAAGTTGCCTCCATACCCATAAGATTGCCTTCTGTAAATGTCTGATACAAATCTCTGGCAAAATCAAACGGATATAACTGCATAATTTCACTGTCAATCAGGCTTCCGATTGTCATTCTGAATGAAACCTTAACAAACTTCTTCGTTAAGAAGCTTGGAAGTGTAGTCTCATCATACTGTTCATTCAGATTAATTAAATTGGCAACAGGCGGGCTGATGTCAATCTTCTTTCCAAGCATTGAAGACATTGACGTTGCGGCAGAACCCATCATCTGATTCATAGCCTCACCAATCGCACTCAAATGAAGTTCTCCGATTGGATCAGGTGATATAACACCCTCGCCACCCATCATAAGGTCCGTAATAATCTTTACGTCGTCTTCTTTTAAAACAAGAACGTTATTTCCATCAAGTCCGCATGTATACTTAATCTGCAAGAATACGCAAGGTCTGTCATAGGAATCTGACAGTTCATCCCAGTACATATATGTAACCTTAGGAGTCGTAATATTAACCGGCTGATTAAGCAACGTACTTAACGTTGTTGCTGCTGTACCCATGCTGATGTTGGAGATTTCTCCAATGGCATCTTTCTGTTCATCGGTAAGAGTCTCGCCCTCATCCATATCAGTTAATACTGATGAAGAATCAGAATCGCTGTCCATATTGGCACTTGCTAATAGCGCATTAATCTCCTCTTGTGATAACATTCCATCCATTTTATTCATCTCCTCTCAAAACTTGTGTCAATCTAACTGCATATTTATCATTAAACGAACCGGGCAGAGCGGTAAACTTACGAAGATTACCGACAAATATATCCAGTTCTTCATCCTTTTTCTTGTCAAGGCGGATTACATCTCCGACATTAAGATTTATAAAATCATTAACTGAAATCGAGCTGCTACCCAAAACTGCTTTGACAGGAATCTGTGCTTTCGCAATTAATGAGGCTATTGCCTCCTCGTAGGTATTCAAATCCTTATCCTGCATTGTTGAGAACCAATACTTCGTATTGAGCTTATCCATAACCGGTTCTAAAACAACGTAAGGAAGACAGATGTTCATAAGACCCTCAACATCACCAATTTTGATATTGATTGTAATAATAGCTATCATCTCACTTGGAGAAATAATCTGGGCAAACTGTGAATTAGTCTCTATTCGTTCAAGTCGCGGAACAATATTAACTACGTTCTGCCATGGCTCTCTCAAAAGATTAACAAATGTGTTGAACACTCTTTCAAGAATGGTAAGTTCTATTTCTGAGAACTCCCTGCCTTTTTCCAGTGGCTGACCCACACCGCCGAGCAGTCTGTCAATAATTGTAAAGCCGATATTGGATGCAAGTTCAAGAACTATGCTTCCCTCCAATGGCTCAAAATCAATTACTCCGAGCAGTACCGGATTAGACAACGCATTGGAAAATTCCGAATATGTAACTGCTTCTGAGTTCATTACCTCAATCTGCACCGGTCTTCTGAAATATGCCGGAAGATTGGTCGATAACAAACGTCCATAATGTTCAAAAATTATTTCTAGTGTTCGAAGATGCTCTTTAGAGAACTTGGCCGGTCTGGCAAAATCATAGTTCTTAACAGTTTTCTCTTCTGTATTCTTCATCTCTTCTACATCAAGTTCACCGCTGCTAAGAGCCTTTAACAGGTTATCTATCTCACTTTGCGAAAGTACCTCGCCCATCTTCTCTCACCTTCTTTCATTACTTAATATTTTAGTTAAAATTTATTGTATTGTAAACTGATTGAAGTCTACGGAATAGATGAACTCTGAGCCGAAAAGATTCTGTAATTCCCTCAATGCTTCCTGTTCCATTTTATCCTTATCCACTTCTGAAACCTTGTATTTGCTTACTACATCAATGACACTGCTTGAAATAAGTCCCATCGCCGTTTCAACAGATGGGGATTTCTCCTTGTAGTCAGGATGTGTAGTATCAAGGCTTAAGATTACTCCTACCCTGATATAATGAGTTTTTCCATCCTCATCCACTGCAAGGCTTATTGTGCTCTCTGTAGCATCACCAAATGTAACTGTTACATTGGAAAGCTTTGTAATATCAACTACATGCTCACTTGAATCCTTGCCAACATCCAAATCCACTATGGTGCAGATCTTATCCACAAGATTGGATGTCTTGTTTATTGCCGGTATAAATACAAATACCATAACAATACTTAAAATAAGGTTAATCAATACTAATGCAAGAGTAATTGCATTAATCAGGCCTTTTTTCATAATGTTCACCCCTTATGCTTAGTCATAACTGCTATAACTGTTATAAATTTTAATTTCTACTCTTCGGTTCTGTGCTCTGCCCTCTGCCGTGTCATTGGAAGCAATCGGGTCATATTCGCCCCTTCCTGAATGCTTGAGATTAGTAGCACTTACACCCTCTTCCCCAACAAGGAAGTTAAAAACCGATAATGCTCTGTAATCAGACAAAACATCATTGGTTGTATACAAATCATGGACAATCGGCACATTATCCGTATGTCCCTCAATCTCTATGAGATGGTCCTCATAAACCTTAAGGATATCCCCGACATGGTCAAGAATCTCCCTTGCATCATCCGTCAAATCCGCAGAAGCAGATTTAAAAAGCAGTGCACCCTTCATATTAAGGCATACATAATGCTGTGTTACCTTTACCTCAACGGCATCGCTCACACCCTTCTGATCAAGCATCTCTTCGATAAATTCGCCCATCTGCTCTGATTCCTCGAATTCAGCCTGTTCAAGCTTGGATATGGCACTTTCCAAATCGTCCTTCTCCTCACCCTCACTATTAAGTCCGAGGTTATTATAGTACTCACTAAGCTCTGTAAGCTGGCTGGCACCTGTCGCAATCAGTACTCCGTCATCAATGCCTGTCGAACCTCCGTCAAGCACGCTGAAACTCGAAGAAAAAGATGCGGCAACCTCCTGCCATTTCTCTTCATTAATTGAAGACATTGAGAAAAGTAATACGAAGAAACACAAAAGCAGGTTCATCAAATCCGCAAAGGTATTAAGCCAGCCGCCGGTATTAATCGGCTCATCTTCATGTTTTCTTCTAGCCATTCAATTCCTCACCTCCGCCTTCAGCACCTTCAGAGTACTTATTTCTCTCAGCAGGTGCAAGGAAAGACTTAAGTTTCTCCTCAATTACTCGAGGATTCTCTCCTGCCTGAATTGACAAAAGTCCCTCTATCATAACTTCTTTCAAAGTAATTTCCTCACTGTTATTAGACCTTAACTTATTGGAAATCGGAGTAGCAATCCAGTTGGCAAGCATTGAACCATAGAAGGTTGTAATAAGAGCAACCGCCATGGAAGGTCCGATTGAGTTAGGGTCATCCATTTTCTGCAACATGTTAACAAGTCCGATAAGGGTACCAATCATACCCCAGGCAGGACCCATTGCAGCCAATGTATCCCAAAATGATGAAACCTTCTTATGTCTCTGTTCAATACATTCCAATTCTGTTTCCAGAATTGCTCTGACCAAATCAGGTTCAGTACCGTCGACAATAAGTAAGATTCCCTTCTTCATAAACTGGTCATCAAGGCTTTCTGCCGCCTCTTCCAGTGCTAACAAGCCTTCCTTACGGGCAACGTTGGAAAGCTCAATAATCTTCTTAATGATTTCTGTCTGCTCAAATTTCTGCTGTTTAAGTGCAATTGTAAAGCCTTTGAGACCGGTTAAATAATCATTCATCTTAAAGGATGCAAGAGTTGAACAAAAAGCTCCACCAAATGTAATTAAAATTGACGGAACGTCTACGAAATTCTTCAATACTCCGAAACCGTCTTCAACTGTAATACCAAAAATACAAAGGCCAAAGCATAAAACTAAGCCTATGAGAGTCGCAAGATCCATCTTATCAACACCATTATACCTATATTAGGTATCCTTTTCTGTAAAAATATTATGACAAAAAACTACTCAATTCGTAATAATTCGGCAAAAATCTCCCTCTTATACGATAATACTAAATTTTTCACTTCTTGTCTACTTTCTTTTACTATTAATTTTTTACCTGTGGTAAGCGTAATTACTGTATCAGGAGTAGTTTCAACAACTTCAATTAATTCCGGATTTAATGAAAACTTAACTCCGTTAATTCTCGTAACCTCTATCATTCCTTAACCTCCTTAGCAGGCAAAACTTTTTGCCGTCCACCCGATATATTGGCTATACCGGGCGGACCTGCAAATTATCGTTTGAGATTAATAAGTTCTTCAAGCATTGTGTCTGAAACCGTAATAATTCTAGAGTTTGCCTGATAGCCTCGCTGTGTTGTAATCATATCTGTGAATTCAGCAGCCAAATCAACGTTGGACATCTCAACAACACCTGTTGTAAAATATCCGCCGTCAGCTGTAACATCATCACCAATTCCGTCAAATTCGCCTGAGTTAAGTGTTGCGGCAAAAAGATTATCTCCTGCCTTCTCAAGACCTGAAAGGTTTGTAAAGTTAGCAACGGCAATCTGAGCAATAACTCTCTGGTCACCATTGTCATATGTAGCAACAATCTTACCATCCTTCTGAATGCTCACGCCCGAAAGATTACCAACCGTACGTCCTGCATTGGCACCTGTTAAATCTCCTCTTTCAGGAATAAGTGCTGTATCGGTACCCATACATGTAAGCTGTGAAAAATCCATTGTTACATCAGAAGAAAGTGAAGCAATTCCAAGAGCTGTGGCCTTAAGTGTAAGCACGCTGCCTGTATCAATTGCACCTGTTGCGTCATTAAATGTAATAACGTTGTCATCAATAAGTGATGCTAATTCATCATCTGTAAGCTCTAATTTCTTGCCGTCGCATGTTACGGATGAAACAGAAAGCTCATACTCATAATCAGAAGTCTGTGCAAAATCAATTGTTGCCTGATACTTGTAACCAAGCGTATCATAAAAAGTAATATTAGTAGAAATTGTTCCGGCTGCTGAACTGAAGCTCTCGTCCTCTTTATTAATATTACCCGATACCATTGTTGCTGTTGTTGCAACAGGTGAAGCATACTGATTCTCAGGTGAATATAAGCAGATTGACTGAACATTGGATTTCATAACATTACCCTCTTCGTCAGCATCCCAGCCCATTACTGCATAACCCTGTGAAGTAACAAGAGTACCGTTTGTATCAACTGAAAAGTTACCTGCCTTTGTAAAATAATTAACACCGTTATTGTTAACGATAAACATTGCGTCACCGTTAATCATAATATCAAACGGATTGTTAGTAGCCTGTGAACCACCGCTCTCTGAAACCTTTGTAGAGATTGCAGAAACAGTTGAACCAAGACCAATCTGTTTTGCATTGGTACCGCCGGCACCTGTCTCAACGTTAGGACCTGAAGCACTCTGTGTTGTCTGATATAAAACATCACTAAATGTTACAGACTGTGATTTATAACCGATTGTATTTACGTTAGCGATATTGTTACCGATAACGTCCATCTTTGTCTGGTGTGATTTAAGTCCTGCTACACCAGAGTAAAGTGATCTCATCATAATTAAATGACCTCCTTTAAATCATTTTGAAAAGCAATTCAAACCTGATGTTTGTCTTATCCGTCATTCAAAGACAAAATAGTTTCCATTAAGGTCCAACTATACAAATACCGCTCCATCAATGTTTGTATAAATATGCTCTTCCTGTGCTGCCTGCTCCATAGCAGTTATAACTGTATTATTCTGTGTGTTGACAATGAATGCATAATCATCCATTACAACCAGTGATTCCCTGATTCCCTTCTCACTGCTGAGTCTGGCTCCATTCTGAAGTCTATTAAGCTGTGCTTCGGATAAAGAAATGTTTCTGTCATTAAGCCTTTGAACTGCATGTTTGGAAAATTTCAGTTCCAAAGTCTGTTCTTTTTCAAGAACCTGTTGTTTTAATATATCTTCAAAAGAAACCTGACTATTGTTCAGGTTGTTCTTGGGTGTATTATGAAGATAATTCCCTGTAACCTGTTCAATGGAAGTGAATCCGCTTCTGTTAAGATTCATTTGATTCTCTTCCTTTCCATATTATTATCAGAGTTTTATTCTCCATCAGCAGATACTGCTGAATCTGCTCCTATCGCAGCTCCTTTTTCTGCCATAAGTTCTTCATAATAAGCCTCATCAACTACAGCATATAAATCATCAAGTGAATATAAGAGTCCTTCAATTGAAAGGAAAATTCCGTCGCTCTGCTTCTCAATACATTCAACCGTACCTGTAACATAATTAGTCTCTCCGGTTGTGTTCTCTGAAGCAGCAATAATAACTCTCTTACCAACAAGGTTTGCTGCACTCTGCTCGGAAATTGTATCTGACATTCCCTGAAGTTCTTCAATCTGTGAGAATGAAGCCATCTGTGAAACCCATTCAGTATTTGATGATGGTTCTAACGGGTCCTGATACTGCATTTCAGCTACAAGAATCTTCAAAAATGCGTTTTTGTCCAGTGAGTCGCTTCCTGTTGTTTCCTTCTTTTCAGCTGTATAATTAGCTACGACTTTGCCGTCTACTACCTGTGCGCTAATTGCCATTGTATTTCTCCTTTCCTTAAAAACTAAGCTTTCAGATTAACACTGTTGCCGTCAGCTTCCATCATCTTATTAATAATGGAATCCTCCGGTTCAATATCATCCTGTGAAACTTCTTCAACACCTCTGAATCTTCTGTGGGTATTTCTGCTCTGTGCACCGTTATCACTCTTGGCATTATCAGCATTCTGGTCAAATGCCTGATTAGCAACCGTAACCTCAACGTTCTCAACCTTAAGGCCCTGATTATTCATTGCCTCCCTGAGCTGAACCAGCTGGCTCTCAATAACTGCCTTAACCGCTTCATTAGCCGTTGTAATTGACGCTGTAATCACGCCATCCTTAGCCGCAACGGTAAGATTGATTTTACCGAGATTTTCCGGTGTAAGCTGAATTTCCATCTGTGTTGTATCAGCTGTTGCGTTCAATTTGATGGAATCAATCAACTGATTAATTACATCAACCGAATTAACCTGATATACCTGTGAAAAATCGCTTCCTGCTTCCATTGCACCTGAAATATTCTCAACAAGGTTATTAACAAGGCTGCCTGCAAATGCCTGTGAATCATCTGCACCCGTCTTGGAATCTCCTGCCTTTGAATCCTTCTGTGTACTGTCAGAAGCAGTCTCCCAAACTACGGCGTTCTCCGGTTTACCGGTAATTTCCGTTTTCACATCTTCTGTTCTGCCGTTTTCAACTGTTACCGTAATTTTCCTGCCCGTCTCACTTTCAACAACTGTTGCTGTTTGGACATCATCCGAAGCGTTATGGCTTTCATCAGCTGAATTTAAAAATTCTTCAAATACTGACGCAATGTCCTGCTCACTAATCTGATTAGCCTCAGCAAACTGATTAACCAGTTCTGAAATTGAGCCCAGAATATCTGCTAATTGTGTCGTAAGCTGTGAATCCGTAAGCATTGCAGCCGGTTCAACATTATTAACAAGTGCAACAAGGTTTGAAACATTCTGCGGAACAAGTAAATCTGCATATGTAAGCCCCAGCTCTGACATTGCATTTTCAAGCTCTTCATCCGTTAAACCAAGCTCTTCCTTAAGGACATTCTTAATATCTTCCTTAAGCTCATTACATGCTTTCTTATCAACTGATGATGATTCTTTTACCTTGACAATATCCTTGGCTTTACCGGCAGAATTTCTGTCCGCTGCTGTCTGAATACTCTCATTAGCAGGCTTTGCAGACTTTATGTCTGTTTCAACGGTATTATTGCTGAACAGATTCTGAAAACTGCCTGTACCCTGTGTTTCAGAGGAAATAATACTGCTCTGCACCTTGACATTCATAATCATTTTAGAAATGTCAGCAGAAGAAATATTTCCTGTCGTCATCCAACTCCTCCTTTCTTAAATTGTATATAAATAAACAGCTTTCGCTGATTATTCCTCAACCGGATAAATAAGAAGAGTCAGCTTTGCTGCAAGTGTGCTGTCCATGGCAGCAAGAATTGCACCCGCATCATCCTTCTTCATACATGAAAGAATATTGGCAACCTTCTCCAAATCACCTGTCATCTCTTCAAATATTGCAGCAGCTGCAGCCGGTTTCATGCTTGCATAATAATCAGCAAGGCTCTGCACTACCGCATCCATCGCAAGCTGTTCAGCTACCTGACGGTAGATAAAATCAGCATTCTCCGGATATATTTCTTCGTACCACTCCTTATATACAGTTATATCGGGAGCATTTTCAGTGTAAACAACCTCTTCGTCGAACTTTTTCTTAATCTCCTCAAAGTAAGCCTGATTATCCTCATAGACCTGAAGTCTGGAAACCTCTGCCGTTAATGTGGATATTGTCTCCGCATTGTCATTGGCATTCTGCTTATATATAGCAAGCTCGTTTTCAAGCTCATTAATTCTCTCGATAGCCTCCTGAAGAGTCTCATACGTATCACCTGTATTGGAGCTTTCAGAACCGTTACCATCCGGGAGAATAAGGTTAAGCACCGGAACATCCTTAAGGATAGGATATAAAACCGAGCTTCCGAAGCCTCCGACATCCAGTTTAATTAATAACGCAAAAATAGCAATCCAGATAAGAACAATGAAAACAGCAATCAATGAAGTTACCATTTTACTACTTTTCCTGGTGTCTCCGTTATCGTTCAAATCATCATTAATAAATATATCTTCATCTTTCTTAGCCATAAATTCTCATCTCCTTACTACAGCTCTTCTTCTGTAGCGCCGTATTTATAACTGACAAGCTCGTCAATTTCTTTTTTCTCCTCGGCACTTAACTCCATAAGAAAATCATCAAATGCGTTCTCACGAAGTTTTTCATGAGTCTTTCTCTCCTTCATAACTTCATTGAGCCTTGTTCTTGCCGCTTCAAGGTTTTTCTGTGCAACCTTAACCTCTACAAGCTGTCTTTTAATCGCATTTCTCTGATAATCGATTGCCCGCCTGCCCTCTGTAAGCTCCAAAACATTAATAGAGCCGCTTGCTAATCTGCGGTACTCATCTTCAAGGTATCGCTTCTGTGCAAACATTTCATCCAGCTTATTTTCCTCTTCATTAAGCCTTGCCTGTGCAGCAGCATAAGAGGATTTAGCCTGTGCTTCCATTTTGTATTTAATATCCAGAACATTCTGCATTCTGTATATAAATTTTGCCATATAATCACCTTAAATTATTCTTCAAAAACAGCTTCCAGTGCTGCAATCTCAGATTCAAAATCATATTTCTCATCAGTCGCCTGAACGAGAAATTCATTGACCTTGTCAATCTTGCTTATTGCAAAATCTATGGCTTTATTACTGCCCGCCTTATAGGCACCGATATTAATTAAATCCTCAGATTCATTATATGTAGCCATTACATTTTTAAGCTTTCCGGCAAGCTCTTTCTGGTGCTTATCGGCAATCTGGCTCATACATCTTGAAATACTCTGAAGTATATCAATAGCCGGATAATGATTCTTATGGGCAATTTTTCTTGAAAGCATTATATGTCCGTCAAGAATACTTCTCGCAGTATCCGTTATCGGCTCATTGAAATCATCACCATCAACCAAAACCGTATAGAGTCCGGTTATTGAGCCATGCTCAGAATTACCTGCTCTCTCAAGAAGCTTAGGCATTTCACTGTACATGCTAGGCGGATAACCCCTGGTAACCGGCGGTTCACCGGAAGCAAGACCAATCTCCCTCTGAGCCATGGAAAAACGGGTCAGGGAATCCATCATAAGCAGGACATCCTTTCCCTGATCTCTAAAATATTCAGCAATTGCCGTTGCAGTCTTTGCTGCTTTATTACGGATAAGAGCCGGCTTATCAGAGGTTGCAACTACAACTACACTTCGTTTCATACCCTCTTCACCAAGGTCTCTTTCGATAAATTCCCTTACCTCTCTGCCTCGCTCACCAATCAGGGCGATAACATTGATGTCAGCCTTTGTGTTTCTGGCAAACATACCCATCAGAGTACTTTTTCCAACACCGGAACCGGCGAAAATACCAATACGCTGACCCTTACCGATTGTAAGCAGTCCGTCAACCGCCTTAACTCCCAACGGAAGAATCTCATCGATTATTTTTCTTCTCATCGGGTCAGGAGGTGGTGCTTCAACAGGATATTCCTTAAAGTTTCTCAAAGAAAATCCATCCAACGGAACTCCGAGTCCGTCCACACTCTTACCGAGAAGGGCGTCCGAAACCTTAACACACAATGTCTGGTTTGTGTTCTCAACAATACAGCCCGGTCCGATTCCGTCAACATTCTCAAACGGCATAAGAATAATTCTCTTATCCCTGAAACCAACAACCTCGGCGTTAATATACTTGCCGGGCTCATCTTTTAATAAAATATGGCAAAGGTCATTAAGTCTTGCATCAGGTCCGATTGATTCAATCGTAAGACCTACAACCTTAGCCACTTTACCCATTTTCTTGTAATATGTTTTATTAACTAAATTCAAATATTTTGAAGTATCCAATCAAAAAATGCTCCTTGCTATAGGAATTAATCTCCCAGACAGCTTAATAAACGGATATCATTAATCAGATTCTCAAGCTGGATATCGAGACTGCAGTCAAAAACGCCTGAATCCGTCTCAATAATACACTGATTTCTGCTAAGCTGACCATCGATACAGATATCAATCTTAATATCCTTGGTTATTCCGTTATGAATTAAATGTTTGTTGGAAATCAGATAATTATAATCATCCTCTGAAACCCTGATGATATATTCCTTGCTGACCTCAGTATTTCTGAGAACTCCGTTAATCAGAAACAGCACCGTATCCCTCTTGCCGTCAGCCAAAGTATTAGTTACTTTAGCAAAAACATCAAGCAGTGTATTCACAAGTTCAGGTTCCAAATCACTTCGCATTTTGGCATACTCTGCTTCAAGAGCTTTAAGCCGCTCTGAATATTCCTGCTCCAGCTGTCTCATTCTGGTCTCAAGCTGTTTATCTGCCGCAGTTCTCCCCTCTGCCAAGCCCTGCTCATAGCCGGCGCTCTGTGCTCTTGATTTAATCAACTCAGCTTCTGTTCTTGCCTGATTGATTATCTCTTCTCCCTGCTTATGCAGTTCAGCCATGTCAATCGGTTTAAACTCAGTCTGTGCATCCTGCTCCTGAACTGCTTCTTCATCCATCACAAGCTGTTCAACAGTTGCGGCCTCAAGTCCGCATACAAAGCCGTCTGCATCAGGTACGGGGCCGGATTCTGCCTTGGCATGCAGCTGTTTATATTGTTCAATTATCTCATCTGCCATTTTATTTGAATCAATCACTAACTTGTCCTGATTCTGAATGACAAAACTGTTATATTTCAAAAGATTAGACAATTATCTCGTCACCTCCGCCTCTCGAAATAACAATTTCTGAGGAATCTTCAAGCTTGCGGACAATGTTAACAATCTTCTGCTGAGCCTCTTCAACATCCTTAAGACGTACAGGACCCATGAAGTCCATATCTTCCTTAATCATTGCAGCAAGACGTTTTGAAAGGTTATTAAAGATAACATTCTGAACCTCTTCATTAGCATTCTTAAGTGCAACAGCAAGGTCGTTGTTATCAACATCCCTGAGTACTCTCTGAATTGCTCTGTCATCAAGAGTAAGAATATCTTCGAATACGAACATCTTTCTTCTGATTTCATCTGCAAGCTCAGGCTCTTCAATTTCAAGGGTTTCAAGAATATGTCTCTCTGTTCCTCGGTCAACTGCATTAAGGATTTCAACGATTGCGTCAACGCCGCCGATAATTGTGTAATCCTGATTAACAAGTGACGCAAGCTTACGTTCAAGCACGTTCTCGACCTCTTTAATAATATCAGGTGATGTTCTGTCCATCGTAGCAATACGTTTTGCTACGTCTGCCTGTTTCTCAGGCGGAAGTGCAGAAACAATCTGCGAAGCCTGATTAGCAGGTAAATATGATAAAATAAGTGCAATCGTCTGAGGATGTTCATCCTGAATAAAGTTCAGAAGCTGCGCAGGGTCCGTTTTACGAATAAATTCAAACGGTCTTACCTGTAAGCTTGCAGTAAGCTTACTGATTACATCCCTTGCCTTATCCTCTCCGAGTGCTTTCTCAAGTACTTCCTTAGCATAAGATATACCGCCTTCTGCAATATACTGCTGTGCAAGACATACCTCATAAAATTCACTAAGGACTTCCTCCTTCAATTGAGGAGATACACTGCCCGTATTAGCAATTTCAAGAGTAAGCTGTTCTATCTCATCTTCTTTTAAATGTTTGAATATTTTGGATGATTTCTCAGGTCCGAGTGCAATCAAAAGAACCGCACTTTTCTCAACTCCATCCATGCCTGATTTTGACTTTGCCATACTATCTGCTCCTTAGTAAATCAAAGATTATATTACTGCCATCCCTCATTCAGCCAGTTACGAAGCAAAAGTGCAACTGCCTCGGGATTCTCATCAACAAATTTCTCAATAGCTTTTCTGGTATCGGATTTCTCCTGAACATCAATATCCTCAACCTTATTGTCTCTGGTAGCTGCCAACATATCCTCCACACTCAACTCCGGTTCTGTCTCTTCAACTGCAACAGGTCTTGTGCTTCTTATAATAATAAATACAAGAAGGCCTGCAATCAGAACTGCCAATACAATCTGAAGTACAAAAAATGGTGAGGTTGTTGAAGCTTCTCTGTCATAGAATATGTACTTCTCATAACCGAGAATTGAAATTGAATCCTGCTCAATTCCGGTACCCTGTGATACTACTCTTGCAAAATTCTCATCAACGTCAACAGGAACTGCTTCGCCATTAGCCGCCTTAAACTGTTCCCATGTAAGTTCTTCAAGAAGACCTAACTCTTCTGCTTCCTCTTCATGGAGAATGTTATATTTCATTGCCACGATTGAAACGCTGGACTCATCATATTTAATCGTACCAGACGCTTTCGTCGTGGTGGTTACTGTCTCATTCTGCAGCCAGTCATATTCCGAAACCGAATATGTTGAGGTACTTCCGTCCGCATTCTGGAACTGATATGTAGTATCATCATCATTAGATTCTGTTCCTGCAATTCCGCTTGCGTCAGCAAGTGTACCCTCCGAATTAACAACATAACTGTGGCTTGGAAGACCCTCTTCTGTTCCGTCAGGAGCATTATATACATGGTCAACAATTTCCACATTATCAAAATCAACTACTAAATTAGGAGAAACAATTACTTCACTGAACAACTTGGTTCCAAGTAACAGCTGTTCCGCCTTTGCAACAATTGCATTCTCAAACTGCGTCTGAACCTTCTGGCTTGCAGTGCTCATTGAAGAACCATTGCTGCTTCCGCCATAATACAGAAGATTGGCATTGCTGTCCATAACAACTACTTTATTAGTATTGTTATTGCCTACAAAATTAGCAAGCATAAGGCCAATTGCCTCAGCCTGGTCAGCAGAAAGTTCCTTAGTAAGTGTTAACTCAGCAGTAATTGACGCATCCTCATTCTCTGAGAAAATAGTATTATCTGACTCAGGAAAGTTAACCGTAACCCTCGCATGCTTAACGCCATCGATAAGCTCAAGGTCATCAGCAAACTTTGATTCAAGATAAGCTTTGTACTTCCTCTCCTGGTCAGCTGCCGTAGAAGTAAAGCCTCCGTCAACAGCATCCTCAAGCGAATAGCCATCTGCCGAAATATTATTGGAGCCAAGTATAAGCTTCGCTTCCGTATATACTTCTTCATCAACTGTAACAACATAGTCCGAACTAATCTTGCAGCTTATTCCCTCGTCCTCAAGAAGAGTTCTTATCTCAGTTGCCTCAGAAGCACTCTCGCACTCCCTTAACACAACAGTTTTCTCTCTTGAAAAAACAACCGCAAGAATAATTATTGTTACTATAATTACTGCAAAAATTGAAATGAACAAAACTTTCTGTGTTTTATTAAATTTATTCCAAAATTCTTTAATCCGATTAAGGATATTCTTTAATCTGTCCTGCATTATGTACTCCCAAACCTATCTCTTATATCTGCATTGACATTATCTCTCTGTACGCAGACAATAATTGATTCTTGATTGCTACAGTATATTGAAGTGAAAGATTTGCCTTCTGTTCAATTACTGCAAGCTCATGAGTGCTTGTAAGCTCACCTGTGGCGAACGCAACTTCCGCCTTCTGAGCCTCCTGCAAATAATTATTGGTACTTGACACCATATTAATTGCCGCATTATATATTCCGTCAAATGTTGCACTGTCAGTCGAACTGTTTGTCCTTGTGCCGGTAACAGAATTATCCATAATACTGTTAATTGTATTGGATGTAATGTCAATCATAGATGTTATACTGCTCATAATCTACTCCATTTCAAAAAAATATTATGCTTAGCCTTCCATTAACTGCAATCCGCGTGAAGCAATGTTCTTGCTTGCTTCAAAAGCTGTTGCATTAGCCTCAAATGACCTTGTTGCATCAATTAAATCCGTCATCTCGGTTACAACATTTACATTAGGATATGTAACATAGCCGTTCTCATCAGCATCAGGATGTGAAGGATCATATACAAGATTCATGTCTGTATCCGTATCATTAACAATCGCTGTAGCCTTAACACCCGTGCTAACTCCGCCGATTGTTCTGTTTAAAACTTCGCCAAAGGAATGTGCCGGTGTAATCTTCTCTGTCAGGACAACATTCTTACGAACGTAAGCACCGCCCTCCTTGGTTCTTGTTGTATCTGCATTAGCAATATTCTCCGAAATGACATCCATACGAAGTCTCTGTGCCGTCATTCCCGAAGCATTAATATTCATTCCTGAAAAAATAGCCATAAATTATTCTTCCTTTCATCAATCAAGTCTGTTATTAAGAGGTTGCAAGTGCACTCTTAATGCGGCTGAAATTCTGTGAAATACTGTCCAGAACACCTTGGGCATACAGCTGGTTGGAAGCCAGTTCAACTTCTTCCGTATCAATATCCACATTATTGCCGTCCAATCTGTATGAAAGACTTGAATTATCCGTATATATAGTCGGTGTCATATGCTTATAATCAATATTACGCACAATACTTGTAAGCGACTGTGATGATGACCCTGCCTTGGCTACAGCTGATGACAGAACTGATTCAAAGCTCACATCCTGTCTCTTATAGTTAGGAGTATCAACATTGGCAATATTACTGCTTAGAACCTCATTACGTGTCACGGAATAGTCCGCAGACGCCTTCAAAAGGTCAACATACGCAAATGCTCCTGAATTAATCATATATATAATCTCCTTTCGTTACTGCATCCATGCAAAAGTTTACACATTTTCCCATACTTACTATTATATATATTTCAACTAAAAAGTAAAGCAAAAAGTGCTCTATATTGTGTTTTTTTCACAAACAATATACAATATTTGGTAATAAAAGAAAATATATATTAAAACAAACAAAACCGCCATATCAAGCTGATACGGCGATTCCATTCACACATTATTTAAGTTTAATCTTGTCTAATTCGTCAAAGACCACGTCATTTAGTACCTTGATATACGTACCCTTCATCCCTGAAGACCTGGATTCTATGACTCCCGCACTTTCAAATTTCCTGAGTGCATTTACAATAACCGAGCGGGTAATTCCCACTCTGTCCGCAATCCTGCTTGCCACAAGAACGCCTTCATTACCTTCTAACTCCTTGAAAATATGAACAATCGCTTCCAGTTCGGAATATGACAATGTACTTATTGCAGACTGAACAATATGAACTTTTCTATCTTCTTCCGCGTTCTCCTCATTAACCGAACGCATCATTTCAAGCCCTACAACTGTTGTACCATATTCGCATAAAATGATATCATCAATATCATACTGACAATCCACCTTATACATAAACAATGTTCCAAGCCGCTCTCCTGCAATATCAATCGGTGCTATTATAGCCTGGTATTTGTTGGAATATCCTTCTCCAAACCCCAATGTAATAAGATTTACATTCTCCTTGGTGGATAAGACATTCAACAGTCTCTCGTTAAACAACTTATCAACAAACCCGCCAACTTTATCTTCTATAAGCTCGGTAATCTCTTCCACTCCGCTTATGCTGCTTATGCCGAGAACCTTGCCCTTCTTACTTATAACAAGCACATTGGAATTCAGTATCTCGCTCATAACGTTACAGATATCATTGAATACTACTTTGTGGGAGTTGTTATTGTGTAACAGCTTGTTAATCTTACGAGTCTTATCAAGTAATTCAACGCTACTCATAATAACCTGCCCTTCAATAAACAACACAACTATTATGAATAAATTTTATCACACAAAAAAACTAAGTTCAACCCGTTTTACAATTATTTGTTATTAACTTATGATAATGTCACCTTATGATTCTCTTGAGATAATGTCACTTTTCATTAAACTATAAAACTATGAAAGAAGGATTAATTACATTGTCTCAAGAACAATTAAAAACATTTAAGGTCATTAACAGTTTC
>JBGVLM010000066.1:0-11883 GCA_045124255.1 Butyrivibrio sp. | reverse complement strand
CGTACCTAGCGGTACATAAGATGACAAAGTACGTCATCTAAGTACCGAGGTCCGCAAACGCCGCTTTTTAGGGAATATTTTTTCGCATATACTTTACAACAGTTTAAATAAAACCTTTTTGCTATGCCCAATATCAGCATTCTGTAATACTTTTTCCGTTAAATTTTGACTTAGGAAGCACTTTTTGCAGAAAAGTAATAATGTTTATACAAAAAATATTCCCTACAAAAACTCATACTTCCTTATTTCGCAGTTTCTGATTCCAAATGCCGCATACTCCTCATTAGTCATGTCATTGAAATACGAATGTATTACTCTTGCAATTCCGTTGTGGGCAACAAGAAGATATGTTTTATTGTCTGCCTTAATCTCGTCAAGCAGGTTATAAATACGTTGTGCCAGATGAAGCATTGTCTCACCGCTTCCGTAGTGATTGACAAAATGAGTTTTCATCTGCGAGAACTCCTCGCCATTTCTTGCTGTTGATTCATATCTTCCGAAATTCTGCTCTTTAAGTCGGATTTCCTCACGCATCGGAATACCGGTTATCTCAGAGACATGTCTTGCAGTCTCTGCCGCACGAATCAATGGCGAATACAAAATCTCGTCTATCTGCAGTTTTTGACGCAGTATTTCCTTCCCAAGTTCAACTGCCTGCTCATGTCCGAGCTCAGTAAGCTCAATATCCGTTGCACCACAGATTTTATTTTCTACATTCCATATTGTCTGCCCGTGTCTGGTAAAATATAGATGCGCCATAGTTAATCTCCTTTTGTAAGCCTAAATCGCTCTTTTATTCATAACCGGTATGCTGAATCCAAAGCAAAGTATAATCAAAATAACAGTTGTACATATTCCTTTCTGATACAAGTCTGCCACATCTGCGCCCGACAGCAGTGAAGCCGTACTCATAAGAACTGAAGGACTGAATTCTTTTATCTTCGGAAGCATGCCAATAAGATAAAAAGCAAAAACACTGCCGCCCGTACCGATAAGAACGGCTATATTATTTTTGAACATTACCGAAAACAATACCATTATCGTAATGGTCAGCATACCAAACAGCCACCAGTTAAAGGCAGCAAATGCAATATTGTCCATCGGAATGCTGTCCCAGAAATAAACATTGCAGCCATAGGTTATCCCATAGCAGAGCCAGTAGCATAGTGACCACATAGTAACCATTACACAATATTTTGCCATAATTACCTTATATCTTGCAAGTCCTTTTGTCAGCACAAGGATAAGCGTTCCTGATTTGTATTCTTTTGTAAAAATATCGCTGCACAGAACAGCAAAAACTATCAGCCCCATAGGAATGTTTTTAAAAAACTGTGTCCACGAAGCCATTGCATCAGATGTCATTCCCGTCATTGTTAATCCCGATTCTTCAAACATTTTCAAAAGCATCGGTGTCAGCTTTGCAATTGCCGGATTCATAATCCCTAACAGGGCAAAAACAATAATAAGAATCAGCAGACGCCATGTTCGGATACTCTCAATAAATTCTTTCTTAAAAAATGCCAATGCTGTTTTCATTTCTCAACCACCTCCAAAAACATGGATTCCAATGTAGCCTCCTGACGCTCTATTTTCAGAATTGAAAGTTTCTGTTCTGCAATAAAAGACAGAATATCTGACATATTATCCTCATTATTCCGAAATATAAGCTGATTTTCGCCGTTTACCTTACAGTAAGGAAATTTATTAAGCAGTCTTTGTATGTCTTCTGTATGTTCAGGTTCAATTACATAATCGCTTGATATATGCATATCTCGGATTTCAGAAAGTGAACCCTGCATTGCTGTCTGTCCATTGTGAAGAAATGCAATATCACTGCATATTCGCTCAACATCTGACAGAATATGTGTCGAGAAAAGAACAGTTGTCTGCTCTCTGGCGGCTAAAAGAATATCAAGAATCTCTTTTCGTCCTACAGGGTCCAACGCAGAGGTAGGTTCATCACAAATCAGAAGCTTTGGACGGTTAAGGAGTGCCTGTGCAATTCCGAGTCTCTGCTTCATTCCCCTTGAAAATCCTCTGATATGGTGTTTTTCCCTGCCAAGACCCACAAGTTCTAAAAGCTCTTCGCTTCTTGATTTAATACTGCCGCTCTCCATTCCGGTAATTTCACCACAGAAAACAAGATATTCCATAGGTGTCATATAATTATAAAATTCCGGTACATCCGGAAGATATCCGATATACCTGTTCGTATGTGTCTGACCGTATCTTACTTTTTCACCGGCAACATATATATCACCTTCATCCGGTGCTATCAGACCAAGAATTGATTTCATTGTTGTCGTTTTGCCTGCTCCGTTTTGACCTATGAAGCCAAAAACACTATGCTCAGGCACAGTCATATTTACGCCCTTTAAAACCTCTTTATCGCCAAAGCTTTTTCTTAAATTAGAAATTTCCAGTATATTTGCCATTTACTTTTCCTCCGTATAAGTTTCTGAGGTATCATAGGCTTCAATACAGAACCCATGATGTCCGCATTCCGTACAGGTAAGCTTTCTGAGATTAGGAGTATGTGCGGCCAAAAAAACGTCTCTGAAAGCAGGCTTGAAAACTTTATGGCATTGCGGACAAATATATGCCGTATGTTTAAAATAATACAAAGAAATTATAGCACCCATTATGATAACTATCAGCATTCCGGCAACAAACGGCCACCAGATTCCCTTAGTAATCCACAAAACCAGTGTGGCTGCTTCAATGGCGTCCATACAAAGACCGACAGCAAACATGGCTGTCCTTGTTTTTTTCAGTTTTATTTTATTCTCCATTTTATAAGCTATATCACCTACGGATTCAACAGAAAAATTCTTAATCGATTTAAGTTCTTTTTCAAGCTCATTCAGTGTCTGAAGCTTCAATTGGCGTTCCCTGACCTCTTCCCTAAGAGTCATTTCCTGCTGCTCCAAAAGTATTTTAATAACATTTTCCGGATTATCTTCTTCAAAAAGCTTTGCAATACTGTTAATCGGCAAATCTATGTTTCGCAGAAAGCATATAATTTTAAGTTTTTGCAAATCCTCCTCCGAATACAGTCTTCTGCCGCCATCGCTAAGCTCAGTAGGCACAAGAATATTTCGTGAATCATAATACTGTACGGTTCTGACAGTAACACCGCAAAGCTTCGCAATTTCTCCGGTTGTATATTTGGACATAGCTTTTCACCTCCTTACGACGTAATATTACTGTATTACGCTGCGTCACAAGCAATAGTTTTGTAAAAAAAGTCAAAAAAATCCTCCATAAGAAACTAAAATGTTTCTTTATGGAGGATTTTAACTGTTATTTATTTAATCTCACTGTGATATTCCTGTAATGACTTAATCTCGCTTTCCGGATTGCTCTTTACATAATGAATACCCTCTGCACAGGCTTTTCCTGCTGCAATTGTTGTTACATAAGGAACCTTAGCCTTAATTGCGGTCTTTCTTAAGTAACTGTCATCATTAACGCTGCTCTTACCGGCAGGTGAGTTAATAATTAACTGAATATCTCCATTAATAATCATATCCTTAATGTTTGGATGACCCTCGTAGAGCTTCTTAACCTTCTCAGCCTTGATACCTGCTGCAACAATCTGGTCATAAGTTCTGCCTGTTGCAAGAACTTTGAAGCCATCATCCGCAAAGCTTCTGGCAACCTCAACTGCCTCAGGCTTATCCTTATCATTAACGGAAATCAATACAGTTCCTTCCAAAGGAAGCTTTGACTGAATTGCTTCCTGTGCCTTGTAGAATGCTTCACCATATGACTTAGACATTCCGAGTGCCTCACCTGTTGAACGCATTTCAGGTCCGAGTACAGGGTCAACCTCAGGGAACATATTGAATGGGAAAGCAGCCTCCTTAACACCATAGTTAGGAATATTCTTCTCTGTAAGCTCAGGTACAGGAGATGGTCTGCCTGTAAGCTCTGATGTAATAATATCAGTTGCAAGAGGAACCATTCTGATGTTACATACCTTGGATACCAAAGGTACTGTACGTGATGCTCTTGGGTTAGCCTCAAGAACATATACCTTGCCGTTCTCGATAGCATACTGCATATTCATAAGACCCTTAACATGCATTTCCTCTGCAATCTTACGGGTATATTCTTTGATTGTCTCTAAGTTCTCAGCTGAGATATGAGCTGACGGAACGATACATGCAGAGTCACCTGAATGTACACCTGCAAGCTCGATATGCTCCATAACAGCAGGAACGAAAGCGTGTGTTCCGTCGCTGATTGCATCAGCCTCACATTCCATTGCGTGATTAAGGAATCTGTCAATGAGGATTGGACGGTCAGGTGTTACACCTACTGCTGCAAGCATATACTGTCTCATGCTCTCATCATCATATACAACTTCCATTCCACGTCCGCCGAGAACGTATGAAGGACGAACCATAACAGGATAGCCGATTCTGTTAGCAATCTCAATTGCTTCTTCAACATTTACAGCCATTCCTGACTCAGGCATTGGAATCTCTAACTTATCCATCATTTCACGGAATAAATCTCTGTCCTCAGCAAGGTCGATTACTGCAGGAGATGTTCCGAGAATCTTAACGCCGTTCTTCTCAAGCTCAGAAGCAAGGTTGAGCGGTGTCTGTCCGCCGAACTGTGCGATAACACCGAGAGGCTTCTCTTTATTATAGATACTTAATACGTCCTCAAGTGTTAATGGCTCAAAATATAATTTATCTGAGGTATCGTAGTCAGTTGATACTGTCTCAGGATTACAGTTAACAATAATTGTCTCAAAACCGAGCTTCTTAAGTGCCATGGCTGCATGTACACAGCAATAGTCAAACTCGATACCCTGTCCGATACGGTTAGGTCCGCCGCCGAGAATCATAATCTTCTTGGAATCCTCATTAACCGGATTCTTGTCCTCTGAATTATATGTTGAATAATAATATGCACTGTTCTCTGTTCCGCTTACGTGAACACCTTCCCATGCTTCCTCAATACCGATTTCAATTCTGTGATTGCGGATATCCTCTTCAGGAATCTCAAGCAGCTGGCTTAAATATTTATCTGAGAAACCATTCTTCTTAGCAGAGATAAGCTGTTCATCTGAAGGCATGCTTCCCTTAACTGCGGTTAAAGCTTCCTCTTCCTCAACCAATTCCTTCATCTGTTCGATGAAATATGCCTTAACCTTGGTTCTTTCATGGATTTCTTCAACTGTTGCACCCTTACGAAGAGCCTCATACATAAGGAAATGACGCTCACTTGAAGGTGTTGAAAGACGTCCAAGCAGTTCCTTCTTGGTAAGTGTATCAAAATCCTTAGCATGTCCGAGACCGTATCTGCCGATTTCAAGGCTTCGGATAGCCTTCTGGAATGCTTCCTTATAAGTCTTACCGATACTCATAACCTCACCAACGGCACGCATCTGAGTACCTAACTTATCCTCAACGCCCTTGAACTTCTCAAAAGCCCAACGGGCAAATTTGATTACAACATAATCTCCATCCGGAACATATTTATCAAGTGTTCCGTACTTACCGCATGGAATATCCTTAAGAGTAAGTCCGGCAGCAAGCATTGCAGATACAAGAGCAATAGGGAAACCTGTTGCCTTTGAAGCAAGTGCTGATGATCTTGATGTTCTCGGATTAATCTCAATAACAATAATTCTGTCTGTAACAGGATCATGTGCGAACTGTACGTTAGTACCGCCGATAACCTGTACCTTCTCAACAATCTTGTATGCCTGTTCCTGAAGTCTCTTCTGACAGTCCTCAGAAATGGTTAACATTGGTGCTGCACAGAAGGAATCACCTGTGTGTACACCAAGCGGGTCAATATTCTCAATAAAGCAGACCGTGATAATGTTGCCCTCTGCATCTCTTACTACCTCAAGCTCTAATTCTTCCCAGCCTAAGATTGATTCCTCAACAAGAACCTGACCAACAAGACTTGCCTGAAGACCTCTCTCACATACTACCTTTAATTCTTCTTTGTTGTATACAAGTCCGCCGCCTGCACCACCCATGGTATAGGCCGGACGGAGAACAACCGGATATCCTAACTTATCGGCAATTGTAAGTGCTTCATCTACAGAATAAGCTACCTCACTTCTTGCCATCTCGATTCCAAGTGAATCCATTGTCTTCTTGAATTCGATTCGGTCTTCACCACGCTCGATTGCATCAACCTGAACGCCGATAACCTTGACATTGTATTTATCAAGAACTCCTGCATTGTGTAACTCTGCACAAAGATTAAGTCCTGACTGTCCTCCAAGGTTAGGAAGCAGTGCGTCAGGGCGCTCCTTAGCGATAATCTGCTCAAGACGTTCTACATTCAGCGGCTCAATATATGTTACATCCGCTGTCTCAGGGTCCGTCATAATTGTAGCAGGATTAGAGTTAACCAACACAATTTCATACCCAAGCTTACGCAAAGCCTTACATGCCTGAGTACCTGAATAGTCAAATTCACAGGCCTGTCCTATAATAATCGGACCTGATCCAATAATCAGTACCTTATTAATATCTGTTCTTTTTGGCATAAATTAGTCCTCCGTATTTCTTCACATTCTATTTAATTATATATTTATTTTTAAAATTAACAAGTTTTTTTTTACTTTTTTTTAAAAAAATGAGAAACCCGCCGAATAGGTCTCTCATTTTATAATAATTACAGGTCAATATCCTTCAAAATATCCTTAAGAACTGCCGCTGATTTAACCAAAGCTGCCTCCTCCTCTTCATTAAGAGACAAAGGTACCTTTGTTTCAATTCCGTTTTTGCCGACAATTGCAGGCATACTCATTACAACGTCGCTGATTCCATGCTCTCCATGCATCATATTAGAGACCGGAAGAATGGACTTTTCATCCCTCATAACTACCTCACATATTCTGCGCACGGTCATGGCAACACCAAAATAAGTTGCTTTCTTACGGTTAATAATCTCGTAAGCACTGTTTTTAACCATGTCGGCAATTTCCTTTGTTGCCTCTTCATGACGGAAATGTCCCCGCATTTCGCAAAAATCATTCAAAGGAATACCTGAAACATTGGCACTGCTCCAGGCTGCAATCTCACTGTCACCATGCTCTCCTATTATAAAGGCATGAACACTCTTGCTGTCCACCTCAAGGTGCTCCCCAAGCTGATATTTGAGTCTTGCAGTATCAAGCACTGTTCCCGAACCGATTACTCTGTTTTCCGGAAGTCCGGATAACTTCTGTGCAACATAAGTAAGAATATCAACAGGATTAGCCACTACGAGCATAATACCCTGAAAATCATTTCCGGTAATTTCAGGAATAATCTGCTTAAAAATTGCTACATTCTTATGCACCAGATCAAGTCTTGTCTCTCCCGGCTTCTGATTCGCTCCGGCAGTAATAATTACCATTGCCGCGTCACTTACATCGCTGTAATCACCGGCATATATCTTCATGCTGTTTGCAAACGGAATACCATGGCTGATATCCATCGCTTCTCCCTCAGCCTTTTCCCTGTCCGCATCAATAAGCACGATTTCCGAAAAAATCCCGCTCTGCATAAGGCTGAAAACGGATGCTGCACCTACAAAGCCGCATCCAATCATAACTGCTTTTCTGTTATTAATCTCTTTACAACTCATTTCATTTCCTCCTGTTATTTAATGTATGTAACCATTTTGTACCTGATAATCTTATTAAAAATAATATACCTCTGACGCACAGTTCGACTGCCATTGCAATCCATACGCCCTGTAATCCGAAGCTTTGCGACAGAAATGCCGCAAGAGGCAGTCTCACCGCCCACATACTTACAAAACTGAATATACTTGGCACAGCCGCATCCCCTGCGCCATGAAAAACTCCTGATGCGGCTATCGACGCCGCATACATCGGTTCGGCAAAGGCTTCTATTCTAAGAATAATCGTTCCCAACTCCCTAATCTGAGGGTCGGGAGACAGAATACCTATCATGACCGGTGCCAGAGTATACATCAACACACCGCCTGCCGTCATTACAAGCATTCCAAAGCCGGTGGTAATCCACCCAAGCCGCTTAGTCAAATCCTTTCTTCCGGCTCCGACGCTCTGACCTATAAGAGTGGTTGCAGCAGCACCTATTCCATAGCACGGCATATAACACAGACTCTCGGCAGTAACGGACAGCGAATTGGCAGCAATTGCAACATTGCCAAGAGGTGAAACTATTCGGGTTGATACAATCTGTGCGCCGCACATAACAATCTGCTCTATTCCGACAGGAATTGCAATCCTTACCGCTTTGCCGATAATATGACCGTCATAAGTAAATCTCTCACCCTTTCGCAGCTTCAAAACAGGTGATTTGGTCAAAAGATATATAAGCATTATACATGCAACCGTAAACTGTGCTAACGCAGTTCCGATTGCTGCCCCCATAACTCCAAGTCCTGCACCCGGCATTGTAAATTCAAATGCTCCGATTGGCAGTTCCCTTGTCGGAAATATGAGAAATATATTATAAATCACATCAAGAAGGCACATTATAATATGAAGAGTACTCGGAAACTTCATATTACCGCTTGCCTGAATCATTCCGCCCGCTATGCCTGTCATCTGCACAGCCGGCAGAGAAAGAGCATACACCATAAGATATCCCGACGCATCAGGACATATCTCCTTCGTTCCTCCAAGCCATTTGGGAAGCACATGACTTATCATTGTTCCGCCTGCCAGCAGAATTAAGCTGAAACCGGCAGAGAATACAAGCCCGTGCTTCACTATTCTTCTTGCCTGTATTTCATCTTTGGCACCAATTGACTGTGCCGCCAGAACCGTAAAGCCTGTTGACATTGCAGAGCATAATCCTCCGAGCAGCCATGTACTTGATGCAACCAGTCCAATCGCAGCCGAACCGTCAGCTCCCAGACTTCCAACCATTGACGCATCAATATATTCCATAAGAATTGAAGAAAGCTGTGCCATAATGGCAGGAATACTTAATTTAATAATCAATAATAACTGTTGTCCGAAATTTAGTGTTTTACCCTCTCTCAAAAGCTTTAGTAAATCTGCCTTTGGGGAGGTTTTATTTCTAACTCTACTCACATCTGTACCTTTTTTCACTATTCTTTATATATAATACTGTATTTCCGTAAGTATTTCCAGTAGAAAAAAATCTGTTATAATTGTAACGTTCGGATTAAAATTTTTGTCTCAATATATGAAAGGCGGTGAATAAATTGGATTTTGATAATCTGTATAATGTCTATTTCCAGGATGTCTACAGGTTCATATTCAGACTGAGCAGAGATGCCTGTCTGGCAGAAGATATTACGCAGGAAACCTTTATTAAAGCAATAAAAAACATCGACAGCTTTAAAGGCGACTGTAAAATCTCTGTCTGGCTATGTCAAATTGCCAAAAACACTTATTTTTCATATATCAGAAAACATGCCGGGCTGCAGACAACTTCCATTGAAGATATTGATGAACCCCAACATGAATTTGATTTTACAACAAGAGAATCCTTATTGGAACTTCACAGGATTTTACATAAGCTTCCTGAACCTTATAGGGAAGTATTTACACTCAAAACCTTTAGTGAATTATCTCTTGCTGAAATCAGTCAGTTATTTGAAAAAAGTGAAAGCTGGGCAAGAGTTACCTATTTGAGAGCCAGACAGAAACTTCAAATTTTAATAAGGGAGGCAAAATTATATGAATAAAATTACATGTGACATGTATCAGGACTTAATAACACTTTATATTGATGACTTATGCTCTGAAGATTCCAAAAATGCAGTATCTGAGCATTTAAAAAGCTGCGCCAAATGTTCCGACGCATACGCGCTTATGAAAAAAAACATCAAAATATCATCTGAAAATGAACAAGAACAGCATGAACGCTCCGAATTCAAATCCAATCTGACAAAAACGTGGAACAACTACAAAAAAAACACAACCATTAAAATAATCTGTGCCGTTGCAATTCTCGGGCTTCTGATTCTTGGATGGTATCTGTCATTCAGTAAGTATTACACATTTACATCTGACATGGTAAGAATTGATAATGTTTGTATGCTGTCTGACGGCTCAATTGCATTTGAAATACTTACCTACAATAACAGAGAAGGTGCCATACGCCGCAGCGTACCGTTCTATAATGACGGCAAATATGTTGAAATGCAGTCAAAGCTTTTCGGTGAAAAGAAATATTCAGAATACTCAAGTTATATTTGTGTTAATCCTGAAGAATATGACATTATTTATTATGGAAATCCCAACGACAGAATTATCGTTTGGGAGAAGGGGATGGATATTCCAAAAGCAGACAGCGATTTGGAACAATATTTCAACTCCGGCATCTAAGCAGTCAGCTAAAGGCTGATTCTAATAACTAACGCCGGATGTTCGCATCCGGCGTTAGTTGCTTTATAGGAAATCCCCTGTTATACATCATAGCTTTGTCCGGCAGTAAACCTGTACACTACAGTGTCACGACAGGCATCTGCCATTAAGTCAGTTCCGATATTTCCGGTACAGTGCCCCGTGTATATACTCCGGACGTCTTCTTTTTTAAGGAAATCTGCAAGCTCATTAATCTCCTGCTCCGAAAAAGTACAGTATTCAGCCCCATCCCTCATGCCCTTCATATGAAGTCCGCCTAAGAAAGCATATACTTTTTGGGAAGGAAAGACTTCCTTAACCTCACGTATTATATTACAAAGTCCTGCATGCGAACAGCTGTTAAAAATAATAAGCCCCTTATCTGTATCAAATACCAGACTTATCTCATGTGAAAAATCATCCGGAAGCAAATCCTCTCCAACCTTATGATACAGTCCTGCCCTGCTGCCAACCGCAGAAAGCCCCTCTGTGGTATGAGGAATAAGATATACCCCGTCAGCGATTTTAGTAACCCCGTCAACCAAAACAAATCTGTCCGAATAATCCGACAATACCGCCTGCGGTATTCCAATCGGGTGCATTCCTCCCGAGGCCGAATAATATTCCTCAGTCGAACCCTTCATCGCATATATGCTCTTGCCCCCGTTCTCATCAAGAAATCTGCCAAATCCGCCCGCATGGTCATAATGCCCATGTGACAGAATCACATACTCAGCTTTTGATACATCAATTCCAAGCTTACCTGCATTGTCAATAAACGCACCTGACTGACCTGAATCCAGCAGATATTTTCCTCCGTTAAATTCTATGAAAAAACTTAAGCCATGCTCGCACTCAAAGCCTTCAAGTGCCGTATTCTCTATTAAAACCGTAACCTTCATAAATTATAAAACATCCTTTAGTGTTATTTTTTGTAAGAGAAAATCTGCGTACAGCCGGCTTTTTCCCTTATTCTGTCATACTGAAAGTACATTTTCTGCACCTCGTTTTCCAAAATATAATAATGCCTTATGTACGGAATCAGAAGCACCAGTATCATTACATCCAGAACAAGCAGTCCCATATTCTCCGTTGCCACGGTTGCCGCCATTGAAATAATCTCCATAAGTGCAAAAAGTACTGTTACAAGCAGATGAACAAATCTCTCATGCTGAAAAAAACCAATCTGAACCAAATGGTCATTAAGCACCTCCTGCCAGTTATCACAGCCCTTTTCAAGGAGCTCATCAATGTATTTTCGGTAATTTAAAATTCTTTTTTCCATATTCCAACACCGTCCTTTATCAGAATTATAACTCTTTTTACTGCAAAGAACAGTAATTTTTCTTTGAAAAATATAAAAAGAAGTACTATAATCTAACCGACTTAATTATAAAGGAGGAATAGTGTGAAAGAAAGTAGAGGAAAACCATAAAAGGGCGCACCTCAGCAAGCTGTCTAAAAATAGGCAACTTTTTGAAGTTAGATAAGTAATGTAAATAACCTAAGAAGCCATTGGCTCATCAGGTGGTAATAACCCTTCT
>JBGVLM010000065.1:0-51836 GCA_045124255.1 Butyrivibrio sp. | reverse complement strand
AAGGGTTATTACCACCTGATGAGCCAATGGCTTCTTAGGTTATTTACATTACTTATCTAACTTCAAAAAGTTGCCTATTTTTAGACAGCTTGCTGAGGTGCGCCCTTTTATGGTTTTCCTCTACTTTCTTTCACACTAATCCCTCCGTTCAAATTTGTCTTTTACATGTTATTCGCTAAAAATAATAAAAACTCTCACATTATTTTTAACAAACCAAAAACTCCTCTTTTATTATATTGAAACTTTACACCTGAAAATGGTATAATTCTCTAAATATAAAAAATTTATTTTTGCTATTGTGAAAGGATTAAAATAATGGCAGCTACACACAAATCCAAACGCGGACTGAACATTATTATTGTCGGATGTGGCAAGGTCGGGGCAACGCTTATTGAGCAGCTCAGCAAAGAGGGGCACGACATTACCATAATCGATACTAATTCATATAAGATACAAGAAATTACCAACCAATACGATATAATAGGACTGGTCGGCAATGGAGCAAGCTACAATGTACAGATGGAAGCAGGAATCAACAATGCTGATTTGATTATTTCGGTAACCGGCTCTGACGAGTTAAATATTCTGTGCTGTACAATTGCGACACAGGTCGGCAAATGTGCGGCAATCGCCAGAGTAAGAACGCCTGACTACAGCAGGGAGGTCAGCTATCTGCGTAACAAACTTGGTCTTGCACTGATAATTAATCCGGAGCTTGAGGCGGCCAGAGAAATGTCACATATTCTGTGTCTGCCTACGGCACTTGAGGTAAACTCTTTTGCCCACAATCAGGCAGAATTAATAAAATTCAAAATTCCGCATGCCAATATTCTGGATGGAATAATGATTGCCAACCTTGGAAAGCACATTGAACACAAAATCTTAATCTGTGCCGTTGAGAGAAACGGAGAGGTATACATTCCAAACGGAACCTTTGAGTTAAAAGAAGGCGATACCATCTCATTTGTCGCTCCAAACAAGGTTGCCAAGAATTTTCTTGAATCCATTGGATTTACCACAAGAAAAGTCAAGGACACAATGATTATCGGAGGAGGCAAGGGCTCATACTACCTCGCTGAACAGCTTATCCGCCGTGGCATTTCAGTTAAAATAATTGAATCACGCAAGGAGCGCTGCGAAGAATTAAGTGTACTGCTTCCAAAGGCTATAATTATTAACGGGGACGGAACAGATACCGAATTACTTAAGGAAGAGGGCATCGAATATACTGAATCCTTTGTTCCTTTAACGGGAATTGATGAGGAGAATATACTTTTAACCCTCTATGCCAAGAAAATGTCAAAAGCAAAGGTAATTACACAGATTAATAAAATAAATTACGGTGATGTTATTGATAATCTTGACCTCGGAAGCATTATTTACCCGAGATATATCACTTCGGAAGCAATTATTGCCTATGTACGTGCGAAAAAAGAATCCCTTGACCGTAATATTGAAACTCTTTATCATATGTTTGATTCCAGAGTTGAAGCCATAGAATTCAGAGTTGAAGAGACACCCGGTTTAACAGATATTCCCCTTAAGGATTTGGCACTAAAAAAAGACGTTCTGGTCTCTTTCATTAACCGCAGGGGCACAATAATTATACCAAGCGGTATGGACTGCATGCTTCCGGGAGATACTGTTATGATTGTTACCAAACACTTAGGTTTTAGCGATATTCAGGATATTTTAAAATAAATCCTTTTTAGGAGTTCATTATGAATGGTGCAGTTATCAAATATATTATAGGCTATGTATTAAAGATGGAAGGTCTGATACTTGTTCTTCCATGCTTTGTTGCCGCCGTTTACAACGAAACAGAAGGCTTTTTCTATCTTGCAGTCGGTATTTTCTGTATGCTTTTAGGAATACTCTTATCAAATAAGAAGCCGGACAACTTTGTTTTTTATTTAAAAGAGGGCTGTGTCGCAACCTCACTCAGTTGGATTTTTCTGAGTATTTTCGGTGCTTTACCGCTTTTTCTCTCCGGAGAGATTCCTTCATTCGTCGACGCTCTTTTTGAAACAATATCGGGTTTTACAACAACAGGAGCAAGTATACTTTCCGATGTAGAGGCACTTTCACATTGTGCGATTTTCTGGCGGAGCTTTACACACTGGATTGGCGGAATGGGAGTACTGGTATTCCTGCTTGCGATAGTTCCGATGACCGGCGGTTCCCATATGAACCTTATGAGGGCAGAAAGCCCCGGACCATCTGTCGGCAAGCTTGTTCCGAAGGTCCGCCATACTGCCAGAATTCTGTATCTGATATATCTCGGAATGACTGTTTTGCAGTTCATACTGCTTATATGTGGCGGAATGAATGTTTTTGAAGCAATAAATACAAGCTTTGCAACCGCAGGAACCGGCGGCTTTGGCTTTAAAAATGACAGTTTTGCAGGCTACTCCCCATATCTGCAGTGGGTTGTAACCATTTTTATGATATTATTCGGTGTTAATTTTAACGCATACTATCTTATTTTATTTGGCAGCTTTAAAAAGGCCCTTGCAATGGAAGAGGTCCGCTGTTATTTCATAATTATTCTTGTATCTACCGGAATAATTTTTGCACAGCTTGTCAATTCCTCCGTTAACACCTTTAAAGCCCTGACGGACGCTGCCTTTCAGGTCGGCTCAATCATTACTACAACGGGCTTTGCAACCACGGATTTCAACCTGTGGCCTCAGACAAGCAAAACAATACTTGTAATACTTATGTTTATCGGTGCCTGTGCAGGAAGTACCGGCGGAGGCATTAAGGTTTCCAGATTTGTCATCTGGATTAAATCCCTAATGAAAGAGCTCAATTCTTACATTCATCCAAAGAGTATCAGCAAAATCAAAATGGAAGGCAAGGTCGTTGAGCATGAGGTTGTAAGAGCAACCAATGTTTATCTGGTAACCTATGTACTTATTTTCGTATTTTCAGTGCTGGCCGTATCAATTGAGGGCAGGGATTTGGTAACAAACTTTACAGCAGTTGCCGCTACGCTTAATAACATAGGACCCGGACTCGAAGGTGTCGGTCCGACACAGAACTACGGCGGTTTTTCTGTTTTTACAAAGTACATTCTTATGTTTGATATGCTTGCAGGACGACTCGAATTATTCCCGCTGCTTATGCTGTTCCATCCGACGCTTTGGAAGGACATGGCTATTCAGGGCAGGCGCAGACGAAAACTTGCAAAATAATTTAACAAAGGGATGGCAGCTGCCATCCCTTTATTAACATCTTTTTGATTATTCGACAACAATTAAATTATTAATGTTTATCGATATTTTTTTAATATTTTATATGAACATTCTAAAAATATACTTTGCCCAGCCAAGAAAAGAAGGAACAATATCGTCAAGATATCTATATACCACCTCACGCTCTGCCGCCAAATCTCCGGTGGAAGCATAATAACTTCCTATTGCCTCCGAATCACCGATTGCAATCTGTGCTTTTGCTACATCTCCAAGTGCCGCATAGTTACCTATCGCCAAAGCCCCCACAGAAAACTGACCTACAGCTACAGCTCCGACTGCCACGATTCCAAAGCTTACTGCACCAAAGGACATAATTCCTGCAGATATTGCACCGCAGCTAAGTCCTCCCACAGAAAAAAGTCCCATTGCAAACAGACCAAGTGATATTAATCCGCATGAAAGTATACCCAATGAAGCTACGCCAAAGGCTACTACTCCCCTTGCCGCAAGTCCTATTGCCACAACACCTTTTGCTTTAAGTCCTATCGCAATAATTCCATGGGCATTTCTGCCAATATGCCATAACGGCAGTCCGTTAACCATTTTAGAGCTTTTGCGTTCAAAGTTAAATTTTCTTCCCGTTCTGCCACTCTGTTCAGTATTAGTCTGAATCTCACAGTCATCCTTTAATAAGTAATCAGTTGAGCAGTTAAACAGCTTGGCAAGTCTGATTATTTTCTCAGTCTCAGGGTATGCAATGTCAGATTCCCATTTGCTTATGGACTGTCTTGACACCTCCATAATCTCCGCTAACTGCTCCTGCGTATAATTATTTTCTTTTCTTAATCTTGTTAATTTGTCTCCTAATGTCATATTATCTTTCTCCTT
The DNA here is from genome assembly GCA_045124255.1 of Butyrivibrio sp. Lineage (GTDB taxonomy): Bacteria > Bacillota > Clostridia > Lachnospirales > Lachnospiraceae > Eshraghiella. Next base: position 47,751 of record JBGVLM010000065.1, on the reverse strand, counting down.
ATTTTTTTGAATCCGGATTCGCAAAAATAATATAATTTTCACTCGCAACCTGACAGAAACTTTGAATTTCTTTATGTAAACTCTGGGTTGCAAATACCCAAAATACTAGATATATGACTTATTGACACACATTATTTTAATGTAATCCTCTGTTTTGTCCCTCATAACATGAAGTCCCTTCTCCAGTTCGCCGAGAGTCAGCCTGTGAGAAATTAATTCATCCGGTCTGACCGTTCCTTTAGACAAAACATTAAGCGCATAATGCCAATCATCACTTTCTTCATGCGTAAAAGAAGAATTCCATGTACCTTTAACCGTAAGCTGATTACGCAAAATCTTCCAATATGTATTTTTGTCCAATTCCATGTCGGAATACGGATTACCAACTAACATAATTCTGCCTGCCGGTGCAGTCAGATTGACAGCCTGTGCCATTGTCTCATTACGTCCGACACATTCAAAAAAAACATCCGCACCCTTATTACCAGTATTATTCATAATCCATTCTTCAACATTCTGAGTTCTGCTGTCACAAAAAGCTTTTTCCGGTAATCCCATTTTAAGAATGGTCTCCTTCTGAAAGTTCTTATTGCCGACTGCCAATATATTCTCAATTCCCATTTCACGTAAAAACATTATCAGCAGTATTCCGATTGTTCCGAGTCCACATACGGCAACGGTATCAGATTTATTTACTTCAATACGCCTTATTGCATGTACTGCCACAGACATTGGTTCAAGCATGGCTGCCGCCTCAAATTTCACATTATCAGGAAGTTCTATAAGATTATCTTCCGGAACTGCCACATACTCCGCAAAACCTCCGTCTCTGCGGGAACCAAGATAATCATAATTCCTGCACATCTCATACTGCTTATTCATACAAGGCATACACTTCTTACATGGAATTAACGGAAACACACCGACTCTTCTGTTAAGCCATTTCTCATCCGCTTTGCTGCCTACAGCCACAACGCAGCCGGCAAACTCATGTCCCGGAATAAGCGGATGCCTGTGCGCCCCAGTCTGATAAATTCTCGGAATGTCAGAGCCGCAGATACCGACTGCCCTAACCTCAACAAGTACCTCATTATCTGCCACAACCGGCATATCCGTTTCACTCAATTGTAAATCATTAACATTATGTAAAATCCATGCTTTCATTATTTAGTCTCCATTTCAATATAAGCACGAAAGCGGGATAAGTCCGCCATTGTTGTTATTTTGTAATTAGCCTCATCCCCCGGAATCATTGCAATATCCATTCCTGCCATAACTGCCGGCTCAGTAGAACCATTAATTGACATAATCGCATCCGGCAGAAGTCTTTGATTTGCGTTAAGATACTTACCCAGTACGAAAACCTCCGGTGCCTGTCCGGCATATACCCTGCTTCTGTCCAAAAGCTCTCCGACAGTCTTTCCGTCCTCACTCAAATATACCGTATCCTTCATTGGCAATACGGGAAGGACTCCGTCATGACCATTGACCGCATTTAAACACTCCGAAATCAGTTTCATTGTTAACATCGGCCTTGCAGCGTCATGGATAAGCACCCTATCTTCCTCATCGGCATACATTGCAATATCCTTCAATCCGTTCAGAATTGACAACTGCCTGTTTGCTCCCGGCTCTGAAAAGCCTTTGAATTTGCTCTGCAAATCATATTTATTAATACAATCGCGTATCAAATCATACCAATGACTGTCTGCCACAATCTGAATTGCCGATATCCCACTATGTCTTGCCAATACTTCAATACAGTATGCTATTATCGGTCTGTTTCCCGCTTCAATATATTGCTTCGGCGTATCAAGTCCCATACGGGTACCCGTTCCGCCTGATAGAATTAATGCAATGTTCATAAGTATCGTTCCTTAAATCGTGTGTTAGTTATTAATTACTCTGTTAACCGCGTCTTCTCTGGTCAACGAGTACTTAGTCATAAGGGTTTCAATGATTTTCTCATTAGAAGCTCCCATTTCCTGATATGCTTCTATGACTCCGGTTAATATTCCTTCACTATATCCGACATCATGACCTTCACTATATCCCTCGTCATGACCTTCTTCATAGCTGTCTCTCTTTTCATAGTTAATCATTTCTCCCAATGTCATAAAGCGTTCACCAACTTTCGTATTTCCCTTAATACTATCTACAACGGACTGCAATTTCCTCAGTTCTGAATCTACTGCCTTTTCCTCAGTACTTTCAGAAAAATATCTAAGGAAATTTTCAAGTTCCTTACAACCGCCGATTTTTCCGTTTGTATATAGTATAACTCTGGTTACGCCTTCATTATACTCCAATCGCGGATTTTCTACCACCATATTTTTGATGGTGTAAATCATTCTGTTATCTCCGAAGGGGTCATACGGAAGTATCCATATTGAAAAATAATCCGGAAGGTTTTCATATTCCTCACCGCTTTTAAGAAATTTAGAATCTGTTATAGATAAATAATATCGGCTTCTTTTGGGGAGAAATTTTTCATAGTAAACATTCGGTTCAATGTCATAAATTCTTACAGTTTTTTCATTTTCCTTCTCTGTCACCTGTAAATCCAGGCGAATCCCCTTATTACCCATTGATATTCCGCAGTATTGCTTCTCTGTTTCAACATAAATATTTTCAACATTCCAACCGAGAACACGATTGATTATTATACGGGCAATAAGTTTTGCATTTTCGGGATTTTCTGTTGCTTCACAGAACAAGAATGAATCCAACAGATTAAGATCTTTAATAGTTTTTCTTTTAATAGATTTATCAGACATAAGATGTTCCTTTCCAAGGAACGATACCTATGTCTGATATCATAAAACTGATATTTATTATTGTCAAGCCTGAACCTTTAACACACCCACTACAAGAAATATCCAATGTAAGATATCGAAAAAATCAATCCAATAACTAACGTTGGATATTTTTGCAGGGCTTTAATTAAGTGAATAATATGTTTAAACTTATATTTACAACTTCAACTCTCTGATATCCTTAATAATATCTCCATAAGTCCTGTCCTTGCCAAACAAAAGAGTGGTTCCGAGTACGAATCCATCCATTCCCTTAGGTGCCCATTCCAATATCTTGTCGGCACCGCAGGCACCGTCCCAGAAGAGTTCAAAGTCCATTTCTTCCCTTAATTCAAGCAGTCTTTTAATCTTATTGCCGACATAAGGCAGATACATCTGTCCTGCATTGCCCGGATTAACTGACATCACAAGAACTCTTTTTACAATTCTTAACATCTCGATAACAGTCTCAACACTTGTTCCCGGGTTAATTGCGATTCCCGGAATCATTCCTGCATCAATGATTCTCTTAAGTGTTGTTGACGGATGATATTCCGCCTCAGGATGAATATAAACCGTGTCGCCTTTCCTTAAATTCCTAAGAAAAATATCAATATGTGTATTCGGATGCTCAATCATCAAATGTACATCCAACGGCTTATCAGTTGCACCGGCTATGTATCTCATATCATTCAGAGACATTGCATAATTAGGCACATAACGTCCGTCCATGATATCAATGTGGAAGGAATCAATTCCTGCCGCTTCTAATTCTCTTACCTCTCGTTCCAGATTGCCGTAGTTGGCACACATCATGGAAGCTGTTAATTTAAAATCCATATCTTGTATCTCCATTTTTATATTTATCTTACATCAATGTAAATAAGCATCGTTCCTTTAAATCATGTGCTAGTTATCCGCTACTTTATCAGTTGCTTCTGCCAATGTAAGTGAATACACATCCATAAGCAGTTTAATAATATAATCCTCTGTATTGCCCTGATTACGGGATATTCTAATCAATTTATTCATAGACTCCTCCCGTTCTTCATTGCGTCCTTCATTGCGACCTTCTTCATAACTGTCCCGTTTTTCGTATTTAATCATTTCATCAAGAGTCATAAAGCGTTCACCGACTTTCCTGTTTCCCTTAATACTATTCACAACGGACTGTAATTTTCTAAGTTCCGAATCTACTGCATTTTCTTCAATGCTCTCAGAAAAATATCTGAGGAAACTTGCAAGGTCTTTGCAGCCTCCGATTTTTCCGTTTGTATATAGTATAACTCTGGTTACTCCTTCATTATACTCCAATCGCGGATTTTCTACCACCATATTTTTGATAGTGTAAATCATTCTGTTATCTCCGAAGGGGTCATACGGAAGTATCCATATTGAAAAATAATCCGGAAGGTTCTCATAATGCTCACCCGTTTTAAGAATTTTAGAATCTGTTATAGATAAATAATATCGGCTTCTTTTGGGAAGAAATTTTTCATAATAAACATTCGGTTCAATGTCATAGATTCTTACGGTCTTCTCATTTTCTTTCTCAGTCACTTGTAAATCCAGACGAATTCCCCTATTGCTCATTGATATTCCCCTGTATTGCTTTTCTGTTTCTACATGAATATTTTCAACATTCCAACCAAGAACACGATTGATAATTATTCGAGCAATAAGCTTTGCATTTTCGGGATTTTCTGTTGCTTCACAGAACAGGAATGAATCCAACAGATTAAGATCTTTAATAGTTTTTCTTTTAATAGATTTATCAGACATAAGATGTTCCTTTCCAAGGAACGATGCTTATGTCTGATATCATAAAACTGATATTTATTATTGTCAAGCATGAAACTTTAACACGCCCACTACAAGAAATATCCAATGTAAGATATCGAAAGAGTCAATCCATTCCCTTAGGTGCCCATTCCAATATCTTGTCGACACCGCAGGCATCGTCCCAAAAGAGTTCAAAGTCCATTTTTTCCTTTAATTCAAGCAGTCTTTTAATCTTATTGCCGACATAAGGCAGATACATCTGCCCTGCATTGCCTGGATCAGCTGACATAACAAGAACCCTTTTTACAATTCTTAACATCTCGATAACAGTCTCAACACTTGTTCCCTGGTTAATTGCGATTCCCGGAATCATTCTTGCATCAATGATTCTCTTACCTCTCGTTCCAAATTGCCATAGTTGGCACACATCATGGAAGCTGTTAATTTAAAATCCATAGCCTCCTCTGCACCGCTTTGATTAGGCAGAAATATATGTAATAAAATCAAATTGGAACCGTGCATTATGGTATAATTTATTGCTGTCATTTCATCTATAATGCTGTCAAAAAGTTCATCAGACATTTTTTCATTTCACGGATATCATTACCCTTTGAAACAGGACAGAATGAACATTCATTACTACACCTGTTTACCGCTTCAATCTCTATTGTATTAATAAGCGGAGTACTATCCTCATATTCTTTAATAATACTTTTCACATATACATCCAAATTATAATTCTTGCAACTTAATAATTCCCAGTCTGTAACCAGCCTGCGGATCTCCAATAGTTAATTTTCAGCCTGTTCATATTGGTCTCTCTATACTTTCTTATGTATTTTGCACAAAAAATCCTGTATTTCAACGATTTGTACAATGATTTACAAAGTTCCAAACAATGATAAGCATTCAATAACGGGCGAAAACCGTGTCATTTCTTTCCGACTAGAAAGGTACACTGAATAAAACATCTTTCTTTTTTGAAAGCGAATCTGTGTCCCATTCTTCCCTATGGCTAACAGGCTCATCCTCCGTTTCCGGTGAGTCCTAAACTTCTTCGTCCAGCCTGCCCATAGTGGGGTGCCGCCTCTGCTCCTATTCAGGGTCATGCCCTATAAAATATATCTTAGCGGCTTCGCTCTGCTTTGTCATTGCTAGAGAGCACGCACCAATTGAACCTTGGTGGGCGTATACTGTTACAGTGTGCTTTTTTCTTTACGCTACCCGTGGACGAATGATGTCTTTTCTCCTATTATAATTAATTGGCTGATTTCTCTACAATCCTCGGATTCTGCACCATTATCGGCATCCCCTTCTCCCTGCACAGCTGCACCAGACTGCTCGGGTCTCCATAATACGCATCACTTATCACTATTGCTCTGTCAACATCTGCCGAATCATCATATATTCCCCATCCTTCTGATTTATACCATTCTACTAATTTATTATAATCCTCCCACAACTGTGGACGCATAGACTCAATCGTTGCCTTTATAAGCGGATGCGGACGCCACAGAAGCGCAACATCTTCCCTATTTTGCTTAAAAATCTCAAATACCGCCTGCATTTTTTGAATCATAAATTCACTATACTCCAAAAGAGCATTCACACTCGTATTGTATAGAATGATTTTTTTTGCTTCTCCATTATCTTTTATAATAATTCGTTGCCAATCTTTTGGAATACTGAGTTCTTCTCTCTTAGCTCTTTTTATTTTATCAAGCTTCGGTGAACCAAGACCCAGAATCTTATTCTCCCATATTTTTCTTGTATGCTCCCCTGCAAAATCAACCATATTCTTAATATACGCCTGACGCATATTCTCAGACTGTACAATTACCTTATCAGCATAAATTAATGCAGGAACAGTACAGAAATGTGATATATTTTTTACTTCATAATCATTATCCGGATTAACCTCTCCAAGCACAAAATACGGTATATATACAAGCTTATCCGTATACTGCTTCAAATTCTTCGAATAAAAAAACGGATGTACACTTGTTACATAATTATTCTCATCATACGGATTATGTATAAAAATCATATCCGGATGATTTTGTTCAAAATTATATGAATCATAATGTGTGACAGGAACATAATCAGGAAACATCTCTCCCTCATAATGCATTTCCTTAAAGCTTCCGTCAGGATTCTTATCATAATACGGAATAGGAATTACATAGGTGTCACATTCCCCGTCCTCACATGCAGCCTGCCATACGCTTTCAAGCGAATCCCACATGGAAGCCTTGTACGGAAGAAACACAACCTCCCTGCGAGGTTTTATATCATTGACAACACCTGCAGCGATACAATCCAGAGATTTCTTCAATGTATCAAATGCCTCTTTTGAAACCTTTTCCTTCTGACTGATACTTTGATACATTCTCCAGATGAGTTCACAATATTCCTCTATATGCTTAACAACTATATGGTCTGCCCCTTCCGACTCCTCAACTGCATTGCCGACCTGTAGGGCCGTATCCTGCAAATCAGCCAGAACATTGAGTGCTGACTCATTCCCATCAATTACCAGCTTAAGGAGAATTCCCTGTGCTTCCTGCATTGTGGAAAGTATTTCGATAATCTGATTTTTCAAATTATTTCTCATATATTGTGTCCTCTTTAAACATCCTTTTAAAAACTGCTTATTAAATATTTTATCGGCAGAAACGGGCAAAATAATTATAGTTCTGCCCCATAATCAGCCAAGACTTTATGTAAAATAAAAATGCCGCTGTACAAATGCTATTATACCACCTGCTACCAACGACATTTATCATTAATCACATATTATTTTAAAACTATATCTCATTTATCTTTACAGTATTCCTGCCTGCGCCCTTGGCTTCATACATTGCATTGTCGGCCGCCTGATAGAGCTGTTCAAACGTAATTCTGCCATTATCAAAAAACACTGCACCGGCACTGCAGTGAATATCCATTCCCTGCTCTCTCTCGCAGTGATGGAATCTTGTGGAATTAATTATATCCTCAACACGCTGTCTGTCAGCCTCCGAATCATCACTTCTGTTAAGATAGAGAACGAACTCATCTCCGCCGAGTCGTCCAAAAACATCACTGTCAGATATTCTGGAAGAAATAATCGAAGTAATTTTCACAAGTATCTCATCTCCGGTTATATGTCCGTATAAATCATTAATGTTCTTGAATTTATCAACATCAAGCAGTACAAAAATACCCTTCCTGTTCTGGTATATTCTGTCCTCAATTAACTCAACCGTATATCTTCTGTTCCAGATTTTTGTAAGGGAGTCCATTCTTGCGTATTTAATATTACGCATTTTTTCGGTCATCTCGACCGTACAATCCTTAAGAAGTATAAAAACATCACTTACGGACTCATTAAGTTCATCCGGAATAAAAACTATTTTCATGTTAACCCAGATAATCTCACATTCGTCCCTGTGAATTCTAAAGCTCGTATCGATAATTAAATCGTTATTGCTAAGACGCTTCTCAATATCGCTGTCGCGGAACAAATCCAGTTTCTCTAAGTCCTGCTTAAGGACAAATTTATTGCAAATATGCCAGAACCAATCATCCATATTTTTAAATTCAGGATATTCATGGAAAAGGCCATAATAACGTTCCCTGTCAAATTTAAAATTACCTGTATCCTCTTTGGATTCAATAAACACATCGCACAAACTGTCCAAAAGTTTCTTATAATAGTGGTCCTGCGAAACCTGTTCGACATTGACGAGTCTCTTTCTTCGAGAGGACATATGAATGCTTAAAAAGCTTATTCCATCAGGTGTGCTCCTGCATAGAACGGTAACACTTGCGTCCTCCCTGTATGCCAGATTTCTGGCTGTATTGCACAGCATAAGGCTGCCCGAAACCGTACATAAATCCTCGGAATGCAGGCAGGTACTGTAGTTCTGCTCTAAAATATTGTATTTACCATCTTTTTCAAAAATATCCATCCCGGTAACTGCTGCATTATCCGCAAGCTTATCGGTAAAAGGTAATGCTATGCCATTAAGCCAATACTGTTCACAGGCGTCTTTGACTGTATCAGCTGCAATTCTGCATAATTCTTCTGATTTAAACATTTTGCCTACCTCTCGATTATTTTGGAAATTATAACATATTTGGCATTTTTTTACAACGCATATAAGATAATAATTTTACTAAAAGCCAAGAAGCTGCACTATAAAAACTGCCGCCGCGGCCCCCAGTGCAACAATCAGCAGCCCCCTCTTAAAAAATGCCAGTATAACGGCTGCCACACAGCCTGCTGCCGCACTGATAAGAGTTCCGGTGCTTGAAAAAATCGCAGGAAAGGTCATAGCCGCCAATACAGTATATGGCACATAATACAAAAATGACTTTATCCAACGGTTATTTATTTTTTTACGAAAAACTACCATCGGCGTAACCCTGATTAAATATGTAGTCAATGCCATAACGGCAATGCATATAAGCAGATACTGTGGTTTCATCATTCACCCTCCTCCTTAATCGGAAACAGCCATGCTCCTATTGCACTTACTGCTACCGTGATTATTATTATTGACCAGCCGCCGGAAATACCGGAAAGTCCCGGGATATATGTAAAACAAACACTTGCAATAATTGCAAGAATTACAGCAAACAGTACATTTTTATGCTCCCTTGCCGGCGGAACAATAATTGCAATAAACATTCCGTACAGTGCAATTCCCATTGCGTTTGAAACATCCTTCGGAAGAAGCGAGGTTGCAATCGCCCCCGTAAACGTTCCAAGCGTCCATCCGACTAACGGAGTAATTATAAGACCTGCCATATAGCGGAAGGTCAGCGGCTCACGCCTCTGCATGGAAACGGCAAAAACCTCATCCGTAATTCCAAATGAGGCTATCATGCGCTTCGGTGTACTGAAATTATTGTCAAGCTTCTGGGAAACTGACAACGACATAAGAAAATATCTGATATTAATTATAAAAGTAGTTAGCGCAAGTTCAATCATTGAACCGTTTGCCACCATCAAATTAAGTCCGGCAAACTGTCCGGCACTTGTTAAATTGGTAAAAGATATTAACACCGCAGTCCATACAGGAAGTCCTGCTTTAACCGCTGTTAATCCGAATGCCATAGATACAGAAAAATAACCAAGACAAATAGGGAATCCGTCACGAATTCCCCGTTTAAATTCACTAACCATTTTAATCTCCAACCGTATATTTATAAAATCTTGCTTTCGTTAGCATATAATTTGAATTTGGCACCCAACATCTGTGCTGCACTTCTGCACATCATCATTCTGCCGAGGAAAATATCAAAATACTCATACATAGTGCATATATTCTCATCCAATGTCAAATGCAATTCTATTGTACTCTTTTCTTTGTTAATTACAAGCTTATTTTCTGTTACGGCATAATTAACCCTGTCGTGGATATCAAAATTATTGCTCTCCTTCTCCATGACTCTGTTGCGGCGAACGTCCGTCTTATCCGCAATTATAAGTGCAGCGGACACAATATCCTTGGCGCCTCCCGTTGATTCGTCATGGTTGCCTATTGCGGATACTATCGTAACCCTGTCCGTTACAGACAAATCGGTATGCTCCAAAAGTTCATTAGCTAACAAAGCTCCATATTCCGCATGTCTTGTACGATTAATACAGTTGCCTATGTCATGCATAAATCCCGCAATTCTTGCAAGCTCCGTCTCATGACTGTCAAAATTCATTTGTCTCAAAATATCAGCAGCACGCTCTGCAACAAGTGCACAATGAGCTTCAGAATGCTCGGTAAAACCGAGCACCTGAAGATTTGCATTTCCTTTTCTGATGAATTCCCTGATTTCAGCATTATTCCTGATTTCTTCGTATGTCATAGCAGTCTCCTGTCATATAATTCTAAGCATTAGTATGGCTTTTTCTTTTCTTAACATTCATAAATACGGCAGCAGAGGAAACGGCAGTGCCTGCAAAACAGATAACCGGAATCCATATCTGTTCTGTACCGGCAGGTACATCCCTGCTTCCAATTACAATTCTTCCTTCACCTTCAATATTGCCATACTGCTGTTTTGATATTTTACCATTGAGATTTTCGGTAAAATATTTAATAAGCATCTCTGCATCCGTAGGAAGCGTTTTGTCAAGTTTCTCTGCTCCTGCAAACATTGTAAACCCGTCACCGCTCTGCAGCAGCATATACTCTGTTGCAACAAGTGTATATTCCTTATCAGCCACAATATCTTCACCGGCAATTTTCACATCATATACTCTGCGTTCCTTAGAATCATCCACTTCAACAAACATTCCCATGCTGTCCGTTACCACCGGTGATTCAACATCGCTGTTAATTTTGTAGGTAAGTCCTGCTACCTGTAAGAATCCACCGCAGGTCTCAGGATACAGTCTTGCACCATGCTCCAGTGCATCAGCAATCTGCTGTCCCGTAACCTTAACAACACACATTGAATTATTCCAAGGATTCACGTCCATAAGTGCTTTTCTGGTAACAGCACCCGCACTTATATCGGCCCTGATTCCTCCGCCGTTAACAAAAGCTATATCCGCACCCGAAACCGCTCTGTAGGCATCTGCCACAAAATCTCCAAGACTAGTTTCACCTGTACGTATTCTGTATTCACCGTCACTTCCATATACGGATAATGTCACCTCTGCGGTTCCAAGCTCCTCATACAGATATTCAAGTTCAGCATTATATCCGTCAATTAACTCCTGAATTTCGTTGTACACGGAAAGAACTGAAGCAGTACTGTTAACATTAACTGTTTTTGTCTCTATTAATTCCGTACTGTTAGTATTATCCGCCTCCAAAGTAAGTACACCAAAATTTTGGAATTTACTTCCGGTTGAAGTGAGTAATACATCCTCACCTGCCTTATTCTTATATACAGTGCCTTCAATTTTTTCATGTGAATGTGCGTCAATGACCACATCAATTCCTGTTGTATTTGCAATTACATCCGTTGATTTCCAGCCGGCAGTTGTTCCGTCTATTCCTAAATGTCCTACAACTACAACTCTGTCCGCACCCTCTGCGGCAGCAGCGTCTACCGTACTCTGTACAGTCTCATAGAACTCATCCTCACTGAAGCTGTAAATAAAATTACCATCCTCATCCTTAAAATATGTCGGTGTTGACTTGGTATAGCTCTCAGGAGTACTCAATCCTATAATCGCAACGGATTCACCATTAAGTTCAACAATATCATATGCATCAAAAACAGTTTCCCCATTAGTCAAATCCACAAAATTAGCACACAGGTATTTAAATTCCGCCTCATCCTGTGCCAATGTCAGAAAAGTATCCATTCCGTAATCAAACTCATGATTGCCTGGAACTGCATAATCGTATCCGACTTCATTCATAAGACTGATAATATCGCTTCCCTCTGATAATGAGCCTATTACCTCGCCCTGAATATGGTCACCGGCATCAATCGTTATGACCTCATACCCTTCCTCAATAAGTGACTCCCTGTATGCTGCAAAATAAGAATATCCCTCAATTGAACAATGTACATCATTAGTATACAGAATAACTGCTCCCTTATCCGCTGCCTCAACCGTCAAAAGGGCTGAAAAAGAAGCTGCGGTCATTGTGCCTGCCATTAATGCCGCACCTAAAATTCTGACTATTTTTTTCATAACCATATCAACTTCCAATCCTTAAAATTTTTGTATAATTATAGCACATTATTTCAATAATAAAAACCTCACAAACAGTTTTTTTGCCGTTTATGAGGTTTAATTTAATTTTTATTCTTCAAAGAAAAGGCTTAATACCCTGTTATCATCTATCCCAAACACTTCTTTTGCCGTATTAATCAGATTACTTCCGCTTTCCAGAATCTCATCCATTGGAACATCCTTTACAATACGTCTGTCATCCATGAAAACCGCTCTGTCAATAAAGTTTTCAATTTCTTCAAGATAATGAGTTGCAATTATCAGTATGCTGTCTTCATCAAGCAGCCCTGCCATTATTTTCAAAAAATCATTTCGCATAAACGGGTCATTTCCAAGAAAGGGCTCATCCATTAATATGTACTTAGCTCCCTTGCAAAAGCCAAGTGCCAGTTCAAGCTTGGAACGTTGTCCCTTAGAATATTTCTTAACAGGAACGCTCTTCTCCAGTTCAAAAAGTTCAAGAAGCTTATCAAATCTTTCTGAATTAAATCCGGGATAGAAATGCGAAAAAAACTTCTTATGTTCCGCAGCATTCATATCCTCGTATAAATACTGTCCGTCAGTTACATATACCATGTTATTCAGACTTTTGTGTGAAAAAGGCTTATCATCCACAATATGTCTTTCGAGGTCAGAAACATAGGGCGGCATACCCATGATTGTTTTTAAAAAAGATGTTTTTCCCGAGCCGTTCTTGCCAAACACCCCGACGACCTGACCATTATGAAATTCTACCGTTCTGCCAAAGTTCTTACTTCCGTCAGAAATATATTGCTTATATGTTATACTAATCATATTACGACCTCACTTACTGCAGCGCCGGTGACACGCTAATTCTTATTCTGCTTACAACAGCCTCTGGATATTCCCACTCATCATAAACCGGTATTCCGTTATTATCTGCATTCTCAACTGCCTTTCCCATTGCCCTGTATGTTTCGGAGCTGAAATAACCTTTATATACAACCCCGCCGCTCTGTATTGCAATTAAAGCTATTCCGTTAAAGTTATTATCTTCACGCCCCTGCGGAAATTTTTCGGACATTTCCATCGGGTTCAGATTCATTATAACCCTCTCTGCCCAGGACTCGTTGTACTCAAATTCTCCTGAAACTCCCTCGGCATAACATAAATACAATGTATCTGTTTTATAATCAGTATCAAGCATTCCACAGATATATGTGTTCTCCCCGAGAAGCTTTGGAACTTCTAACTGTGATATTCTGCTCTCTGTAACAGCATATTTGTCCCAGTCATACACCCATTCTATTACAAACATATCCTGACAGCCTGTCGGCTGCATTATCGTAACAACACTATAACCGGCAGAACAATAGCTGTATTCACAGGTTATACAGTCATATGACATAAGGTTAACATATTGCTCATCCTCATCAAATGTTTTTCTATATTGCTCGTTATATTCCTGAAAGCAACTCTGATTAGCTTCTGCAGCGTCCTGAGTCATTTTCTTCTCACAGACCTGTCTGTGTATGGTTTCTCCTGTAGCCGGCTCAACAATATAAGTATACAATGTATACCCCTCCGTACTGACATCTCCTACTCCGACGATTGTCAGTAAATCCATATTATCAAAGCCCACAAGCACATCAACCTCCTCCGGCACCATATATATAGGTTCAAAAGCAGCCGGTTCAGCATTAATTGCGTCAATCAATGATATTGTACCTAATTCCAAAAGCTCCGTTTTAGGTATTTTGTACAAGAGTCCGCTGTAAAATATATACATATCCGAATCCTTCGACCATATTTTATTTTCACATTTTACCAAATAATTATCCGATTCAATATCGGTCTGAAAATCTTCCGGCACAATCTGTTCAATTAATCTTCCTTCAACTAATCCGCCGTCAGTGTTCTTTTCCACAACTGCATATAATCCGTTCATCGGAGTGAGCATTTTACCGTCACTAATATATACACCCTCAGGATAAAGCTCGTTTAAATCACCATAATCCCTTGCAGTCTTTAAACAGAACTCCTGCTGCTCCATTCTGCCGTTTGAATACCAGAAATGGAACTCACTGTCCTCGCCGATATCATAATCAACATCAATATCAACATTATTCAGTACCGCCGGGTCAGAACCTTCCGTCATATTTAATTTAAAATCATCAATAGTCTGTTTTTTTGCTTCTGTCAGAATCATGGCAGAGCCTGCAATACATACAAGCAGCATTAATGCAAAAACAATAAGTAAAAATTTAGTTTTCTTCATTAGACCTGCCCCCATTCTTTTTCGTTTTAATTGAATAATTTTTAACTGAGTAAATTACTGAAATTACTATTGCAAATACAGCCAGCACTCCTAATTCCATAAAAAATGTTTCCAACACACTGTTATTCCATTCAAATACAAACAATGCCCTGAACTTTTCGATAACCATTTTTTTATAAATCACATATTGAAGAAACATCGCCGTATAATTAGCACAATATACAAGCAGTAATGACAACATGACCTGAACAAATTTTGCAAGCCACAAAACAAAACGGTTAACCGGAAGATTTCTTATAATAGAGATATTCTGTTCAGTTTCTTTTCCGCAGAAAAGCGTAAGCATTATTCCTATAATGAGAGATATAAGTCCTACAACATTCCAACGCTCAACCCTTCCCTCTCCGATAAAGGAAACCGGATTTGTGCAGAACACATCTGTACCGTAAACGTTCTCTCCCAATTCAATATACTCTTCATAGGCCTCGCTTCCCATGAGTGCGAATGTATATACACCTATCTGTACCGCAACAGTAATGCATGCCAACAGCATTATCGGCAGCAGTATTTTTCTGAAATCCATAATAATTACATCAGCAAATTTTTTCATTTAATTATCCCTTCCTTTCTCGTCACTCCACACATCCTCTATAATTGAAACCGCTGCTTCCTTAGAAACATTACAGTTTTTCAATTCCTCAACAAATTTCACAATTCTTGTTCTTACCAGTTCATTTTCAATTTCTTTAATCTGCTTATCAGATATGCAGACCGTTGTTTTTGAATTAGGCTGTGTATCAATCAGACGTTCATCCTCAAGCTGTTTATAAATTTTCTGAATCGTTGTCAGGTTAAGTCCAAGAGTCGCTGACAGTATTCTTCGTGACGGGAGCTCGTCACCATTCTGCAATTCTCCTGTCAGTATTTTTCTTTTAAAATAACGGACGACCTGAAGATAAACCGGTCCGCTGTCATCAAATTCCAAATCCTGAAAATTCATATATCCTCCTTCCTACCTAACTATGTGATTCAAGTCACACAGTTTATTTAAAAAGAACCTCGCGCGAGTTTTCTGCACCCGAACGCTGCCGATGCGGCGGTTCTGTCCACGCGAGGTGTGTAATTCTCAACTGTGTTACCTGAATCATACACTTTCGGATATCACATGTCAATATATTTTTAAAATTTTTATTGTGCAATAAACAGCACACCCAGAGTTCCCGGGCCGCAATGGCTTGAAATTACACCGCCTGCCCTTGTTTCAAGAATTTCATTAAAAACTCCAAGCTCATTAAGATACGCTCTGACAGACTCCACAATTTCACTGCTGCATCCGGAATGTGTTATAAAAACTCTGTCCGGCCTGGCAGTTTTAATCTGGTTCTCCATCTCCTTAACATAATTAAGAATGACGCTGTCCATTTTGCCGCGATATTTCTTATCTGCCTTCATCTTACCGCCTTCAACAATTATTTTCGGATGCAGTTTTAATGCACCTCCTGCAAGTGCAGCAAGTCCGCTGCACCTTCCTCCTCTGTGAAGATAGGTAAGCGTGTCCACAACAAAGCTTGCCTTAACATTTGGCTTAAGCTTCTCTGTCTCCGCAACAATTTCCTTTGCCGTCATTCCCTTCCGGGCCATAACAGCCGCCTCAACAACCAGAAGGCCTATACCCGTTGACAGATTTCCGGAATCAATGACATTGATTCTGTTCTCCATTCCAAGCTCCTCTGCTGCCATTTTCATAATATTATTAGTAGCCGACATCTGCTCTGAAATACTAAAGCATACAAGCTCTGTGTCCTCTTCAAGCAGTTTTTTAAACAAGTCCATTGCGTCCGCAATTGATGGTGCAGACGTACCGGGAGTTGTCCTGTTATTATCCGACCATTCAAAAATCTCCTTCGGAGTTACGCTCCTGCCATCTTCATATTCCGTATCGCCCATAACAATATGAAGCGGAAGAATGCTGATATTATATTTCTCTATAAGCTCCTTTGATAAATCGCAGGTGCTGTCCGAAACTATTTTAACCTTCATTTTTTCATCCTTTCATAAATCGGTAATTATTACCATACTATCATATTATTTTTTACTTTTCCAATTATTTTTAAACAGGTATTTGACAGATTCTTTTATTAATGCTATAATCTGCCACAAAACAAAAAAGGGGATATAATAATGAAAAAATTCACAGCACTTTTAAGTATTCTGGTACTTTCCTTCAGTCTTACCGGCTGCATGTTCTTTAGTCTTGCAACAAGCGACGTATCTGAGAAAGATTCAAAGGAAACTACCGAAGCAGAGACTACCACTGAAGAAGAGACTACCGAAGAAGAAACTACTGAAGAAGAGACTACCGAAGAAGAGACCACTGAGGAAGAAACTACTGAGGAATCAGATGTAACTTATGAATCTCTTGAAGAATATTTCTCAACTCCTGAAATGCAGGCACAGATTGAATCAGAGGAAGCATATCTTCTCAATCTTTACGGTACTGTATATTCAGATGTAGAATATATCGCTCATGGCAACACCCTTTCTTATGTATATACATATCTTCAGTCAGTTGATGTTGATGCAACAAGTGAAAATATTGCATCAAGCTTCAAATCACTTGATATGTCAGACACAATCGAGAGTCTTGAGGATCAGACAGGCATTGAGGGAATAACATTGGAATTCGTATATCTCAATCCTGACGGAAGCGATGTTTACAGACAGACTTTCACAAAATAATATTTTCAATGTAAAAGGACAGTCCTCAAATCAGGGAACTGTCCTTTTCTTAATTAAACTTCCATTTCTAATCTGTAATTTCAAAAATAACCGGCTGACCGTTACTGATTATTCTGCCGTTATTCACAACAACCTTTTCACCATTAATAAGATTGATATAGGTATTGTCCGCAGCGTCCACCTCAACCTCTGCCTGTCCGCCTTTAAAATTAAAGACACCTATTATTGTACCATTATCACTGACGTGCTTTCCTACAATAATATCCTTATCGTCAAAGGCTTTAAGTGTGTAGGTGCTGTCTGTAAGAACAGGATTTTTCTTAAACTCATAAAGCTTACTCATCAATCCTGATAAATCAAAACCTGTATTCCATTTTACATTATCCTTGTCAAAAAGACTTGGGCGGTTATCATCCTCTGTCTCCTGGCCGCAATACAGCAATGTCATTCCCTTTTGAAAATATATAAATGCTGTCCAGTTAATCAAAGCCTCTTCATTATGGATAAAGGATTTTGCTCTGTCCTGGTCATGATTTTCAAGGTATCTGAGTTTTACATAGTTGACAGGGTAAATATACTCCTGCATGTTTACATGTTCAACATAGGTGCTAAGCGGACATTCTCCTGCAATATATGAACGGAAAATGCTATGGATATCATAGTCATAACATACATCAAATGCCTGAAAAACTTCTGAATCTGATAATGCGTTCATTCCGTTGGCCCTTAAATATTTGATAAAATCCGGCTCTACTGATTCACTGAGCCAGAAGCAGTCAGGATTAACCTTACTTACCTCTTCTCTTGCCGTAAGCCAGAACTCTAACGGTATCAGCGGAGCAACATCACAGCGAAAGCCGTCAACAATTTCTGCCCACATTTTGAGTGTTTCAATCTGATAATCCCACAAATCCCTGTTATTGTAATCCAAATCCACAATATCACTCCAGTCACCAACACGGTTGCCCATGCTTCCGTCAGGCTTCTTATAGAAGAATTCAGGGTGATTCTCAACAAGCCATGAATCCGGGGAAGTGTGATTATATACAACATCAATAATACATTTCATTCCCTTGTCATGAATTGCATTTACAAGGTCCTTGAAATCCTCCATTGTTCCAAATTCAGGGTTAACCTTTCTGTAATCCCTTATTGCATAAGGGCTTCCAAGTTCGCCCTTTTTCGCCTTCTCTCCTACGGGATGAATCGGCATAAGCCAGATAATATCAACTCCGAGCTGCTTAATTCTGTCCAAATCCCTCTCTACAGCCTTAAAAGTACCCTCTTCGCTGTAATTTCTTACATACACCGAATACATAACCTTGTTTCTTAATTCTGTCTGTGTCTGAACTGCCATAAAAATTATCCTCCATTTATAAATTTTCAAAATAACCTATATACTCAACCTTATATTTACCATTAGGAAAAAGGAATTTGTACAAATCCACAAAGTAATCGTCCGTCATGCTTGCAATGTAATCCATTACAATATCATCCGCATTATTGTCTTCATAGTCATTGTCTGCATAATATCTGACATGATTCTGTATATACTCAATATGATGCCTGTAAATAACTGAATCCGTATTATGCTGATGCAAATCCGAAAGCAGTCTCTCGTATATCGCTTCCATCATCGGATTAATACCTTCATTATATACACGATTCAGCTTGTCATTACCATATATCTTATCATAGTTCTCTTTTTTGCCTCGTGAGAATGCTTCAAAATACTCCTCATCCATGCTAAGATAATCCCTACCATAGCTGTTCTCAACTATATTGACAATCATGTTATTAATTATTTCCGCATTCTGTGTGCCTATTTTTCCTGATTCATACTGTACACAGCCTTCAAACAGTCCCAGCTTCTGTGCATCCTGCCTGTCCTTGCCAAGATATGCAATTATATCCGAAACACGCATAACACATGCTTCAAGTGTTGCAGGAATAAGCTTTCTGTCAGCATGATTAATTGTATAGCAGCTGTTTATCTTATCGTCGAAACTTTGAAAATCACTATATGGCTGCGGCTTATATCTCTGCTGCTCCATTTCCCCGTTATGACAGAGTATTCCGTCCAATGTCTGCAGACTTATGTTAGTCTTATATATCATATCCAAAGCCCTTACACTATGAACATTATGATTGAAAAATCTGCCCGTTCTCGCATGATATATTTCATTAAGCTTCCGTTCTCCTGCATGTCCGAACGGAGTATGTCCTAAATCATGTCCAAGAGAAATTGCTTCAATCAGGTCAATATTTAATCCTAAAAGACTTCCGATATTCCTTGCAATTCTCGATACGAGCTGAACATGCTGTGAACGTCTTGAGATATCATCATTCTTATACAAAGAAAACACCTGTGTCTTATCCGCATAACGGTTATACAGCGGAAGATGCATGATTTTCTCACAGTCCCTCACAAAAGCAGGTCTCCACAGATTAGCCCTGTCATGACCCATATCCCTTCTTATCACATTCTCATTCTTAAATGCATAAGGATTAACCCAATGCTTCGCTCTGTCTTCAACTATTCTGTTCTGAAGCTCCACCGATAAGCTATTATAATGCGGCATAAGCACCTCCTTATATAAACTTTCCCAAAATACAGTACAATTTTAACATATTCTCTGAAAATTCTCTACAAGAATATAGCCATATCCCTATTTTTAATGATATAATCAACACATATTATTTATGATTAGGAGGAACGAATTTACATGAAATCAAAAGTATTTTTCACAAGAACAATTACTCCTGAAAAAGTACTGGAGCTGTACCAATTAACAGGTAAAACCCTTCCGGGCAAAATAGCGGTTAAGGTTCATTCAGGTGAGACCGGCAACCAGAATTTCTTAAAGCCTGACTTTTGGAAGCCGCTTATTGAATATGTTAACGGTACCGTCGTTGAGTGCAATACTGCTTATGAGGGTACCCGTAATACAACCGAAAAACACATTCTCACAATGAAGGAGCATGGCTGGAGCGGTTGCTTCCCGGTTGACATAATGGATTCAGAAGCTCCAGATATGGTGCTTCCGATTGAAAACGGTCTTAGAATTAAAGAAAACTATGTCGGCTCTCATCTTGCTGATTACGATTCAATGGTGGTCCTCTCACATTTTAAGGGACACCCTATGGGCGGCTACGGCGGAGCAATTAAGCAGTTATCAATCGGTGTTGCTTCCTCCTACGGCAAAGCCTACATTCACGGCGCAGGAGTTCCGGATGACCTCTGGACTGCGGACCACGATTCCTTCCTTGAAAGCATGGCTGACGCTGCTTCATCAGTAGTTGATTATTTCAAGGGCAATATCATCTATATCAATGTTATGAAAAATATGTCCGTTGACTGCGACTGCTGTGCTGTTGCAGAGGACCCTTGCATGGCTGATATCGGAATTCTTGCCTCACTTGACCCTATTGCCATTGACCAGGCATGCATTGATTTGGTATATGCCGCAAAGGATGACCCGGGACAGGCTCACCTTCTTGAGCGAATTGAGAGCAGGAACGGTGTTCACACAATCGAAGCTTCCGCCAAGCTGAATTTCGGTTCACGCGAATACGATTTAGTTGAAATTGATTAATCCGGAGGTGTCAGATATCAGAACTGATTTAACTCTGTTGACTCAGAAAATTGACAAACTTCTCTCAACACAGTCATTGGTCATTATTGCAATCGACGGAAGATGCACCGCCGGCAAAACAACTCTCGCCGCACATCTTGGCAGATTATATGATTGCAATATTTTTCACATGGATGATTTTTTCCTGACCCCGGAATTAAGAACCGCCAAGCGTCTTAACACTCCCGGCGGCAATGTCGATTATGAACGCTTCCGTGACGAGGTGCTTATGCCCCTGCGTTTATACAAGCCATTTAGCTATCATCCGTATGATTGTCATAGTCAATCCATGTCAGGTTTGGTTAACGTGCTTCCTAAGCCGCTTAATATCATTGAAGGCACCTACAGCATGCATCCTGAGCTTGCCGCCGTCTACGACCTGTCAGTTTTTCTTAATATAGGAACGGATATTCAAAGGAGCAGAATACTCAAACGCGATTCCGGACTTCATGAGAATTTTTTCAAAAAATGGATTCCCATGGAGGAGATGTATTTTAGCGAATGCCGCACACAGAAACGATGCGGACTGGTATTAGAAAATATCGAATTATAATTAATTACTGCCTGTGGTTAACAGCCACAGGCAGATTAATTTTCCTATCCCAATAATGTGTCCGAAATCAGCATAACGCAGAAACCGACCAAAAGTGCATACGTTGCACCCCTTTCGCTTCCATGTGCATGTGTCTCGGGAATCATCTCATCACTGATTACATACAGCATTGTTCCGCCTGCAAATGCAAGTGCAAAAGGCAGAATCGCAGAGGCAACACTTACCGCCAGATAACCAAGCAAGGTTCCGACAACCTCTACAAGTCCGGTTGCCATTGCGCAGATAAAAGTTCTTTTCTTACTCATTCCGGCTGCAAGCATTGGACCGATAATAACCATTCCTTCAGGAATATTCTGCAATGCAATTCCGCCTGCTATAACTAACGCCTCACCAACATTACCTGAACCAAAGCCCACGCCTGCCGCAATTCCCTCAGGGAAATTATGAATCGCAATTGCCATTACGAACAAAAGCACCTTACTGAGCTTATCATTATTCGCACCATGTTCCTCCTGGTCAACTCCTGCGAGTTTATGTATATGCGGAACGAGCTTATCAACCAGATTAAGTGCCATCGCTCCGGCAAAAATTCCTGCTATCGTAATAATCAATCCGTATCTTCCGCCATATTCAAGCGACGGAACAATCAGTCCGAAAACCGCCGCCGCAAGCATTACCCCTGCCGAAAATGCAAGTACAATATCCGTAAATTTATGTGTTATTTTCTTAAAGGCAAAACCTATTACAGAACCGATAATTGTCGCTCCTCCAACGCCGAGAGCGGTAAGTAAAACAAGTCGCATAGCATGACCTCCGTTGTATTTTCTATCGTGTATTAGAAAAATAGTTCATCAAAATTTCTTTAATGTAATTATATCTTCTGGCATAAGAATTTTCCACCCTGATAATTTTATTTCTTTTTTATAATAATTTGACTTAATTCAATAAAGATGTTAGAATTTTCACATAAAATACATTTAAGGAGTTTGGATTGTGAAGAAGATTATTATTTTATTAATGGCGGTTGTTTTGGGTGTTGGATTTACGGGCTGCAAGAGCAATGCCCCACAGAATCTTGAAGAGTATTATGAAATTTCAGAGAATCGCAGCGCGCTTACCAATCAGCTTAATGAACTGGTAAATGAGCCAAATTCAGCATATATGAAGATTGAATTTGATGCACAGGACAATTTAATGATTTATAAATACACCTTTGCATCTCCTGTTAAGAAGGATTCCATTTCCAAATCCATCGAAGTCAGCCTGACGGAAAAAGTTATTAATGAACGCATAGCTGAGCTTGAGGAAGCCACGGGCTTTGGCGGAATCAGCATACAGTATATATATTATGCTCCGGATAATACAGAGGTATTTAACAGAACATATTCCGTACAATAATTTAAACCGGCCCTTATCATTATGATATATACCCGGATACGTGAACATCATAATGGTAAAGGCCGGTTCTTTATTGCTGCTCTATTCTTTTTCTGCTTATTTCTGACAACTCAGAGGTAATAATTTTACCGCTGGAATTCATTGGAAACTCCGTATAGTCAAGAATATATTTAGGCACCTTATAGTCTGCAAGCTGTGAACGCACATATTCCTTCACATATTCAGAATCCATGGGTTCATTGTTTCTCCATATAATACAGGCAGCAACCTCCTCCTGAATTATAGGAGCAGGAATTCCCACCACCTTTACACTCATTACATTCGGAAGCTGGCATAATACCTGCTCAATTTCTATCGGAGAAATATTTTCTCCGCCTCGGACAATTATATCCTTGATTCTGCCCGTAACATAAAGATAGCCCTGTTCGTCAATATAGCCCAAATCACCTGTTGAAAGCCAGCCATCCTTATCAAGTACCTTACCGGTTTCATCCGGCATATTGTAATAGCCCTTCATTACATGATAACCTCGGGTTTGTATTTCGCCCTCCTGCATACAGCCAATTACCGAGCCATTTTTCACTATTCTGAGCTCCATATCCGGTAAGACCCTGCCGGATGAAACGGAACGGATTTCCTTGGAATCACTGTCCTCTGAAACAGTGATTGCAGGTGATGATTCTGTCTGTCCGAAAGCGGTATTAAGTCTTTCCAGTTTAAGCCTTCTACAGATTTCAAGATATTCTGCCGGAAGAATTGCGGAACCAGCCATTAAACCGCCTTTAAGACTTGATAAATCATAATTATCCAACGCATCATTGTTTTTCATTGTAAGGAACATGGTCGGAACTCCGTTAAAAACAGTGCATTTATTACGTTCTATTATCTCAAAAGCCTTCTCAGACTTGAAACTTCTTACTATATGTATTGAAGCACCTGTATGAAGTGCTCCGAGTATTCCTACTGTAATTCCAAAACAATGGTACATTGGAACCGCAAAACATATTCTGTCATCAGCCGTCCATTTGAGACGCTTTACAATAGCAAGACTGTTATTAACAATACTCCTGTCAGCAAGCATAACTCCCTTTGCCGCCTTAGTCGTACCGGATGTAAAAAGAATATTGCTGACCACATTTGAATCCGAACTGCTCTGTTTATCTCCATTAAAAGCATTATTCGCAAATGTAATACCGGATGGTACATCAAGCGGTTCATCCGGCACAAAAAAGCTCTCCCTGAATACAGGAAGCCTGTTTCTGTTAAGCTCCCTTATCGTTCTTACATGGTCGGAATCCCTGTATTTTGAAGAATAAAAAATATATTCAATATCGCAGTTTTCCAGTGCGTTTTCCAGTTCACGCCACTTGTATGCAATGTTTAAAAGTGCAGTAACTGCTCCAATCTTCTGCAATGCAAGATAGAGAACAATCCAGTTAATGCTGTTATGCACCCATATTGCCACATGCGTTCCCTTTTTAATTCCCTTAGACTGTAAGTTCATTGCTTCCTGCCCGGTAAGCTCTAACAGCTGCCTCCATGTATAGGATTTGTTTAAATCCGTTACTGCCTCTTTGTCAGGAAATTTTTCCGCTATGCTGTTAAGACATTCACTAATAGTTCTTTCATCCATATTATTGTCCCACATATTTAATCATTATTTCATATATTTCATTATAAAAATTACTTTTTGCGTAATTAATCCCATTGAACTGCAGAATTAATCTGCTCCTGCACCAAGTGCCATGACTGCAATTTTTCCGCTGAAGGTTAAATCAGCTTCGGTCCAGCCACTATATTTATTGCAGGAAGTTTTAAGCATACTGTAAATTTCATCTTTGTTGCTTATCGACCACATACACCAGCTTATATTGTTCTGCTCCATGAAATCCACAAATTTCATTGCCCTGTCCTCATATAACGCTGAATTTGTTCCATTATCCGTTATACCCCATTCAGTAACAAAAATCGGTATGTCAAGCTGCAGCTTCTTCTGCATCCAATTCATATCCTCGGTACTTGTATAGGTTACATCAACATAATTATGAAAAGTATACATTATATTGCTGTAGTTTAACGGATTGTTAAGCACATCCTGAACGTCAAAGCTGAAATCAGGCGTGCCGACAATTATTATGGCGTCAGGTGCATTTTGACGGATAACCGGTATTATTTCATTAGCATAGCTTACGATTTCATCCCATGTAGTTGCACCATTCGGCTCATTGCAAATCTCATAAATTATTCCCGGTTCATTTCCATAATGTGAGGAAACCTCCTGAAAAAACTCCTTTGCCTGTGCCTTATATGTGAGGGGTGTCTCCTCCTGAAGCACATGCCAGTCAACTATTGCATACATATTAATTGAAAGTGCATTTTCAACTGCATTATACAGATAATTGAGATTCTCCTCTTTTGCATAGGTATAACTGTCATTCTGTTCCGAATATACCGCAAGTCTTATAACATTGGCACCATAATCCTTAAGCGTCTGCAATGCCGCAGCATTCGTATACCTCGGGAACCATGAAATTCCATGAGTGGACATGCCCTTAAGCTGCACCGGCTCGCCCTTTTCATTACACAGTTTCGTTCCAATTACCTTAAGCCTTCCGTTTGCCTTAATACCATAATTACTGTCACTCAGATACGCAACCTGTGAATTCAAATCCGTTATCTGTGAATTCAGCGACTCAACCTCGGAATTCAACTCATTAATCTGTGTTTCAAGCTCCTGTGCTCTTTCACTGTAGCCCTCTGCTTCTACAATATAACCATTTGCAGCCTCACTCATTGATTCAAGCTCTGAATCCAGTTCATCAATCTGAAGCTCATAGCCGGCAAGCTCCTCTGACAAAAGAATCTTTTCATTCTTAAGTGCCGCCTCTGCTTCCTTACCTTCTTTAATTGTTTTTTCGTAGTCAATGTTTTTTTGTATCGTGTTACCATATCTGATAAACATAAATATTCCCAGTCCAAGAAGAACCGCCGCAAAAACACTTAATAACGCAATAATTATTTTGTACTTAGTCATATAAATCCCATAATGATAAAATTTCCAGGAAATCAGGATTCTCCATAAGCTCATCAATATTATCCACTCTGTATAATCCTGCTTTTTCCTTGCTGCATTCCATTATTACATTTTCTCCGAGTTTAATTTTACAATTTACCGGATTAGAAATTCTGTCCTCAAGCAGTACATATTCAAAATTAAAATTTTTAAGAAATATTTTTCCCGTATTGACAAGAGGATATTCTTTGTTAATCTCAAGTCTTGCAAATTTTCTTGCTGAGGTTGTTGTTTTGGTAAATCTTCCCTTAATATTCGAAGCAATGTCATTATATACGCTGAAACTTGTACTGATAGTCTGAGGAAGTGTATGCTCCCTGTCATAAAGTATCTGCATATATTCTTTTTTATTCTCATCATCAATTTCCGTTATCTGGAAACAATACTTGAAGCCCTCATTCTTAATCTCAGCAACTGACGCAATCTTTACCTTCATTAAAGCATTATATTCTCTGTCCCTGACACGCACCTCAAAAGTGTCATCATCATCAAAATAAATTGCTTTGCTTACAATAGTGGACATACCTCCCTCAGAAATGTCAAGCGTAGTTGCCTCATAACTATGATTACCATCTGTGATACTAAGCGGAATATGAACCGCAAAACGTTCCGTCGCTCTGTAATTTTTTCTTCCAAGCATGAAGAATATCGCCATAATAAGACTGGCACTGTTTACAAGCAGCCAGTATATTACAACAATGCTTCCGAAGGACTGGTAAATTACCGCGTCTCTTATGGAGATTACCAATGCAATTACTGACAATATAAAAAGAATCATGTGCGGCAGCGCCAGAAGCCTATCCACATTGTTATTCTGACTCTTGCTTTTATCCGTAACAACGAATTCATTTTTATGAATATGAAGCACTTCGGCAATAATAGGAACCATCAGGTACGGAAAAAGAATGGTATCGATATTATTGCTTATTCTCGAATTACGAATATTTCCCGAAACAGCTCTTAATGTAATCGAGTATAAAATATAGTTAGGAAGCCATATTAAAAGCAGCTCCTTAAGTCCGCATATTACTGCCGGTATTCCAAGCAGAACGAAAACAATCGGACACATTATATATACAAAACGCCTTACAAAGCTGTCCCAATAACTTCTGCATGATAAATACGCAACCTTAAGCTTAAACGGGAACTTAGGGTTAAGTATGATATGGTGTCTTCTGAGAGAATGTATACATCCTCGCGCCCAACGCTCCCTCTGTTTAATAAGACTTGAAACAGTTGTCGGTGAAAGTCCCTTTGCAAGCAGTTTATTAACCGCATAGCATTTGTAACCCTTTGCCTCAATTAAAAGACCTGTTTCAAAATCCTCCGTAATCGTTCCTGTACAGATTCCTCCGACATCGGCAAGTGCCTCTCTCGAAATAACAGTATTTGAACCTGCATAAATCGGTGCATTAGAGCTGTTTCGTCCGACATTAACCTGTCTGAAGAAATAATCCTGCTCATTAGGAACACGGCCCTCACTATACAGATTATATTGGAACAAATCAGGATTATAGAAGGACTGAGGTGTCTGAATAAAACCTATTTTATCATTCTCATCAATCTCATCCTCTTCCTTCATGACCCAGTTTCCGTCATCATCCTTTTTCATCTTAGGAAGGAAAAAATACGGTACTGTCTCATACAGGAAATTACTGTTCGGAATCATGTCGGCGTCAAATGTTACAATAAGCGGAGAATTTGTCTGTGCAATCGCATTATTAAGATTGCCGGCCTTTGCCAAGTCATTATGCTCCATTCCAAAATATCCGACTTTGAGGACCGAAGCAAGCTTCCTTACCGACTCACGGTTTCCGTCATCACAAAGATACACATGCACCTTGCTTTTGTCAGGATAATCTATATATTTGCAGGCATTTGCCGTTTTAAACAGGATATCATCATCC
This sequence comes from Butyrivibrio sp., assembly GCA_045124255.1. Lineage (GTDB taxonomy): Bacteria > Bacillota > Clostridia > Lachnospirales > Lachnospiraceae > Eshraghiella. The sequence goes on along the minus strand of JBGVLM010000065.1, from coordinate 19,949 downwards.
TCATTATGTGTTGCAATGAAAATATCAACCTCCGGAAACAGTTCAAGCGGAACCACAGGCATTTCCGGCTCCATCTTAACCGTAAGGTCAATACAATGTGCAAAAGCCTCCAATGAAGAAACAATTTCAGCAATTAACAATGCAAGCCCGAGAAGGAATGCAATCCATCCATATTCCTTAATTCCCGGCAATGTAAAAACAGCTCTCCACACAAGGTAGACTGTCATTGAAGTAACTGTTAATATCGTTAAAATAATATATTTTAAATTACTTCTTTTTACATATTTTTTCTTTTTCTTACTCATCGATATTCACCCTTTACAACTCTCATCAGCAAAATAATCAATGTTATAAATGCGATTACACCAATTGCTACAATTCCGGTTCTGTCAATACGTTTTGCACGCAGAACATCCTCCGATGTGAAATTGGATAATTCATTCTCCAGATTTTTATCCAACCATTCACTGTGAATGGATAAAACATCCTTTACCCTTTGAATCTCCCCTGAAACATCACCGGCATTTCTATCGACAACAATACCATCTGCATTCTCTACTTCAAGCAGCAAATGCTTATTCTCATAAGACTCTTTCCATCTTACATAATCTCTCTCCCTTGCTTTGCCAAGGTACTCAACAGTTTCATCTATAAAAATATTAATATATTCGTCGCTTAAAATACCCTTTCTAAGCTCTCTGTATCTGTTAACAACCTTCTCCTGAAAATCGGGGTCCTGCACAAGCTTCTCAAACCACGGCTGGCTTGCAAAAGGTATGCTTTCATAGTCCGCAGCCTCGAGGGAATAATTATCAAGACAGTTATCATAATCCCATAACGGTCCCATTGCAAGCTTACCTTCACTGTTCTTATAGTAATAGGTCGAGTTATCGCCTGCGTCATAATTCATAAAAAACTCATTAATTATAAAATAATCAACAAAGGAATCAACATCTATATAATTACTGTATTTAAGGAATTCTTCATAATCCTCTCCATACAGACAATACTCAATACGTGAAAGCTCAGACTGAATCTTATTAATTGCAGCGTCAGTAAGCAATTCCTCATTAGGATATTTTACCCCAAAATATCCATAACAGAGCTGCTCATCAGAAGCCCAGGTTGACAATGTAAGCTGTGTTTCATCGTAACGGTCCCTGCATACAATATAGCTTAATGAAGCAGAGCCCTCTTCATAATCTGCAATATTAACCCTGCCCTCGGACTGTTTAACGCTTTCCTCAAAAAGATAAAGTCCCTGATATGTATAGGTATCTCCATCCTTGAAAACGACCTCACAGAATCTGACCTCAGAGGTATATGGAAATAACATTCTGCCGATATTCATTGCCATATAGTTACGGATTCCGGATAAATCCAAAAGACTGTTTGACAATACCCAGTCCTCATCAGCCTCCATTCCAAGCACGGATAATTCCAGTTCCTCGTCGCCATCCATAAATTTGATTCCGTATTGTTTTTTTTCAAAGCTTCTTGAAGTCATTCCTCGAAGCTTAATTAAACCATTATTCTCCAATACCGCTTCATCCGTAAGGTGATTCTGCCCATTCTCATTGTCAATGATTTTAATATTCATTGATGCCCACGGGTCAGGATTCAGAAGTCCCTCTTCTGAATATACTCTTCTGCTTCCGTCTGATGAAAATGTATATACATTAGGAATTTCATTTCCCTGCAAATCAATTACCACTAACGGCAGATGTGTAACAAAGCTGTCATCAAGCGTAAAGTCCCCGGACAGTGTACTGCTGCCGGTGTCCGGGTCTGCGTCCGCTTCACTCACATGCTGATAATCGGTATCATACTCTATTTTGTTTTCAGGCTTTAGCAGAGTTAAAATCACACAGCATACAATAACTGTAGGAATAGTAACAATTGCTGCAATAAGACTTTTTTTCATATTATTACCTTTTTACAAATCTATCTGTTGATTTCATCATTCTGGCACACTAAATTTACGCTCTGTACACCTGCAATCTTATATAATGTATCAGCAAGTGCTCCCTGGTTGCTGCTTTTGGCACTGTCAAGAACCTTCTTGGAAACCTCATAAATCTCTTCCACTGTATCAATCGTAGAATTCTCAACACGGAATCTTGCCTTTCCGTTAAAATACTTCTCGATTACACTTTTAACCTCATCAGCAGCCTTTGATTCGCCGCGGATAATTACAAGATATCTGTCATTATTCTGCACATTTCCGATTATCAGCATTACAAGGAAAATAACACCGCTTCCGATTCCGGCAACCATGAAATCCTGTACACCACAGCAGATACCTGCCGCAATACTCCAGAAAATATATGCCGTATCTCTCGGGTCCTTAATTGCCGTACGATATCTTACAATTGAAAGTGCACCGACCATACCCAGTGAAAGAGCCACATTATTGCCAATTACAGTCATAATAAGAGTTGTAACAATCGTAAGCATTACGAGTGACACATTAAATTTAGCACTATACACTGCTGCTCCATGTGAAAAACGGTAAGAAATAAAAATAACCGCACCGATAACAACCGAAGCAATAAAAGCTATAATTATTGATTCAGTTGATAAATCATTTGAACTCACCTGCAAATACTTTAAAATTTCATCCTTCATAGTAATTCTCCTAACCTAAACCATAAATTCTTGCCATACAATACTTACTTGTTGCACTCTCCTGGCAGTCCAAAGAGCCAATCATATCCTTAATATAGCTTAATAAAAAGCCGTTATATTTAACCTCCATAATTGTCTCTCCCATCGGACAGACAGGATATGTCTGGAGTTTATCATCATAAATTGAAAGATTTGCCTCATTAGAGCTTATTCTGCTGTCAAAAGTAATTCTTATATCATTGGTAGGCGACATAAAAGCCCTTCTCTGATATTCTACAATACAGACAGGCCTGTACTGTTTAGTAGTCATCAGCACAAACAACTCCTCGGCAAGCGGTTCCTCCCTGTTTCTTAAGACCTCATAGTTCCCTTTTTGAAGTTCAACTGCGTCCTCTCTCGTAACCGTAAGCGAACGTTTAAGCTGGCTGGCACCTTGTTTTTCCTTAATCTCAAGTTTTGCCACGGGAGAATTAACATCATAGATTCTCAATCGTATCTTACGTCTTCTCTCAACTCCCGCCATTTTCTCGAAATAATCATCATTATACACCGTATCAAAATACAGTGACCTTACCATATATTCCTTTGTTCCGTTATGCGGGTCACCCTGCATAACCATTGACAATCTGGCGCAGATTCCGCTTGTCTGAACTGCATTTAATGTGTATTTTCTTTCTGTACGAAATACGCGAATCTCTTTACTCATCTGCTTCCTCCCCGTACATATAGAAATTAGCACCGTCATTTACAAAGCTGTCAACTGACATTGCAATAAAAACATAATCGTAAGTCTTTGCTTCAACTACATTTTCAACTGTCTCGGAATCGGACTGTGCAGTCCATACCATATTAATGCAGCTGCAGTATGCAGAGAAAAAGGTTGCTAACGGTGATGTATAGGAATCTCTCAGGAAAAGCACATTCAGTCCGTCTTCATTGAGAAGATTGGTAATCTCATCATATTTGTAAATACCGCCAATGTAGCTCTTCCACATATCCCTATCATAATAGTCATCAATCTGCAGATATTCCCTGCTTATCAGTGTTTCCTCCATAGTTCCGGTAACATGAACATTCTCACTGCCCTTACGATACACATAATCATAGGAGGTTTCAAATTTAGGAAGGATAAATGTATAATCGTCAAGTCCTACATAATTAAGTCCTGCGTCCCTTCCCTGAGAACCTATAAATACATCCTCGTGGGTTTCAAAAGTATAATTATCCTTATCTGTATAATATGTATCCAGATTCTCATTATGTTCAGTATTCAGATATTCTGTCAGAATCTGAAAGCCTTCAAATGCTCTCTGAGTCGTCCAGTGGTGGTCCGTTTTGTAAAAAATATCTTCGATATGTAAATTCTTTTCCAGATAAATATCTCTGAAATCTATATGCTCAATACCATAATATCTGAAATATTCGAGCAGCTGGTCGGTAAACTCATTATAGTCATTATAAGGAATTCCGTAATATCCCTCCGTCCACTCCTCGTTATACTGCGTCGGATATAACAGCACAATTACCTTTGTGCCCCTTTCCTCCACTGCTGCTTCAAGCCTTTTGATTCGCAGAGCATACTCCTTTGCATCAACTTCTGACACATTCCAGAAATTTCCGGAAAAGAGATAACCGTTTTTGTCCCTTACATATTTAAAACTGTTCTCTTCATTCTTATTCAAAACATTGTAGACCGACGCATACGTCTCATTCCACATCTTATCAAAAGCAAGATTTGTTGTAAGTGCAGTATCAATTGACGCAGTGTACAGCTTTGCCTCCGACATTGTCTTCGGAGTTTCAATAGCTTCTAATTCAGTTTGCAGTTCATCATGCTTATCCAATACATTAAATATGGAAAAACCAAATAAAGCAACGATAAACACAATTGCAAAAATATGCTGATGTTTATTCATTCCATGACTCCTTAGAAATTGAAATAAATGAATGGATTATATCCACCCTTTGCCAAAACTACAACACAGTAAAACATAAGCGAACACAGGCCGACAACATACACTGTTCCTCCGACTGCCGGAACAAACTTCGGTATTGATTTGTTTGTGAATTTCTGCTGTACAAAATCCTTAATCGGGAACATGCAGATAATTGCTGCCAGAAATACAGGCCAGTATTCCTTTAAAAACATTATCGCCGTATCACTGTAAAAACCATTTCTGTTCAGTCCAAACATATCACCTGCCATCAGTGTGAAATGCGTCATATTCTCCGAACGGAAAATAACCATTGCAAAAATAACGGCAACAACCGTATAAATATGCTTTCCAACAGTAAAGCCCTTCCACTTCTCAAACATTGTAACTTTCTCTAATAAAATAAGAAGGAAGAAATACAGACCCCACCATATATATGTCCATGCGGCGCCATGCCATACACCTGTTAAAAACCATACTATCAAAAGATTCTTAACCATTATATCCTGATTCTTTACCCTTGAACCACCAAGCGGTCTGTACACATACTGGTTAAACCATGCACCCAGTGAAATATGCCATCTTGCCATAAACTCCCTTACCGACTTGGAAATAAACGGATAATTAAAGTTCTCTTCAAATGTAAATCCAAACATCTTACCAAGTCCGATTGCCATATCAGAATAAGAAGAGAAATCATAATAAAGCTGAAATGTATACGCAATTGCACCCATCCATGCAAGGATTGCCGGAACAGCAACGACATCTGTTCCCGCCTTTGCCAAATCGAAGACCGTATCCGCAATGACAGCCATGTTATTTGAAATAATTATTTTTTTAACAAAACCTATTGCGAATCTGCTGCAGCCCTCTGAAAACATCGGAAATGTTGTTTTTCTATTCTGAATCTGGTCGGCTATTGAATTATATCTTACAATCGGACCGGCAACCAGCTGTGGGAAAAAGGCAACATACAATCCGAGATAAAACGGATTTTTCTGTACCTTGGCGTCATCCCTGTATACATCAATAACATAAGACATTGCCTGAAACGTAAAAAATGATATACCTATAGGGAGTGCAATAGTCGGAACCTCCAAAAGCTTCTCCCATCCGAAAATTCCGTATACAGTGTCCACAATAAAATTCGTATACTTAAAAATTCCCAACAGAGCTATATTTGCTGCACACGAAATGAACAAAACGACTTTTTGGAGAGTCTTTTTCTTCCTGACGGCATTGATTATCAAACCGAATACCCAGTTTGCCAGAATCGAGCCAATCATTACGAAAACAAAAACCGGCTCACCCCATGCATAGAAAATAAGACTGACAGCCAACAGCCAGAAATTCTGTATTACTCTTGAAAAAGAAAATATGTAATATCCCAATATCGCAATTGGCAAAAAATAAAACAAAAAAGTGATACTTGAAAATACCATTTCAACACCTAATTTACCATTATTTTATTTAGTACCTGAAAGTACCATTCCTTATTATAATAAAAAGATAAAATAAATCAACAAAAAAATTATGAATTAATTTAAAATAATGGGACCCGTTTACACAGGTCCCCAACACCTTACTTATAGCTCTGACAATACATCTGCTTAGTCTGTTCAACCTTGGAAGCCTCTGCTGCAGGCGTAGGATAATATCCCTTGTCATGCATCATGTTAAACACCTCCTGCTGAATGTTATGCTCCTCTTTAAGGATATTAAGCATCGTCTGTCTTACATCCTCATGAACGCACTCATTGGCATAAGTATTAAAATTACCTGTTGTACTCTTCTGCGTTGCAAGTGCGTCCCCTAAAATCTCTTTTTCAGTATATACTCCGTTCATATTGCCCTCCTACGATAACTTTGAATACAATTCATTAAAATGATTCTGGTGCTGCATTGAGATATTGGTCATCTTATCCTTTACCTCCGGAGTTTCTGCATGCTCCGCAAGCATTTTAAATTTCTTAACCAAAAGCTCTTCTTCAGACAACAAATCCTTAATTGAAGACAATTCTTTTTCTGACAACTCTGCCATCGTAAGTTCCTCCTACACAATTATTTACTCACAAAACTGTGGTTACAATAGTATGTGGGAAAACAGGCAAAAATATTTATTTAATTTTTAATCAAATTATTTTAAAGCATTTAACGGAATTTTAATTATCGCATAATCACTTCCTATTATATTGTCAACAATCAGATACAATTCATCCTCATCAACGCAGAAATTATCTTTATATACATTTAAATCCAAATTCGAAAATTCCTCCGCAATTTCATTCATAATCTCGCCATTACTCATCAGGTAGAATGCGCCATACTCAACAGTATAATTTCCTGCCTCTATCTGCTTTAAAACTATTTCAATACTTTCGATATAATTATCCAGTGCCACAACCATACCGGCTGCCAAATCAATTGTCATCCCACAGCAGTCATAAGAAGGATTAGCGGCTCCTTTGGCAGTGTAAATGGAAGTAAATTCAATGCTTACGATCTCCTCTGTCTGCCATATAATCTTATATTTTCCCGTAAAGCCTCTTTCCCTCGTCTTATCCTTAATCTCCCAATCCGGTGTGTTAAATTCTACCGCTGTCTGTTTAATGAGTTCATTGACCCTGTCATATTCACGGCCTTCGCCTGCAAGCTGCGGATACTCCAAATCCCACGTCATGGAGCCCTCGGCCTTATCAAACTCCTCCTTAGTTATAGTATAACCCTCATAAAGAACCGGATGTGTTTCACTGACAGACTCCGTTTCATACGTCGTCTCCTGTTCTTTCGTTGATTCTTGTGCAACGGTTGTTATATATATTTCGGTAGTATTCACATCAGTCTCAATTTCTTCAGGCCCAACTATACGCACACAACCGCAAAGAATAAATATGAGCATTAATATGTATATTATCATTTTCTTCATTTGATACCTCTTACTACTCTGTTTTATTTTAAAAATCAAACTGTCAATAACAGTATAATTATCACCACTTATCAGTGTCAAGGCATATAAATCATCATTAAAAAAACCATTAGAAACCGTATCAGAAGCAACTGACACCGCTTTAATGGTTCTTCGCCGCCGTTAAAGAAACCTTGTTTCTCTAACCGCTTTCTGTATGTATGTTGTGAATTTTCTATCTTTCGAAATCTTCTATCCCATATTTCTCCAATAATTTCTCTGCCTGTTCTAAACCTTCTTTTGTAATACGCATCATTCTCGACTGACTGCGATAACTTCCCTGATCAACATATCCTGCCCTCTCCAATTCGTCAATTGCGTCAAAACTATATCCTCTCCATGCATAAAAATCTTTTGCAAAATTAAAATTCGCATGGTCACCGATTCTTGTCAGAAACAACAAAATAAGTGTAAGTTCGTCCCTTGCAGTTGCTGCATCTGTTTTATCCATAAGTAAACCTCCTAAAAAAAATTATAGTCTTAATTATTATAAAATTATCTGCATGTGGTGTAAATCGAGATTTACTTCTACTTTTTTGAAAAAAAAAAGCAAAAAAAATCTTCACAAAATATTATATAAGAATATTTCATAAAGATTTTTCCTGTTAATTTTTCCCAATATTATGGCAATGAAACATAAACGCCTAATGCTGTATTGGTTGTTCCACCCTGTCCAGGTTTGTGTGCAATTGCAACTAACGCCGTTAATGTAACTGCAGCAAGAATATATCCTATTCTCTTTCGTTTTTTCATTAATAGTTCCTCCTTATATTGATTTTTCTATGTAGTTAAAAGTATAATAATCAATATAGCGAAGAGTAAATCGAGACATTCTTCTACTTTTTGAGGTGAACATATAATGAAACATTCAAAAAATTGTATTGGAGAAATAATTAAAAGATTTAGAATAAATCATAAAATGACATTGGATAGTCTATCCAAAGGTATTTGTACCAAAGACCATTTATGTGCAGTTGAACACAACAGAAATCAGCCTTCACTTTATCTTTTAGACCAGCTATCCAAGAAATTAAAAGTTAATTTATTCGAATACTATTATCATCTTATGTCATTTAAATCAATCGAAGCTTATTCATTGTCCAATGAAATTTTTCAATTTATATCAACATATGATTTGGACGGATTAAGCAAATATATCGACGAACATGAAAAAGACGAAATATTTCAAAACGGAGAAGCCCGAAAGAATCTTCTTTACGGAAAGGCTGTATTGGCTAACGAACTTGGTAACTACAGGGATTCATTACAAATATGCAGTACTTTGCTCGATGAAGAAAACATTTCTCCTGATACCCTATCACTTGAAAAAAATTTATACAGTCATATAGATTTATTAATCATTAATCTTATGGCAATAAACCTTCATTGTCTCGAAGAATTTAATAAAGCCCTTCCTTATTATGAGTTGTTATATGACCAGTTAAGTCATATATTAGCTCACCCTGCATATGAACTATATCAAAGTCTGTATTTTGAAGCGAAACTTTTCTTAAATGTTTGCAGCAATCTGGCTGTACTGAAATTAGCAAATAAAGAATTCGAAGAAGCTGAAAAAATAATAAATTTGGCTTTAAAAACTGGTCAGAATGTCAAATCCATGCACTGCCATTGTGAGTTATTATTTTGTCTATGCGAATTATACTATTATACAGATAGGATTTCTAAGGCAAAACAGGTTCTTACCGATATAGAAGTTTTTGCCCGATACGAGCACAAAGAATGCCTTTACACTGAGTTTATCAGCAACGCCAAAGTGATGTATCCCGAACTGTTTGAGTGCAACAACACATTTCTTATTTCAAGAGGACCACATAAATAATATCAACTGATGGGAAGAGGTGCAGACGATTTATGGTATAAATACGGCGGTCAAAAACTGACCGCCTGCATATTGTCTGCTTGAAGTTATTTTGAACTATTTCACAGAATGACTATCATTAGCACTTTTGTGAAAATTCCGCACAGGAAAGCACTGTCAGAAGAATTTATCCTCATCATTTTGTGATAAGAATACTATACCATAAACTGAAATACTATTCCATCACATTACTAATTATTCCTTAAATTTAATACGCTTGCTGAGGAATTACAATATCAGCGCACGTCAAGAATAACCCTTATGAACGAATTACTTACCTGCTACCAGTATCTTAAAGAGCATGATATGTTACTTTTACTCTATTCTACCTACCAACTGAGTTATCAGTTCAATATGAACCTTTGTATTAACTTTCTCCAGATGTTCTGTCTTTTCACTTCCGCCAAGAGCCAGCAATGGTGTATATCCAAAACACTCATCAAACTCTAGTTCACCTAATTTGGCAACTGCATCTTTATATTTTCCAAACTCATTATTTATTTCATCAATATCGCCATTTTCTAAATCTTCCCAAAAGAACTTAAATCCGCCCGGAATACCATCAATAGTACCGTTTTTAATCTTAACCGCAATTATATAACGCCCCTCTTCCAGAACAAAAATATCTCCAAAAGCAGTAACAAAAACAGGAATTGCAGCACCTTGTCCGTCGTAAGCCATATCCAAAACTTCAATATATTCATCCGGATTAATAATCTTTAAATAACCATCTAATATAGTTCCAAATCCATACTCTTTCCATACATCCAACACTTCTTTTGGTAATACACTTTCATATTTGCTAATTATCTCATTGCCCGCCTTACAATTTAATTTAAAGTTTTCAAATACTTTATCATACATATCTTTCTTCCTCCACTTTGCGCCAATTAAATTCTTACTTAGCGTCTGCATTACCGCTGTTGTTTACACTGTAATTCATATAGCAGCTTATCGGCTGATTTTCTCCTGCTGTCAAAATACACGAAAGAATCTATAGCGTCAAGAATATCCTTAAAGTCCTCTTTTGGTGCAAGTTCAAGATATTTATGCAGAATCTCATTTTCCCGGTCTCTGAAACGTCCATAGAAAATATCGTAAAGATTATGCCCTCTCATATAAATTTTAAATTCTTCAAAATGCTCCTTTAAATCCTCTATGGAATTTATTTCATGTCCTACAACTTCCGTAAAGTGCTGTCCGCTTTTGAGCCTGTACAGGTATTGCTGCCATTTTGCAAAAAGAATTTTCCAAAACTGTTCTTCGCTTTTTACAACTCCAATCTGAGCCATAACCCAAGGATTTAAAAAATAATTTTCAAAAGAATAGTATTTCAGAATCAGCACATTCTGTCTTAGAACCCTTGGAAGCTTATCAATATCCTGCCGATTCTGCTCGCTGTAATAACGGCAGAGCTGGTCAGCAAGTTCCTCCGGATTCTTGCCGTCACCATCACGAATCATCAGAAAACGGTCACGCAGATAAAGCTGATTCATATATTTCAGATTAGCGTAGGTTTTAATGTTTGTACAGCTGTTAGTTGTAATAATTGATATTCTGGATAATTCTCCGTTCTCGTTATAAATCTCGGAATAGTATTTCTTTAAAAGCAGCGGAAATCTTGTTTTATCCTGTTTGCCCTCAACGATAAAAACAAAATCCACATTCAGGAAATCATTTGCACTGTACCCCAAGTCGTTTAGAACATCATCAATATCAACATTGCGGCGTGCCTCAGAATAATTATCCTGATTCAGAACCATCTGGCAAATCTGCCCCTTCGTAAAATTAGCCACCATATTCGGGGAATGTGTTGTAAAAATAACCTGATTTTTCTTGGACAGTCTGTACAGGATTTTACTTGCTGTTTTCTGTAATGAAGGATGAAGAAACAATTCCGGATATTCCACTATAATAATACTCGGAATTCTTTTATCGTCCTCAATATAAGTTTCAAGAAGCGAAAGCATATAAATGCTTTTCATACCGTTTCCAAGCTGCTCCACGGGACTCATTCTTTTTGATTCGTTGTGATATGCCTCTACTTCAACATCAAACATTTTATCCATGTTAAAATTCATTCGATACAGAATCTCTTCAACCCCGCCGTTTTTACGATAGTTCTCATTAACCTTCCGTGAAAAATCGCCAAGATTCATCTGATACATTTTGTATTCCAAAAGTCTTGCCGTTTCCTGCAAATCCAGTTCTTCTGTTTTTTTCTGATTGAGCAGTCCGATACAGCTAAAGCAGTGATTGCATTCCTTGGCAGAATTAAACATGCATGAATTCGTTTTCAGGCTCGCAAGCTCCTTTGAATTCTGAAATACGAGCAAATCCTCCTGAAAGCCTGCAAGATTTCTTGTTGTATCAATAAAATGAAGCTTTGGCAGAACCAACGGAATGTAACGGTTATTTTTGTGATTAACATCCTCGTATCTGAACTGACCATTATAATTAATCCGACATACAAATGTCAAAAGTCCGTTTTGAAAGGATGGAAGCTTTTCGCAGAAATCCTTTTTCCATGACTCATACCTTTTATAACGGCTTACAATTCCAAATGCATGAAACAGATGTAAATCCTCTTCGGTAATATCTAACGTCATCATTATTTCAATATTTTGTTTTTTCTCGTTAAAATCAGTTTTCAATACCGTATAGCTTCCAATAACGGCTCTTATTGCGTCCAAAACAACCGTTTTACCGGTATTATTTTTGCCCACAAGAATCAATGAATTTTCAATGTTATTAATTTCAAGCTCATGGATGGATTTAAAATTTTTGATACGGAGTGATTTAATCTGCATAGGCATGCTCCTTTGGAAGTATTATCTTCTATTTTATATTACTCTTCTTAGATATAATAAACAAGGGCTGAACGGCAAAAAATACCATTCAGCCCTTATTCATTATTTTTAATTCAACAGTTTATCAAGAATTTTCTCTGCTTCCTTCAAATCATCAGCATTGCACACAATATATATCCACTCTGCTTCACCGGCACCATCAAATGTAAAATCATCAATCATTATAACCATTTCTCCGGCATTGCGGCCATTGATTCTCGCTGAAAAATCTCCCCGTACCACATTGCCTTTTTCATCAAGGGTGCTATTGTTAACTGAACACTGTTTGGAAAACGGATTAATCGGTTTATCATATTTTCCACTATATTCATATTTAACTCCGTCAACTATTGCCGTACCCTTATTAGTCGTTGTCCCGAAAAGCTCAAAATCATATTCGCCGCTGACAGCCACATCAACCGTTCCAAGCATTTCATAACCGCCATCTGCTTTTCTGACAACAAGTGCTTCAAATTCTCTGTCATAATTAACATCCATAAGCAGAAATAACGGTGTCAGAACCATAGCCAGAACTACAGCTACTATGCCAATAATAAGGATTACATTGCTTTTTCTTCTATTTTGCCTTTGTTCATTTGCAATTTTTTCATATTTATCCATATAAGACCCCCCCTTAATTATATTGATATTCTCCCGGAAATGGTGCTTGTTGCGGCATAGGCACATTAAATGAATATCCGCTTATATTATATGTTACATAACTTAAATGGTCCGCTTTTGCAATATTTTGAAAATAATTATTACTGTCAGCATTGTAATATACTTCACATGCCTTGCTAAATATATAATCATAATTAGCCGCTTTAACAGTCTGTACAGCTGAATGTTCAACCTTCGTTATATATCCTCCAACATTACTACTATTCTTAACAAAAGCCATATGTTCCACATAATATTCTATTCTTACCTTATTTGCATTATAACAATACACATAATTATTATTGGATTCACCATTTTTCTTTACAAAGACGAATGTATCCTCTGCCGACAGATAACCTTCATAATTAAAGGAGGAACCCTCTTTTACCTGTATATCAGTTAAATTTGCCGTCGATATAGCTTCTGCAAACGCTTCTGCCACAGAAAGCACAACAGAAACAGCACCACCATCAAATAATCCCACCGCAGCATCAACTATGGTACTGATATATATTCCTGTCTTTTCAATTGTTGATTTTGCATTTCCATTATCAACCTCAACAACTTTGCATGATGTTGAATCCTTATTAGCCGGAAGAACTTTTATAACCCTTAAATCATAGATTTTACCTCTATATGCAGTCGAATAATCTCCAATAGTTAATTCTTCATTTCCACTTATAATTGCACAAACATTAATATCATTCTGGTTATTTATGGCTGATGAAGCATTGCATAATTCCATTCCCAATTCATTCAGTTCTTCTTCATTAGCCTTTAGCAGTTCTTCATTATTGTCTCCCGCAAAAAGCAATTGTACTCTTTCATCTAAAAGAACATCTACTTCCTTTTGCAGTGTTTCCAGTTCTTCCAGCGAAATCACATCTATCGTATTGTCATTTGCTGAAATATTTGTTGTACCAAACAACATTAGTAACATGCTTACAGATAAAAAATTCCCAATCAGTTTTTTAAATTTAAAATTCATATAAGTTACCCCCGTTATTTATAATTTATTCTTTATTAGATTGCTATTCTCTATCCTTACTTTTATAATCTCTTATTCACCCCCCCCTTATAACTCTCCTTTACAGGTTGTATTTCCCTGTATGACTTTAACCTTCTTTCATTAAGCCTGTTCAACTATCATTGCCATTGAAAAGCTTAATAATATTTTTTCCTTTATAAATCACCCCCTTCATTTATATACTTATATTATACCATAATTATATATTGAAATAAATAGAAAATTTCGTATAAAGAAAGATATTTTACAAGCAGAAACACCATATAAGTGCATTCCTGCCTGTTTCAAAATATTACTTTATTTATTATTTTTCTTTTTTATTATAATAAATACACATCCAACCGACAACGCTGCTACTGCCAAAACAGATATAACTATAAGAGGTAATTTTGTTTTATTATTTCCTTTATGATTTTCAGAATCATCTTCTGTTTCTGAATTTCCTCCTGCGTTGTCTTTTGTTCCTGTCTCAGGATTCTCTATATCGGATTTATTCTCCGAATCTTCTCCGGAAGCCCCGTCTGTTTCGGAATCCCCTTCTGTATTGACTTCGGTTTTATTGTCCGAATCACTGTCAGAATTCTCTTCGGTTTTGCTTTCCATATCACTGTCGGAATTCTCTTCGGTTTTGCTTTCCATATCACTATCAGAATTCTCTTCCGTCCTGCCTTCCGTATTTGGGTTGGAATCTGCTTCTGTTCTGCCATCCGAATCGCTCTTCGTACTCTCCTCCGAAATTGAAGACGATTTAACAACAACCGTTATTGTTGAGCTTTGCTGTGCTGTATAATAAGGTGTTCTGCTGCCGTAGACAGGCTCATATTCCGCCATAAAAGTATATGTACCGGCTTTAAGCTGCTTATTCAATACTGCTTCTCCATAGGACAGATTAACCTGGCCTATATTGGTGCCGTTCATATAGAACCGGACTCTTCCGATAGGAACATAGCCGCTGCTTACTCCATCCGCCACAGCCTGCAATGTTACCTTTCTGTCTGATGACGTGCTGCCTGTGAGCGTAATTTTCGGAGTTGCCGACTGAATGGTCAATACAGCCGCCTTCGTTTCAATCGTACCATACATGTCATCCACTACACGAAAATACACATCATAGCTTCCCGGCTCTGCCGGTGTCACCACAACTCCGTTCTTCTTATAATAAACCTCCGGAGTGATATTTTCTTTTAAAATATTATTGCTGCTGTCCGTAAGTTTAACCGTTCCGGCAGAATATTTTACCGCTGAACCGGCATATGTACAGGTCTGATTCTTAGCCGAATGCTTAATCTTTGCAGTCACAGGCTGCAATGTAAGAACTGCCGACCCCTGCGACATCACGGAAGCCGTCCTGCCGTCAGAAGCGCCCTTATATAATATGCAGATATTGTTTTCTCCAATGACGAAACCATTTGCCTGTGTTGCATTCAGCGTATAACTTACAGTTCCTCCACTCGTCGAAGGCTTGGAAGCTGTATATTCCCTGCCGTTAACATAAAGTGCTGTTGCCGCATTTAATGCATTAGTTCCGTCCGCATGTCTGACCGTTGCTGAAATTGTAAGCTTATTATTTACAGTTATGCCCGAAGCGGATAATGATACCTGAGTTGTAGTTGTTTTCTGCTCTGTGGCAGATGTATTGTCCGAATCACCGACAATGACAAGATACGCAGTTTCAGTTATCTGCTCCCCTGAGGACATTGGAAGAATTTTAATCTCGTATGTTCCTACTGACGGAGGAGCCGGATTGGCAGAAGAACCGTCCATATACAATGTAACACAGATTCCGGCATCGGAAAGGTCCCAGTCCGACATGGCAAAAAAGGTTAAACGAAGCTCCGGTATGTTTGCCACATAAGAAATTCCGTCAAATTCCGCTTCTGCCGTATATGTTTTGTTATTAAATGTTACCTCATATTTAATGGGTACTAAATCAAAATAGTAATTGCCGCTTTCAACATCTCCCGGTACGGTTACCTTTGCATCAAACACAGGAGAGTTATAAAATTCCGAAACCGTTGAAATAACAGTCGGATTAATAATTTCCAAACCGCTTATTGCAAACGGGGAATACTCTGTCGCTTCACTTGTCTTCCATACCACAGAATAGGTCTTACCCGATACAGTATAATTTGCCGTCTTGTCCAATGTCATATCCATTCCGGGTATACAGGTAAAAGAAACCGCCGCATTAGCCAAAGCCCCTGTCTGCAGACGGATATATGCAAAATCATACTGTGCCGCACCGGAATATCCATTTGAGCCGTTTTCTGTTTCAAAAATGAAATTACCTTTGAATGACTTTGTAATTGTTACAAACTGTTCTTTTCCAAGAATCAGTCTGTTCTTACTGCCCTCTGAAACCAATTGTGATATAACAGGACTGCTAATCCCCGACAGACTCAAAGCGCTTGCGCCCGTGAGCGTTACGGCAGTTCCCTGTGTAAGCTCGACAGGTGCAAATGTTCCGCCGCCCTTAACAGTAATCAAATCCATATTTCTCGCTGCAATCAGACCATTATATTTTCCATTGGTCTGCACCGTCAGATTACACGAAGCTGACGTACCCGCTGCAATCTGCTGAATCAGACTTATATTGCAGTCATTCACGCTGATATTAACATTACCTGAAATTGTATAATTTCTGTTGGCTGTCGGCGGTGCAGGCTCATCCAGATTAAAAAAATCATCCACGTTCACATAGGTCTCATCCGCACCCGACGCATTCACAACCATATTGGATGCTGATTTTAAATTCGTAAGAGATATCGTTACGTTGCCGCTGTATTTTCCGTTCATTGCTCCGGCATAAATATTTCCGAAATTCTCTCCGCCGCCGTTCATAATAATCTGTGCGTCATTGCCGGATTGTGCAACACTCTTTCCGTTCATATACAGACCGCCGCCAAATACGTCCACCTGTCTTGAACCGCTTTCGCAGTTTACGTTAGTAAGAGTCAGCGTATGTCCGTTGGCAAATAATGCATCATGGTATCTGTTGCCGAAATTAAGAACAACATTCTCAAAGGTAACATCTGCCCCAAGCACAATTCCCGCCGCACGAATCAGAAAAACATTGCCGTTACCCTTAATTGTAACCGCTTTATCAATAATATAAGGCGAATTGTCCGCAGCATTCAGAAACGCTCTCGGCTCAAGAATATAAATAATGTCCCCGTCCTTCGCATTTTTAAGTGCAGTGTCAAACAGATTATACGGATTACTCTTAGTTCCATTGCCCAAATCCTCGGTAGTGCCGCCTGTCGCTGCCGTATAGATAACATTGCCCTCTGCCGCCTTACAGTTCATTCTCATAAATCCGAACAGCATTACACAGCAAACCGCCGCCAACATAAAAAGACTCGCAAAATATCGTGGGTAATTTTTCCTCATAGAGATTCTCCCTTCCGTAATAATATGATTAAATTATATCATAGGCAACGCTATTCTGCATTATGGTTTTATTTATAAATAATACCTTTCCGCTGCCTCCAACAGCGGACGAATACATTTTTCCATAGAAATTGTAAAGACAAAAAAAGAATCCCTCAATCGGGATTCTAAATTTCAAAACTCTATTCGTTCAAAGAATTTTGCTCTATGAAATATCCGTTTCAAAATAATCCATATCTAACTGTTTTACTTTATATGTTTTGCTGGTAGTTCCCAACTCATATTTGAGCATCAAATCAGCTAGTTTTTCTCCGTCAATTAATACAAGTTTCACTTGTAATTGTTTTTTTGCATATTCTATAGCTTCTTTTGTAAATCTTGATGTTGTAATAAACAATCCTTTGCTACCGCCTTGACCTGCCACCGCACCCAAAAATGCTTGGACTTCTTTTCTTCCAACCAAAGATGCGTCTTTCCACCTTTTAGCCTGAATATATATATTACTAAAACCAAAACTGTCTTCTTTTATTATTCCGTCAATGCCTTCATCTCCTACATATGAAGTTCTAATAGCAGATGATTCATCGTACGCATATCCCATTTCTTTTACTAAATCTACAACAAGCCGTTCAAAAAAGATAGGCGGTTTAGACATAATCATTTCAAGTATTTCAGTTCTCACTCTTGAATTAATTAAATTAATTGCATTTTTTATCTTGTCTTCCGGCGTCTCATCATCTTCAATCACATCTGTACTTTGTGTTTCTTCATTACTGCTTTCTTTGGTTGCCACTTGAACAAATTCAGCAAATGACGGATATTTCATTAAATATTTATTTGTAATTTTAATATTTTCTCCTAAAACCTTTTTTCCTTCTGACGTTATTTTATATACGCCCCGTTTTACGGTTTCAACTAATCCAGCCTTTGCCAGATATGTTTTGGTCCAACCCAAACGATAATAAATAAGCGTTGTCTTTTTATTATCCGTCATCATATTCCTGTCTTCCTCAGACAAATTCAAGATATCTGCTACTGCTTCTACCAAATCTCTGTATTTTATTTCCTCGTGAACGCTCAAAGCAAGCAATACTTCATTATACATCTCGTTATATTTTGGAATCATATATTTATCCCCCCTTTTATTGTTACAGCTTTACATATAATTCATTAATATTATAACACTATGTACTATGTGCCATCCATTAAAATATTTATATTAGCACCTCGCTTTCGTCAACTCTTCGTACTTTCACATTTTTTTACATACTCAACCAATATCATTCTGTCATTAACTGCTATGTCCTCACCAACTCTGACAAAACCATATTTTTCATACAAATGGCAATTCCCCTTTTCCTGCTTAATCGTTTCTAATTTCCATTCTTTTGTATCAGGATAAGAATCAAATAATTTTTCTATCACCTTACCGGCAATCCCTCTGTTTTGAAATTTCGGAATTATAAAAATAGGAGATATCCAATTTACATTTTCATACACTTTTCCACCATGATGCCACCTGACTCTCACACCTCCCACTTTTTCTCCGTTAAACATAATGAAGTAAAAATCAGAATTCACCTCAACAATCTTACAGGTTATCCGTTCAAGACTTTCTTTTGCCGGACTTGTATCATCATCCTTATATTTCTCATATAGTGGCATAAACGCTTCTACCTGAAGTCCATGCATACACTCTGCGTCTTTCTCTTCTGCCAATTTCAATTTGATTGAATCATCCATTCCATACACCTCCTCTATGAAAAAAATCGCACCAGTCCTTACGTGTCCGGAGTCTTTGTATCAGGTACGGCAATTTTCCACAGTAATTGAAACCATTAACAAAGCCAAAGTCGTAAAACAGATATGCCTTTAATTATCCATATCGACCGTGGCAGTCAGTATGTTTCTAACGCATGGCGTGAAGCCACTACAAAGATGCAACACAGTTATTCTCATACCGGCTATCCATATGACAACCTCAGTCCTTAACTTTGATACTGCTATATCCTTGATTCAGATGCTGAAAAATGGATACTCATTGACGGACGAAGTATACATACACTTAATGATTTTTTTGATTAAAAAAAGTTAAAATTAACATACTTTGCTTTTTCTTCCATACCCAGAAATTCCGGAACCGTAGGTTGCTTTATAATATCCTCAGGTTTTGTAATAACATTCCCCTCGGATGCAAGACGCAAAACACCTTCTTTATCTCTACTCAACGCTAAACGTTCATATAAACCGGAATTATATTGCCTTTCATAAAAGCTAAACACTGTTTCGCCTATCTGTAACTTCACCTATCTCTTTTCAATCGTCAAATGATGAAAAAATGCAATATCCTTATATCCATCCATATCCGATACCCGCATTTCTATTTCCACCATTTTATCCTGCCAGTCAGCATCCTTATGTATCTCCTGATTCTGTTGCATATCCCAGAAAGTTCTCATCCCCAATGTCTTTGTAATAGCAAGTTTGGGACACCATTTTTCAATATCTGTATCTTCATAGTAATGGATTGCTCCATACTTGGAAGTCATTCCGTCATTACCATTAAGCAGGCTATGAGCATGTTCAAAATCATTTAACAGCACGACCATTTGCATAA
>JBGVLM010000064.1:0-32857 GCA_045124255.1 Butyrivibrio sp. | reverse complement strand
GGGTTAAAAATATCATCAACCAATGATTTAACAATTGCCGTAAACGCAGCACCGATAATCATACCGACTGCCATATCAATTACATTGCCTCTTGAAATAAATTCTTTAAATTCTGTAATAATTTTTTTCATTTATGTATCTCCTTATTAATTATTTTTATCATCATCTGAAGCTTCTATAGTCTCATCTGAAACTTCATTAATGTACAGATGAATTTTTATAATTCTATATTTATCACATTCATCAACAACAAGCTTCTGATTCTCAAGATTAACCTCATCTCCGTCCTGCGGAAGTCTGCCAAGCTGGCTTACGATGAAACCGCTGATGGAATCGTAATCCTCATCTTCATCAAGCTTTGGAAGATTAATAATATCCTCCAAATCATTGAGTCTTGTTGTTCCTGAAATAATATATTCATTATCATTAAGCTGTATGATTTCGTCCTCTTCATCCTCGTCATATTCATCGCGGATTTCGCCGACAATTTCCTCAAGAAGGTCCTCAAGGGTAATCATGCCCACTGTTGAACCATATTCATCAACAACAATTGTGAAGTTGTTAGAGGTTTTCTTAAGCTCATCCATAAGCTCGGAAATATGTTTAAATTCATAGGTGTAGTAGGGCTTCCTTAAAATATTACGGACGGAAAAAGCCGATTTGTCCTCGCATAAAAGTAAATCCTTAACATTAATAATACCGATAACATTGTCGACGCTTTTCTCATAAACAGGAAGTCTTGTGTATTTGTCCTGACGGAATACCTCAACAATTTCATCAAAGGTACTGTCAACGGATACGGAGGTCATATCAATTCTCGGAATCATAACATCCTTAGCCTGTGACTCACCGAAATCGAACACGTTACTAATCATTTCGTGTTCCTCGGTTTCAATAACGCCCTCTTCACGGCTTACATCAACCATGGTTCTTAACTCATCTTCTGTAATTGAAGTTTTATGTTTATTCGGGTTGAAACCAATAATTCTTAACACGCCTTTTGCAATAAAATTAATAACAAAAATAACCGGTGTAAGTACAACCATTAATACACGGACCGGACCGCTGTACAGCAGGGCAATCTTCTCTGCATAAGCTGTTGCAAAGGTTTTTGGGGAAATCTCGCCAAAAATCAATATAATCAAAGTAAGTAATCCGGTAGTAATGCTGACTGCGGCATTTCCCCACAGACTTAAAGTAAGTGTGGTTGCCAGAGATGAAGCGGAAATGTTAACCAGGTTATTTCCAATCAGTATGGCACTTAACATTTTGGAAGAGTCTGATGTAATCTTAAGAACTCTTGCAGCACTTCTGTTGCCTGCCTCTGCAAGCGAACGCATTTTAATCTGGCTTACGGTAACAAAGGATGTCTCCGCAGACGAGAAAAAAGCAGAAAGTGCTATTAAAATAACTAGTGCCACCAATTGCGCAATGTCACTGGGATGCAAAAAAATCAACTCCTTAAAAAATTTTATTTTGTATAGTATATTACCACGCTGTGCAGTAAGAAGTAAAGAAAATATTTGTATATAAATGAATTCTGAGATAAAATAGCATATATAATTAGAAAAGAGGCGTGAATATGTATTTAATAGCAGGTCTGGGTAATCCGGGCGGACAATATGAGAAGACAAGACATAATATAGGATTTCGTGTTGTTGAGGCACTGGCTGCCGACAACGGCGTAAAAATAGATATGGCCAAACATAAAGGACTTATCGGGAAGGGGATGCTCGGAGGCGAGAAGGTTATTTTCGTTAAACCGATGACCTTTATGAATTTAAGCGGTGAGTGCATAAGAGCGGTTTCGGATTTTTATAAAATTCCGGTCGAGAATATAATTATTATATATGATGATATAAGCCTTGACGTCGGCAAACTGAGAATTCGTAAAAAGGGCAGTGCCGGAGGACATAATGGAATTAAGAGCATAATTGCCCATCTGGGAAGCGAGAATTTTCCGAGATTGAAATTCGGAGTGGGCGACAAGCCGGCAGGAATGGATTTGGCAGACCATGTTCTTGGAAGATTTCCGGCAGATGATGAGAAGGAAGCTGCGGCTTCGATTCCAAGAGCCTGCAAGGCTGTTGAATGCATGGTTGCAGAGGGCTTTGACAGTGCAATGAATAAATATAACGGGTAGGTTTGAATGAGTATTTGGGAACAGCCGGTTACCGAACTGGCATATTATTCGGAAGTAAGGAATGCAATTAACAAAATTGGAAAGGTGCCTGTGGCTTTTGGCTGTGTTGACCAGCAAAAGCCATCTTTCATCTATGGAATATGTAAGGATAAGAAGCAGAGACTTATAATAACCCATAATGAGATTAAGGCAAGGGAGCTTTATGAGGATTACCGCGGATTGTCGAGAAACACGGTCTATTATCCTGCAAAGGATTTTATTTTCTATAGTGCGGATATTCACGGCAATCAGATTGTTAAGGAAAGGCTGCAGGTAATAGAAAGACTCATTAAAGGCGAGGAGCTTACAGTTGTTACAACTATTGACGGCTGTATGGACAAATTGATGACGCCTAAGGTCTTTGAGAAATATTCCAGAACAATCAGTGTAGGCGATGAGGTGGATATAAAGGAACTTTCGGAATATCTGGTGGATATCGGCTACGAGCATACAGCCCAGGTAGAAGAAGGCGGCCAGTTTGCAGTAAGGGGCGGCATTATAGATATCTATCCGCTGACTGGAGAGAATCCGTGCAGAATAGAATTGTGGGACACCGAAATCGACTCCATGAGACTTTTTGACGCAGAGAGTCAGAGGTCAGTTGAAAATATTGATGAACTTAATATTTTTCCTGCTACGGATTTGATTATACCGGAAGGACTTGGAGCAGGAATTAAAGCACTTGAAAAGGAATCCGCAGAATACGCGGACAGTCTT
The DNA here is from genome assembly GCA_045124255.1 of Butyrivibrio sp. Lineage (GTDB taxonomy): Bacteria > Bacillota > Clostridia > Lachnospirales > Lachnospiraceae > Eshraghiella. The sequence continues at coordinate 29,958 of JBGVLM010000064.1, read as the reverse complement.
GGTAAAAACGGAAGAATTGTTGAAGCGGATAAGGTCCTTAAAAATCTTTCCGGGCTTAAGGAAAAACTTTTGGTGCTTAAGGATTACAGCGGATGTGACAACCTTATAAATTTCTTTGCCGTGAATACGGTATCATTTATTGATTATTTTGACAGGGAAAATTCAGTGATTATTCTTGATGAGCCTTCACGAATCAGGGAGAAATCCAAGGTTTCTGAAACAGAATTTCGTGAAAGCATGATTCACAGGCTGGAGAAGGGCAGTATTCTGCCGTCACAGACAGAAATTCTGTACGCATTTCCTGAGATTTGTGCCAAGATAGGCGGACGTCATGCGATGACGGTTGCAACTCTTGACTACAGGCTTAATCTTCTGGAGGCGGCAGGCCATTATGATGTCGGTGCAAAGGGAATCGGAGCTTATAATAATTCCTTTGAAACTCTTGTTTCGGATATCGGAGGCTGGAAGAAGAATAAATACAGGATTCTGCTTGTATCTGCCTCCAAGACAAGGGCGGAGCGGCTTGCGAAGGATTTAAGGGATAACGGAGTTGTTGCGGTATACTCAGATAACCCTGACAGGGAGCTTGTTCCGGGGGAGGTTATGACCTGCTACGGAAAGCTTAGAAAGGGCTTTGAATATCCGGACATCCGTTTTGTTGCCATTGCTGAAGAGGATATCTTTGGTGTATCAAGAAAAACCAGGACGAAGAAGAAAAATTATTCCGGTAAGGCAATTTCAGGCTTTGCGGATTTGAATATCGGGGATTATGTTATCCACGAGAATCATGGACTCGGAATTTACCGCGGTATTGAGAAAATCGAGGTTGACAGAATAGAAAAGGATTATATAAAGATTGAATATGCGGCGGGGGGCAACCTCTATATTCTTGCAACACAGCTTGATATGATTCAGAAATACGCTGATTCCGAAGCGAAGAAGCCGAAGCTTAACAGACTTGGTTCACCTGAATGGCATAAAACCAAGACAAGGGTCCGCGGTGCAGTAAGGGCGGTTGCGGATGAGCTTGTCAAGCTGTATGCGGTAAGGCAGCAGAATCAGGGCTTTGTATTCAGTGAGGACACTCCTTGGCAGAGGGAATTTGAAGAGCTGTTCCCTTATGAGGAGACACCTGACCAGTTATCAGCAATTGAGGATATTAAGAAAGATATGGAAAGCCGCAAGATTATGGACAGACTTGTCTGCGGAGATGTTGGCTTTGGCAAAACAGAGGTTGCGATAAGGGCGGCTTTTAAGGCAATTCAGGATAATAAACAGGTGGTTTACCTTGTTCCTACGACAATTCTTGCCAAACAGCATTATACAACCTTTGACCGCAGAATGAAGGATTTCGGTGTTGAGGTAAGAATGCTTTCGAGATTCTGTACGCCTAAGGAGATTAAGTCAACAATTGAAGGACTTAAAAAAGGTACGGTCGATGTTGTTATCGGAACGCACCGGGCACTTTCAAAGGATGTTGTATATAAGGACCTGGGACTTCTTATTATTGATGAGGAGCAGCGTTTCGGTGTAACCCATAAGGAAAAAATAAAACAGCTTAAGAAGGATGTTGATGTTATAACTCTCACGGCAACTCCTATTCCGAGAACGCTTCATATGAGCCTTATCGGAGTAAGGGATATGAGTGTACTTGAAGAGGCACCTGTTGACCGCCTTCCTATTCAGACCTTTGTAACGGAATATGATGAAGAAATGGTCAGAGAGGCAATTAACAGGGAACTGGCAAGGGGCGGTCAGGTATATTATGTATATAACAGAGTTCAGGGAATTGAAGAAATTGCACTTGGAATAAGTAAGCTTGTACCTGACGCAGCAGTTTCTTTTGCACATGGGCAGATGAATGAGCGTGAGTTAGAGAGAATAATGATGGATTTTGTCAATGGCGACATAGATGTTCTGGTATCTACGACCATTATCGAAACAGGACTTGATATACCGAATGTTAACACGATTATTATCCATGATGCCGACAAGTTTGGATTATCACAGCTGTATCAGCTCAGAGGCCGCGTGGGACGCTCCGGACGAGTTGCTTATGCATTTCTGCTGTACAGAAGGGATAAACTCCTAAGAGAGGTTGCAGAGAAGCGTCTGAGCGCCATCCGTGAGTTTACTGAACTGGGTTCAGGCTTCAAAATAGCAATGAAGGATTTGGAAATAAGAGGTGCAGGTAATCTTCTTGGTGAGGAGCAGCACGGACATATGGAAGCGGTGGGCTATGATTTATACTGCAAAATGCTCAACGAAGCTGTGGCAGACATTAAGGGAATCAGTATGAGTGAGGATTTTGAAACGCTTGTCGATATCGATGTCGATGCTTTTGTTCCTGCCACATATATCAGAAGTGAGAACCAGAAGCTTGATGTTTATAAGCGTATTGCTGCAATCGCCAATGAAGAGGAATTGTCGGATATGACGGATGAACTTCTGGACAGATTCGGAGACATTCCGAAATCAGCAATGAATCTTATGACCATTGCACTGCTTAAATCCAAGGCGCACAATGCATATATTCTGGAAATAAAGGGCAATCGTAAGGACATCAGGATTAAGATTTATCCTAAGGCACAGATTAATCCTGCAATGATTCCTGAAATAGTTAAAAAGCATGGCAGCAGCTTTAGGTTTACAAATGGAGAGATTCCTTATTTTACCTATTATTTTTCAAAAGATGATATCAGAAATACAGAGACTTATTTGAAATGCATTGAAGGACTTGTCGAAGAAATTGCGTCACTTAAATCATAAAAGAGGAAGAAGTTAATATGAAGATTCTTGTTATTTTTACGGGCGGAACCATTGGAAGTACGGTTGAGGGGGAGTACATTTCAACGGATAACAATAAGCCGTATGTTATTTTGGATAAATATAATAAAAGCTTTCCAAACAGAATAGAATGGATTACGGCAAGTCCGTACACTGTTTTAAGTGAAAATATTACCTGCAGGACCTACAGACTTCTGTATAATGCCGTAAGTGACGGGCTTTCAAAGGATTATGACGGAATCATAATAACACATGGAAGTGATACATTGCAGTATTCTGCCGCATTTCTGTCACTTGCCTTTGGTAATGACACGATTCCGGTAGTGCTTGTTGCGAGCAACTATGTACTGGAGGACGAAAGGGCAAACGGCATGGAAAATTTCCGATGTGCGGTTGATTTTATACAGGGAAAACATGGCAGAGGAGTTTTTGCGGCATACAGGAATTCGGGAGAATTATGCAAAATACATTGCGGCAGCAGACTTATGCCGCATACTGCCTATAGTGATGATTTGGAAAGTCTTGGAGGTGTTTACGGCATATATAATAATGAAGGCTTTGCAAAGGGAGAGACCAGCCATTTGGAGGAGTATATATGCACATTGCCCGGATGTGATATGGAGCAGAGTGGGATATATACGGTTCATGCGTGCCCGGGTGTTGAATATCCGGGGTATACGGATGGAATGAAAGCAGTTCTGCTCCATGCGTACCATGCGGGAACACTGTGTGTTGAATCGGATGGAATCAAAAGCTTCATGCAGCAAATGAGGAAAAATTCCATTCCTGTATATCTTGTGGGAGCGAATCCCGAAACTGCCTATGAAAGCTGTAAGGAATATGAGAAGTTAGGAATAAATGTACTTCCTTTTGTTTCTCCTGTTTATGCATATATGCGTTTATGGATGAATAATGGAAAATGGTATAAAAAATAATTGTAAAATTAATCGGATAATAATATAATTTAATACAGCGATATGATAAAGTGTCGGAACGCGGGGTGCCTATGAGTAAAGAGAAGATAGGGGTGGATTTATTCGATTTAAATATGGACAGGGTGTATGAAGCACTGTATGGAGAGCCGGGTGATGAGAGCACGGAGAACGGATGGGATTCGTTAACGGGCCTTTATTTCAAACGCTCTTTTTTTGAACAGGCAAGACTTTTTCTTGACGCTCAGGATAATGAACAGGAATTCTGCCTTGTTGCGGTTGATATCGAGCACTTTAAGCTTTTTAATGAATGGTACGGCAGGGAGGCCGGAGATAAATTCCTGCTGGATATCGGATTGAAACTTCGGGATGCCTGTGCTGAATGTGAAGGTATCGCCGGATATCTCGGAGATGATGATTTTGTAATTATTGTACCTCAAATCAGAAATCTGCTTGAGAATCTGCAATATAATATTATCGGGCGTGTTAAGGAATATGAAGACAGTGTGGGCTTTCTTCCTGCATTTGGCGTTTATTTTATTGATGACAGAACGATATCCGTTGCGACAATGTATGACCGTGCATGCATAGCCCTTAATAAGATAAAAGGTAATTATGCAATAAGAATGCATTATTATGAACCGGGCATGATGCTTAAAATGGAGGAGGAGCACCGTCTGCTCTGTGATGTGCCAAAGGCATTGTTTGGCAGGGAGTTTATGTTCTACCTTCAGCCGAAATGCAATATGAATACAGGTAAAATAATTGGTGCGGAGGCTCTTGTAAGATGGCAAAGAAGTGACGGAACAATGATGCCGCCGGATAAATTTATTCCGATACTTGAGAAAAACGGCTTTATAACTAATCTGGATAAATTTATATGGGAAGAGGTATGCCATTTTCTGCGTGGTCTTATTGACCGCGGAATACGTCCTGTTCCGATTTCCATAAATGTGTCCCGTGTTGACCTCTATTCGATGAATGTCCCGCAGTTTATCGGAAATTTATTGAGGTCATACCAGCTTGACCCAAAGCTTCTTGAAATTGAAATTACGGAGAGTGCATATTCCGAGAAATTAGATACGGTTAACAGTGTTGTACATTCATTCCAGTTAAGAGGCATGAATGTATTAATGGACGATTTCGGAAGCGGTTATTCCTCCCTTAACATGTTAAATGATGTTAATATCGATGTGCTTAAGCTTGATATGAGGTTCCTTGATATTAATGAAAATACGATTGGCAAAGGCGTCGGCATTGTTGAGGCTGTTGTTAATATGGCGAGAATGATGGGAATGCGGGTTATTGTTGAGGGTGTTGAGACACGACAGCAGGTGGATTTTCTTGTCAGTATGGGCTGTGAGTATGCACAGGGATATTTTTTCTTCAAGCCCGTTACGTCGGATAAGTTTGAAGAGCTTTTGAAGGAAAGACAGTTGTTTGACTATTCGGGCATACAGCTTAAGAAAAATAATCAGGTTCATATAAGGGAGCTTCTTAACGAAAATCTTTTTAGTGAAACCATTGTCAACAACATTCTCGGGGCAATTGCTTTTGCCGAATATGACGGAACAACGGTTGAGATAATACGAACCAATGAGACCTATGACAGAATAATCGGTTCGGATAATTCAACAGAGGATTACAGGCATAAATTTCCAATGGAGCATATTCTAAAGGAGGATATTGAGGGCTTTGCCGGAATGTTTAAAAACGCATATGAACATCCTCTGGATGGTGCTGAGTGTGAAATAAGATACCGTAAAGAGGATAACCGAATTGTTTGGTACAGGGTTAAAGCCTTTTTCTTAAGGGAGCAGGGCGGCAAAAAACTTTATTATGGTTCCGTTACCGATATCCGTAATGAAAAAGAACGTGAACTGGAGCTTGATATTGCAGAGAAGAAGCTTGAGAATGCATTAAGGCTTGCGGAAAGTAACTGTCTGGACTGGAATTTTAATGAGGATACTTTTACTCTGGTTAATACCTTCTGCACCAATGCAATGAAGCGTTTTAATCCAATCCTTAATAATAAATATGTAGTAATTAAAGACTTTAGTTCAAAGATGGCACATCTTCTGAGCTCAAGGATTGTTAATTATAAGGAGTTTAGAGCTTATATGAAGGAACTTATTGACAATCCGGACAGAATAAGCAGAAGCATTGACCTGGCTTTTTCACAGGACAGGGATGATGTTCTGTGGATGAGGGTTTCGTGTGAGCCAATTGTTGATGTCAATAATAAGGTAATTCATATTATCGGTTCGTATGCCGATATCTCGCTTCAAAAGCAGCATACCAACCAGCTTGAAAAGCGGGCTTCTACGGATGAACTTACGGGGCTGTATAACCGGCATGGCGGAGTGGCACTGATGGAAGATTATCTGCATAATATGAATGAACGGGACAGTGCTTCGCTGATAATGATTGACCTGGATAATTTTAAAAAGGCAAATGATACCTATGGCCATATTTTCGGCGATACTCTTTTAAAAAAGGTTGCAGAAGTTATATGTAAATGCTTCAGGGAGCATGATATCTCCTGCCGCATGGGAGGGGATGAATTTGTTATTCTGTGCAAAGGAATTAATTCCGACGATATGCAGATAAAATGCAATGATATAGTGACAAGAATATCAGCACTTGCAGACGGCTTTGATAATAACTTTGAAGTATCCTGTTCAGTTGGATATGTTATGATACCCGAAGAGGGCGTTAAATTCGAAGAATTATATCATAAGGCGGATATGGCAATGTTTGCTGCAAAGGGAAAAGGGAAAAATACATGCAGTAAATATTCCGGGAATGAATAACGAAACACCAAAAACGCAATAATTTATTTTTAAGTGGACAAACAAATCTTTTCGTGATAGAATACATAAGTGATTAGTGGGACGGAGTCAATGAAGACATTTTTATCATTGGCTCTTTTGTTTTAACTTTAACAAAGTAAAGCGATAAAAATAAAATTTAAGGAGAGATTTCATGAGAATCGAGAAGAAATTGCTTGCAGGTACACTTGCTGCGGCAATGCTTGCAACAACAGCAACGGGATGTGCAGGTAACAACAATAAGAGCTCTAAGGATACCTACACATATAATACATCCATTGTTACATCTGCAGTTCATACACTTAACTGCCATGAATGGGAGTATAATGATGAGTACACAATTATGGCATTGACACAGAGAGGCCTGTATGACATTGCGTATTCTGACAAAGAAAATTTCCAGTACATCAACGAGATGGCTGCTTCTGCACCGGTTGATGTAACAGACAAATATGCAGGTAATGACACATATGGTATTCCTGCAGATGCTACGGAAGGATATGCGTTCCAGATTAAATTAAGAGAGAATGCAAAGTGGGATGACGGTACGGCTATTAATGCTGATACCTATTTGTATTCCATGAAGCAGTTATTAAGCCCTGAAATGCAGAACTACAGAGCTTCTACATACTATCAGGGAACACATGCACTTGCCAATGCATATGCATATTACTGTGACGGTGTAGGACAGTATGTTGACTTCTATAATGAAGATGACGATACTTATGCTGAAGTGGCTGACGGCAATATTTACACCAGCTTAACACAGCCTACAGTATTCTTTGGCGACAGTCTTGAGAATATTTATAATACAGCAGATTATACATCTGCATTTATTGCAGAGGACGGAACAGATACCTATGCAGTCCTTAAAGAGCTTGTCGGAGACAATGACTGGGTTAAGGTTGAGGGTGATGTTGAGACTGCAGTAAGAGCAATGATTGACGCATTTAACTACAATTATGAAATGGATTTTTATGAGGAAGAAGTTCTTGAAGTCTGTGCATACTATGAAGAGATGGAAAAGATAAGCTTCGATAAAGTAGGTCTTATTAAGGATGATGATTATACAATCACAATTATTTATGAAAGACCTATTACTGAAGAGTATATGCTTTACTATGGCTTAACAGATAACTGGCTCGTTAAAGAAGATATTTATGAGCAGTTAAAGAAGGATGCCGGCGGAATTACAAAGACAACCTACGGAACATCAGTTGAATCCTATGCTTCCTACGGCCCGTATAAATTATCAGAGTGGCAGGCAGATAAGATTATTAAGTTAACACGTAATGATGAATGGTATGGCTGGGAGGATGAAGCATTCAAAGGCCAGTACCAGACAACTGATATTGTATTTAACGTAATTGATGAGCATTCAACAGAAATGCAGTTATTCCTTAAAGGTGAGCTTGACTATGTAGCACTTGATGTAACAGACCTTCAGGTTTACGGAACAAGTGATTATATTGTATATTCTCCTACAAGTAAGACATGGAAGCTTTCATTTAATGCCGGAAGAGAGGCACTTGAATTAAGAAGCAAGGATGGTATTAATAAAATGCTTCTTCTTTACAAGGATTTCAGAAAGGCTATTTCGCTTTCAATTAACAGAGCTGAGTACTGCCAGCAGGTATTCCCTTCAGACAGTGCAGCATTCGGACTTTTGAATGAAGTTTATATTTATGATACATCTGATTTCAGTGTATACAGAAATACCGATTATGCTAAGAACGTTCTTTGCGAAGTATATGACACAGACAAATACGAAGATTTGTCAGGCTACAATGTAGAAGAAGCTGCAACACTTTTCGAAAAGGCATATCAGGAGGCTCTGGCAGCAGGTGATATTTCTGAAACAGACAAGGTTGTGCTTCAGCTTAATGTAAATACCATAAGTGATTCACAGACTAAATCATATAATTTCATTAATGATGCAGTTCAGGCAGCAGTTAAGGGAACCTCTCTTGAGGGAAGACTTTCAATTGAACTCCTTGAGGTTGAAGACCCATACGCTTCAATGAAGAGCGGTACTGCTGATATTATCTACAGCGCATGGATGGGCGCAGAGAATGACCCTTACTCATTAATGCAGTGCTACTGTGATGAGGTATATTACTGTGACGCTGAGTATGGTTTTGACAACAGCCAGTCTGTAACACTTTCAGTACAGGGTAAGGAATACACAATGTCATTCTATGACTGGTATGAGGCACTTTACACAGGTAAGTGGGCTACCGCTGAGACTGATGTAAGACTTGAAGTACTCGCAGGTATAGAAGGAGCAGTTCTTAAGGAATATAACTGTGTGCCACTTAGAAGTGTACGTGACGCATTCCTCCTTTCACAGAAATGTGACTATGTAACTTATGATTTCAGCAGTGCATATCTTGAGACCTACGGCGGCTTCCGCTTTATGACTTATAATTACACTGACGCTGAATGGGCAGACTACTGCGCAGGACAGAATCAGCTTTCATACTAGAATAATATTTTATACTGCAACAGCGGGGGAATCTCCCCCGCTTATTGGCGGTTTTAAGAGCTGTTTATAAAAATGGAGAAGGAGAACTATGAAGAAGTATATTTTTAAACGAATCGGACTGATGTTTGTAACTGCATTTGCAATTATGACAGTTCTTTTCATTTTAATCAGACTGCTTCCTAATCATGTTCATGCTGTGCTTGGAGGTAATCAGGCCCAGTTAGAGGCAATGAGAGAGGCATGGGGCTATAATGAGCCTATTATCGTTCAATACGGGATTTTTCTCAAAAATGTATTTACAAAATGGGATTGGGGATTCTGTACTGAGGTTGGTACGGCTTTTCAGCCTGTAACCGAATATGTAACCTCAAAGCTTCCTGCAACAATATATGTAAATATTATTTCAATTATTATAAGTATTCCATTGGGAGTGGTTTTTGGTATTATTGCTGCCAATTTCAAAAATAAGTGGCAGGACTATGTAATTAATGTTTTTATTATTGTATTTATCTCTGTTCCGGCATTCGTATATGCATTCCTTTTGCAGTACCTTGTCGGCTTTAAGTGGAATCTGCTTCCGCTTGTAATGAAATCGGGAACGGATTATTTCTCGTGGGATATGTTTAAATCGGCAATACTGCCCATACTTGCATTATCCTTCGGTGTAATTGCCGGCGATATGAGATATGTACGTGCAGAGCTTACTGAAAGTATGACCAGTGAATACATGCTGCTTGCAAGAACCAAGGGTCTGACAAAGAGACAGGCATTATTCAGACATGCCCTTCGTAACTCAATGGTGCCGCTGCTTCCGACATTCCTTGCGGATGTTGTATATGTAATTACAGGTTCTCTGATTATTGAACAGATTTTCTCCGTTCCGGGAATCGGCAGGGTATATCTTCTGTCAATTACATCAAGGGATTACAGCGTTTTCCTGTTTATATCAATGTTCTATGTGGCTATTGACCTGATTGCGGGACTGATTTTTGATTTGAGTTATGGCTTCATTGACCCTAGAATCCGAATGGGGGGAGGAAAGAATAATGAGTTATAATAATCTTAACGATATCCCTGCGGATAAATTCAGATTTGTACAGCAGGATAAGAAACTCCATGACCAGAAATTCGAAACTGCACCAGTCGGATATTTTAAGGATGCATTTCGTCGTTTCTGCAAGAATAAAAGCTCGGTTTTCGGCGGAATTGTTATTCTGCTGCTGATTGTTTTTGCAGTATTTGTACCGATTTTTTCAAGATATAAGATTTCGGACAGAGATGGTTATTATGCTTATGCTCTTCCAAAGAATAATCTTTTTGTTAAAATGGGTATTCCGTTTTGGGACGGAAACAAGACAAGCACCATTAACCAGCAGAAGCTTGACCGATATGAGGCTCTTCCGGGTGCATTGGTAGAGGTAATCGAAGAAATTGAGCCTTCAAATGGCAGCAAAAGAGGCGGCTATTCATATAAGGTAAGATATGACAGCTATGCGGCAGTCGGATATATTTACAAGACTATTTCAAATGATGAATATGACGCAATAAGAGCTTATGAGGCAGAGAATGATGTAGAGATTATCTATCCGTTAATTGATGAGTCAAGGATTATGGCAAATGCGTATCAGAATGACGCTAATGCATGGTATCTTACGGATGAAAAAGGTGTTGCCGTAAGAAATGCAGACGGAAGTTTTCAGGATATTTACCAGTATGATGAAGCAGGCAATCCTGTTTACTATCGTTCAGTAAGCAATGATAAGCAGAAATATGTCCGTATTTTATACAGTGAGTATTATAAATATGTAAACGGAGATTATGCTTCATTTTTATTTGGTGCGGATGCGAACGGCTATGATATTCTTGTAAGACTTGCGTCAGGTGCAAGACTTTCATTGATTCTCAGTATTGTCGTATCGGCGATTAACCTCTTTATCGGTGTTGTCATCGGTGCAATAGAGGGCTACTACGGCGGAGTATTTGACCTTGTGTTTGAAAGAATTAAGGATTTTATATGGGAAATTCCAACCGTTGTTATTTTCTCTTTATTCCAAATGCACCTTGCAAATAAGGTCGGTCCTATTCCGTCACTGCTGTTTGCATTTGTTTCATACGGCTGGATTTCAACCTCAAATACGGTAAGAGCACAGTTCTACCGTTTCAAGGGACAGGAATATGTCATGGCAGCGAGAACACTTGGCGCAAAGGATTCAAGACTTATTTTCAGACATATTCTGCCAAACGGTATAGGATATATAATTACGGCTTCAGTACTTACGATTCCTAGCGTAATCTTTTCTGAGGCAAGCTTGTCATATATGGGAATTGTAAATCTCCAGTCCGACAGTATGACCAGTATCGGAACAATGTTAAATAACGGACAGGCGACTCTGTCAACCTATCCGCACTGCGTATTTTTCCCTGCAATGTTTATTGCGTTGCTGTTGATATGCTTTAACCTGTTCGGTAATGGTTTAAGAGACGCATTTAATCCTGCACTCCGTGGTGCGGATGAATAGAAGGAGGGACATTATGGGTACAATTTTAGATGTAGAAAATCTTGTCATCTCTTTCAGAACCAATAATGGCAAGGTTCAGGCTGTGCGTGATATTTCTTTTTCAATGGAGAAGGGTGAGACTCTTGCAATTGTAGGAGAGTCCGGCTCGGGCAAATCCGTTACGGCCAAGGCAATGCTTGGAATTCTTGCACCTAACAGTATTGTTGAGGGTGGAAGAATTATGTATGATGATAAGGATCTCCTTAAAATATCAGAGGAGGAATTTAATAAATTACGCGGTAACAAGATTACAATGATTTTTCAGGACCCGATGTCAAGTCTGGACCCAATCATGAAAATCGGTAAGCAGATGACGGAGGCAACACTCCTTAATGCAAAGACAAACCGCAAATATGCCCGTAAGGCATTTAAATTAAAAATGAATAGTTTTAAAAAGGCGTGCAGGGAAGCAGGTCAGTTTAATGCTGATTCAAAGCTTATGTTAACTGAATTTGAAAATTATCTGATGGAGCAGAAGGGCAATGCAGATATGGATTCCCTTGCTGTTAAGATGTTTTCGGAGCTTTATGAAAAGGTATACGGCGAGAAGGATAATGTTACGGCTTTTGTGCATTATATGAATGAACAGGTTATGTTTATGAACCGCCACGTGTCCAAGAAAGAGGCTTATGAACAGGCGATAAAGATTATGGAGGACGTTGGAATTAAGGAGCCGGAGAAACGTTTCAACCAGTATCCTTTTGAATTTTCCGGCGGTATGAGACAGAGAATCGTAATTGCGATTGCGATTGCCGCTAATCCGGACATCCTTATCTGTGATGAGCCTACGACTGCACTGGATGTTACAATTCAGGCGCAGATACTTGAGCTTATTGAAGAGCTTAAGACAAAAAGAAAATTAACCGTTATTTTCATTACGCATGACCTTGGTGTTGTTGCAAATGTTGCGGATAAGGTTGCCGTTATGTATGCAGGCAAGATTGTAGAGTACGGCACGGTTGATGATATTTTCTATAATCCGAAGCATCCTTACACATGGGCGCTTCTGTCATCAATGCCTGATTTGGATACAAAGGAGAAGCTGTTATCAATACCGGGTACTCCGCCGAATATGATTCATCCTCCAAAGGGTGATGCTTTTGCTGCCAGAAACAAATATGCAATGGAAATTGATTTTGAGGAACAGCCGCCGTTCTTTGAGGTGTCTAAGACTCATAAGGCTGCAACATGGCTTCTTCATCCGAACGCACCGAAGGTTGACCCTCCGGAAATCGTTCTGGACAGAATTGAGCGAATGAAGAAATTGAATGAACAACTGGAGGGCAAAAAACATGGAAAATAAAGATGTATTACTCCGGGTTGAGCATTTAAGACAGTATTTTAAAGATGGCAAGAAAGACTTTAAGGCGGTTGATGATATCAGCTTTGAGGTTAAAAAAGGCGAGGTTTTCGGTCTGGTTGGAGAATCAGGCTGCGGTAAGACAACAACCGGCCGTTCTATTATCAAATTATATACACCTACCGGCGGTAATGTATATTATAACGGTGAGCGCATAAGCGCAGGACTCAGGGATTATCATGAGAGAATTGCCTCATATAAAGAAGAGCTGAAGAAGGCTTCTGACATACGGAAGGAAGAATTGAAAAATCTTATTGCACAGGAGAAAAAGGCTTTAAATGAAGCAATTCAGGTTAATAAGAAGCACAAAACCGTAACTGATATTCAGATGATTTTTCAGGACCCGATTGCATCTCTTAATCCAAGAATGACTGTCCGTGAGATTATTGCGGAGGGACTAAGAATTCAGGGCGTCCGCGACCAGAAGATTATCGATGAAAAGGTATACAGCATTCTTGAAACCGTAGGTCTTGTAAGAGAGCATGCGGGAAGATATCCGCACGAATTCTCAGGCGGACAGAGACAGCGAATCGGTATTGCACGTTCAATTATCATGAATCCGGGCCTAATCATTGCAGATGAGCCGATAAGTGCTTTGGATGTTTCAATTCAGGCACAGGTCATTAATCTTCTTAATGATTTACGTGAAAAAATGGATTTGACAATTCTTTTCATTGCACATGATTTGTCCGTTGTAAAATATTTTTCCGACAGAATTGCGGTTATGTATTTTGGTAAGATTGTTGAGCTTGCAGATTCAGAGGAGCTCTTTAAACATCCTCTTCATCCATACACTAAATCCCTTCTGTCAGCGATTCCGTATCCTGACCCTCATTATGAGAAGAAGAGAAAGCGTATGGTTTATAAACCTGAGGAGGCACATGACTATTCGGAGGAAGGACCTTCACTTCGTGAAATTGCTCCGGGTCATTTCGTAAGCTGCAACTCTAAGGAATTTAAGAAATATCAGAAAGAGATTCATGAATGAATAAGATATTTAAAAGATATTTAATAACAGCTCTGGTGGGCCTGGTGTTTGCCGGGGCTGTTTTTGCTTTTGAAATACAATATTACGATATAAAAAAAGACATTCTTATAATTATAAGTAATTCAGCTTTTGTAAGCGGTGCATTAATATGTCTTGCGGGGCTTTTTTGCCTGATATCCAATGGAGGAGGCTTTGACGCTTTTGCATACCTCGGATATAGAATTAAGAAACAGTTCAAGAAGAAAAAGAATGGTCCTGACGGATATTTTGAGTTTGTAACAGAGAGTCAGGAGAAAGAAAAAATTCCTATGGGAAATCTTTTTATAATAGGGGGAATACTTGTAATTGTATCATTTGTAACAGCAATGCTACGATAGGAGGTAAAGTATGGACCGTTATTCAGTTACCGGCATGAGTTGTGCTGCGTGCAGCGCAAGAGTGGAAAAAGCCGTATCCAATGTTGAGGGTGTTACGGAGTGTAGTGTTAACCTCCTTACTAATTCGATGTGTGTAGAGGGAAACGCAAGTCCGCAGAGCGTAATCAAAGCCGTTACTCAGGCAGGATATGGTGCATCCCTGCAAAATAACAGCACCTCAAATAATAATCCCAATCGGCAGGAGTCTGTGGAAGATTCCGATACCCGTAAGGTGATTATCAGACTTGTGGCGTCTGTTATTTTTTTGATTCCTCTGATGTATGTTTCAATGGGAGCGATGATGTGGGGCTGGCCGCTGCCGCAGTCTCTTGCAGAAAATCATATTGCAACGGGTTTTATACAGCTTATTCTGACAGCGATTATTATGGTTATTAACCAGAAATTTTTTATAAACGGATTTAAGGGAATAACTCATCTGTCGCCAAATATGGATTCGCTTGTGGCACTTGGTGCAGGGGCGTCCTTTATATACAGTACGGCGGTACTTTTTAAAATGATAATTAATCATGATGATTCAATGCATGATTTATATTTTGAGTCGGCTGCAATGATTCTTACTCTTATTACCGTCGGCAAAATGCTTGAATCTCATTCAAAGGGCAAAACAACGAATGCGATTAAGGCGCTTATGGAGCTTGCGCCAAAGACGGCAACGGTTCTTGTGGACGGCATTGAAACGGAGGTGCCTGTTGAAAAGGTACAGAAGGGTGATGTTTTTGTCGTTCGTGCAGGAGAAAACATTCCGGTGGATGGTATTGTTATAGAAGGAACAGCAGCAGTTAACGAGTCTGCATTAACGGGAGAGAGTATTCCGGTTGATAAGACCGCAGGTGATTCCGTTTCTGCGGCAACAGTCAATCAGTCAGGATATATCCGTTGCGAAGCTGTGCGTGTCGGGGAGGATACAACTCTTTCACAGATTATACAAATGGTTAATAATGCGTCAGCTTCCAAAGCACCGATTGCCAAGATTGCCGATAAGGTTTCGGGAGTTTTTGTGCCGATAGTTATAATTATTGCAGTTGTGACAATTGCCGTATGGATGCTTGCAGGACATAGTTTTGGCTGGTCACTTGGCAGAGGAATTTCCGTGCTTGTAATAAGCTGCCCATGTGCATTGGGGCTTGCGACTCCGGTTGCGATTATGGTAGGCAACGGAGTAAGTGCAAGAAACGGAATTTTGTTTAAAACAGCCGCGGCTATAGAAAATACCGGACATATACAGATTGTCGCTTTGGACAAAACAGGCACAATTACCAAGGGAGAACCTGAGGTAACGGATGTATATCCGTTAAAGGGCTTTACGGAGAAAGAGCTCCTTACTCACGCATACGCATTGGAGAATTTAAGTGAACATCCACTTGCCGGTGCAATTGTAAGAAAAGCCGTTAATGACAACTATGAATTATATGAGGTTAAGGATTTTGTCACTCATCCGGGCAACGGACTGAGCGGAAATGTAAACGGAAGCCTTCTGTATGCAGGAAATCCTGATTTTGTATTGGAAAAGAGCGGGCAGGATGCTTCGCAGTTTACGGATATTTATAATAAATTTGCAAATGAAGGTAAGACTCCGATTCTTGTCGGCAGGGACAAAACAATTCTCGGAATAATCGCCGTTGCAGATGTAATGAAGGAAGACAGCGTTCAGGCAATTGCTACACTTCGCAAAATGGGGATTCATACAGTAATGCTGACCGGCGATAACGAAAGGACAGCCAATGCAATTGCCCGGACGGCAGGTGTTGATGAGGTTGTTGCCGGCGTTCTGCCAAAGGGTAAGGAGGAGGTTATTCAGAAACTTCGTACTCAGGGCAGAGTTGCAATGGTTGGCGACGGCATTAATGACGCTCCTGCACTTACTTCGGCTGATATGGGTATTGCAATCGGAAACGGTACGGATATTGCGATTGATGCGGCAGATGTTGTGCTTATGAAGAATTCATTAATGGATGTTGCAGCCGCAATTACCATAAGCCGCAAAACTCTGTCCAATATAAGACAGAATCTTTTCTGGGCATTTATTTATAACATTATTGGAATCCCTCTTGCTGCCGGAGTATGGTATCCGTTATTCGGCTGGGAGCTGA
This sequence comes from Butyrivibrio sp., assembly GCA_045124255.1. Classification (GTDB taxonomy): domain Bacteria; phylum Bacillota; class Clostridia; order Lachnospirales; family Lachnospiraceae; genus Eshraghiella. Next base: position 13,490 of record JBGVLM010000064.1, on the reverse strand, counting down.
ATCCGATGTTCGGTGCAGCGGCAATGAGCCTGTCAAGCTTCTGCGTTGTAACGAATGCTTTAAGACTTAATTTTATTAAACCGTATCCTAAGAATTGTAAGGATAGTACCGAAATGGTTGATAACACAATAAAATCTGATTTGAGAAAGGAAGAAAATACCATGACAAAGACAATGAAAATTGAAGGAATGATGTGCGGACATTGTGAGGCAAGAGTTAAGAAATGCCTTGAAGGAATTGACGGCGTTACGGAAGCGGTTGTTGACCACAAGGCAGGAACGGCAGTAGTAACCGCTAATGACAGCGTAACTGACGAAATGCTCACAAAGGCCGTTGAGGAGCAGGATTATAAGGTTGTGGAAGTGAAATAACAAAGCTTTTATATGGAAAGAGAATCGCAATGACTACTTTAGAAGAATATTACAATAAATTTAACGAAGAGAAAAGACTTCTCCGACGTCATGGGCAGGTCGAATTCATAACCTCCATGAAATATATTCATAAATATCTGGAGGGCAGACCGAACGCGAAGATTCTTGATGTAGGAGCCGGTACCGGAAGGTATTCGGTTGCGCTTGCAGAAGAGGGATATGATGTAACAGCGGTGGAACTTGTGAAACATAATCTCGGAATACTTAAATCCAAGGGCAGTAACGTCAAGGCATATCAGGGTAATGCCATGAATCTGAAAAGGTTTGACAATGACAGTTTCGATATGACGCTTGTATTCGGTCCAATGTATCATCTTCTGACGTTTGAGGACCGCCTGAAGGCACTTAATGAAGCAAAAAGAGTGACCAAGGAGGACGGAGTTATTCTTGTTGCTTATTGTATGAATGAATATGGAGTCATATCATACGGCTTTAAGGAGAATCATGCTCTGGAATGTGTGCAGGACGGCAGACTGGATTCGGAGTTTCATTGTGTGCCGCAGGAAAATGACCTGTACCAGTATGTAAGACTTGAGGATATGGACAGTCTCAATGAAGCTGCCGGACTGACAAGAATTCAGGTGATTTCGGTAGACGGACCTGCAGAGTATATGCGTCCGGTTATCAATGCGATGGACGAGGAGACCTTTAAACTGTTTGTTGAATATCATCTTTCAACCTGTGAAAGACCTGAGCTTGTCGGCGCAGGAGCACATACGGTAGATATTCTGAGAAAATAATCTGGTGGTTTGGATAAATATATTAAAACAAGGGCGTACCCGCATAACACAGATGTCATGGGGTACGCCCTTAATAATTAGTATTATTTTTCTCGATAAAATTATTAATCATGGTTATTTTTGCCGAGGAGATTATGTAAACCTAATTCAATTTAAATTTTCCAACCTCTGCATTTAACAAATCTGAAATTTCTTTGTTAAGGTCTGCTGTTTCGGAAATATTATTAACAACCTCTGTAAGACTGGTAGATGTCTCGGCAACGGTAACAATGCCCTTGGTGTTCTCCTCTATAGCGATATCAACGGCAGCAATTGATTCCTGAATTACGGCAATTGCTTCATTGACCTCCTTGGAAATTTCAGCAAAATCTTTCATCATCTTATTAATGTTGTCGGCATCATGCTGATATTTGTTGGTTGTATCAAGCAACCGGTTATATCCGGTTAATGTAACATCATTAAGGAACTGCAGCATTTTCTCGGATTCATCGGCTAAGCCCTTTACTGCCTCAATTACCATAAGGCTCACCGCCTGAATCTTAGTAGCAGCATCAGCTGAGTTGGTGGCAAGTGTACCGATTTCTGTTGCGACAACAGCAAAGCCTCGTCCGGATTCACCTGCTCTTGCAGCCTCAATACTTGCATTGAGTGCAAGCAGATTAGTCTGATTGGTAATATCAAGAATATTCTGTGTCAGAATATTAATCTCCTCAACTGCCTTTGACTGGCGGATTTTCTCGTTAACAATTGCAGACATCTCACTGACTGCGGAAATGGTATCCTTCTGTTCCTTATCGGCCTGTATATTCAGCTCTTTGGCATAAGCGGCTATATCATGGGTTGAAGCACTGCCTGAGCTTGCCTGCATTTCAATATTGTTGATTCGTTCATTAATGCTTGTAACGGAGTCATTAATCTGACTTAATGTAGAGGAAGTTTCCTCCATTGAAGCACTCATTTCTTCCATTGTAGCGGATAAATCAACAATGCCTTCGCCGGCAGCAGATAATTCCTTGACAACATCAAGTGAAGAACGGTTTAAGTCGTTTGCATTTGAAGAAATCTGCAGCATTATTTCACGGATATGTGACAAAAGCTCATTAACATTATCTGCCATAAGTTCAGTCTCGTCACCGCTGTGAACATCAATTGTCTGAGTTAAATCACCTTCACTATGAACGAGGTCATAAAGCTTGCTGTTGACAATACTTAATTTCTTAGTGATTGAAGAGATTAAAACAGCCATAACTGTAAGACCCAGAACAAGACAAATTGCACCAAGCACAACTACTTCAAAAATTATACGGTCAACCTTAGTCTGGACATTGGTTGCATCAAAGTCACTTGCCAAAATACCGACAACCTTTCCGCTGCTGTCCTTAATAGGAAGAAATACGGAAATTAAATCACCAAAATCAGTATGGTCGATATAATTCTGAACGTATGTATTTCCTGCAAAAACATCTGCAAGTTCATCGTATGTCTTTTCGTATTCGTCACCAATGGATGCATGACCTGAGGACTGGTCCGTATCAAGAACGTAATTAACGGCTTTACCGTCCGTAGTCAATGTAAAAATGTATTTCACACCACAGGCACGCTGAATCTCGATTAATTCGTTACACATGCTGCTGTATGCTTCAGAGGACTCGTCTCCGACGGCAAGTCCGGTATGAGCATCTGCATCGATGACCTCTAAAGCCATAGTTGCTGATGAAAGAGCCTGCTGTCCTGCAAGGTCAATCAAATGAGCCTTAGTGGTTCTTGCAATGGTAAATCCTAACAATACTACCACTGCAATCATTATCAACCCCATAATAATCAGTAATTTAGTACGAATGCCAAGCTTTCGTGTCTTTTGCTTCATAAGCAATACCTCCATATAAAAAAACTAATACAATTATAACACTATTTTATAAAAATTGTACATAAAAGAAGATAAAAATAAATTAAATACTGGAAAAATAGGACACACTATTTTCATAGACACTGTTTGGAAATTGTGATATAATCAACCCAAATGTAAACTTTGCAATGGAAATTTTATGTAATAAGAGGTTAATATATACATGTATCAGAACAGAGAGAACTTCAAAAATATTCTTCTGTATTTTACAGATATAGTAATGGTATTTATAAGTTATGTTTTTGCTAACCTTATATGGCTTGGAGCGATTAAGAATCTTTCTATCGTTACAAGAGCTGATTTGTTTGAAAACCTTGGCATAATGCTGTTTTCATTTGTATTTGTGCTGTTTATTTTTAATGTTAATAAGGACTTTTTTAAAAGAGGTACCTTTGAGGAATTATTGTACTGTTCTAAAATTAATCTTATCTTTGCCTCAGTCTATGCAATAATTCTTTTTGTAAAGGGTGATATGGCGACACCTTCAAGAGGCGTGTATGTATTTACCATTATATTTAATATATTGTTGATGTTTGTCAGTCATCTGGTTATTAAATACTATCTCAAAAAAGTTTATCGTAATAAGAAGAAAAACACCCAGATGTATATTATAACAACTAAAGCAAGGGCTGAGATGGCGATTCGCCAGCTTCAGGAGGATGGTGCCTGGCTTAAGAGGATTTTCGGACTTGCAATTATTGATGAAGATATGGTTGGAGAGAGAATCCTTGATATACCGGTTACCTCTAATTTTGATACAATGATTAAGTATGTTAAGGATGAGGCGATTGACGAGGTATTCATCGATGTGCCCTATGATACAGGAAATTCCCTCAGGGATTTAATAATGGAATTTGAGAATATGGGTGTAGTTGTACATCTTGATATTGAAATCGTTGAGAAACTGGAGGGCTTTAATAAATCGTTCTCAATGCTTGGAAGCATTCCGGTAATTACTTTTGCAAATAATTACTATGATGCCAATAAGATGATGATTAAAAGACTTATAGATATTGTAGGTTCTCTGGTGGGTATTGTTATTACACTTATTGTTACGGTCTTTCTTGCACCCATTCTTTTAATCGAGTCACCGGGACCGTTGATTTTCAAGCAGAAGCGTGTCGGAAGAAACGGAAGATATTTCTATATTTATAAGTTCCGTTCCATGTACAGGGACGCAGAGGAGCGCAAGAAGGCCCTTATGGAGCGTAATGAGATGAAGGGGCTTATGTTTAAGATGACGGATGACCCAAGAATTACAAAGGTCGGTAAATTTATCCGTAAGACAAGCATTGACGAGCTTCCGCAGTTCTTCAATGTATTTCTTGGTGATATGAGCCTTGTCGGAACAAGACCGCCTACAGTGGATGAATTTAAGCAGTACGAAAGCTATCATAAGAGACGTCTCAGTATGAAGCCTGGAATCACAGGAATGTGGCAGGTCAGCGGACGCAGCGATATAGAGGACTTTGAAGAGGTTGTAAAGCTGGACCTCCAGTATATTGATAACTGGAGCATTGGTCTGGATATTAAGATATTATTTAAAACAGTCGGTGCCGTGTTTAAACGTGGCGGTGCAAGGTAAGTGAAAGTAAAGCGGCGAGCAAGGGCTCGTCGCTTTTTACATTGACAACTGGCTATCATAATGTTAAATTAATCATTACAAGACACACTCGTGGATTTTGAAATCTTAATATCTATGTGAATTGGTGTGGCAGTTCGCCAAAATCTTACGGAATGTTTTAAGAATATACATTAACGCAAAAGCAGCCTGCCCTTATGCTGTCTTTAATTTGTGTATTCAAATTTAAAAAAGAACGAATGATTGGAGGAATACCATGGCAGAAAGTGAAGAAGCTGCTATTGTTACAGAGGAAACTTTACATAATAAAATATATAGCATTCGTGGGTATAAAGTAATGCTTGATTTCGAGCTTGCGGAAATATACGGGTATGAAACAAAGAATTTTAATCGTCAAGTGAAAAATAATTCAGCTAAATTTGAAGGTGATGATTTTATGTTTCAATTATCAAAAGATGAATGGGAAGACTTGAGGTGCAAAAAATTCACCTCAAGTTGGGGTGGACTAAGATACTTGCCGATGGCTTTTACAGAACAAGGAATCTATATGCTTATGACGGTTCTTAGGGGAGAACTTGCAATAAAGCAAAGCCGGGCATTGGTTCGTACATTTAAGAAAATGAAAGATTACATTATTGATAATCGAGAATTAATAGGACAGAGAGAATATATTCAGCTGTCTATGCAGACTGCGGAGAATGTACGAGATATTTCAAAGTTAAAATCAGATATCGGTTCCGTTGAGAAGCAGATGAGTGATGTGATGAACCAACTTAGTGATGTTGTTACAAAGTCTGATTTAGCAGATATGATGAATAGTTTTGTTGATGATGAAGATAATGGATGGTTGATGTATAACACAAAGTATTGTACTGCAGATTTGGCATATTCAGAAATATATGCACAAGCAAAGAAAACGATTTATGTGGTAGATAATTATATTGGTTTACGTACACTGGTGCTCTTGAAAAATGCTCCGGTGGGTGTTGACATAACTCTTTTTAGCGATAATGTTGGTGGAAAATTACATAGTATCGAGTATAAGGATTTTTGTGCGGAATATCCATTAATCAAAATGACGCTTAAAAGAACGGGTGGAATATATCATGATAGATTCATAGTGCTGGATTATGGGTCAGAGGATGAGAGAATCTTTTTATGCGGTGCATCTTCTAAGGATGCTGGAGCGAGAGTGACGAGTATTGTAGAAGATTTTGGGATTGGAAAATATAAAACATTAATTGATGATTTGTTGAAGAATTCTAAATTGATTTTCCATAATTAATCATTACAAGACACACTCGTGGATTTTGAAATCTTAATATCTATGTGAATTGGTGTGGCAGTTCGCCAAAATCTTACGGAATGTTTTAAGAATATGAATAAACGAAAAAGCAGCCTGCCCTTATGCTGTCTTTAGAGTGTTAGTCCCTTGCAATGCCTATGTTTAGAGCAAAATTCAACTACTCGAAAAATTCGAGTGGTTCAGCAAGATGCTATTATTTCGATAGGATATAGAGTGAATTCTCCATCAGGCAAAAAACAATCCTGCTGGGGGTTTTATGCAAAAATACCAACAAACTGTCATAATGTGCCGAATAAAAAGCAAACATAAATAATAGACAAGCAAATAGAACTGTGATATAATAAACCCAAATGTAAAAATACAGAAAATGGATTATTATATGTAAATATATTGATATATACAGGAGGTATGTATGAAGTCAAGAATTAATAGAGATGAGAGAGAAATCTCTGTCAGTGAGTTATGCTGGTATATTATCAGCAAGTGGAAAGTTCTGGTAATTGGAATGGTAGTGGGAGCTTTGCTATTGGGAGCTTATGGTGCATATAAGGCTTTCAATGACGATGGAGCTTCAACCACAATGGAGAATCTAACCCCGGAAGAACAGGAAGAAGTGCAGGCACTTATAGAGGATTATGAGTTCTATGAATCAGAGGTAGAGAGAATAGATAATAACTATCTGATGAATCTTGACTATAACTATGTATATAGATGTTTACTTACCTATTATATTGATACAGATTATTCCTATAATTATATGGAAGTGCAGGAGAACTATGCTACAGAGCTTGTGTCTATGTACAAAACATATGTGTTAAGTGAGGAAGTTCGTAACAAAATAATGGAGCTTAATATAGAGGGCTTAGAGTCAATTGATTTAAGTTATATACTCAACACCTCTAATGAAGGAAATATTATCAAAATTGCTGTATATGCATCAAAAGATGAGTGTGTAGAAATTGCGGGTGTGCTTTGCGAAGCAATTGAAGAGTATTATGATGTAGCAACAGAGTATGTGGGAACACACAAACTGATACAAATCAGCTATGATACTATAGAGGTATATAATGAAAATATTAAGAACAGACAGAGTATGCTGACATCTTATACTAAAGGTTTGTTAGATAAGATTACAGCGACCAAAACTACAATGTCGAAATCGCAGGTGTCTGCGTTCGAAAAGGCAATCGCAGATATCGATGAAACATCAGATTCAACATCATCAAGTGATACTGTGACAGAAACTATCACCAGTTTAGTTAATAAGAAATATATTGTCATGGGTGCTTTTTGTGGAATTGTTGTGGCTGCTGTGATTATTATTGTGTTATTTATGGCGGGTAAGAAGATTAAGTCCGTTAGCGAATTGGACCAGGTGTATGGCGTAGAGGTGTTAGGCAAAGTACTTAAAGACAATACCTCATGCAAATACGCTATGAAAAAGATTAATAAGATTAGCACTAATGAAGCTGAGGCAATTCAGAAAAAATATGTTACAGAAACAATTCTTAATAAATGCAACCAAAATGGTATTACAGAGGTTGCTTTTTGTTCTACTGTAAGCGGTTTAACAGAGGAATTCGCAGATACCATTAAGGTATTAAAAGACGCTGGAATTAGTTCCAAATGTGCAACCAATATTAACAATGATAGTGAAGCACTTAATGCTGCAGTAGCAAGCAAAAATGTAATTATTATAGAGAAATTAAATGTAACTACTAAGAACAATATCTCAGCAGAGGTTGAAACCTGTGATAAGCTTGATATTAATATTGTTGGAATGGTTGCAATTGTATAGGAGGTTCTATGAAAGGAATTATATTAGCCGGAGGCTCCGGAACAAGATTATACCCACTTACCAAGGTGACATCCAAGCAGCTTTTACCGATATATGACAAACCGATGATATATTATCCTATGTCGGTTTTGATGAATGCAGGAATCAGGGATATTCTTATTATCTCAACACCACAGGATACACCAAGATTTAAGGATTTATTAGGTGACGGACATCAGTTTGGTGTCAATTTGTCCTATGCAATACAGCCATCACCGGACGGGCTTGCACAGGCATTTATTATCGGTGCGGATTTCATTGGTGACGATACTGTTGCAATGGTACTTGGTGATAATATTTTTGCAGGACACGGACTTAGAAAACGTCTTAAAGCGGCTGTTAACAATGCCGAGACCGGAAAAGGCGCAACCGTATTTGGATATTATGTTGAAGACCCTGAGCGCTTCGGTATTGTGGAGTTTGATAGTACAGGACGCGCAATTTCCATTGAGGAAAAGCCACAACAGCCTAAGAGTAATTACTGTGTAACAGGATTATATTTCTATGATAACAGAGTCGTAGAATTTGCTAAGAACCTTAAACCATCAGCAAGAGGTGAGCTTGAAATAACAGACCTTAACAGAATCTATCTTGATAACGGAGATTTGAATGTGGAGCTTCTTGGACAGGGTTTTACTTGGCTTGATACGGGAACACACGAAAGTCTTGTGGAGGCAACTAATTTTGTCAAGACTGTAGAAACACATCAGCATCGTAAAATTGCGTGTCTTGAGGAAATCGCATATCTTAACGGCTGGATTAGCAAGGAAGATGTCCTTACAGTATATGAAGAGCTTAAGAAGAACCAGTATGGACAATACTTAAAGGACGTATTGGATGGCAAATATATTGATGTTTTACACTAATTAATAAGGGGACGGTTTAAATGATTATTACAAAAACACCTTTTCGCATGTCGTTTTTTGGCGGAGGAACAGATATGGAAGAATATTTTAAGGAGAATGGCGGAGCGGTTATCTCAACAACGTTTGATAAATACTGTTATGTCAATGTTAGACATTTGCCACGTTTTTTTGAATATTCTACAGAATTGTCATATGCAAAAACGGAGAGGGTATGTGCGGTTAAAGATATTCAACACCCTGCAATACGCAATGCAATGCAGATGTTGGATATGCATGAAATCAGATTAACATATGAGGCAGATTTACCGGCTCGTTCAGGACTTGGAACCAGCAGTTCCTTTGCCGTGGGTATGCTTAATGCTTTTTATGCATTAAAAGGCAAATATGCAGACAAGAAGAAGCTTGCAGATGAAGCCATTTATCTTGAAAGAGTATTGTGTAATGAAGCAGGTGGATGGCAGGATCAGATAGCAGCAGCATATGGTGGACTGAACAGAATTAACTTTAATGCAGATGGATATGAAGTGTTACCTATTATAATTTCGCCTGAGAGAAAAAAACAGCTTAATAATAATTTAATGATGTTTTTTACCGGATTTACAAGATTTTCATCTGAGGTTCAAAAAGCTAATGCTGCAGATAACAGAGATAAGACAGCACAGCTTAAAGAAATGTGTACATTAGTTGATGAAGCAGAGAAAATTTTGACAGATAAGGCAACCGACTTGAATGATTTTGGAAGATTGCTTGACCATACATGGAAGCTTAAGAGGCAAACAGGAGCGGCCGTTTCTACAAGTAATATTGATTTGTTATATGATAAGGGAATAAATGCAGGTGCCTTGGGTGGAAAACTATTAGGTGCAGGCGGAGGCGGATTTTTACTTTTCTATGTAGAGCCTGAATATCAGAAAGCACTTAGAGAAGCTATGAGCGATTTATTGTATGTTCCTTTTGAATTTGAAAATGGAGGAACAAGAGTTATCCATTATACTCCGGAAAGTTATGAACCAATAATGTAGTATGAGGTAAACACATGAAAGTTGTAATTATGGCAGGTGGCAAGGGAACCAGAATATCTTCAGTTGCAAGTGATATTCCTAAGCCAATGATTAAAATTAATAATGTGCCGGTATTAGAACATGAAATAGAATGTCTGCGTAGGCAAGGATATACGGATATTATTATTACTGTAAGTCATTTAGGTAACATTATTATGGATTATTTTGGTGACGGAAGTAAAATTTCTCCTGTTACCGGAAAAACATTTGGCGTAAACATAGAATATTATTTTGAAGAAGAACCACTTGGTAATGCCGGGGCACTGTTTAAGATTAAGGATAAGCTGACAGAGGATTTTCTGCTGTTGAATGCGGATGCCATATTTGATGTTGATTTTAATAGATTTGTTGAATATCATAAACAAAAAGGTGGATTAGCCACTTTGTTTACTCATCCAAACAGTCACCCATATGATAGTGGGCTTATTATTGCTGATGAAAATGGCTTAGTGTCAGCTTGGTTAACTAAAGAAGATGTAAGACCTGAGTGGTATCGTAATCGAGTGAATGCGGGGCTTCATGTTTTGTCTCCAAAGGTGTTGGATGTTGAAATTACTACTCCAAAAGTGGATTTGGATAGACAATTGCTAAAGCCATTAGCCGGAACCGGTAGGATGTATGCATATGACAGCCCGGAATATGTAAAGGACATGGGAACTCCTGACCGATATGAGAGTGTAACAAAGGATTTTATTTCAGGAATAGTTACAGGTAAAAACCTTTCTAATAAACAGAAAGCGGTTTTTCTTGATAGAGATGGAACAATTAATAAATATGTTGGATTCTTACGTAATATAGATGAGTTTGAATTGTTGGATGGGGTTTGTGAGGCTGTTAAGGAAATAAACAAATCCGGTTATCTTGCAATTGTTGTGACTAATCAACCCGTAATAGCAAGGGGTGAAGTTACATATGAAGAACTGGAGAAAATTCATAACAAGCTGGAAACACTTTTAGGTATGGAAGGTGCTTATATTGATGCAATTTATTTCTGCCCACATCATCCGCACAGTGGATACGAAGGAGAAATTAAAGAATTAAAGATTGATTGTGAATGCAGAAAGCCAAAGCCGGGGATGCTTTTACAGGCTGCAAAGGATTTTAATATTGATTTATCTGAGTCGTGGATGGTTGGTGACGGAGAAAATGATGTACAGGCCGGACTTGCTGCGGGATGTAAAAGTGTTCAATTAGGCAAAGAATATGATTCGTTGCTGGATTTTACAAATGCGAATTTAAAGGAAAGGTAATTTTATGAAGAATTTAGAAGACAGATTGTATAAACATATCGAACTGCTGATTTCAAGATATCCTTCATTAGAAGCAATAAAACAAGATATTATTGACGGTTATCTGATTATGGAAGAATGCTATTTAAATGGTGGTAAGCTATTAATTGCAGGAAATGGTGGTTCTGCTGCTGATTCAGAACACATAGCCGGTGAACTTATGAAGCGATTTAAAATACAAAGACCTGTTGGTAGGGAATTGGCAGATAAGCTTCAGAGTATAGACGATATTAGGGGGGCAGAATTGGCAAAGAGCCTTGAATGTTCACTTATGGCAATTCCATTGGTTGCACATGAAGCTTTAACTACTGCGTATATCAATGATGTAGACGGATTGGGTGTATTTGCACAGCAATTATTTGGTTTCGGTAAACCGGGAGATGTATTTCTTGGAATTTCTACATCAGGAAATAGCGAAAATGTTATGAGAGCTACTGTTGTGGCAAGAGCAATGGGGATAAAAGTTGTTGGTTTAACCGGCAAGAACGGAGGCAAATTGGCTTCGGTTGCTGATGCGGTTATAAAAGTTCCTGAAACAGAGACATATATGGTGCAGGAATTACATTTGCCAATATATCATTGTTGGTGTTTGATGTTGGAAGATAAATTTTTTGGAAAATAATGTATAAATGTAAGAGGTTAATATTTTATGGACAAGCAGCCATTACTTAATACATATGTTAATAATGTAAGTATGGAAGAAGCTATAAGCAATATAGAACAGCTAATACTTGAAGAAAAAAAATCATATGTAGTTGCAATAAATGTTGATGTAGTAATGAAAATAGAAGATGATGTATACCTTAAAACTATCATTGATAATGCAGATATGGTGTTGGTTGATGGAAAACCACTTGTCTGGATTGCAAAGAAACATAAAAATCCCGTTAAGGAGAAAATTTCAGGTTCGGACATAGTTCCAATGATTTGTAAGGTAGCTGCTGAAAAAGGGTATAAGTTATTTATACTAGGCGGTAAGGATGGAATTGCTGAAAAGGCAAAAGAAAACCTCGAAAATAAGCATCCAAATATAAAAGTTGTGGGAACATATTCTCCACCATTTGGATTTGAAAATGATGAACAGGAAATCAAAAAAGTTAATGATGTTATTTCGGCGTCAAAACCAGATTTGCTTATTGCATGTTTAGGATGTCCGAAGCAAGAAAAATTTATATATGAAAACATAGGTAAATATGATGCCAAGGTATCAATCTGCGCGGGTGCTACAGTAGATTTCTTAGCGGGAAATGTAAAAAGAGCTCCCAAATGGATGAGTAATCATGGACTTGAATGGCTGTATAGATTTTTTCAAGAACCAAGGAGATTATTTAAACGTTATTTTGTTGATGATATGAAAATTTTCAAATTAGAAAGAAAATACAGAAAAAAGGAGATTGGAAAATGACAATTATAGTAACAGGTGGAGCAGGCTTTATCGGAAGTAATTTTGTATTTCATATGTTGAATAAATATCCGGACTACAGAATTGTATGTCTTGATTGTCTTACCTATGCAGGTAATTTATCAACACTTGAGCCGGTAATGGACAACCCTAATTTCAGATTTGTTAAGGAGTCTATTACTGACAGAGAAGCTGTATATAAGCTTTTTGAAGAAGAACATCCGGATATCGTGGTTAACTTTGCGGCAGAAAGCCATGTTGACCGTTCAATTGAGAATCCAGAGGTGTTCCTTGATACAAATATTAAGGGAACCGCAGTTTTAATGGATGCTTGCCGTAAATATGGCATTCAGAGATACCATCAGGTATCAACAGATGAGGTTTATGGTGATTTACCGCTTGACAGACCTGATTTATTCTTTACAGAGGCGACTCCGATTCATACAAGCAGTCCATACAGCTCATCAAAGGCTGCTGCTGATTTGTTAGTACTTGCATATCACAGAACCTACGGACTTCCTGTAACAATCAGCCGTTGCTCTAACAACTATGGTCCATATCACTTCCCGGAGAAGTTAATTCCTCTTATGATTGCTAATGCGCTTAATGACAAGCCACTTCCAGTATACGGAGAGGGCTTAAATGTGCGTGACTGGTTATATGTTGAGGACCACTGCAAGGCAATTGATCTTATCATCCATAAGGGTAGAGTTGGTGAGGTTTACAATATCGGCGGACATAACGAAATGAAGAACATCGATATTGTAAAGATTATCTGCAAAGAGCTTAATAAGCCAGAAAGCTTAATCACATATGTAACAGACAGAAAGGGTCACGATATGCGTTACGCTATTGACCCAACTAAGATTCATAACGAGCTTGGCTGGCTGCCAGAGACTAAATTTGCAGACGGAATTAAAAAGACAATTCAGTGGTATCTTGATAATAAGGAATGGTGGGAAACTATTATTTCCGGTGAATATCAGAATTATTATGAGAAGATGTATAGTAACAGATAATTACTAAGAAAGAAGATTAGGTATGAAGGTTTTAGTAACAGGTGTTGGCGG
>JBGVLM010000063.1:0-27315 GCA_045124255.1 Butyrivibrio sp. | reverse complement strand
CTATATGATATAATAAAGTAATGTGAGAAGAAAAACAATATTTTTTCTATTGTATTAAAAAAAATGCAATAAAAATAATTGATTTTTTTCGGTATCTACTATATACTAAACATTGCTGTGACATGATAGCTGTGAAGCGTGAGGTTGCTGTCGCAAGACAGGTTTTCCGTGGAGCGAATGTCAAGTTAGGAAACTGACGACAAGTCACTGTACAACTTACCATCTGCACATGGCAGAGATGACCGGTTGAGGTTGCATTATAGAAGAAGGTTTTTCCACTTCTTTTTTGATCAGTCAGATGCGACACACGCGGGGATGTGTACAGTCACCACTTGTTGTACTGAGATACGAGATAACAACGTATCATTTTTAAAAGTACGAAAAGGAGGCGGCTTTTTTTATGGCAAGTCAAGTAATGAGAATTACACTTAAAGCTTACGATCATCAGATGGTTGATCAGTCAGCTAAGAAAATTATCGAGACTGTTAAGAAGACAGGATCTCAGGTGAGTGGACCGGTACCTCTTCCAACTAAGAAGGAAGTTGTTACAATCCTCAGAGCTGTTCATAAGTACAAAGATTCAAGAGAACAGTTCGAGCAGAGAACACACAAGAGATTAATCGATATCATTACTCCAACACAGAAGACTGTTGACGCATTATCTAGATTAGAGATGCCGGCAGGTGTGTACATTGACATTAAGATGAAGAACAAATAATTCATCAAATGTAACTTATTTTAAGTAAGAAGTCCTCGAAGGGTTTAATATAGAAGCAACACAATTTAGCAATTAAGCAAATAAGTTCCACTTATATTTGACTGTTCTAGGATGTTTTCGATGAAAGTCGAAAACCGCTGTAGATTAAACAGGAGGAAATTTATTATGAAGAAAGCGATTTTAGCTACAAAAGTTGGAATGACACAGATCTTCAATGATGAAGGCGTGCTTGTTCCGGTAACTGTATTGCAGGCTGGTCCTTGTGTAGTAACACAGGTTAAGACAGTTGAGAATGACGGCTATGCAGCAGTTCAGGTTGGTTTTGTTGACAAGAAAGAGAAAATCGTAAATGTTGACAAGAACGGCAACAAAGAAATCAGAAACAGACATGGTGTTACAAAGGCAGAGAAAGGTCATTTTGACAAAGCCGGAGTTTCATACAAGAGATTTGTAAGAGAGTTCAGATTCGAGAACGCTGAGGAATATTCTGTTAAGGATGAAATCAAGGCAGACATCTTCGCAGCAGGCGACAAGATTGACGCTTCAGCAGTATCTAAGGGAAAAGGCTTCCAGGGTGCAATTAAGAGACTCGGACAGCACAGAGGACCTATGGCTCATGGTTCTAAATTCCATCGTCATCAGGGTTCAAACGGTGCTTCTTCTAATCCAAGCCGTGTATTCAAGGGAAAAGGAATGCCTGGTCATATGGGAGCTAAGAAGATTACAGTTCAGAATCTTGAAGTAGTTAAAGTAGATGTTGAAAACAACTTAATCTTAGTTAAGGGAGCTGTTCCTGGACCTAAGAAATCTTTAGTAACTTTGAAAGAGTCAGTAAAGTCAGTTAACTAAGCTGATTTTCAGGAAGGAGGAACACACAGATGGCAAAAGTATCTGTTTACAATATTGAAGGCAAAGTAGTTGGAGATATGGAACTTAACGATGCAGTGTTCGGTGTTGAAGTTAATGAACATCTTGTACACATGGCAGTAGTTAGCCAGCTTGCTAATAACAGACAGGGAACCCAGAGCGCAAAGACACGTTCTGACGTCAGCGGTGGCGGAAGAAAGCCATGGAGACAGAAAGGTACAGGACATGCTCGTCAGGGTTCAACAAGAGCTCCACAGTGGACCGGTGGTGGTGTTGTATTCGCACCAAAGCCAAGAGATTATTCTTTCAAGATGAACAAGAAAGAGAAAAATCTTGCTCTTAAATCTGCACTTACATCAAGAGTTGCAGAGGACAAAATTATCGTCTTAGACAGCATTAAGTTCGAAGAGATTAAGACTAAGAACATGGTAGCTGTTTTAGATAACCTTAAAGTTAACAAAGCATTAGTAGTTCTTAATGATAACGACCAGAACGTTGTTTTATCAGCAAGAAACATTCCTAATGTAAAGACAGCATCAACAAATACAATCAACGTATATGACATTCTTAAATATGACAAGTTGATAGTAACAAAGGATGCAGTAGCAACAATCGAGGAGGTGTATGCATAATGGCAAACGTACAGTACTATGACGTAATCCTTAAACCGGTTATCACAGAGAAGAGTATGGAAGACATGGCAGCTAAGAAATACACTTTCCTTGTTCATCCGGATGCTAACAAAACTCAGATTAAAGAAGCAGTTGAGAAGATGTTCGAAGGAACAAAGGTTGCAAAGGTTAACACAATGAATCTTGACGGCAAGACCCGTAGAAGAGGAATGACCTTTGGTAAGACTGCTCAGAAGAAGAAAGCAATCGTTCAGCTTACAGCTGACAGCGCTGATATTGAAATCTTCGCAGGTCTTTAATCAGATTCCGGCGTAGAAAAAGTGATGAAAATATTGCGTCGGACAAATAGCTCTGTATAGTGCAGAGTTAAATAAGAAAACGCCAGGAAGCGTTGTAAAACAAGAGACATCGAAAGGAGAAACAAAAATGGGAATTAAGACATATAACCCATATACACCGTCCAGAAGAAACATGACCGGTTCAGACTTCTCTGAAGTTACAAAGAAGACACCTGAAAAGTCATTACTTGCTTCTAAGAAGAAAACTGCTGGTCGTAACAACCAGGGTAAAATCACTGTAAGACATCACGGTGGTGGAAACAGACAGAAATACAGAATTATCGATTTCAAGTGAAAGAAAGACGGAATTCCGGCTACAGTTATTGGAATTGAGTATGACCCAAACAGAACAGCAAACATCGCATTAATCTGCTATGCAGACGGCGAGAAAGCATATATTATCGCTCCTCAGGGACTCACTGATGGAATGAAGGTTATGAACGGACCTGAAGCAGAAGTTCGTGTAGGTAACTGCCTTCCACTTGAGAACATCCCGGTAGGTACAGAAGTTCATAACATTGAGCTTTATCCTGGAAGAGGCGGACAGTTAGTTCGTACAGCAGGCGGTTCAGCTCAGTTAATGGCTAAAGAAGGCAAATATGCAACACTCAGACTTCCATCAGGCGAGATGAGAATGGTTCCGATTATCTGCCGTGCAACAATCGGTACAGTTGGTAACTCAGATCACAATCTGGTTAACATCGGTAAGGCAGGACGTAAGCGTCACATGGGTATCCGCCCAACAGTTCGTGGTTCTGTAATGAACCCTAATGACCATCCACACGGTGGTGGTGAAGGTAGAGCACCAATCGGACGTTCCGGACCACTCACTCCATGGGGCAAACCTGCACTCGGTCTTAAGACCAGAAAGAAGAATAAAGCTTCTAACAAACTTATCGTAAGACGTAGAGACGGTAAGGCTATTAAATAAAGGAGGTCAAATATATGGCTCGTTCATTAAAAAAAGGACCATTTGCGGATGAAAGCTTACTTAAGAAAGTAGACGCTATGAACGTTTCAAATGATAAGTCAGTTATTAAGACTTGGTCACGTCGTTCTACAATCTTCCCTCAGATGGTTGGACATACAATTGCAGTTCATGATGGCAGAAAACACGTTCCTGTATATATCACAGAAGATATGGTAGGACACAAACTTGGTGAATTCGTTGCCACAAGAACATTCAGAGGACATGGAAAAGACGAGAAAAAATCTAAGTCTCGTTAATAACAGTATTCGGAAGGAGGTTTATCCATGGCTACAGGACATAGATCCCAGATTAAAAGAGAGAGAAATGCCAATAAGGATACAAGACCATCAGCTAAGATTTCTTACGCTAGAGTTTCTGTCCAGAAGGCATGCTTTGTTTTAGACGCAATCCGTGGAAAAGATGTTAATACAGCTTTGGCTATCGTAACATACAACCCAAGATATGCTTCTACAGTAATAGAGAAACTTTTGAAATCAGCTATCGCAAACGCTGAGAATAACAATAACATGAAGGCAGAGAACCTTTACATTGAAGAGTGCTACGCTAACAAAGGACCTACAATGAAGAGAGTACAGCCAAGAGCACAGGGTAGAGCTTATAGAATCGAGAAGAGAATGAGCCACATCACAATCGTGCTTAATGAAAGATAGGAAGGAGAACACACATGGGACAGAAAGTAAATCCTCATGGCTTAAGAGTCGGTGTAATTAAAGACTGGGACTCAAAGTGGTATGCTGAGGCTGATTTTTCTGATAATCTTGTAGAAGATTACAACATCAGAAAGTTCGTTAAGAAGAAACTTTACAGCGCAGGCATTTCAAAGATTGAGATAGAAAGAGCATCTGACAGAGTTAAAGTATCCATCTATACTGCTAAACCAGGTGTAGTTATCGGTAAGGGCGGAGCTGATATTGAGAAACTCAAAGCAGAAGTTCAGAAGCTTACAACAAAGAAATTATCTATTGATATTAAAGAAGTTAAGAGACCTGACGGAGATGCACAGCTTGTTGCTGAGAACATTGCACAGCAGCTTGAGAACCGTATCTCATTCAGAAGAGCTATGAAATCTTGCATGACAAGAACAATGAAGTCCGGAGCTAAGGGTATTAAGACAGCAGTTTCAGGACGTCTTGGCGGAGCAGATATGGCTCGTACAGAATTCTATAGTGAAGGAACAATACCTCTTCAGACTTTACGTGCTGACATCGACTATGGTTTTGCTGAGGCAGATACCACTTATGGTAAAGTTGGTGTTAAAGTATGGATCTACAAGGGTGAGGTTCTTCCTACTAAATCAGTTAAGGAAGGGAGCGAGCAGTAATGTTAGTACCTAAGAGAGTTAAACATCGTAAACAGTTCCGTGGTTCTATGGCGGGAAAAGCAACAAGAGGTAACAAAATCGTATATGGTGAATATGGTATTGTCGCTCTTGAACCAAAGTGGGTATCTTCAAGACAGATTGAAGCAGCCCGTATTGCCATGACACGTTACATCAAGCGTGGTGGTAAAGTATGGATTAAATTATTCCCTGATAAGCCTTATACACATAAGCCATTAGGTGTCAGAATGGGTAAAGGTAAAGGTGGAGTTGAATATTGGGTAGCAGTAGTTAAACCGGGACGTGTAATGTTCGAAATCGCTGGTGTACCGGAAGAAGTAGCCAGAGAAGCATTACGTCTTGCAATGCACAAACTTCCTTTGAAGTGTAAGATTGTATCTCGTGCGGAATTAGAAGGCGGTGATAACAGTGAAAATTAATAAGTATGTAGAAGAATTAAAGAGCAAAACATCTGCAGAATTAAACAATGAATTAGTAGCTGCTAAGAAGGAATTATTTAATTTAAGATTCCAGAACGCAACAAATCAGCTGGATAATACAAGCAGAATTAAAGAGGTTCGTAAGAACATCGCAAGAATCCAGACAATCATGGCTGAAAAGGCCGCTGAATAATCCGAGGAAGGAGGAATTTGTTGTGGAAGAAAGAAATTTAAGAAAAACACGTACTGGTAAAGTCGTAAGCAATAAGATGGATAAGACAATCGTAGTTGCAGTTGAGGACCACGTTAAACATCCTCTTTACAATAAGATTGTTAAGAGAACTTACAAATTACAGGCACATGATGAGAACAATGAATGCCAGATTGGTGATGTTGTAAAGGTTATGGAAACAAGACCTTTATCAAAGAACAAGAGATGGAGATTTGTTGAACTTATCAGCAGAGCTGAGTAATTATCGAATATTTTGAAGGAGGATTACCTGCATGATTCAGCAAGAGACAAGACTTAAGGTTGCTGATAACACTGGTGCAAAAGAACTTCTTTGTATCAGAGTTTTAGGCGGCTCTACAAGAAGATATGCTAACATCGGTGACATCATCGTTGCTTCTGTTAAAGATGCAACACCAGGCGGAGTTGTTAAAAAAGGTGATGTTGTAAAGGCCGTTGTAGTTCGTTCAGTTAAAGGTGCTCGTCGTAAAGATGGCTCATATATTAAATTTGATGATAATGCTGCCGTAATTATCAAGGATGACAAGAACCCTAAGGGAACTCGTATTTTTGGACCGGTAGCAAGAGAGTTAAGAGATAAACAGTTTATGAAAATTGTTTCATTAGCTCCGGAAGTATTATAAGGAGGTATGTTACTGTGTCAGCTATTAAAATCAAAAAAGGCGACCTCGTAAGAGTTATCGCTGGTAAAGATAAAGACAGAGAAGGTAAAGTCGTATCAATTGATGCGAAGAACCGCAAAGCTATTGTTGAAGGAATCAACATGGTAACAAAGCATGCAAAACCAAGTGCACAGAACCAGAATGGTGGAATTGTACAGCAGGAAGCTCCAATTGATATTTCCAACATTATGTTAGTACACAAGGGAAAAACAACAAAAATCGGTTACAAGATTGATGGCGATAAGAAAGTTCGTATTGCCAAGTCAACCGGAGAAGTTATCGATTAATTTAGGAAAGGAGGTCTGTAACGGTGAGCAGGCTCAAAGACTTATATAAAAGTGAAATAATTGACGCTATGGTTAAAAAATTCGGTTACAAGAATGTAATGGAAGTACCAAAGCTTGACAAAATCGTTATAAATATGGGTGTTGGAGAAGCTAAAGAGAATTCAAAGGTGCTTGAGACAGCTGTTAAAGAATTAGAGACCATCGCTGGTCAGAAGGTTGTTACAACAAAGGCTAAGAATTCAGTAGCTAACTTCAAAATCAGAGAGGGAATGCCAATCGGATGTAAAGTTACACTTCGTGGCGAGAAGATGTATGAATTCCTTGATCGTCTCGTAAATCTTGCATTACCTCGAGTTCGTGACTTCAGAGGCGTAAGTGCTGATTCTTTCGATGGAAGAGGAAACTACGCAATGGGTATTAAAGAACAGATCATCTTCCCTGAAATCGAGTATGATAAAATCGATAAGGTAAGAGGTATGGATGTAATTATTGTTACTACAGCTAAGACTGATGAAGAAGCACGTGAATTATTGAGATTATTCAATATGCCATTCAAAAAATAATTTAGGAGGGAAATTCAATGGCTAAGACCTCGATGAAAATCAAACAGCAGCGTAAACAGAAATTCTCAACAAGAGAATATACACGTTGCAAAATTTGTGGACGTCCACACGCTTATTTGAGAAAATATGGAATTTGCAGAATTTGCTTCCGTGAATTAGCATATAAGGGAGAAATTCCGGGCGTTAAGAAAGCTAGCTGGTAATTAATGTCGCAAGGAGGGACCCACGAAGTGGGAGGATACCTTACGACCTACCCCATCGCCCGAACGAAGTTCGCTTGTAATGCGATGGGTTCCAAATGTCGCAAGGAGGAACCCGCGATAGCGGGAGGATACCTTACGACCCGGCTAATAACATTTAACAGGTTTTGGATTAGGGTGGCTGCTTTAAGCAGCATCCGATAACCATACCGTGATTGAAGAATAAAAATTCTTCATTAATCAGTAGATTTATAGGAGGACGAATCAGATGACAGATCCAATTGCAGATATGCTTACCAGAATTCGTAATGCAAATACATCTAAACATGATACAGTTGATATTCCTGCTTCCAAGATGAAGACAGCTATCGCTGAAATCCTTTTCAATGAAGGATATATCCAGAAATACGAACTCGTAGAAGATGGAAACTTCAAGAGTATCCGCATTACACTTAAGTATGGCAAGGATAAGAACGAGAAGATTATTACAGGTCTTAAGAGAATATCTAAGCCAGGTCTTCGTGTATACGCAGGCAAGGATGAGTTACCAAGAGTACTTGGCGGACTTGGTATTGCAATCATTTCTACAAACCAGGGTGTTGTAACTGACAAGCAGGCTAGAAAGCTTAATGTTGGTGGCGAAGTTCTCGCATACATCTGGTAATTAAAAGAGGGTACAGCCCTCAGATTATACGGAAACAAATAATTGTTTATGATTTATATCATAACATCACTCAATTAAGGAGGTACACGGCATGTCACGTATAGGAAGAATGCCTATCGCTTTACCGGCTGGAGTAACAGTTGATATTGCAGAAAATAATAAAGTGACTGTAAAAGGACCAAAGGGAACACTTGAAAGAGTATTACCTGCGGAAATGGAAATCAAACTTGATGGAACAACAGTTACTGTATCAAGACCAAATGACTTAAAGAAAATGAAATCTTTACATGGTCTTACAAGAACATTAATTAACAACATGGTAGTTGGTGTTTCAGAAGGATTTGAGAAGAAGCTCGAAGTAAACGGTGTTGGTTACAGAGCTCAGAAGAACGGTAAGACATTAGTTCTTTCATTAGGATATTCTCATCCGGTTGAGATGACAGACCCTGAAGGACTTGAGGTTGCTGTTGAAGGACAGAACTTAATTATCGTTAAGGGTATTGATAAAGAAAAAGTTGGCCAGTACGCTGCTGAAATCAGAAGCAAGAGAGAGCCTGAACCATACAAGGGCAAGGGTATCAAGTATGTTGATGAAGTTATCAGACGTAAAGTTGGTAAGACTGGTAAGAAATAATTAAAGGAGTGTAACAAAGATGGTTAGTAAAGAATCAAGAGCTAAAGTTCGTATGAACAAGCATAGAAAAATTCGTAATCGTTTCAGTGGAACAGCTGAAAGACCAAGACTTGCAGTATTCAGAAGTAATAATCATATGTACGCTCAGGTTATTGACGATACAGTTGGAAAGACTCTTGTTGCAGCATCAACTCTTGAAAAGGATGTTAAGGCCGAATTAGAGAAGACAAATGATGTTGAAGCAGCTGCTTACTTAGGAAAAGTTATTGCTAAGAGAGCAATTGAAAAGGGAATTACAACTGTTGTCTATGACAGAGGCGGTTTCATATATCAGGGCAAAATTAAAGCATTAGCCGAGGCAGCTCGTGAAGCTGGTCTTGAGTTCTAATCAGGAAGGAGAAACAGATGAAACGTACAATTATTGATGCTGGTCAATTAGAATTAAACGAGAAAGTAGTATCAATCAAGCGTGTTACCAAGGTAGTTAAGGGTGGACGTCATATGAGATTCTCAGCACTTGTTGTTGTTGGAGACGGTAACGGACACGTTGGTGCCGGAATTGGTAAGGCAATGGAAATTCCTGAAGCAATCCGCAAGGGAAAAGAAGATGCCATGAAGAAGCTTGTTTCTGTTCCTGTAGATGAGAATGGAAGCATTCCACATGATTTGATTGGAAAATTTGGTAGCGCTTCAGTACTTTTGAAGAAGGCTCCTGACGGAACCGGTGTTATCGCCGGAGGTCCTGCTCGTAGCGTAATCGAGTTAGCAGGTATTACAAATATCCGTACAAAATCTTTGGGATCTAACAATAAGCAGAACGTTGTTCTTGCAACAATTAACGGCTTAGCTAACTTAAAGACTCCTGAAGAAGTAGCTAAACTTCGTGGAAAATCTGTAGAAGAGCTCTATAAATAATAGGAGGTAGCGAAGATGGCAAACAAATTAAGAGTAACTTTAGTAAAATCAACAATCGGTGCTATTCCAAAGCAGGTTAAAACTGTTGAAGCACTTGGACTTACAAAACTTAACAAGACTGTTGAGTTACCTGATAATGATGCTGTTAGAGGTATGATTTTTAAGGTAAATCACTTGGTTAAAGTTGAGGAAATTTAATTTCAAAGCAAGGAGGTGCAACAATGGATTTATCAAATTTACAGCCTGCTGCTGGTTCTAAGCACAGCGATAATTTCAGAAGAGGCCGTGGACACGGTTCAGGAAATGGTAAGACAGCCGGTAAGGGACATAAGGGTCAGAAAGCTCGTTCAGGAGCTCCAAGACCAGGTTTCGAAGGTGGTCAGATGCCATTATACAGAAGATTACCTAAAAGAGGTTTCACAAACAGAAATAGTCTTGAAATCATTGGAATTAACTTAAAAGCACTTGAAGCATTTGAAGATGGCTCTGTTGTAACAGTTGAGTCTTTAATCGAATCAGGTATTGTAAGTAATCCAAAAGATGGAGTTAAGATTCTTGGAAATGGAGAATTAACTAAGAAGCTTACAGTTAAAGCTAATGCTTTCAGTGCAAAAGCTAAAGAGAAAATTGAAGCTCTTGGTGGAACCTGTGAGGTGATTTAATGTTTAAAACATTAGCAAATGCATTTAAAGTTAAAGAAATTCGAAAGAAGCTTCTTTTTACATTATTAATGCTTGTTGTTGTCAGAATAGGAAGCCTGCTTCCTATTCCTGGCATTGATGCCGGTTATTTTGGAAAGCTTTTCAGCGGAGTTGAAGGACTTGAGTTCTTAAACCAGGCAACCGGTGATGCACTTACAAAGGGTTCCGTATTTGCGTTAAGTATTGGACCATACATCACATCTTCAATTATCATGCAGCTTCTTACAATTGCAATTCCTAAATTGGAAGAAATGCAGAAGGACGGAGAAGATGGACGTAAAAAGATTGCTTCCATAACACGTTATGTAACAGTTGCACTTGCATTAATTGAAAGTATTGCAATGGTTGTTGGATTCGCTAACCAGGGATTGATTAGCGGGTACTCATCAATGAATGTGGCAGAGAAAATTTTCTCATGTGCAATGACAGTTGCAATATTGACCGCTGGTTCAGCACTTCTTATGTGGATAGGTGAGCAAATCACTGAAAAAGGTTTGGGTAATGGTATTTCAATTGTCCTTATAATTAACATTATTTCAAGTATGCCGGATGATTTTAACACATTGTTTAAATTATTCGTTAAAGGACAGAGCGTTCTTAAAGGAACAATTGCAGTAGTTGCAATTATTTTAATTATATTGATAGTTGTCATTCTCACAGTAATATTATGTGATGGTGAGAGAAGAATACCGGTACAGTATTCAAAGAAAATTCAGGGAAGAAAGACATATGGCGGACAGTCATCTCATATTCCTCTTAAGGTTAATACGGCAGGTGTTATGCCGGTAATCTTTGCACAGTCTCTTTTAACAGTTCCTATTATTGTAGCTTCATTCTTTGATGTTGACTATAATACTGTAGGAGGAAAAATCTTATTAGGATTATCTTCACAGAACTGGTTTAACAGAGCTAATATGATTTATACGCTGGGTGTAATCATATATATTGCTTTAATTATTTTCTTTGCTTACTTCTATACTTCAATTTCATTCAATCCGATTGAGATTGCAAATAACATGAAGAAGAGCGGCGGATTTATACCTGGAATCAGACCTGGTAAGCCAACCTCTGATTATCTTACTAAGATTCTTAATAAGATTATTTTAATCGGTGCAGTCGGACTTACAATAGTAGCGATTATTCCTATTATTTGTTCAGGTTTATTCAATGCAAATGTTTCCTTCGGTGGAACATCAATCATCATTATTGTTGGTGTTGTACTTGAAACATTCCGCCAGATTGAATCACAGATGGTAGTTCGCGATTACAAAGGATTCCTGAATGATTAATTAAGGGAGGTTAGATTGTATGAAGATTATTATGTTAGGTGCTCCTGGAGCAGGAAAAGGTACCCAGGCAGATAAAATCTGTGCAAAGTACAACATTCCTCATATCTCAACAGGAGATATCTTTAGAGCAAATATTAAAAATAACACTGAGCTTGGTCAGAAAGCGAAATCATATATGGACCAGGGTTTACTTGTTCCGGATGAGCTTGTAGTTGACTTAGTAGTTGACAGGGTTAAGGCAGATGATTGTCAGAACGGATATGTTCTTGATGGTTTCCCAAGAACCATTCCACAGGCAGAAGCACTTGATGCTGCACTTGCAAAGAGCGGCGCAAAGGTTGACTTCGCAATTAACGTTGAAGTTCCTGATGAGAACATCATTAATCGTATGTCAGGCAGAAGAGCTTGTCTTTCCTGCGGAGCTACATACCATGTTGTTCATATCCCGACAAAGGTTGAGGGTATCTGCGACAAGTGTGGAGCTGAATTAGTACTTCGTGATGATGATAAGCCTGAAACAGTTAAGAAACGCTTAGATGTATATCATGAACAGACACAGCCATTAATTGATTATTATAATGGTAAGAAGGTTCTTTATGATGTTGATGGTACACAGGATATGGAAGACGTATTCAATGCCATCGTTAACATTTTAGGAGCGTAAACATGTCTGTAACAATAAAGACACCAAGAGAAATTGAACTTATGCGGGAAGCCGGAAGGATTCTCGCAGAAGTTCATAATGAACTTGGTAAAATAATAAAGCCTGGAATATCAACACTGGAAATAGACAAGGTAGGGGAGAAGTTAATTCGTAGCTATGGCTGCGAACCTTCTTTTTTAAACTACAATGGATATCCTGCTTCAATCTGTGTGTCAGTTAATGAAGAGGTAGTTCATGGAATACCTTCGGCTAAAAGAATTATTAAAGACGGTGATATAGTAAGTCTTGACGCGGGAGTTATATACAAAGGATATCACTCTGACGCAGCAAGAACTCACGCAGTTGGAAATATTTCTGCTGAGGCAGCAAAATTAATCGAGGTAACGAAGCAAAGCTTCTTTGAAGGCATTAAATTTGCAAAGCCCGGTAATCATTTACATGATATTTCAAATGCAATCGGTAAATATGCAGAGAGCTTCGGCTATGGAGTCGTAAGGGATTTGGTCGGACACGGAATCGGTTCTCATTTACATGAAGACCCACAGATTCCTAATTTTGTACAGAAATCCAGAGGTCCCAGACTTGTACCCGGCATGACACTGGCGGTTGAGCCAATGATTAATGCAGGAACCTACAAGGTAGCATGGCTTGATGATGACTGGACGGTAGTAAGTCGTGATGCTTCTTTATCAGCACACTATGAAAATACTATTCTGATTACCGAAGACGGATGTGAAATTCTTTCATTATTAGAATCTTGAGGGAAAGCATGACAGAATTTGAAAAAGGCAGTTTTTGTAAATCAACCGCCGGACATGACAAAGGAAATATCTATATAATAGTAGAAAACACTTCCGGAA
The DNA here is from genome assembly GCA_045124255.1 of Butyrivibrio sp. GTDB lineage: Bacteria > Bacillota > Clostridia > Lachnospirales > Lachnospiraceae > Eshraghiella. The sequence goes on along the minus strand of JBGVLM010000063.1, from coordinate 14,322 downwards.
TAAAAGTCAGTGACGGCAGATACAGGACAATAGAGAATCCGAAGTTAAAGAATTTAAAACACTTGGAACTCATTGATTATAAAGACGAAACTTTAGCAGAAAAGCTTGCAGCCGGAAAGCTGCGAAACGAAGATATAAAGTATTCCATTAAAAATTATCTGATTAACACCAGTAGTAAGTAGGAGGTTAATGAATGTCTAAAGCAGATGTAATTGAAATTGAAGGAACAGTTGTTGAGAAATTACCAAACGCCATGTTTCAGGTAGAGCTTGAAAATGGACATAAGGTTCTTGCTCATATAAGTGGAAAACTCAGAATGAACTACATCAGAATTATTCCGGGAGATAAAGTTACGATTGAGTTGTCACCATATGACCTTTCAAAAGGAAGAATCATTTGGAGAGACAAGTAAAAATATTTTTAATTTTCACTTGTATTCTGTATATTGATATGCTACAATATCAAACGGACGTTTTTTTCAACTTTATCAAAAGTTGCTTTTTCGTGGAAAGGAGGATTTACCATGAAGGTTAGATCATCAGTAAAACCTATTTGTGAAAAATGCAAAGTCATTAAGAGAAAAGGAAATATCATGATTATCTGTGAAAATCCAAAGCATAAACAGAGACAGGGCTAATTAGCTCTTATTCTGCTGTAAGGAATAATACAGATATTTTGATAAATAACTCTTACGGTTGCATTTAACAGTAGGAGTACCGCAGAAGATGAGTTTATAATGCAGATTCATCATTAATTATGCGGCTGCAGTGGCGAACCACCAGGGTGTGTTGTCAGCCACTTAAAATAAATATCATTGTAAGAAAATGCCCGCAAAGTGGGAGCAGTCTTACGATACCGGTCTCTGCGGCGGACAAAGTTCGATTATAATGCAGGGACATCCAACTCTAAAATAAATACAAATGGAGGTGTAATGCGCACATGGCTCGTATCGCTGGTGTAGATTTACCAAGAGAAAAACGTGTTGAAATCGGCCTTACCTATATTTATGGTATTGGCAGAGTAAGTGCAACCCGTATTCTTGCTGAGGCAAAGGTAGACCCTGACACTCGTGTTAAGGATCTTACTGATGAAGAAGTAGGAAGAATCAAAGATGTAATTGACGCTAGTCAGTTAGTTGAAGGTGATCTCAGAAGAGAGACAGCTCTCAATATCAAGAGATTACAGGAAATCGGATGCTACAGAGGCATTCGTCACAGAAAAGGTCTTCCTGTTAGAGGACAGAAGACAAAGACAAACGCTAGAACTCGCAAGGGTCCTAAGAAAACAATCGCAAATAAGAAAAAATAATACCCGATGAATAAACGGGAACCCATAAGGGAGGTTAGTTTAGAAAATGGCTAAAGTTACAAAAAAAGTGACAAAAAAGCGCGTTAAGAAAAACGTTGAACGCGGACAGGCACATATCCAGTCATCATTCAACAATACAATTGTTACCATTACTGATACAGAAGGTAACGCATTGTCATGGGCAAGTGCCGGTGGTCTTGGATTTAGAGGTTCAAAGAAATCTACTCCTTATGCAGCTCAGATGGCAGCGGAAACTGCAACTAAGGCAGCTTTAGTACACGGATTAAAATCAGTAGACGTTATGGTAAAAGGACCTGGTTCAGGTCGTGAGGCAGCAATTCGTGCCCTTCAGGCTTGTGGTCTTGAAGTTACCAGCATCAAGGACGTTACTCCGGTACCACACAACGGATGTCGTCCACCAAAGCGCAGAAGAGTCTAATAGGAGGTGTAATAAAGAATGGCAGTTAATAGAGTTCCTGTTCTTAAGAGATGCAGATCACTTGGACTTGATCCAGTTTATTTAGGAATAGATAAGAAATCAAACAGAAAATTAGAAAGAGCCAATAAGAAAGTAAGTGAGTACGGACTTCAGCTTCGCGAGAAACAGAAAGCAAAATTCATTTACGGTGTTCTTGAAAAACCTTTCAGAAATTACTTTAAGAAAGCTGATAGAATGAGCGGTATGACAGGTGACAACCTTATGTCTATGCTTGAGCTCAGACTTGATAATGTTATTTTCAGATTAGGATATGCTAGAACAAGAAGAGAAGCAAGACAGATTGTTGACCATAAGCACATTCTTGTTAATGGTAAATGCGTAAACATCCCATCTTACCTTGTAAGTGCCGGTGATGTTATCGAAATCAAAGAGAAGGCTAAAACAAAGGCTGCTCAGAGATACAAAGATATCCTCGAGGTAACTGGTGCAAGACTTGTACCGGAGTGGCTTGAGGCAGACCATGACAATCTTAAGGGAACAGTTAAACAGGTTCCTACAAGAGAAATGATTGATGTTCCGGTTAACGAGATGCTTATTGTCGAGTTATATTCTAAATAATAGATGACACCCTCGATGCAAATAAACCCATAAAAGGAGGGGCTTTTAGTGTTCGAATTTGAAAAACCAAAAATTGAAATCGAAGAGATATCCGAAGATAAAAGATATGGAAGATTTGTTGTAGAACCACTTGAAAGAGGATATGGTACAACACTTGGTAATTCCCTCAGAAGAATTATGCTTTCATCACTTCCGGGTGCGGCAGTAAGCCAGGTTAAGATTGAAGGCGTTTTACACGAATTCAGTCCTATTCCGGGAGTTAAAGAAGATGTCAGCGACATCATTATGAATATCAAAAAGCTCGCTATTAAGAATAACAGCGAGTCAAGTGAACCTAAGATTGCGTACATTGAATGTGATGGACGTGAGGGTGCCGTAACAGCCGGCGATATTCAGGCTGATTCAGATATTGAGATTTTAAATCCTGATTTGGTAATTGCTACATTAAATGGTGGCAATGATTGCAAGTTGTTTATGGAGCTTACAATCACAAATGGTAGAGGATATGTGAGCGCTGATAAGAATAAGCGTGAAGATACTCCAATTGGTACATTATCAATTGACTCTATCTACACACCTGTAGAGCGTGTAAACATGACTGTTCAGAATACACGTGTTGGTCAGGTGACAGATTATGACAAACTTACATTAGAAGTATATACCGACGGTACAATAACACCTGATGATGCAGTAAGTCTTGCTGCTAAGGTTTTAAGTGAGCATTTAAGCTTATTCATCGACCTTTCAGAGCGCGGACAGAATGTTGAAGTTATGAGTGTTAAAGAAGATACTGAAAAAGAAAAAGCACTCGTTATGAGCATTGATGAATTAGAACTTTCAGTTCGTTCATATAACTGCTTAAAGAGAGCAGGTATCAACACCGTTGAAGAGTTATGTAACAGAACATCAGAAGATATGATGAAGGTAAGAAATCTTGGACGCAAGTCACTTGAAGAGGTTCTTGCCAAATTAAAGGAACTTGGATTATCACTTAATTCAGGTGACGAGTAATATAAAGGAGGAAGCAACAAATGGCAGGTTATAGAAAGCTTGGAAGAACAGCGGCTCAGAGAAAAGCTTTAATCAGAAACCAGGTAACAGCATTGCTTTACAATGGCAAAATTGTTACAACTGAAGCCAAGGCTAAGGAAATCCGCAAAGTTGCTGATGGTTTAATTGCATTAGCAGTTAAGGAAAAAGATAACTTTGAAACAGTTACAGTTACTGCAAGAGTGGCTCGCAAAGATAAAGACGGCAAGAGAGTTAAAGAAGTAGTTGACGGAAAGAAGAAAACAGTTTATGACACTGTTGAGAAGTCAATTAAGAAGGATATGCCTTCAAGAGTTCATGCCAGAAGACAGATGATGAAGACACTTTACTCTGTAACAGAGGTTCCGACTGAAGCAGCTGGAAGAAAGAGAAATACAAAGGTAGTTAGCGTGGCAGACAAGTTATTTGACGAAATCGCACCTAAGTATGCTGACCGTAACGGTGGTTACACAAGAATCGTTAAAATTGGACAGCGTAAGGGTGACGCAGCTATGCAGGTACTTCTTGAGTTGGTTTAATCAATAAGTAATGAATTTATGGACGAATGTGGGTTACCGCATTTGTCCATTTTTCAATATTATGCCCTATATGAATGGAATTATGTAAGGAGGAGCATTATGGGAATTGTTGAGACAAAGGACCTTGTTTTTGAATATATATGCAGGGACGAGGATGGCAATGTAGAATCAATAAATAAAGCAGTTGATAATGTTAATATTGATGTACAGCAAGGGGATTTTGTCGCAATTCTGGGACATAACGGCTCCGGAAAGTCCACACTTGCAAGACATATTAATGCACTTTTACAGCCGACAGAGGGTGCGGTCTATGTGGACAATATGGATACCTCCGAGGAGAAAAATTTGCAGTCTATAAGACAGCAGGCAGGAATGGTATTTCAAAACCCGGATAATCAGATTGTCGGCACAATAGTTGAAGAGGATGTTGGGTTCGGACCTGAGAATATAGGTGTACCAACAGAGGATATTTGGAAAAGAGTTGAAAATGCTCTTAATGCGGTAGGAATGACTGCATATAAGGATTATTCACCTAACAAGCTGTCAGGAGGACAGAAGCAGAGGGTAGCCATAGCCGGAATCATTGCAATGAAACCCAAATGCATTATTATGGATGAGCCTACTGCAATGCTTGATCCTAACGGACGCAGAGAAGTTATTGAAACGGTTATGGAACTTAATAAGAAAGAAAATGTTACGATTATTCTGATTACACATTATATGAATGAAGCAGTTAAAGCCGATAAGGTATTTGTAATGGATAAAGGAAAAGTTGTAATGGAGGGAACGCCAAGAGAAATTTTCTATGATGTAGAGAAAATGAAGGAATTAAGACTGGATGTTCCGCCTGCAACTGAAATCGCACATGAATTAATACAGAAGGGTGTTCCTCTTCCAAAGGGAATACTTACATCACAGGAATTAGTGGAGGAATTATGTCGATTATATTAGATAATGTAAACTATATATATGGCGAAGGCTCCGGTTTTGTTAAGCATGCCTTAAAAGACATAAACCTTGTGATTAATGAAAAAGAATTTATCGGACTCATCGGGCATACAGGCTCAGGCAAATCCACACTTGTGCAGTTGTTGAACGGTTTGTTAAAACCGACCTCCGGCAATGTTTTTTTTGACGGAGAGGATGTAAACGCAAAGGGATTTAACAAAAAAAATCTGAGATTTAAGGTCGGACTTGTATTTCAGTATCCTGAGCACCAGCTCTTTGGTGAAAATGTTTTTAAGGATGTATGCTTTGGTCCGCTTAATATGGGAATGTCTAAGAAGGACGCAGAGCTTCGGGCATTTGAAACGCTGGAATTACTCGGAGTAGAGCCGGAATTGTTTTATCAGTCTCCGTTTGAGTTGTCGGGCGGTCAGAAACGCCGTGTGGCAATCGCAGGTGTTCTGGCGATGAAACCGGATTATATAATCCTTGATGAGCCAACCGCAGGACTTGACCCTTATGGAAGGGATTCAATACTGGATATGATTAAGGAAATGCATGAGAAGCTTGGAACCACAGTAGTTCTGGTATCTCACAGCATGGAGGATGTTGCAAAATATGTTGACAGAATCCTTGTAATGAATCAGGGCGGGTTAATGTATGATGACAGTAAAAAGGTTATTTTCAGCCATTATAAGGAGCTGGAAGCCATAGGACTTGCAGCACCGGAAATAACCTATATAATGAATGATTTGAAGCAAAGAGGCTTTGCTGTTGATGTTACGGCGAATACCATTGAAGAAGGCTGTGACAGTATTATAAAGGCGATAAGACATAAGAAAGGCATAAGCTGATGATAAAGGATATAACAATAGGACAATTTTATCCCACAGATTCAATTATACACAGGCTTGACCCAAGGGTTAAGCTTTTTGGCACGCTTATCTTTATTATCAGTCTTTTTCTGGCTAAGAACCCGATAGTATTTATTCTGGCAGCGGTATTTTTGTTTGTATGCATTGGACTGTCCAAGGTTCCGGTAAAATTTATTTTAAGAGGTCTGAAATCAATTTTTTTCATATTGGCAATCAGCCTCATATTTAATTTGTTTTTTACGGAAGGTCGTGTACTGGTCAGATTTTGGAAGTTCAAAATCACATATGAGGGAATTGTTCAGGCGGTTTTTATGGGGATAAGATTTATTTTATTAATAATGGGTTCCTCACTGATGACCCTTACAACAACTCCTAATAATCTGACAGACGGATTGGAAAAATCACTTGGATTTCTCAATGTGATTAAGATTCCGGTACATGAAATTGCAATGATGATGTCGATTGCACTTCGTTTTATTCCTATTTTAATGGAAGAAACGGATAAAATAATGAAGGCGCAGAGTGCAAGAGGTGCGGATTTTGAAACAGGAAATTTTATAAAGAGGGTTAAGGCTCTTGTGCCGATTCTTGTACCGCTTTTTGTGTCTGCAATCAGAAGAGCCAATGACCTTGCCTCTGCAATGGAGGCACGCTGCTATAGGGGCGGAAAAGGAAGAACTAAGATGAAGCCGTTAAAATATCATGGCAGGGACGCAGTCAGCTATATAGTAATACTTTTTTATCTTGGTCTGATAATTGCGGCAAAAATATTATGGAGTAAATTTGTCGGATAGTGCTTTAGCAAAATAATATGCCGTCAATATGGCAGGGAGAAATATATGAGAGTGCTGCTTAGAGTTGCTTATGACGGAACAGCATATTCAGGCTGGCAGATTCAGCCGAATGCCGTTACTGTTGAGGGTGTGCTTCGTGACAATTTAAAAGAGTTATTTCAAACGGATATAGATGTAACAGGTGCCAGCAGAACGGATGCAGGTGTTCATGCGATGGGCAACGTTGCTGTTTTTGACATTGAGACAAGAATTCCGGCGGAGAAGATAGCCTATGCATTGAATGCAAGACTTCCCGAGGATATCAGAATACAGGAATCAAGAGAGGTACGTGCCGGTTTTCATCCGAGACATGTGGATTGTATAAAAACTTATGAGTACAGTATCTGGAACAGTACATTTGAAAATCCGAAGGAGCGTCTGTATTCACATTTCTGCTATGGAGATATTGATGTTGATTCCATGAACCGTGCTGCCCGATATTTTATCGGTGAGCATGATTTCACAGCTTTCTGTTCAGCAGGCAGTCAGGTTGTGGATAAGGTCAGACATATATATGCCCTTAATGCGGATAAAACAGGTAATCTGATTAAAATAAGAGTGACCGGTAACGGTTTCCTTTATAATATGGTAAGAATTATTGCAGGAACACTTTTAAAGGTTGGCCAGGGTGCTATAGAGCCGGAACGTATTCCTGATATAATAGAGAGCCGTGACAGACAGCTTGCAGGGCCTACTGCACCTGCGAGGGGACTTACCTTAGTCGAAATCAAATACGAGGAATCTGACCTATGATTTGGATGTTATGCACATTATTTTATGGACTGGCAAAGGGTGCGAGGGAGATTTGCAAGAAAAAGGCTTTGTTAAAGAATGGTGTGATGGAGGTTTTATTCTTCTACACACTGCTGTCTTTTGTAATGGTAATTCCCGAAGTGCGTAATGCCGGCGGACTTGCCGGATGGCAGTATCTGCTTATTGCACTTAAATCCTTTGTTATTTTTATCGCATGGATGTGCAGTTTTTATGCGATTAAAAAACTGCCGGTAAGTGTTATGGGGATTCTTGATTTATCCAGAGTGATTTTTGCCACGCTTATGGGTGTTATTTTTCTGCATGAGACAATGAAGTTTAATCAGGTGCTTGGACTTGTCCTGGTGGCGGCGGGACTTATAATTCTGCCGATTCCTAATATTTTGGCTGCCAAACGCGGCCGTGAGGGTGCTGCAGAAGTAATTAAACCAATGCTTGTTATCATCGCACTTTTCAGCTGCATTCTTAATGCGGTATCAGGTACCCTTGATAAATATTTAATGGGAACGGGAATGTCAAGCGGTCAGCTTCAGTTCTGGTATACCCTGTTCATGGTAATTTACTATGGAATTTACATATTAATTAAGAAGATAAAAATACATTGGAAAGAGCTAGTGAAAAATCATTGGATCTGGATTATGAGTGTTCTTTTTGTACTGGCAGACCGGGCACTTTTCATTGCCAACGGCAATCCTGACAGCAGAGTTACAATTATGACATTGATTAAGCAGTCGGCATGCCTGATTACAATAATCGGTGGCAAGCTTATTTTTAAGGAAAAAAATATTCTGTATAAACTGTGCTGTGCCGCAATAATTGTGGCAGGAATAGTAATATCAGTTGTAGCGTAGAAAGACACAATTAAAAAGTGAGAAAAATAGGAAAAAAGCTGTTGACACCATAAAAGTCCTATTATATAATATTTAACTGTGGCGACATTTAGACTAAAGTGTTTCACCAATAGCCCCGGAGGAACATTTTGAATAAATAAGATGCTATTTTGGACATTTTTAGCATCGCACAATAGCGGATTGCACGCAACAGAGCCGCTTAACTACAGCGTGCAGCAATGAATCTGTTTTATTGATTCATATATTAATTGAAGGTTAAGAGAATTCAAGGAGGTAAACCAATGAAAACATTTATGGCTAGTCCATCAACAATTGAAAGAAAATGGTATGTAGTTGATGCTACAGGATATACATTAGGTCGTCTTGCTTCAGAAGTAGCTAAGGTTTTAAGAGGAAAGAATAAGCCTATCTACACTCCAAGCATGGATACAGGTGATTATGTAATCGTAATCAACGCTGAGAAAATCAAAGTAACAGGTAAGAAGCTTGACCAGAAGGTTTATTATCATCATTCAGGATGGGTAGGCGGATTAAAAGAGACTACCTTAAGAGAGATGATGGATAAGCATCCTGAGAGAGTTATTGAGCATGCAGTTAAGGGAATGCTTCCAAAGGGACCTTTAGGAAGAGAAATGTATACAAAACTTCATGTATATGTTGGTGCTGAGCATAAGCATGAGGCTCAGAAGCCGGAAGTTTTAACATTTTAATTAGAAGGAGGATTTAACAATGGCAGCAAAGAAAGCAGCAAGTGCAAAGTTCTACGGAACAGGAAGAAGAAAAAGCAGTATTGCAAGAGTATATGTTATGCCTGGTAAGGGTAACATCACAATAAATAAAAGAGACATTGACACCTATTTCGGTCTTGAGACCCTTAAGGTTATCGTTCGTCAGCCACTCGTAGCTACAGAAACAGCTGACAAGTATGACGTAATCGTTAACGTTCATGGTGGTGGAACAACAGGACAGGCTGGTGCCATCCGTCATGGTATTTCAAGAGCTCTCCTTAAAGCTGACGCAGATTTCCGTCCGGTTCTTAAGGCAGCAGGATTCCTTACAAGAGATTCAAGAATGAAAGAACGTAAGAAATACGGTCTCAAAGCAGCTCGTAGAGCACCACAGTTCTCAAAGAGATAATAAGAAGAAAATTGATTTTTTTGAAGAATACCGAAAAAGCCCCGAATTATGGGGCTTTTTCTTATGTCTTAAAATTTTGAAAAATTGCGAGTTTAGTATCTAAAACAAAGTCGTAGCCACACCATAGCCACATATTAGCCACACTTTTTATCTATTTCATTCATAAGTATGTCATTGTGTCGGTACAACATATCAACTTTGTTTTGCAATGAGCGTTCTTTGGCTGTTAATGGGTCTTTATTTTCTTCGGCAGGAGCTTCGGTCTTGCCAGTTCTTTCAGCACCTGCAACTAATAAAGTGTTGATGTAATTAAGTTTATCTTCTTCTGTGAGTTCTTTTTTGGGGAACAATGCTGCAACTGGATTGATATATTCAAATTCTTCGGAGTAATCCCCTTTTTTATCATCAAAGAGGCTTGCATAGTAATGGTCTTGCTCAAAACGCAAATGTAATTTACATCTTCGCTTTAACTGAACGATAGGTTCTTTTTGTTCCTTAAATACACCATTGAAAAATTCGTCAATCTTCAATACTGATGTCACGATAATTAGCTTGCATTCTAAAACCTTGTTTTTGTATCGGCTTTTAACAGTAGAAGCAGTATTATTATCTAACATCTTTAGTAAGTCGCTTAATCCCATGCAACTTGGTCTTAAATCGTCAAGAATAATGCAATCTTCACCTGCATATCCGTCAAGTACATCATTAGAGCCACTTGATACAAATACACTATAGCCCTTATCTTGGCACATCATCTTTGCATATGTACTTTTGCCAGTTCCACTTTTTCCAGTAATATATACACATTCCATATTTCTTTTTGCCCCCTTTATAATATCGGTTCTGTATTTAAAAGCATTGTCGATAGATTTCTTGTATTTGTCGTATTCGTCAATAGTTATGTGTTCATGATAATTAAATTCACGAATAACACCCTTTACAATGTCGTTTATGATTTGACTTTTTCTTGTTTCACTATTGGATTTACTGATTGTCTTGGCTTTTTCATCTTTCCAGTTGTAATTACTGGTTACTTCGTCTTCGCTGTATTGAAATTTTGTCGGTGCGTTTTCGTGAGTTAAATATTTTAACATGTTGCACCATTTTACAGCTTCGCCACCCTTACTTTTTGGTTTACAAATAAAATTTTCTTTTACATTTAGCCAGTTGGCAATATATTTGATGTCTACACCATATTCCAGTCTAATTGCAATATGATAATGAGCCTTTTTAGGTGAGCCTGCTTTATGGTCGGAATTTTTGGCTTCATCATCTTCACTATAAATATCTTTGTCGTGCAAAATATAAGCATAATCCTTGAAAGGTTTTTGATTGTCTAATACCTTTACAATTTCTTCAATATTGATGTGTTCCACATTCGATACAATTTCACATAATCTAACCTGCATATACATACCTCCTATAATTTGCTACATACGACAGTAAAACTACGCCGAACAGACAAGCCCATTGTTCGGCTATTTTTCAAGCTTTTCAATGGTTTTACTACGTACTACATTGTTGTTTCATAAGTAGCATGCAAGTTGGAAATCGGTTGTGTTCTTTCTGTATAGCCTTTTTTGGTTTAAAAAATTTCAATTTTGGATATTTTTTGGAGAATTATAAAAAATTGATTTTGTAAAATCCTTTATTTATGAGGGTTTGAGAGGTGTGAGGGGTCTGCTGTCGGTATTGGATCGGGCGAAATTTATCAAAAATTGATTTTGTGAGGTAAGGTCAAAAATCACACTTTTTATAAGGGAGGTGGAACGAAATGGGAAAGATAATAGAATGTGATGATGATACTTTTTACAATGCTTCTATTGATTTTTTAATTCAAGCATTAGCACAAGAGGGAATTGAAGAATGTCAAAAGGAAGTTTCGGAAGATACAGAGGATGATTTTACAAAAGTAGAACCGTACGAAAGAAAGACAACAGAGGAAAGATAAAAAAGAGCCCCACCTTGCTTGCAAGGTATAGGGGCTTACACCTTGGAGCAAGATTTAGAAGCATAGGCGGTCTTGCTACTGGTGTTTGAGAGGAGGGATTTTATGGCGAAGTTTAGTTTTCATTGTCAATGCTATAAGGCAGGGCAACTTGGAGGAATTGATAAACATAACAGACGATTAAACAAGAACTATATCAGTAATCCAGATATAGACTTGGAACGAAGCAAAGAAAATCGTATTTATATTGCACCGAAGCAATCACTTTATAAGGATTGTAAGGACATTATAAATAAAAAGGTAATTGCAAAAGGTGGCAGGGTTACAAAGGCTTCAAACTGGATATGTGAATGTATATTTTCATATCCTGAGGAATTACCGATAGAAAGGCTTGATGAATACAATGATTTGATTATTAAATATATGGGTGCAAGGCTTGGGGCTGATAATATAGTAATGGCTTGTTGCCATGTGCAAGATGAGGCAGGAGTTCCACACCTACATTTAGATATTATCCCGATAGACAATGGGAAATTATCAAGTAAGACTTTAATAACAAGGGATTTTATAACATCAATACATAGGCTAATGCCTATCGTGCTACGAAATCACGGTTTTAATGTAGAAAGCTACGAAGAAACCGAAACCCGTAGAACTGGAGGTTTAAGTGCAAAGGAATATAAAAAGCAAATGGAAGAAGAAAGCAGGGAACTAAACAAGAAACTTGATAATATGGTTAAGGAATACAATGAGTTGGCTGATAAATATAATAAGTTGGTTGAAGATAAGGAGGAATTGGAACGCAGGAATAGAGATAAGGCGTATGAAGTCATAAAGCAGCAGGAACGCAACCGATAAAGTGATTGTATAATCTGCGAAATTTGATATAATTAATATGAGTTTATTTGAAAAGGAGTTCTTTATGAAAAGAAATAAAATTATAGGATTATTATGTGTACTATTTGTGTTATGTATAATTTCGTGTACTGGCAAAGATGAAAATGAGAATGACACACCGATAGTGCAAGATACTAATAAGAATATAAGCAGTGAAGAAAGTGTGGAAACAAGCAACAAGAGTAATGTAAGTGTAGATGTATATGATGAGGAAGAATTTAAATTAAAGTGTAATGAAATTGTTTTTAAAGACCTTAGTGAATCATCTATTGGAGAATATGTTACAAAGGAAATAATAATAGGGAGTAGTACAACTACAGAAGATGGCATAAAAATATATGAATGTGGTGCTACGGAAGATTTTTTAGAGGACATGGACTTTTATCAAAAAACATACAATGTTTATCGAATTAAAGATTATAGAATAGATAATTCTTTTCCAATGCAAGGTAGTGATGTAATGCGTATTTATGGAATAATTGAAGATGTTAGCAAAAGTTACAAAACAGCGGATTATAATCCAACCATTAAGGTGTACTATGCAGATTATGTAAGACAATACGGAGAAAAACCAGAAGAAGCAAAAAGTGCTGAAGAGATTAAAGAACAAAGAGAAGAAGAGGCGAAGGAAAAAGAATACAAACAATCTTTAAATTCTGATTATACTGGAACGACAAAAAATATTGAAAATATGAATGAATTACCTTTGGATGAATATATTAGCCATTGCGATAAAATGAATTATAGAGACTTGACAAGTGGTGAGGATTTGACAGGGCGTCATATCGCAATACATATTCAATTATTTGATGAATTGATTTTCAAAAGTGAGGAAGGAAAAGAAAAACAAGTTGGAAGTTGGATAGATGTTTCTAAAGTACAAGATTGTGTATGGGATTTTTTGTTTTATGGAGAGGTAGCAGAAGATTATATATCTGACTTCGGTCGTATGTATTTTCAAAATGTAGAAAATATTAATCCTGCTGATTTAAAAAAAGAAACAAATCTTTTTATATATGGGCAAGTCATTGAAATGCCAGCTGAATATTATGATAAAATGAAAATCTTAGTAAGATATTATGAAATAGAGTAAATTCTATATTATATAAAGATACTGGACATAGTGCTAGTATCTTTTTTAATCCCAAAAACACCGAAATATTTAGAAGAAATATTATATAAATCCCACTTTTCAAAGTGTGGCTACGGAGTTATAATTGTTGTATCAATTTACTTCTTATTATTCAGCGAAAGGAGGACATTATGAAACTACCTAACGGATATGGAAGTGTTAGCAAGGTTAATAGAAAGAATTTACGAAAGAAGTACATAGCAAGGATTACTACGGATATTGAAATTGATGAGCAGGGCAAGAAACATCAGCACAAAAAGACAATAGGCTATTTTGAAACAAAGGAAGAAGCCTTAAATGCCTTGACAAATTACAATATGAATAAAGATGAAGTCAATATCTTGTATAAGAATGTTACCTTTGCTAAATTATGGGAGGATTGGCAGAACAGCAAGAAAGTACAAGCCTTGAAACCCGATACTATAAAAGGCTATGAGTTTACTTACAAGTTGATTACCGATAAAATTAAGAATATGAAGTTTATCGACATTAAGTTTAATGATTTGCAGAATATGATAAATGAACTGTTGGGAAACAGAAAGGGTTATCAATCAGTAAGGAAAGTTAAAAATTGCATTAAGCAGTTGTATGATTATGCTATTAAATGCGATATTGTCAGTAAGAATTATGGCGAGTTGCTTGATATAGGCAAGAGCCCACGAAAAGGGCAAGCGTTAATATTTACCGATGAACAGATAGAACGCTTATGGAAGTTGTATTACGAACAGAACGAAGATACAAGGCTGACTATTGAGATTATGCTTATGCTGATTTATAATGGTTGTCGAATAAGTGAGTTCTTAAATCTTAAAATTGAAGATATGAATTTACAAGACCAGTATTTCAATGTTACGGATAGTGTTGAGCGACACGCTCTAGGCTTTGCTAGCGACAGATTAAAATATATGTGAAAGTAACTGAGGTGACAAATTTATATCTCAGCGTCATTGTATCAGCTTTGATTACGACGCAATTACAGCTGATGAGGTTTAACAAGCAT
>JBGVLM010000062.1:0-56010 GCA_045124255.1 Butyrivibrio sp. | reverse complement strand
CGGAGTTCAAAGAGGTCAATTTCCTCCACTTCAAAGATATACTTCTCGAAGATTATGAGATTGCCCTCTCATATACTTCACTTACTAGTATACTTAAAAGTGCCGGAATCGAAAGCCCTATGAAGAAAAAAATCCGTCATCGCACCCACAGACGTAAGAGAAAAACTCATCCTGGACAATTAATCCAGATAGATGCAACCCCTTACGAATGGTTCGGCGGAAAAATAAAATACGCCCTTCACGGGGCTATAGATGATGCAACCGGTAAGATTGTCGGCTTATATATGACTCAAAACGAGTGTCTCTTCGGATACTTTGAAATGATGCGTCAGTGCTGCCAAGATTTCGGTGTTCCACAAACGATTTATTCTGACCGACATACGATTTTCCGTTCACCCAAAACTGGACAACTAACCGTAGAAGAACTAATCAACGGTAAACAGGTTAATCTCACCCAATTCGGACGTTCTATGCATGAATTAGGTATTGATATGATATTTGCACAAACACCACAAGCAAAAGGTCGTATTGAACGCCTATGGGTAACACTTCAAAGCAGACTTCCTGTAGAGTTCGCTAAACGAAACATCAAAACACTCAGCGAAGCCAACGAATTCCTAAAAGAATATCGCACCTCGTTCAACGAAAAATTCTCTGTCGTGGCAGAAGGCACATCACTGTTTGTTCCACTACAACCAACGGTAAACATCGATGAGATCCTTTGCATAAAACATCAACGAAAAACAGATAATGCAGGAACCTTCTCCTTCAAAGGACGCTGCTTTCAAATCCTCGACGAAGGTTTTCCTATCATATCCGCCAGACGCGATATACAAGTGCTCATAAATCCACGATTCGGTATTCGCGTAGAATACAAGGGAAAAACCTATGCAACGATACGCTATCTAAAACCACAAAATAAAAACGCTAGCGTAAAAGTTACTAAGAAAACCGTGAAAGTAGTAACACCTCACCTCATCCACAGTAGCGATGAATGGAAGAAAATTTGGTGGGCTGAAGACTACAATCTTTCACTGAAGTTTCTTTATGAGCTGTTCTTTGAAAAACAGCAGTCTGCTTCTTAACTGGCTTGATCAACAAAGAATTATCACCTTCATGGGCGTCAAGGACAGCTTGCTGTTCATATATCCTTGATGCCCATGAAGTGATAATTATAATTCAAAAAGCCAGTGAAGAAGTGAGATTTTCTCAAGTTAATGTCCTTCCAAAAAAGTGACATTTTCAAAAGTTATTGACAGAGATTGAAGAAGTACGATTCAGATATTTTTTCTCACGCGTCTCCTGCTTTCTTTTTCAACGCTGCAAACCTCCTGTCCGTTTCGTCCTGAAGGCGTTTAACAACCTCTGTGTACTCCGCCTTTTGCAAATGTCTGGTTCGTCCCATCATGGCAAGCCAGTCAAGCACAGGAAGCTTCTTACCTATCTTCCCAGGGTCATAGGAAAGTCTGGTAACGCCCTGCTCAACCTCATACAGAGGAAAATAACAGCAGTTGACCGCAGCTTCGATGACCCTGCGCTCCGTTTGCGGTTTGTCATTCCAGTTCAGAGGGCATGCGGAAAGTGCTTTTAAATAAGCAGTGCCTGTTGTTTTGGCATAATATGCCGCTTTGGCTGCCTTTTTAATAAAATCCGTCGGATTGGATTCTGCTACGGTAGCCACATAAGGAATCCCTGTTGCCGCCATAAGCTGCGGCATATCCTTATGAAAGAAGGTCTTGCCGTACTGCTCTTTTCCGATATGCGAGGTCGAACTTCTCGCTCCTAACGGAGTCGAATACGAAAGCTGATAGCCCGTGTTCATATATCCGCCGTTGTCATATTCAAATATCAAAAGTCTGTGGCCGCGAAGTGCAGTTCCCAGTGCCGAACCCATACCAATGTCAAGACCGCCGTCACCGCTTACCATTACAAAAATAATGTCTCCCGGCGGAATTTCGCCCTTCTGCTGCTTGCGGTAGCAGATTTCCGCAACACCGCTAAGCGTAGCTGCACCATTCTGGAATAAATTATGAAGATACGGAATCCTAAAACCGGTTCTCGGATAAGCGGTTGTTACAATCATTGCACAGCCGGTCTGAAACAGAAACACAACAGGGTCCTCAATTCCTCTCAGAAGCAGATTCAGGTTAACGGGAATTCCGCAGCCCGGACAGGCCCCATGCCCCGGTGCAATACGCCCCGGCATTGCCGTAACCGCATTCAGATTTCCGCCCGTTACCTTTACAGGTTCAGCTTCGGATTCTCTTACAATCCGTGTCGCACCGATATTAGTACTTTCCCTTGTAACCGGTTCAAACAACGGTTCATCATCGGACTCTGAGTTTTTGCCCGCCGTGACACCGTAATATGCAAAATCAGGCTTTGAAGAATCTAAAGCCCATGCCAGCATATTTTTTGCGTCCTCCTTGAAAAAATCTTTGCCGCCAAGACCATAGACCAGACTCTTTACTGATGAACCTCCGCCAAATCTCTGCATGGTGGCACGAACCTCCAGCGACAGATTGCCGCCACCTGCACCATAGCTGTCCTGCCTGTCTGCCACAAGAATATTGTCAGCATTATGAATCAAATCAAAAAGTTCCTTCGCAGGAAACGGACGAAGTACATTAAGCGTTGCAGCTCCTGCTCTCTGCCCGTCCTGACGCATTTCATCAACTGCATCCATTGCCGTGTCATAGGATGAACCGAGAAGCACCAGAATACTGTCGGCATTCTCACAATGAATCCCCTCTGTTTTAGAATATTCCCTGCCTGAAAGTTCTTTGTATGAAGCAAACAATTCAGGCAGAATGCGGTCAGCCTCTGCCATTGCCTGATGAAGCTGATATCTGTTATTAATCAAATCCGGCTCATTCATATATGAACCTACGGTAATCGGATGTTCCAAATCCAGAAAAGGATATTCCTCCTTCTTAGGACCGATATAATTTCTTATGTCTTCATCATCTGCGAAACGATAGCAGCGCCCTTTCTGATGACTGGTAAAGAAACCGTCATAAGCCACAACTACCGGAAGTCTGACCTGCTCGGCAAGCTTTAATGCAATAATGTTAAAATCGTATACCTGCTGAACTGTACTTGCAAACAGAATCGGCCAGCCGCTGTTTAACAGGTACATAATGTCGCTATGGTCACCCTTAATGGACAGAGGTCCCGAAACGGTTCTGCACACGACATTCATAACCATGGGATATCGTGTTCCGGACTGCACGGGTAACTGTTCAACTGCATACAAAAGACCGTTGGCACTTGTAGCATTAACAACCCTGCCGCCTGCCACCGACGCACCGTAACATATTCCTGCCGCGCTATGCTCGCCCTCAGCAGCCACCATTACCATATCCGTTTCACCGTTTGCGCGCATAATGTCCAGATTATCCGCAATCTGAGTTGAGGGTGTAATCGGATAATAACCCATTAAATCATAGCCAATCTGCTTAATGGCTATTGCAGCCATTTCATTGCCTGAGGCAAATTCCATAACCTGTTTTTTCACTATACCTCTCCTCCTTCCATTCTTTTTTCCGTTAAAAATGATTCGGAGGTAATATATCCATCCGCTCCTGCCTCCTCATAATACTTTGGTTTCCTTAAAAGTTCCTTGTTAGGCATAAAATACTTTTTATCAGGATTTTCGGCTTCAACACCCCTTACCAATGCATTAACGGGACACACATCAACACAGCGAAGACAGCCCTTGCAATGATAATAATCAAGCCCCCTGTTTATCATCATTTCCCTGCCGTTATATACTCCCTTTGTAAACTGAAAAACCATATCCGGACAGGTCGAATGGCACAATCCGCAGTTGATACACCTCTCTTTTATAAAAATAGGAATATACCCCTGTCGGGACGGTGATAAATCTGACACAACTGTACTGCCGATTCTTGGATTAATTCCGCCGATTGGTGCATTTTCATAGCCCCATTCAGTTGTTTTTGAAGCTGTTACCTTTGAAGTTTCTGCCTGTTTTGATGTTTTTTCAAGTTTTCGTACTTCCTCATAGCCCCTTCTCATTCCGTCAAGATTTCCCTTTAAAGCGTCAGGATATTTTTTGCCCAAAGTATCCTTACAAATCTGCTCTCCTGCTGTCAGATTTTCTAAACCCATTATTTTCAATGCCGCTCCAAGCATTACAACATTAATTCTCGAATGCGTCTCCATTGCTATTTTCTGTGCTTCAAGTCCATAGCATTCCCCTGACAGATTATGAGGAGTCTCCTGACCGGCTTCCATTGCAATAATTACCTTGGTGTCATCATTACAGCCCTTCCAAACCGATTCATCACTTGTTAATGCCTGATGAAAAATCACAAGCAAATCCGGTTCAGTAACCGGAGAATGAACTCTTATCTCTTTTTCTTTTTTACAAAATCTGACATGTCCCTTTACCGGAGTACCTGTTTTCTCCGAACCATAGCTTGAAAAGCTGCTGCTGTTTACGTCAAGATATTTTACACCGAGCTCACCAAGCATTTTGCCGCACAGATTGGCCCCCAGACCGCCAATGCTTTCCAGACGGATTTCATAATATTCCTTACCGGCTCCCACTACTCACTTACCTCATATACATATTTCATTAATTTTTCCTCCAGAATAAAAGTTATTTTATAATATGTATTCTATTAGATGTTTTTATTCCTATTCCTGTGTTATAATATAAAAACTAAAATTTGCCTGTCAGATTTTTCTGATACGCAAAGGAGAATGTGTGATATGGAAGAACAACGTATTAGAATAAGTGATATTGCAGAGGAGCTGGGTCTCAGCACCGCAACAGTTTCCAATGTAATACATGGTAAAACAAAGAAAATATCCGATGAAACCGTAAAGCGTGTACAGGCTTTATTAGAGGAACGTCAGTACATACCAAGTATGGCAGGAATTCTTTTAGCACAGAATTCTTCCAAAATAATTGGTGTTTTCATTAACGACCATGAGAAATATGAGGGACGCACGTTAGAGGATGTTTTTATTGCGTCCTCGCTTAACTATCTGTCAACTGAAATTGAAGAAAACGGTCAGTTTATGATGGTAAAAAAAGCAAAGAATCCGGAAGAAATTATTAAATTCGCTTCAATGTGGAATATGGACGGTCTTGTTGTAATAGGCTTCTGTAATCCGGACTATATGTATCTGAGAAACCATATGCGAATTCCGTTTGTTGTTTATGACGGTTATTGTGATAAACCTGAACGTATTTTTAACATAACGATAGATAATTATGGCGGCGGTTTCCAACTTGGTGAATATTTTCGAAAAAACGGCCACAAAAAGGCTTTGTGTATTTCTGACAACGATATCTGTGTTGATGAGGAGCGTTTTAACGGATTCTGCGACGGATTTAAAGACGGAATTACAGATTTCATGCTTATACCAATGCATAAAGAAGAACGTCATAACTTCTATCGTAAACAGCTTGAGAAATTTTACGACGTTACTGCTGTCTTTGCCGTTTCAGATTATTATGCCATAGATTTAATTCATTTTCTTAAGTCGTCCGGCATTCGTGTTCCTGAGGATATTTCCGTTGCAGGCTTTGATGATATTCCGTTATGTGAAATGATTTCCCCGACCTTAACCACGGTAAAACAGGATGGTGCATTAAGGGCAAAAATCGCAATTCAAAAGCTGCAGGAATTAAAAGAGTCAAAACAATGTGAAACAGAAATTATGCTTCCGGTTACATTGGTTGAACGAGAAAGCACAAGAAAAATAAATATTTGAGTTTTAGAGGGTTGTATTTGTCAAATCTGCACAAATTCAACCCTTTATTTTTGGTATGGGTTATGCGTTTAACCTTTGTAATTATATTTTTGCGGAGCTAAAATAAAGGTGAAAAATATACGAGGAGGTTTTCCTATGAAACACGAAAAAAGTTTTTTATCCACCGTATGTAATTTAGCAATCCCCGTTGCACTTCAATCAATGCTCCAGTCCTCCTTCAGCATTGTGGACCAGATTATGATTGGACAGCTTGGAAGCGTAAGCGTCGCAGGTGTCGGCTTTGCCGGAAAGTTTTCATCTATTTTTTCTGTAATGGTTTCCGCAATCGGAGCCGTTGCCGGAATTATGATTTCCCAGTACATAGGTCAGAAAAATAAATCAGAGGTACGAAGAAGTTTTTATCTGAATCTTCTGCTTGCAATAGGCATGGCGGCGGTATTCACAATAATCTGTGCCATAATTCCAAAGCAGATAATGTCACTTTATACCAAGGATACCTCGACAATATCCGCTTCCGCCGAGTATCTTAGAATTATTTCAGCTACTTTTCTGCCAATGGCAGGTGCCACTATGCTGTCCACGATGTTCCGATGTATAGAAAAAGCACAGCTTCCGCTTTTTGCAAGCATCGCTTCCGCAATTTTAAATACGGTTCTTAACTACGTACTTATTTTCGGAAAATTTGGTTTTTCCCCAATGGGAGCTAACGGTGCGGCAATCGCAACCCTGATTTCGCAGTGCATTAATTTCCTCATCATGCTTTTGATGCTTTTAAAACACAATGACTGTCTTAAGCTTTCAAAAAATATGGAAAAAGCAATGTCAAAAATCAACTGGAAGCAGTATTTTAATATGCTTATGCCGATTCTTATCTGCGAATTCGCATGGAGCCTTGGCGAAAACGTATATGCTGCCATTTACGGTCATATCGGTACAAATGCAAGTGCTGCGATGACATTAACAAATCCTGTACAGGGACTGCTGATTGGCGCACTCTGCGGTCTGTCTCAGGCTGCAAGTGTTATAATAGGTAAAAAATTAGGAAACAAAGAATATGATGATGCTTATAAATCATCTAAAAAGCTGCTTTTCTACGGCTTTGTCGGCTCGCTGATATTATCCGCAGTAGTTATTGTATCCGGCAGATATTATGTAGAAATCTATCAGGTGGAGGACTCTGTGAAGCTTCTCACTGAGCAAATCCTGTTAGCCTATGCCCTTGTCGCTCCATTTAAGGTACTTAATATGATTCTTGGCGGCGGAATCATACGAAGCGGCGGAAAGACAAAATATGCCATGGCAATTGATATGATTGGAACTTGGGGCTTCGGTGTCCCTCTC
Organism: Butyrivibrio sp.; assembly: GCA_045124255.1. Lineage (GTDB taxonomy): Bacteria > Bacillota > Clostridia > Lachnospirales > Lachnospiraceae > Eshraghiella. The sequence continues at coordinate 48,918 of JBGVLM010000062.1, read as the reverse complement.
GGACTGCTTACAGCATTTGTTCTGAATCTTTCAATTCCTTATGTTTACTTTATTTTGTCCTTAGAGGAATGTATCAGATTTGGGATTTCATTAATTGTACTTAAGCGGAAGAAATGGATGAACAGCCTGGATTAGAATAACATGGTATTTTACTTGTAAATTTTAGGGTATCCCTAAGTCATGAAATAACTTAGAGGATACCCTTTTTCAATACTCATTATAGTTCGTATTCACTTGATTCTATAAGTCCTTTAAATTACCGTATTTATTGCGTCGGATGTTGATTTTTAATATTTTATGCATTTTAATACCCGCCTATATTTTATAAAGTAATTAAAATCACACATTTCGTTTGTGTGTATTTTTACTTAAATTTATATTTATGCTATAGTTTTTCAAATATTTGCGTAATATCCTGATACCGATTCACCACTCGGTAAATCTCCACATACTCGTTCCCTATCTTATACAACACTACATAATTTCCGGAAATCGCATACTTATAATCCGTCCGGAAGCTGACTCTTTTAGAAAGGTCAGCTCCCATGTACGGAAATTGTTGTATATTCTCAATTCGAGTGTATATCTCTTGAATGGTTTTTACTGCCATCTCTTCATTATCTTCAGCAATATACTCTTTAATGTTCTTTAAATCCTCTGCAACTAAAGGGTTAATCCGTAATTTCATCATAAGCTATACCCCAACAGATGTTTTCAGCTCATCCAGACTCATCCAAGCACTTTCGTCCTTAACCGCCTCTTCTGCTTCCTGCAATTTCATAAGCAGCTTTTTCTCCGCCTTTTCGCGCTCGTAATCTTCAATATCCATAACTACAAACTTACCTCTTCCGTTCTTAGTTAAAAATACCGGTTCCCCAACCACACAATTTTTCAATACTTCATTATAATTTCTTAAATCTGATACGGGTAATATATTCGGCATAAAATCAACTTCCTTTCTTTGATATAGTTTCTTCACCTTGCACATATATTATACAAAAATATGCTGTAAAATTCAACGAAGAATTTTACAGCTATTTTTTAAACAATATATTCTATAATATTTGACCAATATTTATATCAAACCCATAAATCAAAAAAAGTCCTGTAAAACGCAATGTTTTACAGGACTTATCAATATTATCTTATATCTTAGAAATCAGCTATTATACAATACCCTGTGCCTTCATAGCCTCAGCAACCTTAAGGAAGCCTGCGATATTAGCACCTGCAACATAGTTGCCTTCCATTCCGTACTTCTTAGAAGCGTCATCAAGGTTATGGAAGATATTAACCATGATATTCTTAAGCTTAGAATCAACCTCTTCGAAGGTCCAGCTAAGTCTCTCTGAGTTCTGGCTCATCTCAAGAGCTGATGTTGCAACACCACCTGCGTTAGATGCCTTACCAGGGCAGAAAAGAATTCCGTTCTGCTGGAGATATTCTGTTGCCTCAAGAGTTGTAGGCATGTTAGCACCCTCTGCTACTGCGAAGCAGCCGTTTGCAACAAGTGCCTTAGCGTCATCAAGGTTAAGTTCGTTCTGTGTAGCACATGGAAGAGCGATGTCACATTTAACTGTCCATACACCTTTTCCTTCATGATACTGAGCAGATGGTCTTGAAGCTGCATATTCAGTCAATCTTGCTCTCTTAACTTCCTTAACTTCCTGTAATAAAGCTACATCAATTCCTTCCGGATCATAAATCCAGCCTGTTGAATCTGAGCATGTAACAGGCTTTGCACCCAACTGGATTGCTTTCTCAATAGCGTAAATAGCTACATTACCTGCACCTGAAACAGCAACTGTCTTACCGGCAATATCCTTACCGTTGCATTTTAACATCTCTTCTGTTAAATATAAAAGACCATAGCCTGTAGCCTGTGTTCTTGCAAGAGAACCACCATATGTAAGACCCTTACCTGTAAGTACACCTTCATAAAGATTACGGATTCTCTTATACTGTCCGTACATATAACCGATTTCACGTCCGCCTACACCGATATCTCCGGCAGGAACGTCTGTGTCAGCACCGATATGCTTGCAAAGTTCGGTCATAAAGCTCTGGCAGAATGCCATAACTTCTCTATCTGATTTTCCCTTAGGGTCGAAATCAGAACCACCCTTACCACCGCCGATTGGAAGTCCGGTTAAAGAGTTTTTGAAAATCTGCTCGAATCCAAGGAATTTAATAATACCAAGATTTACTGAAGGATGGAAACGTAATCCTCCCTTGTAAGGTCCGATTGCACTGTTAAACTGTACACGGAAACCATTATTAACCTGAACCTGTCCGTTATCATCTACCCAAGGTACACGGAACATAATAATTCTTTCAGGTGTAGTAAGTCTCTCTAAAAGAGCTTCTTTTCTGTACTCTTCTTCATTAGCTTCGATTACAACACGAAGTGATTCAAGTACTTCTTTAACTGCCTGATGGAATTCAGGCTGAGCAGGATTCTTAGCAATAACATTTGCCAAGACTTCATCAACATATGACATAGCAATGTCCTCCTTAATACGTTTCTATCAATTTTTCCTTTTACATTATATTAAAGATGTACTATATACGCAAGAATTTTTTTCATTTTGCTTAAATTTCTTAATATTATTATGTATATTGGTTTATTTATTTAATATATATAACTCTTTTGCCTGAGTATTGTAATAATAAACCTCATCTGACAAAAATTCATCTGCACGTACATGGGTACGGTTTACATCCCTTACCATACTTATAAGTTCATCATCACATATATATCCCTCATCAGGAACAATAATTAACTCATGTATACTGCTTGGCAGAACATAAAAATTGCCATATCGTTCAGAAAGTTCCTTAAGCATGTCCGGATACAATATCGTTCCTGCTCCGTAGAACTGCTGCTTATTAGTTATTACATACATCATGGGCATTCCGGCAAAATCATCCTCATTCCATTCTTCAGTTTCAGCAAAATCCGTGGCAGACGATATTTCATTAATTATTTCCGGCATACTCTTTATAACGGCAGGCATTTCCCTGCAGGTATTTTCAGCGGCCGCCGCAAAAAGTTCCTCTTCTTCTACGCCCCATATTTTCAAAAAATCATTTGTAACTATCCATGTTGCACAGGAACAGTCCGTTTCCATGGTAAGGCAGAAATATATAATTGCAAAATTAAGATATTTTCTGTTTGGAACTTTTTCTAATAAACAGCTGTTTTTTTCAAAATTAACAATATTATACATTATTCTTTTTCTCATAATTTCAAAATCCGTATAATTTTTAATGTCGATTGAAATATCAAGTCTGTTTTTACAGTCAATTTCAACTATCTCAGCAGCAATATTTTCAATTGAACGGCCTTTAAGATAATCACTGTAATAGCCGTTCAGATATATAGTGGGTATTGCATCAGCTCCTTCCCTCATAATTACCAGTCCGTCCAGCTCGTATGAATTATTTTTTACAACCTTTTCAATACGGATAGTGTTGTTTGGACACAATTCTTCCACACAAGCCTTAATCTCTTCTATAAAGTTTTCATATTTCATAAATAATCCTTTCTATTATTCAACCCGGGCAGGCAAAGGATTATACTGTCATATTTGGATACTGCACGAATAAAACGCACGAATCTTAGAAAAATCCGGGCTGCATAAGCAGCCCAAAAGAAATTGCCGTAAAGGCAGTAAATTAATGAAATGAATTTATCAGGAATTAAACTCTTGAAAGATATTCACCAGTTCTGGTATCAATCTTAATCTTGTCACCAAGGTTAACAAAAAGCGGAACATAAACTATTGCACCTGTCTCAACAGTTGCAGGTTTAGTAGCACCTGTAGCTGTATCGCCCTTAACGCCTGGTTCTGTCTCTGTAATCTCAAGCTCAGCGAACATAGGTGGCTCGATAGCGAACACCTGTCCCTGGTATGAGCAAAGCTTACACATATCATTCTCTTTAACGAATTTTAATGAATCTCCTACGCTTTCTTCATCAAGCTGAATCTGCTCGAAGTTCTCTGTGTTCATGAAGAAATAAAATTCTCCGTCTGAGTAAAGATACTGATATTCTGATTTATCAATGTGAGCAAGCTGGAATTTCTCTGTTGGTCTGAAAGACTTCTCAACAACGCCACCGCTCTTGACATTTTTTAATTTGGTTCTGACAAAGGCTGCACCCTTGCCTGGTTTAACATGCTGGAATTCAATAATCTGCCAAATATTGTTATCCATTTCGATTGTGATACCGTTCTTAAAATCACCTGCTACTACCATGTGTAGTATACCTCCTTAGAATTTGTCTCTCACCATTTTATACTAATATGGTATATATTTCAACTACTTTTTTTCATCGACGAGAACAATGATGGAACGTGGTTCCACCATCAGGAAATGCTCCCCGCATAATTCATCCGCTGGCGAAACCGACGTACTTAGCACAATACGCCACTGCCTTCCGGGAATTGTCGGAAGGGCAAGCTCATGCTCCTCCCAGTGAAGATTAAAACCAATGTATACATTACATTCTTCACCTGCGTATCTTCCGCACTGCATAACACCGATATGTCTGTTATAATGCTCAAGTTCCGGATACCATGCACGGCTTCCGTGAAATGACATATCAGGCAGTCCATAATATTTATAGTCCATCAGAAGCGGCTCCTTCTCCATTCGAAGTACCTTATGCTGCTTTCTAAAAGCAATTAATTGCTTAACGAACTCATAAAAACCTCTGTTGCGCCTTAATGCCGTCCAGTCAGTCCAACCGGTTTCATTATCCTGACAGTATGCATTATTATTACCATCCTGGCTGTTGCCGAACTCATCTCCCGCGTATATAAGCGGAACGCCCTGTGATAACAGAACCATGCACATTGCATTTTTCATAAGTCTGGTTCTGAGTTCTTTAATTCTGCGGTTATTGGTTGCCCCCTCTATTCCGCAGTTCCAGCTTATATTAAAATCGATTCCGTCCTTATTGCCTTCGTTATTCTTTTCATTATGCTTGTGGTCATAGCTGACCACATCCGCCAGTGTAAAACCATTGTTATAGGCTATAAAATTAACATTTGAAGCATGCACGGGATGCTTACGGAGTGCATACAGAAAAGGCATAAGCTGATTCTCATCACCCTTTAATAACCGCCTTGCGACCTCCAAAAAGCCCTCGTTATACTCATACAGGTTCTTATTGCTGCAGTCCTCATCCCAGTTAGTGAAAAAGAGCTTAACATCCTTAATATAATCATCCTCGGCCAGAAAAAGTCCGGCTCTGCCGTCACATAACAGATGTACTCCATCTATATGATATTCCTTTTTCCAGAAACGTATACAGTTATCTATAAATAACGGCGATATTCCTTCCGGAAAAAACATTTCAAGAATAACCTCTATTCCGTTGGAATGAAGTTTCTGCACCATTTCCTTAAACTCAGCTGTATAATCCTGTTTTTTATCCCTGCATGCACAATAGTCCAGCTTAGGACTGAAATAAAAACCTCTTTCATAACCCCAGTAATTGTCTCTGAAGCCATCCGGAACGAACTCATATACCGGCATTAATTCAACAGCATTAATTCCAAGTTCTGTAAGATATGATATTTTTTCCGTAATGCCCTTAAAGGTGCCCTTATTACGTACCTTGGAACCATTACCGGCTGTCCAGCCCTTAACATGCAGCTTATATATTATAAGCTCCTGTGCCGTATATCCGGGCGCCTTGTCATCCTTCCAGTTAAACCTGCTGTTAGTAAGAACACCGTAAGGAACCTCAGCCCTTACATCATATTCGGAATATCTGAGGCATGAGGCATATGGGTCGGACACAAACAAACCGCCCTCCTCATAAATATACATATATGAATCAAGATTTACGCCCTTTACAATTACAGAAAAAACATCACCCGTTTTATATGAGGAATCTAACAAAATCTCAATATCAGCTTCCTTAGTATCCTCTTTAAAAAGGAGTAATTTTATATTATCCCTGACAGATGCATATGAAAAAGCATATCCCTTGTCTGTTTTACAGGCACCCATATGATAGCTATCACTTTTTACTATTGATATCTGACTACTTTTCATATGCTCTCCCTCCAATTTTATATATTAGTTATTATCGTCTTCCGTATTAGCCGTATATACCTGTCTCTTACGAGCCATCTCATCGCTTTCAAGATATTCATCATAGGTGGTAATCTTATCAATCAGTTTACCATTGACGAATTCCATAATACGGTTAGCTGTTGTCTGCACAAACTGATGGTCATGGCATGCAAAAAGAGCAACACCCGGGAATTTAATCAGTCCGTTATTAAGTGCAGTAATTGATTCCATGTCAAGATGGTTGGTAGGTTCATCAAGGATAAGTACATTGGAGCCCATAATCATCATCTTGGAGAGAAGACATCTTACCTTCTCACCACCCGAAAGTACCTTAACCTTCTTAACACCGTCATCACCTGCAAAAAGCATTCTTCCAAGGAAGCCTCTTACATAAGTAACATCCTTCTCAGGTGAGAACTGCATAAGCCAGTCAACAATAGTATCGTCACAGTCAAACTCTGCTGTGTTATCCTTAGGGAAATATGCCTGTGAAGTTGTAATTCCCCATTTATAGCTTCCTTCATCAGGTTCAAGCTCGCCTGCAAGAATCTTGAATAATGTAGTCTTTGCAAGCTCATCAGCACCGACAAAAGCAATCTTGTCATCATGGTTTACGATGAAAGAAATATTGTCAAGAACCTTAACTCCGTCAACTGTTTTGCTGATACCCTCAACTGTAAGTACCTCATTACCAATCTCACGGAAAGGTCTGAAATCAATATATGGGTATTTTCTGCTTGAAGGACGTATGTCATCAAGCTCAATCTTTTCAAGTGCTCTTTTTCTTGAAGTTGCCTGCTTTGATTTAGAAGCATTCGCAGAGAATCTCTGAATAAATTCCTGTAACTCTTTAATCTTCTCTTCCTTCTTCTTATTGGCTTCCTTCATCTGCTTAATCATTAACTGGCTTGACTCATACCAGAAATCATAGTTTCCAGCATATAACTGAATCTTCGCATAGTCAATATCAGCAATCTGAGTACATACTTTATTTAAGAAATAACGGTCATGTGATACAACAATAACGGTATTCTCAAAATTAATAAGGAATTCCTCCAGCCATGCAATGGCGTCCAAATCCAAATGGTTAGTCGGCTCGTCCAAAAGAAGAATATCCGGATTACCGAATAAGGCCTTTGCAAGAAGCACCTTAACCTTCTCGCTTCCGTTTAATTCTGACATCATTTTATAATGAAGTCCCGGGTCAATTCCAAGACCGTTAAGAAGCATTGCAGCGTCGGATTCAGCTTCCCAGCCGTTCATCTCGGCAAACTCGCCCTCCAGCTCACTTGCACGGATTCCGTCCTCCTCGGTAAAGTCCTCCTTGGCATAGATTGCGTCCTTCTCCTTCATTATCTGGTAAAGTCTTTCATTACCCATAATAACAGTATCCAGAACCATATATGAGTCATATTTAAAGTGATCCTGCTCAAGGAAAGAAAGTCTCTCCCCAGGTGACATTGTTACATCACCCTTGCTTGGCTCCAGCTGGCCTGACAGGATTTTAAGGAAGGTTGACTTTCCTGCACCGTTGGCTCCGATAAGACCATAGCAGTTTCCCGGCGAAAACTTGATGTTGACATCTTCAAACAATGCTTTTTTACCGATTCTGAGTGTTACGTTATTAGCACAAATCATTTTTATATATTTCCTCTCTAAAATTATATCTAAAATATTCCAAGTATAATTTTACAGTAAAAACTATTTTTTTCAAGTATTATTTTATCCAAGTCCAAAGTTTCCCTAATCGTAAAAAAGGAAACCACATAAAAGTGATTTCCTTACTGCTGCTACTTTCTCATTTTAAATGTTGAACATTCTGTTTTGCCCTGTGCTATTGAATGACCTACATCCACATGCTTGGCTGTACAGTTTCTGTTCTCATTGTAAACACAGTTCTCAACCTCACATTTAATTTCAAGTGTCTGGTTAGGGGTACAGCAGGCATTTGTTGTACTGTTGCTCATTCTCTCATCAAACGAAGCACAGAAGGTATTCTCCGGCTCAGTGGCATGGCTTCCGCCCACCTCGATATTACTTCTGCAGCATTTCTTTTCTTCGTTATGTTTACAATATTCAACGCAGCATCCTAAATCAGTCATATTACACCTCCAAAAATTTTTGCTGTAATTCAGCTGAAATTAGTATGCTCTTTTTTTGTAAAATTATTTCATTAAATTTTTTGCTTTATTTTCAAGAAGCCCCCATGCAACCTTGCCGATTGCAGTATAAGGGATGTCCTTATCGCTTATATGCGCAGCCCCTACGGGAATTGCATAAGGAATCATACGGTTCTTACAGACATTACGTACTGCAGTCAGAAGCTCATCATCATTAACCTCGCTATTAGTCACAACAAATGCAAATGCTCCATATCCCCTTGTTGCATGCGGTACAGGCACTACATATGCAGCCCTTGCGATATCCAGATTTTCCTGTAGGATTTTCTCAATTGATGAGGCAAAAACAGTATTGCCCGAAACCTTAATAATTCTGCGCTGACGGCACTTATAATATACCACGCCATCCTTAACATAACCCATGTCTCCGGTTCTAAGCCAGTTTACACCTTTATCATCCTTAAGGGGGCCGGTAATATTTCCGTCCTCGTCAAAGCCATAGCTCATTAAATGGCCCGAAGCTATTGTAATTTCTCCGGTTTCGCCATTCATAAGTTTTGTATCCGTATTTTCCTCAAGAATCCTTATCTGCATATCATCAAACGGAATTCCTACAGATTCCCTGAATCCTGAGTCTTTGTTGTTGACACATATCGGACAGCATTCACTCATTCCGTAACCCATGGAAATATATCCCGTTCCGCCATTTTCAAGAATAATTCTGTTAAAACGGTCCCTGACCTCATCAGTAAGGTTGTCCCCGCCTACGAAGCCATGCCTGAACCCGGTAAAATTCAATCTGCCCCGGGCTGCAAGCTTTGAAAACCTGGGATGCTCCAGCAGTCTTTCAAAAATAGTCGGCACTCCCGGAAAAAACCCCGGACATTCCTTTTTAATAATGTCAGTTACAATTCCGAGATTAAACACCGGAACAAGCACAACCGTTCCGCCGGCATATAACGGAAGATGTATTGCAACCGTCAGTCCGAAAATATGAAATGCCGGAAGAATCGCAAGCATTGAAACGACCTTTGGAAGCGGTTTTTCTGTTTCAAGACAGTTGACTGCCGATTCTTCAAAGGATTTCGAAGAATGGACAACTGCTTTAAATGTACCATTGGTTCCTCCGCTGAAAATAATTACCGCATCACTTAAATCATCAGTTTCCTTATCTGTATATTCTGAAACCCTGATGAATTCTGACATATTGTATGCATTAACAAATTTTTTCTTAAATTGTGTCATATTTTTCTGAGATAAAATTCTCTTGGAAAGTACTGCTTTAATATGAACAGGAAAATGTGACATAATCGGCACACAAATAAATGTCAGATTATCAAAGTCTTTAAGTCCGTATACCGAATCAATTGCAATTCTTGAAAAAAACAGGCATTTGCACTTTGTCATTCTAAGCTGCCTTGCAAGCTCCTCAGAAGGCGACTTCGGATTGAACATTACACATACTCCGCCAATCTGATTCACTGCATACAATACTGCAAGCAAATCAGGTGAGTTAGGCAGACCTATGCCGATTCTGTCACCCTTGCAAAATCCCGCCTTTACCAACGCTCCCGCAACAAGATTAATCCTGTTAAGCAGCTCCCTATAGGTCATGGAATAATTAAAATATTTACAACAAATACCTTCCGGATTCTCGGCGGTATTTTTTTCTATTGTCTCATATAATGTCATAATTGCATTTCCAATCAGGTTATTTATTAATTATATTAAAAATAAGATATAAAATTCCATACACTATCGGCTGGTGCAGAACATATATGAAAATTGTCTTTGTTCCGATAAAAGTAATCGGCGGACATATATCCTTATATAAGAACTTAGGAATTCTTCCCTCTTTAAAATATTTTCCGAGTATACAGCCGCAATAAAACAATAAAATCCATGGAATAACTGGAAAATAATCTGCTGAATACCAGTTACTGTCCCAAGGAAGTCCGAGACAGTACAAAAAGGCATTACCCTCAAAATACGGCAGCTCTATCATATGATTTCCAAAGAATCCCAGATATCCGTTCGGCAGTCCAAAAACGAACAAAAATACAACAAAAAGTATTGGTGCCACAAAACCCGGAATTTTATCGACGAATTTTCTTAATAAGGCATACGACAGCATACACACGGAGAACAAATGCAGCACTCCGAAGAAAATAAAATCCTCACGCATGAAAAACCATGTAAACAATGAAAAACCAAGTGCAATTATCAGACATTGTATGCCTCGCCTCAGATTGGAATGTGACAGATGACATGCTATTCCCGATATAAAAATAAGCATTCCCGCACCAAAGTCCCTGATAAAGTTTACAAACGGATGAAACAGAAAACCGCTTATCGGCAAATTATATATATAGCACAAGTCAAAAATTGTATGATAAGCTACAACACCAATTATAATTACACCTCGTACCGTGTCGATAAAATGTATTCTGTCCTTATATTCTTTCTTCTTGAGTTCCACAATATATCTCCTGCTGAATATTTTCATAAAATTGGTTAAAAAACCAAAATAATAATATCATAGAAAACCCATTGTTGCAAATAAAGTTTCTTGTCTTTCCCATAAAGAAAAAAAGAGCAGTGCCCATAAAGAACACTGCCCCATAGTCATTTTATGAATTGATTTATTCTTCTTACTCATATAATGAATAATCATCATATAAAGAACCGCTCAAGTCTCCCATGTCTTCAAACTCACCAAGATACTCGTCAATATCATCTGCTGTAATTCCAAATGCGTCAAGCATTCCGCATACAGCCTCTGAAATTGTCTGTACATTCTCAGTAGGCGCCTTTACAGAAACTGAATCATCCTTGGTAATGGTTGAGCTTACCTTAATAGAGCATTTCTCATCATCCATCATACCAACCATTTCAGCTTCAACAACATATGACTTATCTTCCTGATAGGTTGTAACAGCCATCTTATCAATGCCTGAATCTTCAAAGCTTATTTCATCCTTAGCTGCCTCAAGCTCTGATGCAAAATCTTCGAACATCTCTTCATACTCAGAAGCATCAACTGTAAGTTCTGAGAAATCTGTTTCAGACATAGCCTCATCAATTATATCATCGATTTCATCCTCAGATACGCCTGCATCAAGATACTTGTTAACATCTGTTAATAAACCTGTAATTACATTTCTGACAATAGCTTCATAATCAATCTGATTATATGTGTCTGCAATTTCCTTTGACCAATCTGCTGAATTATCATTTAAAAGAACAATTGTAGCGTCAATGAAATTCTGTAAGTCCTCATCAGAAGAAATTCTGATTTCATACTTGCCGTCTTCCTCTTCGATTACATCTTTATAAGCTTTATCCAATGCATCATAGAATACATCTGCATCTGCATCAGCTTCAGCCTGAACAGCCTCACCGAGGTCAATTGAAATCCAGTCACCTGTAATTCCATAAGCACTTAAATCGAAATCAGCAGCACCTGCTATTGTTGAGATTGAAGATACATTTACATATGCTGCACTTTCTGTAAGAATTACAGCATCTTCAATTTCATACTTAACTCCATTTGCCATTGCTTTAACGCTCATTGTTGCAGAGTTATTTTCATAATCACCATAAATAGTGAAATCAACAACTTCGTCTCCCTGCTCAATTGTACATGATACCTCATAAGTACCTTTCTTCACTTCTGAAGCAGACTTCATAACATCAAACATAGATGTTGCCTTAGGTGCTCTTGTACAACCTGCCAATGCAGCTACTCCTAATGCAGTAACACTCACTGATGCAACTACTTTCTTAAATCTTCTCATTATTTTCCCTCCTAAAAAAATAATCCCAAGTATACTCTTGTATACCTTAGTTCGCAATTATATTCTCATTTTATATTTTTGTCAATAAAAAGGTTGATTTTTATATCTCACACGATTAAAATAAGGAAAATGCCTCTGATGGCATAATAATGGAGGTTAATATGAAGCATTTACTTAGTCCGCTTGATTTATCAGTTGAAGAGCTGGATGAGCTTCTGGCATTGGCAGATGATATTGCAGCTAATCCTGCCAAATATTCTGACTGCTGCAGGGGCAAGAAGCTTGCAACGCTTTTTTATGAACCAAGCACACGTACAAGACTTAGTTTTGAAGCAGCAATGCTGAACCTGGGCGGTTCAGTTCTCGGTTTCTCCTCAGCAGATTCCAGTTCTGCTGCTAAAGGTGAAAGTGTCTCCGATACAATTCGAGTTATATCCTGCTATGCCGATATTTGTGCAATGCGTCATCCTAAAGAAGGTGCTCCGCTTGTTGCGTCAATGCATTCAGGAATTCCTGTTATCAACGCCGGTGACGGCGGCCACCAGCATCCAACCCAGACATTAACGGATTTAATGACAATCAAATCACTCAAAGGACATTTTGATAATCTGACCATCGGTTTATGCGGTGATTTGAAGTTCGGAAGAACCGTACACTCACTCATTAATTCATTAGTAAGATATAAGAATATTAAATTTGTTCTTATATCACCTAAGGAGCTTCGGGTTCCTGATTATATCAGGGAGGATGTACTTGAAGCAGGCGGTCACGAATATGTAGAGGTTGAACGTCTTGAAGACATTATGCCTGAACTTGATATTTTATATATGACAAGAGTCCAGCGAGAACGTTTCTTTAATGAAGAAGAATATATGAGAATGAAGGATTTCTACATTCTTGACAATACCAAAATGGCTTTAGCCAAAGAGGACATGCTGGTTCTCCATCCTCTCCCACGTGTCAACGAGATTTCAGTCGAAGTTGACTCCGACCCACGTGCTGCTTATTTTAAGCAGGCACAATACGGAGTATACGTCAGAATGGCTCTTATTCTTAAGCTTCTGGAGGTAATGTAATATGTTAAATGTTGGAAAAATTGAAAACGGCATTGTAATCGACCATATTGAAGCCGGCAAGAGCATGGATATCTACCGCTACTTGGGACTTGGCGATTTGGACTGCTGTGTTGCAATAATCAAAAATGCCCGCAGCAACGAAATGGGCAGAAAAGACATCATCAAAATCGACGGCGGTCTTGATGTGGTTGACCTTGACATCCTCGGCTTAATTGATACAAATATTACCGTCAACATTATCAAGAACGGTGAAATATTTGAGAAAAAGAAGCTTGATTTACCTAAGCAGGTAACAAACGTAATCTCCTGCAAGAACCCAAGATGTATTACACAGATTGAACAGGAGCTTGACCAGGTCTTCTATCTGACCGACCCTGCAAAGCATGTTTACAGATGTAAATACTGCGAGGAGAAATATTAAAATTATTAAAATGTAGTCCCATACGGAGAACGCTTCCGCTTGTTTGTGTTACGTAACAGTACAAACATCTCCTATGTGGACTACATTTTCATTTAGTTTGTTTCGGGAATTCACGTTGTATTGGATTTCCAACTCTAATTCCCCGTACTCTTATACCTCTTCACGCTTACTCTCCAGAACAAATATGCCAGTACATACACCACCACACCGACCAATGGTGCGATGAACATATATGCGTCATTATAATTTGCCATATCTTCTTTTCTCAAAAGGTATTGTGCAGGAAAATAATTTACAAAAGCAAACGGAATAACATAAATCATCAATGTCTGAATGAGCTTATTGTAAATACTTATCGGATATCCTGCAAATTTTCGCATATTCCAGTAGAAAATCTCCCTGATACTGTTAGTTTCCACAAAATAAAAGCTTAATGCGGAAAACATTATAAACATTCCGCCCTGAATAAGGACACCGCCGATAATGGCTGCAACATAATACATTACGGTTACAAAATCCCATTGTATTCCCACCCTTCCGGCAGATACTATAAAAAGTACTATTCCGAGGGTTCCATGTCCTGCCGAAGCCATTAAATCCGCATTATTAAGAATAAGCTGAAACAAAAGTCCTCTCGGCCTCAGAATAAGCCTGTCAAATCTTCCTTCCCTTATCATGCAGGAAAAATCACGAAGGTCCGCAAATATTGATACAACAAAGGCATAAGTAAGATACAGTATGCTGAACAAAAACAGCATTTCATTAACATTCCAGTCATTTATTTTGTCAAATTTAAGCAGCGCAAGATATATCACTATTATATTTGTAGATTCCCTTACAAAAACTGCCAGGGTTGCAACAAATGTATCAACACGATACTGAAGTCTTGTATGAAAACTCATTTTCAGAGATTGAAGCATTGTTTTAATTTCACCCATTATATCAGCCTCCCTGTATTATCAGTTTCTTAATGCCCTTTTTCCAAAATGCATTAGCAATCAGTCCGAGTAGTGCAATCCACAAAAGCTGAATCCCCAGACTCATAAAAAGCTCTTTTCCCTCAACATTTCCCAAATAAATCTGCACCGGAGTAAAATATATTGATTCAAACGGCGTAAATGAAATTATTTTTCTGAGTAACGGCGGCATAAACCACAGAGGAATCAACGCACCGGACAGAATATTGACAAAAACATTTTTAATCGTTATGATTCCCCATACGCTAAAAAGCCAAAAGCTCCATGTCTGTATAATAAAACTGATAAGCCACAAAATCAGATATCCCAATGCAATACTTATAAACATAAGCACAAGATTCAATGCACTCTTTGGCGGACAAAGCTCTGTATAAAATATTGTAAAAATCAATGCCGGTACAAAATTAAACAGAATTTTAAAAATTCCCTCCCCTGCATTTTCTGCCAGCATTCTGAAAACAAAATTTACCGGTTTTAAAAATTCATTGGTTATGCTTCCGTCATGAATTTTGTCCTGCAAAAACATCTCATTAAATCCGAAGGCACTTGATAAGCCAAGTGAAACAACAAAGCTGGTTGCCACCATACCAAAGGATATGCCGTCGACCTCCTTGGTCCCTCCGTATAACGCCTTATATATGCACAGGTACACAACAATCGTCATTACGGTATTCACGATTCCCATAAAAAATTCCAGACGATATGTCATTTTATTCTGAAATTTTTTTAATGCAAATTCCATGTATGTTCTCATAGTGCTTCCCCCTCCGTGACTGCTTCATCAAGCTGTAATCTGCCTTCATAAATATCGCGAATAATTTCGTCAATTTCCGGCTCACAGATAGAAATATCTTTAACATCATATTCAGAAAATAAATTTTCCATTGCCTCACTCATTTTGGTTTCATTAATATCAAAGCTTCTTGCAACCTTACTTCCGTCATCCAAAAAGATTTCCACCGTTTTAGTGTGCGTATATTTGTTTTTAATTTCTGACACTCTTCCGTCATATATTTTTTTACCTGAATCAATTATTATCAGTCTGTCACATACTTTCTCAATATCCTGCATATCATGTGTTGTAAAAATAATTGTCGTTCTCTCGCTCTCATTCATATATCTGATAAATTCCCTGATTTTTTCCTTTGCAACAACATCAAGCCCTATTGTAGGTTCATCCAGAAAAACAATTTCCGGTGAATGCAGAAGTGAAGCGACTATATCGCCCCTCATTCTCTGACCGAGCGAAAGCTGTCTTACGGGCTGGTTAATAAATTCTTCCATATCAAGCAGTTTAATAAATTTATTAAGATTTGACTCATATCTATCATTAGGAATCTTATATATGTATTTCATCAGTTCAAAGCTTTCAATTAATGGCAGGTCCCAGTTTAGCTGGGATTTCTGTCCAAAAACAACACCTATGTTTCTGACATACTGCTTTCTCTGTTTATGCGGAATATAACCATTGCTCGTTAACTCTCCCTTATCAGGATACAAAATTCCTGACAGCATTTTAATTGTTGTACTTTTTCCGGCTCCGTTCGGACCGATAAAGCCGACTATTTCACCCTTTTTAATTGTAAAACTGATATCATCAACGGCTTTTCTTATCTCGTATTGCCTGTTGAACAGATTTCTGACGGATGCTGCAAAACCCTTCTTATGCTTTGCTATTTTGTAATATTTTTTAATGTTTTTAACTTCAATAATATTTTCCATTTAGAATTTCCTTTCATATATCTTTTTAATTGTATCCTCAAGATTGGGTTCAAATAATCTGACATCAATTATTTTGTTTTTTTTCATTATGTGCTTAATAATATGAGCCGTATCAATTATCTGCTTATCATATTCTATTACGAGTTTATTCTGTTCAATTCTGTATCTGCTGATTGGTATATCCTCAAAATCGGGAATATTACCTGAAATTTCTAACTCAAGCCTGTGCATTGGTGCAAATTCCTTAATCATACTTTTTAAATTTCCGTCATAAATTATTTTTCCCCTGTCAATCAGAAGAATTCTTTCACATATCCGTTCAACCTCAACAAGATTATGACTTGTATAAATCAGCGTATATTTCTTTTTATGTTTTTCAAAATACTCGATTATCCTATGCTTAATGGAAACATCAAGTCCGATAAGTGCTTCATCTAACATTAAAAGCTTCGGTTTCGCAATAAGGGCATACATAAGTTCACAGCGCATTCGCTCTCCGAGCGACAGGCTTTTGGGTACCGCATTTAACAGTTCTTTGACTTCAAGTATTTTATCCAGCTCATCAAAAATAATGTCGTATTCTTTTTTGCTGATATTGTACATTTTCAATGCGTTTTCAAAGGAGGCTTTAACTGTTAAATCCTCCCACAACTGGGACTTGGTTCCGGATATATAAGAAACCTCCTTAAGTGCCTCCTGTTCGCAGATAAGCTGTCTTACACCATTCACTCTGATAAAGCCCGAATCAGGCTTAAGCACTCCTGAAATAACATTTAACAGCGTTGTCTTTCCTGCACCGTTAAGTCCGATAATACCAACTGTTTCATTCTCCGATATATGAAAAGAAATATTGTCCAGAACCTTTTTGTTTTCAAACTGCTTATTAATATTTTTTATAACAATCATCCTTCTTGCCTCTTCCCAAAAACATTGCTTTATTTATCTTCTGCGTCTTATGATAAAGCAAAAAAATCCCATACGTCAACGCGTATGGGATGAATGGCATTATTGCCGTGATAAACAACCTTATCCAAACATAATGCTTACTGTAAACATTTTATTTTTCTCATATATATCAATATCGCCCTTATATTTCTGCGTAATATTTTTAATCTGTGCAATACCGTATCCATGTCCCGGTTCTTCCTTGGTGGACGCCAAATCAGGGTTACTTTCCAAAACAGATTTATCAATGCTGTTCTTAACCGTAATTGTGTCCATTCCTTTTACTGACACAATCATTACTTCAAGCTTCTTATCCTCTGACTGCAATGCACCCTTGACTGCATTGTCCAGTATATTGTTAAATAATGCAGAAAAATCCACCGCCTCCATATAATCAAAGGACAGATTCTCGACCTCCGCCTTAATCTCAATTCCTGCTTCCTTTGCCTTGGACAGTTTGTTATTAATAATATAGTTAAGCAGGGAATTGCCTACATTAATATATGTATACATTCTGTTCAGTTTATCAAGAATCTCTCCTGCATATATACGGGCTTCATTAATTTTATTCTCTTCAAAATATGACAGCATAACCATCGTATGATTCTTCATATCATGCTTTAAAAGACTCATCTGCGTCTGAATCCTTTGAATTTCCTCAGACATTTCACGTCTGGTATTATAATCATTCTGCATGTTGGCAAGTCTTTTTTCCATATCCAGATTATCTGAAACGGTATGTGTAAGCAATGCATCCAGTTCTTTATATTCTTTTTGAAGCTGTCTGCCGCGTTGTATTGCTTTTATTAAAAATATAGCTAAAACCACCACCGCCACACCGGACACGGCTGCTAAAATCCAAAAATCTTCCACCTTTTATCCTCTTATTGATTCTAATATTTTATGTCGAACCTCTTTTTCATAGCTTCTTCCAATCGGAATAACCTTCAAAACAGCTTTATTTCTCAATTCAATTTCTGAGCTTTTTATTTTGGTCATATAATCCATATTAACAAGATAGCCCTTGTGGCACCTTACAAACCCCTTTCCGTTAAGCTCTTTTTCGATATTTCCGAGTGTCTCCCTTATCCTGACAGTCTCATCTGACTGCATATATATATTCAGATAATTCCCCTCTGCTTCAATATACATAATATCCTTAATAAAAATTCTGGAAAGCTCTCCTGCTTTCTGAATGATAATCTCCTGCCTGCGGTCAGCTATTTCCTTGTTAATCCGGGCAGCCAGTTCTTCCAATTCTTCATCAATATGCGTCTTTCTGATAAAACCAAACGGTCTGTATGCAAAGGTCTGGTATACCAATGAATCGTGGCTTGTGACAAATATAAGTATTGTTTTTAAATCCTGCTCATTAATAAAACCGGCAATATCCATTCCGCCAAAATAAGGCATATCAATATCCAGAAAAAGAACATTGATATACTCCTTCTGAAGATAATCCATTAACTCCCTTGGGTCGGAAAAGCATACATATTCTGCATTAATCTCCTGCTCTCCAAAGCATTTTTTAATTTTGCAGGTAATTTCTTCCAATATTCTGCTGTCATCATCACAAATTGCAATACGAATCATCAAAGCTCTCCCTTTACTGCTTATTATGTCAAATCATATTCCGCGAAATAATTATTTTACATTTTCTGTTTGGGAACAAATTCTATTCTCAGAACCATATCCATTCCCTCTGCTAAACGTTTCAATAAATTAACAGAAGGATTTCTCGTTCCGTTTTCCAATTTACTGATGTCCGCCTGATTAATTCCGGTTCTCTCAGCAAGCTGCTTTTGTGTAAGATTCTTTGAAATTCTTGCATCAACCAAAGCTCTGATAACGTCCATTTCAGGTTGTATTGCATTATACTCCTTTTCAAACTCCGAATCCTTCATCTGCTCATTTTTTAATTCATTTAAACATTTCATTTCAATGCCTCCCTTTCAATAAAGTCTGCACGTCTTTTTTTCGCCAATTTTAATTCTGCAGCAGGTGTTTTATTCGTCTTCTTTACTTGTTATATTATTACCTACCTTACAGCGTAACTCATAAATACCTTTCTCAACAGGAGAAGACCCATCCGTCATTTCATAGAAATACACTTGAAATTTTATCATTCTGTTCTCCTTTATTCTATGGCATATATGCCATATTGTCAATTATAAATTATACCTTATGGATTTAATATTTTTGATTTAAAACTTTGAAAAATAAATTTGAAAATTATTGATTTATAAATTTGAAAAAATAGATTTTCAGTAAGCCTGTAAGCCGGGTTATGTCGTGAATGATCATCTATCTAGTCCTGCCGTTACCGACAGGCTCAAGCGACCTACCTGAAGCTGGCGGGCCACGTTAGCTTCTATTTGGTCTTGCTTCGGATGGGGTTTACATATGCCCCCTGTGTTACCACAGGGGCGGTAGTCTCTTACACTGCCCTTCCAACCTTACCACAAAGTGGCGGTATATTTCTGTTGCACTAGCCTTGGAGTCGCCTCCACCGGACGTTATCCGGCATCCTGCCCTGTGAAGCCCGGACTTTCCTCACCTCCCGAAAGGGAGCCGCGATCATTCGGCTTACTGAAAAAGAATTAACTAAAATTATGGTATTAAATTATTCAAAACAACTGCCGCCGACAAATTCTCTGACAATGGAATTAATCGGAATAATATCAGTTGTAACTCCCAGAAAATAGTCAAGGAATTTAAGAAGTCTTTTAGCTTCCTGGTATTCCGGCTCTTCCGGTTTAATATTAAACAACAGCGGCTCTGCAAACTGCTTAAGAACAGCAAGTTCATAAATTGATGCTGAATTAAATATTACATCTGCATCCTCCTGAAAAGGAAAGATATTAAGCTCCTCTCCCCTTCTTACAGAACCCCACATTGCAATCGTTTTCTGTGCTGATGAGCCCCTTGTTCTTGAATCCCTTACCATTCTTCTTAAAAGTCTTGTATCGGTTGTCGGAATTCTGTTATGCTCATCCACATTAAGCTGTGTCAATGCACTTAAATATATCTTATACTTGCTCTCCTTCGGAAGCGTGTAGGACAGACGGTCATTAAGTCCGTGAATACCCTCGATTACGAGTACATCATTCTCTCCGAGAGTCATATAATTTCCATTATATTCTCTCTTGCCCGTCTTAAAATTAAATGTAGGAAGCTCAACTGTTTTGAGATTTAACAAATCAGTCATATCCTTGTTAAATTGTTCAATATCAAGTGCCTCCAGACATTCAAAATTGTAATTGCCATTCTCGTCAAGAGGCGTAAGATGTCTGTCAACAAAGTAGTTGTCAAGTGATATCTGATGTGGAATCAGTCCATGTGCACGAAGCTGAATCGCAAGTCTGTACGAAGTCGTTGTCTTTCCTGATGAAGACGGACCTGCAATCATAATGAATTTCTTCGTTCTGTCTTTGGCAATTGTCTCTGCGATTTCTGCAAGCTTCTTCTCCTGCAATGCCTCCTGAACCAAAATCAGCTCATTTATTCTACCACGGGAAATTACATTATTCAACTCCCCAACTGTATCAACACCCAGCATTTCACCCCATGCAGAGGTTTCCTTGAGCACCTTAAATAATTTATGCTGCGGTTCAAAAGGCGGAACAGTATCCGGTTTCTCCCGTAGCGGGAACTGTATTACAAAGCCCTCATCATACGCATACAGCTTAAAATATTTAATATAGCCGGTTGAAGGTACCATATAGCCATAATAATAATCCTCAAAGCCGTCAATAGAATAAAGATTTACCTGTGAACTTCTTCTGTATTTAAAAAGCTCAACCTTATCAAACATTCCGTGCTTACGGAAACGCTCAACTGCCTCTGAGGTACTTACCGTCTGCTTGATAACAGGTATGTCGGCAGCAACAATTTCCCTCATTCTGTTCTCAACTGCCGCAATAAGGTTATCATCGACCTTGACATTACCCTTGATAACACAATAATAACCCTTGCTTAATGAGAAGTCGACTTTAACCTTTTCAAGCTTCTCTTTTGGAATCAAATCATAAATTGCTTTCAGCATAATTAATGTTGCACTGCGTTTATATGCAAGTGAACCGGCTGAATCCTTAGTTGTAACCCATGTAATTTCGGAGTCAGCAAAAACTTCCTTATGTAACTCCATCAATTTGCCATTAAGCTGTGCAAGAACAATATCTGCATCGTATTCTGCCTGCACCCTTTTTGCAAGCTCTGACAATGCTGTTTTATCTGCCATTAAATCACCCCGTTTTAAATATATTTCTGTGGATTATCAATCTCCATTGGAATAATCCGTACCTGATTATTAAGCTGTGCATTAAGATATTCTGTAACAATATCGATAAAAATATGTTCAATACCATAATGTCCCGCATCAATAATGCAAAGTCCCTGTGCCACACTATCCACACCATAATGATATGTCATATCACCTGTTATAAGTACATTGGCCCCAAGCTTTATTGCATTGGGAATCTCATCCTTACCGGAGCCCGGACATATAGCAACATTACCTGCAGTCATATTTTCATCTCCATACAGCGCAACCCTTGTCAGGTTAAATTTATCCTTCACCAGCTCACAGAGCTCTCTCATGGTTAATTTCTTTGGAAGCTTCCCAACTCTTCCAATGCCTTCTCCATTCTTAACCTCAGAAAGAACTACACAGCCGCTAAGACCGATACGCTCTGCTGCAACATCTGCCATTCCGCCGACCGTATCAAAATTAGTATGCATACAGTAGCAGTTTATTCCATTCTCTATAAGCCTCATTATGCGTCTTCCCATGAAGCTGTTATCATTAATCTGTTTAATCCCTTTAAACAAAAGCGGATGATGTGTAACAATCATGTCTATCTGATTATTAACTGCATAATCGGTCACAGTATCATCTGCATCAACTGCAACAAGTATTTTATGTATTTCATTGTCATCATGACCTATTTGCATTCCGGGATTATCCCATTCACATGCAAATTCCTTAGGACATAACTTTTCAAGAATTTCAACTATTTCAATTGCTTTCATATCTGCCGGCTGCCTTCCTGATTATCATTAATTCATTATTAAGTTCAGCAATTCTCGCTTCATTCCGACTGTCTGATTTACGCATTTTATTGAGAATATTCAGTCTTTTGGCTTCTTCCTTATAAAGATAGGATAACAATGTGTCATCCTTTTTTTCTAAAAGGATTCTGCCGTAAAGAGCCTCTTCCTCTGAATCAATCGTCATAGCTCCGGCAGCTGCCTTCATTACAAAATAGAACTTCTCTTCCTCATACACCATAAGCTCATCGCAAATACAAAAATTATTATCCGCAAGAAATCTTCTTACAAGATTAACATCCGAATGCGGCGATAATATAAGCTCCTTGGCTGACCTTGCTACTGACATATGTGATGAAAGTATTTTTATTGTAAGCAGACCGCCCATTCCGGCAATTATAATTGAATCAGCTTCTCCCTCTTTAAGACCCGCAAGTCCGTCAGAAAGCCTTGTTGAAACAATGTCCCCAACATTGTATCTTCTGATGTTATCTTCTGCTCTCTTTAGCGGACCCTCATTAACATCCATTGCAAGGGCTTTATCAGTCAGTCCGTTTAGTGCCATATATATCGGTATGTATCCGTGGTCCGTTCCTATATCGGCAATGCTGTTGCCTTGTGTAATCAGACTTGCCACGGCAGTAAGTCTCTTTGATAAATTCATTAGTCCAGAAAATCCTTTAATTTGCGACTGCGGCTCGGGTGTCTTAATTTACGAAGTGCCTTTGCCTCAATCTGTCTGATACGCTCTCTTGTAACATTGAATACCTTACCAACCTCTTCAAGAGTTCTGGCTCTTCCGTCATCAAGACCGAATCTTAATTTAAGAACCTTCTGCTCTCTTTCGGTAAGTGTTCCAAGTACTTCCTCAAGCTGCTCCTTAAGAAGTGTAAATGCGGCAGCCTCCGCAGGTACAGGTACATTATCATCCTGAATAAAATCTCCCAAATGGCTGTCTTCTTCTTCACCGATAGGTGTTTCAAGTGAAACAGGCTCCTGTGAAATCTTAAGAATCTCTCTTACTCTTTCTACAGGCATGTCCATCTCATCAGCAATCTCCTGTGGTGACGGTTCCCTGCCAAGCTCCTGTAAAAGCTGTCTGGAAACCCTGATTAACTTATTGATTGTCTCAACCATGTGAACCGGAATACGAATGGTTCTTGCCTGGTCGGCAATAGCTCTTGTAATTGCCTGACGAATCCACCATGTTGCATAGGTAGAGAATTTGTAACCCTTACGATAATCAAACTTCTCGACAGCCTTAATAAGACCGAGATTACCTTCCTGAATCAGGTCAAGGAAAAGCATGCCCCTTCCGACATATCTCTTGGCAATGCTGACAACAAGACGAAGATTGGCTTCTGCAAGACGCTTTTTAGCACTCTCATCACCAAGCTCCATTCTCTTTGCAAGCTCAATTTCCTCCTCTGCTGACAGAAGCGGTACCTTACCGATTTCCTTAAGATACATTCTAACCGGGTCCTCAATGCTTACTCCGTCCGGAACGGATAAATCAATGTTCTCAACATCGACTTCATCCTCTTCGTCGAGAATAATCTCATCATCCGGGTCATCATTTTCAATTGCTCTTAAAATATCAATGTTGTTTGCCTCAAGGAATTCAAAAATTTTGTCCATTTTATCCGGGTCTTCCAACATTGAGCCAAACATATCGGTTACTTCATGGTATTCCAATACGTTTTTCTTTTTCTTAGCAAGTGCAAGAAGGTCTTTCAATAATTCTGTAAACTTTTCCATGTTCTCTTCCATTAACATGTCCATCCTTCCATAGTTAATCTTATTGTATCCCTAATTTAGTGAAATATGCAAATTCTTAAGTGCCGACTGCTTTTTCATAATATCCTGCAGTTCCTCAAGAGAGGCGGCACTGCGGCTTTTTAGCTTATAGCTCTCATCAAGTATCAGCTTTACTGCGTCATTTATCGCATGCTCCCTGTCCTTTAAATCGGCATTATCGCTTAAAATATTTGTATTTAATATTTTGGCAACAATGCTGTGTTCTTCCTCTCCCTCAAATGAGTTCAGAATCATCTCGGGATGAAAGCTGTTACTCTCTATCTGTCCAAACAGCAGTTCTGCAACCCTTTTATAAATAGGTTCAGTAAAATTATCTGCCGTAATATGCTGTTTAATTCTGTTATAAATCGAAGGCTCATCGGAAATCCATGTCAGGAGCATTCTCTGCGCCTGCTTCACTCCCGTATCCGCTTCTTTATTCGCATGGACAGGTTTATCCTCTCTCGGTCTTGTTCTGACAACCCCGCTCGCCGCCATTCTGCCGACAAGCTTCTTTAAGCTGTCCTGAGGAATAAAATATTTGGCAGCAACCGCTTCAATATAATTGTTGCGCTCGAGTTCCTCCGAAAATTCAACCAGTCTGGCAGCAACCGCATTGAAAAAAGCTGTTTTGCCGTCAGGGTCCTTAATATCATAGCCCTGCTCCATAATTCTTATCTCGAATAAAAAGCTGTTCTCGGCATTCTCAATTCTCTGATTAAATGCCTCGGCACCTTCTTTTTTTATAAATTCATCTGCGTCCTTATACGGCTGCATATTAATTATCTTACAACGCATTCCGGCTTCCCTGAAAATACCGATTGCCCTTATTGCCGCCTTGACGCCCGGACCGTCACTGTCATAGCATACAAGTACATCCTTTGTTATACGCTTCATAAGCATTGCCTGTCCCGGCGTAAGTGCCGTACCAAGTGACGCTACCGCCTGATTAAAACCGGCCTGGTGCATGGATATTACATCCATATATCCCTCACAGATAATCAGATTATTCCTGCGGGAATTCTTCGCAACATTAAGGCCGTATAAATTTCTTCCCTTATCAAAAACAGGTGTTTCCGGAGAATTAAGATATTTGGGCTGTCCGTCACCCATTACCCTTCCGCCGAAGCCGATAACCTTATTATTAATATTGATTATAGGAAACATAACCCTGTTTCTGAAACGGTCATGCACACCCTTCTCATCATACACAAACAAACCTGTCTGCTTTAATATCTCATCAGAATAACCCTTCTGTTTAATATATCTGTATAACGAATCCAAATGCATATCGGACACTCCAAGTCCGAAAGCAGTAACGGTCTCGCTCTTCAATTCTCTTTTATCAATATAATCTTTAGCATTTCTTCCGATTTCCGTTCCAAGCAAATAATGATAATACTTGGCTGCTTCCCTGTTGATATCATAAATCTGATTTTTCAGGTCCGCTTTCTTACGCTCCTCAGAAGAAACCTGATACTCAGGCAGTTCAATTCCCGCCCTGTCAGCCAGTACCCTGACTGCCTCCATAAAGGTAAGGCTGTCATATTTCATCAGAAATGAAAATACATTGCCTCCCTCTCCGCAGCCGAAGCAGTAGAACATCTGCTTATGTCCCGAAACTGAAAAAGACGGAGATTTCTCATTATGAAAAGGACATAACCCGAAATAGGAGCTGCCTTTTTTTTGTAGCTTTACATAAGAAGAAATAACATCAACTATATCATTCCTTGACCTTACCTCTTCGACGATTTCATCCGGTAAATACAAAATATTACCTCTGCTTTCTAGTTCTTCCAGGACACAGGTATGAAAATTCTTTTAAAAATATTAACTGCATACTGGTCACTCATACCTGCGATATAGTCACATACAACCAGTTCCCTGCTCTGATTATGTAATCTCTCAATCTCTCTGAAATTCTCCGGAATATCTTCAAAATTGGTCATAAAATATTCGTACATTTCTTTAAGCATTTTATGTGCTTTAATCTCTTCACTCTTCGCCAAAGGATTTGTATATACACTTTCAAACATATACTCTCTAAGCTTTCTCATTGCATAATGGACATCCTCTGACTGATATATATCGTCTTTGCCGAGACTCTCTTTTATAATATCGTGAATAAGGGTATTAAGTCTCTCCTTAGTCGTATGTCCGAGAATCTTCGTATATTCCTCAGGCAAATCCTCTTCACTCAGTATTCTTCCTCTTATTGCGTCATCAATATCATGGTTGATATATGCTATTTTATCCGCAAGACGGATTATTTTGCCCTCAAGAGTCGCAGGGCTGCCGCTTGTGCGGTGATTAAGTATTCCGTCCCTGACCTCTTTGGAAAGATTAAGTCCCTTT
Source organism: Butyrivibrio sp. (assembly GCA_045124255.1). Taxonomy (GTDB): domain Bacteria; phylum Bacillota; class Clostridia; order Lachnospirales; family Lachnospiraceae; genus Eshraghiella. Next base: position 22,569 of record JBGVLM010000062.1, on the reverse strand, counting down.
CCATCCTTTTCAAGGAATTCCACAACTCTTATGCTCTGCTCATAATGCCTGAAGCCATAAGGGCACACTTCATTAAGAACCCTCTCACCGGCATGTCCGAAAGGCGTATGTCCCAAATCATGTCCAAGCGCAATCGCTTCAGTCAGGTCCTCGTTAAGTCTGAGTGCCCTTGCAATCGTCCTGCCTATCTGGGAAACCTCCAGAGTATGTGTAAGTCTGGTTCTGTAATGGTCCCCCTCCGGGGACAAAAAAACCTGAGTCTTATGTTTAAGTCTTCTAAAGGATTTACAATGGATAATACGATCCCTGTCCCTCTGATAAATGGTTCTGATATCGCATTCCTCTTCCGGCAAATCCCTTCCGAGCGAATTAACACTATAGGAGGCATAAGGACTTAAATTCTGTAATTCCCACTCTTCCTGAGTCTGTCTGATGTTCATAAAAACACCCCGAATTTTTTGATACTACTTTATTATTCTGCAAAATTTGAATAAATCCTTTAATTTAATTCAATTAATTGTTTAGGTGAATGGGTAAAATTCTCAAAACCTTCCTCTGTAACCGCAATCATATCCTCAATCCGCACTCCGCCGAAATCAGGAATATAAATTCCCGGCTCTACGGTTTCTATTGTATTTGCCATAATCTGCCTGCTCTCAGAAGGAGAGAATCTCGGATTCTCATGTATATACAGACCTACACTGTGTCCGAGTCCGTGTCCGAAATAATTGCCATAACCTTTTGAAGCAATAACATCTGCTGCAGCCTTATGAACATCCCTGCCGACAACGCCTGAACGGATAACCTTCATTGCCTCAAGCTGTGCTTTAAGAACCGTTTCATAAATATCCACCTGCTTGTCGCTTGCCTTACCCACTACAATTGTTCTGGTCATATCTGAGCAGTAACCGTCATAGGTACATCCAAAATCCATTGTTACAAAATCTCCTGCTTCAACAGGCTTATTAGTCGGTACTGCATGAGGAAGTGAAGAATTTTTTCCTGACGCAACTATCGTATCAAAGGAAAGATGCTCTGCACCATTTTTTTTCATTGAATATTCCAGTTCAGCAGCAATCTGAAGTTCTGTTACACCCGGCTTAATAAAATTAAGAATCTCCGTAAAAGCCTTATCGCCGATTGACTCAGCCATTCTGAGCTTACCAAGCTCCTCCTCCGTCTTAATAATTCTCAAATCATTAACAGACTCCCCAAGTGCCTGCATTGTTTCAAACCCACAGACGGATTTAATTCTGTTAAAAAGATTACAGGTCAGAAATAAATCCTCATATCCTATTACACCTGCTTTATCTGCCTGTGCAAGCTCCTTAATTATATCAATATCACTTTTGTTTACTGTGCTCTGTATAACCTCAAAACCTTCTTTTGCTTCTTTTGAAGCAGCCTCGGTATACCTTGAATCAGTTATGATTACCTTGCGTTTTGCAGATACATATACAAAGCCTTCACCGCCTGCGAAGCCGCTTATATGTCTCATATTAAACGGGTCTGAAATAATGACTGCATCTGTTTTGTTATTTTCAAGAAAGTTCAACATATTATTTATCCTCTTTTCCATCCAGAATCATATCAATTGCCATAATATAGCCCTTAAGTCCCTGTCCGACAATCTGTCCGTTACAGGCAGGAAGCGTAACCGAGGTATGTCTGAATTCTTCTCTTTCATTAACATTTGAAATGTGAATTTCAATCTTCGGACAGATTGTTAATGATGCAAGTGCGTCCCTGATTGCATAGCTGTAATGAGTGTATGCACCGGGATTAATTACTATTCCGTCAACACCTTCAAAATATGCCTGCTGTATTCTGTCAATTATTGCACCCTCATGGTTGCTCTGATAACATTCTACCTCAAAATTTTTCTCTGCAGCATAATCCTCAATCATTTTCACAAGATAATCGTAGTTCTCTGCTCCGTAAATTGATTTCTCCCTGATTCCAAGGAAATTAAGATTTGGTCCGTTTATTACTAAAATTTTCATTGCATTGCCTCCCTGATTCTGTTAAACACCTCTGCATAGCTGCAGTTATCGGTATCTACAATGATATCTGCCAGTGCCACGTATGTACTTTCCCTCTGCTCAAAAAGTTTTTCTATCCTGGCCCTTAATTCTCCGCCCTGCAAAAGCGGTCTTTTATTGTCGCCCTTAAGCCTGTTCTCCAAAGTATCTATAGAGGTTCTCAGGTACACAATTGTTCCAAGCTTATGTAAAAGCTCCCTGTTAACCTCGCGCATCGGAAGCCCGCCTCCAACTGCTACAACAAGTCTCCTGTCCGGCATCCGGATAAGCTCCCGTAAACAGTCCGTTTCCATCTGACGGAAGGTCTCCTCTCCATCCGAAGCGAAAATTTCCTTTATCTCGCGTCCTTCCTTTTCCTCAATATACAAATCCGTATCAATAAGCTTATATCTGCGTCTTTTGGACATATATTTGCCGATACTGGATTTACCGCAGCCCATAAAACCAATGAGAATAATATTACCCATTACTCTTCATCTCCTTTTCCATAAGCACAAGAAGCTCCTTAGCCATTTCATCGGGCACCTTCACGTCATTCCACAGCTCAAAAGCCGCAATTCCCTGATATAAAAGCATTTTGAGCCCGTTATATGCCGGTACATTATGCTTCCTGCACAGCTTCATAAATTTAGTTTCTGCCGGATTGAAAATAATATCAACTCCTGCTTCAGCCAAATCATAAAAAGCTTCATCCTCAATCGGTGCATTGTCCACGTTCGGATACAGACCGACGCTTGTGGTCTGTATAACAGGATATTTGCCCTTTGGTATTCTATCAAAGTCCTTAAGCTCCATAGGAACAACAACATCTTTAAAATGCTCATTAACCTCATTGGCAAGCGAAGCTGCTTTATCAAGGCTTCTGTTTAAAAGCCATATTCTTTTGGCTCCCTCCTTGGCACACAGAAAAGTAATCGCTTTGGAAGCCCCTCCTGCGCCAAGAATAATAACTTCTCTGCCGCTAATCTCTATTCCCTCTTCACGAAGCTGTCTTCCAAGCCCGATAATGTCGGTATTATAACCCTTATAACCGCTGTCGGTTGACACAATTGTATTAACCGCCCCGATTTTTAAAGCAAGCGAATCTATATCGTCAAGATACGGAATTACGGCACATTTATGTGGCACAGTAACATTCATGCCGAGAATACCGAGTGCCTTGGCACCTTTTATTGCATCACCTACATTCTCCTCCTGAACCTTAAACGCAGTATATGCAAGATTTATTCCCATTTTCTCTGCCAGTGTATTATGAATCAAAGGTGAAATGGAATGTTCCACCGGATTGCCCAACAGACAGCATAATTTTGTCTTAGCATTCATTTTCTTTCTTTACCTTTCTTTTATAAAAAAATAAAACAATTCTTTCCAGCTTACGTTTTAAAACAATCTGAATTTCTTCCTTTGGATGAATCGGTTTAACAAGAATTGACATAATTCCGCAGCGGTTCGCACCGTATACATCCGTAAAAAGCTGGTCTCCCACAAAACAGGTATTGCTCTCATCCGTATTCATAAGCTCCATTGCTTTTCTGTAATTCTTTCTGGAAGGTTTATTTGCTTTAAACACATATTTAGACTGTACAGCTTCTGCAAACGGCCTGACTCTCGGCTCCTTATTATTGGAAATCAGGCAGGTGTCAAAACCAATTGCCCTTAATCCGTCAAAAAGCTCAATTGCCCTGTCGTCAGCCGGAACGCCATGCTCCACAAGAGTATTATCTATATCAAAAATCAATCCCCGTATACCTGAAGCATATAATTTATTAAAATCTATTTCATAGGTGGAATCCACATATTCATTAGGATAAAATTTACGAAACATATTTCCTCCGTCTGTCTGCATTACAACGCGACAAAAGCCCCGGACTACCGGGGCAATAATCTTTATTAAAACTATTCAAGAAATTTCTTCAGCTCATTCATGAATGTATTAACGTCCTTAAACTCACGGTACACTGACGCAAATCTTACATAGGCAACTGCGTCCAAATCCTTGAGTTTATCCATAACCAAATCTCCGATTATTGTAGTAGGAATTTCCTTCTCATCAAGATTAAATATTCTGGTCTCAATATCATCAACAATTTTCGTAATAGTATTAACCGAAACCGGCCTTTTGTGGCATGAACGGATAATTCCGTCCTGTATTTTGTTGCGGTCATACGGTTCTCTGTTATTATCTCTCTTAATGACAATCAAAGGAACTGTTTCAACCTTTTCATAGGTTGTAAATCTCTTACCGCATTCATCACACTGCCTTCTTCTTCGAATTGAATTATTATCCTCTGCCGGTCTTGAATCAATAACCTTGGTATTTTCTTCTCCACAAAACGGACATCTCATACTTTTCTCTCCCTGTCTTGCCATAAGGCTATATACATTTAATTATAGAGTTCTATAAAAAACACGTCAACTGTTTTTTCTACATGATTTTGCATAAAACCTTTTCAACACAAACATTTACAAGTATTATATCCGGTCCGATTTTGGTGATACATTCAAAGGGAATAACATATTCACTTTCCCGGCACAGAAATCCGAGCACCTTGCCGGGTCCGGGAACAATTATTGCCAGTACTCTTCCATTACATAAATCAATATCAATATCTGATACACATCCGAGTATTTTACAATCTGCCGAATTTATCACTTCTTTGTTCTTCAATTCACAGATTCGCATAATCCGACCCCTTAATCACCTGTTAATTTATTATATGAAAAAGGAGAAGATTGGTTCTTCTCCTTTGTATTATTCTTCTGAAATTCCTTTTCCCGAATATACTACATCATAAAGATATTTCACATAATCATCCATATCTATTGCAAGACTTGAAATTCCTTCAATTGTAATTGAACCGTATCCGACCTGCTTATTCGGAATTGCACAGGAAACTATTTCGTATGAGGATAATTCAGGCAGCAGACATATCAGCTCCAAAAATTCATCCGTAGGAATATTCGTTGTTACCTGAGGCAGAATTGTATCGAGGAGTTCAATTAAAGTATTCGGGTCCGTCTTTTTGAACTTTTCAAAAATTTCCGTTACAACAGTTCTCTGGCGTTCTGTTCTGGTAAAATCACCATTTCCGACATAACGGACTCTTGCATAGGCAAGTGCCTGACGTCCGTTAAGGTGCTGAGGCGAACCGTTTGCAAAGGTCAGATAATCCGAATCCTCATCACATCCCACAATCAGGTTGCTTGCATGAATATACTGATTAACCCAGTACAGCTCCTCCTCCTGAATACAAATATCCAGACCGCCTAAAATGTCTACAATATCAATAAAAGATTGAAAATTAACGGTTATGTACCTGTCAACCTTAAGCGACAGATTATATTCCAGCGTATCAAGCAGAAGCTCAATACCGCCGTATGCAAATGAAGCGTTAAGCTTATCAAATCCCTTTTCAGGTATTTTTACATATAAATCCCTTAAAAATGAGGTTCCGACAATCTGCTTCGTCTTCTTGTTAATTGAAACAAGCATCATTACGTCCGACCTTCCGCCGTAATTAGGATTCCTCTCATCCGTACCTACAAGCAGTATATTATACACCTCGTCAAGCTCAGGAAGCTTATTTTCACTTCCTCTCTTTGCAAGCACCTCCTCAACGGCGCTCTGATATTCATTAATCAGTATATCCGAAGAATCCTCAGCCGTTGTTTCGTCAGGATTGGTCACATCATCTGCAAAGGAACTTGTCTCTGCAAGAATTGTATAATTCTCCTTCAACGGTACATAATTAACTTTTTTGTAATAGTGCACAACAACAAGTACAAGAATAAGAATTGACAAAAGCAGAAATCCTGCAAAAATTCCGGTTATTATTCCTATTCTTTTTGCTGTTCTTTTTTTCTTACTGTTAGTTGACATAATTTTCCCTCTTCTGAATATCGCTGTTTTGCAATGTAAGCAGTTACAGACTTAAATCTCCACTACCGCATTAATCATCTCCACAATCTTCAACGATTCCTCATTAAAAATTCTTGTACATTCATACCGGTGGTCTTTTTTCATAATCATAAGCTCCTGCAACAGATATCTGAAGCCGTTGCCGTCAAAGTTGAAGCTGTATCTTTTAGGTGTATTGTTATCAGTAAGCTTTGTTTCAAAATATCCGGTATTCCACCAGTCGTCGGGTATGCTTATCTTGCCCTTGTCTCCGATAATTTCCATATTGTCATCAACATTTACCTTGTCTCCGACCTCTATTGTTGCAATCGCGTTGTCATAATTAACGCTAATCATATGATACATAGCCTCACCGTCAGCATTACGAACGACTGAACAGGTTATATCCTTATAGTTCTTTCCCAGCAGCTTAATAATTGCGCAGAACGGATACATAAGTACATCCTGTAAGTCCTTATTGCTGCCGAGCATTTGTGAACTGATTGAACATTTAACGCTTATAACATTGCCGATAAGACTTGAATTAATAAGCCATACAAGCTGCGTGAACGCCCTTAAATATACTGTAATAACATCCTCGCATATTACTGTTTTATTCTTCTTAGCAAGTTTAAACAGCTCGGCAAGCTTGTCCGCGTCCCTTGTTATGGGTGCATTACAGATAACGGACTTTTTATTCTTAACCGCCTCAAGCACCAGATTATATCTGTCCTCATAACGTGTATTTACATATACAATTTCCACATCATTCAGAAACTGTGAGTAATCAGAACAATGTCCGTTCAAATCATATTTCTCGTAAAATTCCTTTGCAAGTGCTTCATCCTTTGAATACACATTTTCAAAATGCACACCACTCACATATTTGGACTCGAATATTGTTCCTCCGTCATCAAGCTCATCCGTCGCAATGCCGATTCTGTTCAGCTCATCATTACGCTCTCTGATCTGTGTGCTTGATATATTCTTGGTTCGTTCGAGATAAATTACATCACAGTAATTATTGAGGTAATCAAATTTGCCCTTCCAGTCGGAACCGATAACCAGGGCATCGGCCTGATATTTAATAATATCATTAACCTTCTGCCCCTGATATTCCTCAATAATAATCTCATCGGCAAAGCCCGTCTTCATAACATTTTCAATTCTTGTTACAAGACCGTCCCTTACATTAAGCTTACCTCTTTCAATATCGTAGCTTTCACTCGTAACGCCTACGATAAGATAATCGCCTAATTCCCTCGCCCTTTTTAAAATATTGTAATGACCCCGATGGAACAAATCAAAGGTTCCATAGGTAATAATCTTTTTCATACTTTTTCCCTCGCGAATTTGAATTACTTACAAAGAAAGTAATTCTTCCATAAGTTCATCAGAAATATATGGTTTCTGGTGATACATTTCCTGTCCGAAATATGTCTTTGGATATGCCTTGGTGTCAACGGGAAGTGCAATCTCAACCAGCACCGGTTTCATCTCATTAATTGTGCCCTTCAATGCCAAAAGCTCATCCGTCTTCTCCACTCTGTAGGAATCAATTCCGTACGCTCTGCCAATATCTGCAAATGAAGGTGAATCAAAACCGCCCTCAGCTGACGAACCATAATATCTGCTTCCAAAGAAATCATCCTGCTGCTGACGGATAAGTCCGAGAACATTATTATTCATAACAAAAATCGTTACCGGAACCTGTTCCCTTACAACCCATTGCAGCTCCTGAATATTCATCTGGAAGGCACCGTCGCCCGCTATACAAAAGGTCTTATTATGTCTGGCATAATATGCTCCGATTGCCGCCGGAAGCGAGAAGCCCATTGCACCATGTCCGCCGGAGAAAATTATCCGTCGCCCATCCTTTGACGGAAGGGACTGTGCAGACCATATCTGGTGCTGTCCTACATCAATTGCAAACGTACTGTCAGTAACTGCAAGCTCGCCGATAATCTTTACCCATGAATTAGGGATTCTCTCCTCACAGGAAAGATTAAATTCCTCAGTTTTTAATTTGCAGATTTCACATACATGAATCCATTCTTCCCTGTCAGGTGCCTGATAATCAGTCCCCAAAATATATCTTATAAGTTCATTGACATCTGCAATATAAGAAAGCTCATCCTTATGAACCTTTCTCTTTAATTCGGTTTCATCCAAATCCACACGGATTATTTTTGCATTAACGGCAAATTTATCCGGATTGCCCGTCTGCCTTCTGCACATGCTTGAACCGAGCGAAATAATCAAATCAGCTTTTTTGTATGCAACAATATTGGCAGCCCTGAAGCCGTATGCGGCACCAAGATATCCGAGATTTCTTCTGTCATTGCTGTCAATCAAATCAATTGCAGGCATACTTGTCATAACCGGAATATTAAGCTTGTCAACCAGTCTGCATACAGCATCCCTGTCCGGCCTTGATATCGCATTGCCCAACATAAGGACAGGTCTTTCGGACTCATTTAACAACCTCAATATATCATTAACAAATGAAAAATCAGTTTCATTATGTTTAATTTTCTGTTGCAATTTGTTACATACATCCGGCATTTCTGACTTCTGTATATTCATGGGAATATCCAGAACCACCGGGCCCTTACGCCCCGAATTAGCAATATCCCATGCCTTTTCAAGTTCGTCTGCAACTTTTGATGCATCATCAATCATCACTGAATATTTGGTTATCGGTTTGGTTATACCTACAACATCGGTCTGCTGGAAGCCCTGCTGCCTCAATTCGGCAATTTCAGTGTACTCCGTTGTATTAAGCTGTCCCGTGATAAAAATAACAGGAACAGAGTCATAGTATGCGTCTGCAATGCCCGATACGAGGTTTAATGCCCCCGGACCGCTTGTCGCATAAGCCACGGCACAGCACTGGTTGGTCTTGGCATAACCCACCGCCGCAAAGGCTGCCCCCTGTTCATTATAGCAGGAATGATTTCTGACAGCAGGATTAGAACAGACCGCTTCAATAAAATAAGCAATCATTGTTCCCTGATATCCAAAATAATCCTTTATTCCCTTTTGTTCAAGATAATTTACAATATATTCTGAAACATTCATAGTTTTAACCCTTTTTCCATTCCTTAGGAACGGATTTTCTCATTCTGCCGGCAATTCTTGCACCATAATTTCTGCCAAGCCATACCAAATATATATCAAAAATTTCTTTATCAAAATATATCGACATTCCCGTCTGTGACAAATGATGTCTTGCCTGCTCGTCATAGTCCGTAAGAAGCTCTGTCAGACTGTCAAAATCTCCGCTTTGATAAGCTTTTATAAGTGACTCCTTCTGCGGCATATACTCATTGATTAAATCAAGCCTTGCATTGACACATTCCATAATCTTCCAATCCTTACGGATAAAATATGTAACCGCACCATGCATTTTGTCATTTTTCTTAATTTTCTGACGAAGCCCTGCAATACTGTTACGCTGCTTCATGTCGGTAAGATATTCTTCGTAAGGAATAATATCCGAAATAATCACCGTTGAATTATTAATCTGCTCAGGAAGATTCTCAAGAGGTTTGCGTCCCATGATAAGCTTAATATGCTGCTCAATATTCTGCGGCACATAAAAAGTATGTCCGCAAAGCTCTGCCGTAACTCTTCCGGTAAGAAGATATGACGGATATTTAATGAGCTTTGCCTTCTTGCTGTCAAGAATGCCATAGTTCATTACAAAATCCTTATCCTCCATATATGCCTTCATACTTCTGTTATATATATTGGAAGCAATACTTTTCCTTGCAAACAAAAGTCTGATTCCCATAAAAAATTTTCTTGCGCGGTTTCTTGCAGACAGCTTTCTGTTAAATTTGTAGCTGTTGAAAGAAAAGCTTTTCTCTTTTCTGATTAACTTCTTAACCTTCTTGGAATTGGAAAACTTCTTCAATATGGTTATTTTCACATGAATACCGTTGCATTTATACGAATTACCGTAATTATAGTTATAATAAGTCGTATTTTTGTCCACATAATGAAAATAAAAGCCCGGGAAATAACTGCTGTTATCCATTCCCTCAATTACTCTGTCCTCAACACGGTTTGCATTAACATATTCCCTGAACTGAACAAAATCCTTCAGGGTCATGTAAACCGTTGCAGTGTATCTTCCGTTAGGAAGCTCTCCGAACAAAGCTGCCTCCTCTGCAGTGGTTCCGCCAAGAATATAGCTGATATTAAGCTGTTCACATATATTATGTATTTCCTGTAATAAATTTATTACTTTATTCTGAATCGGCTCCATAATTGTACTCCTCTATTTCCAAATGCACCATTCCGTTATTAGTCATGCTCTTTACCTTTTCAAAGGTTTCCCTAAGTATGTCAGGATTCTTTTCTTCCTCAACATATCTGATATTATAATACAGGAATTCTCCATCCTCAGGACATAGCTCCTGTCCTTTAAGGATAAGCTTCTTCGCTTCCTCCTTTGAGCCCTGATTCTTATAAAAAGCATATCTTATCATCAGCTTCATAAGCATAGGATTATCCGAATAATCCTTAAAAAGCCCTGAAATCGCATGATACCCCTCTTCACACTTTCCAATATCATAGCAGTTGACGGCATATCTGAATTCCTTAATAAACCGGGCAATATCCGCAAAATACTCTGCATTATAGTCAGGCTGCTTACTTCTGATATCAAGAAGCCTGTTAGCCTTACCAACTTTATTGATGTATAAAAGCATAATCAGGAAACCATGCAGTACTTCATCATCAATCGGAACATAGCATGGATTCATATATCTCATCATATCGCCAAACTCATGGCTTCCGATACATTCCCTGCTTAGCTGAAAACGCATATAATTTCCAAGAACTTCCATTAATTCATCAAAACGTCTCTCATTAACAAGCGTTGTAACATCCGTATCAATTGCTTCAAGTCTTTTCTTCAAATCAAGGCTTACTAACTGTGCCTTGTCCTTAAGAATTCCCATTGTTGCCTTTTCTCTCTTGGATGAAGTTCTCATATAATACGCCTTGCGGTAGGCACCTAAGATATCAAGCCATACTCTTTTACGCTTAGAGTGTACAAAAACATTGTATTCCTTACGAAATTCGTCAGCACCCATATCAAGCCGGCTCACCGTATCATGTGACTTACGCTCATTACATGGCGGAATATATATCCAGTCATCTCCGTAATGCCATGTAAGGAAGGCATTATTCATATATATAATGCTGTATTCTCCATCCTCCATAAAACAGGTACGGGTCTTTTCAAACCACTCCTTCGGGAATATAAAAGGACATCCGCCCCAACGCATTGCATAAGCGTCGCATTCCTCCTCGGAATATTTAAACATTATTTTCTGCAGCTTATCAAGAACCCTGTCCCTGCCGATTATTTTGGACAGGAACCAGTATCTTAAATACTTACCTGCTTTAATATTGAAGCGATATCCGTACAGTGGTGCTGTTTTATTTACAAGCTCGGAATACAGAACAACCGTCTCAACATATTCCTTAAGCTTTGCTTCATCCGTTACAACCGGGTCAAGCATGAAAATATCTATAATCTCACCGGACGGCTCCGTTGAATACATTGCATGCCTGTGGATTGCAGTCGCTGTTGTATCGCAGTACCTTCCGAACATATTGGTATAGTTATGGTCAAGCTCATGTGCAAGAAGGCATCTTCCCTCAGGGAAATCCGTTTTGGACGCCTCCACGAATTTGAGCCAGTTGTCCCTTGTCATGAAAATATCCATATCATCATCCCACGGAATAAATCCATGATGTCTCACAGGACCGATTGCACTTCCGCCTGCCAGTGTGTATTCAATGTTATTCCTCTTACAGACGGCATCTATTTCTTTAAATAATTTAAACATATTTGCCTGTTGTTCTGTCATTGCAAACTCCATTCCGCCGTAAATCTACGACATAAATTCATCATATACCGGTAAAACCTCATCCACAGTTCCAATCATCTTAATCTCGCCCTCATGCAGCCAGATAATTCTGTCGCATAATTTTCTGATTGTGTCGGTATTATGGGACACGATTAAAACTGTTCTGTTCTCATCAGCAATCAGCTGTTTCATCTTTGCATAGCTTTTCTTTTTAAATTTGGCATCGCCGACAGCCAGGACTTCATCTACAAGCATAATGTCCGGCTCCAATATGGCAGTTATCGAAAAAGCAAGCTTTGAAAACATGCCGCTTGAATAAGTCTTAACCGGCCTGTCAATAAATTTTCCAAGCTCCGAGAACTCAATAATCTCATCCATTTTCTCTTCTATCTTCTCACCCGGATAGCCGAGAAGCATTCCTGAGAGCATTATATTCTCCCTGCCTGTCAGCTTCTTTTGAAAACCAACACCTATTGACAGCAGTGCAACCGAATCACTGTTAAGCTTAATAGTACCCTCATCAGGTGAAAAAATTCCTGCAATTGCCCTTAATGTTGTTGATTTGCCGCTGCCATTCTTGCCGATGAGACCTACGATTTCTCCCTTATTAATTGTAAAGGATATGCCCTTAACAGCTTCGTAAATATCTTTCTGACTCTTTTTCCAGTGAAAAATACTTTTTTTCAATGAAATATTTTGAAGGCTTCTGTATCGTATATATAAATTGTCAACTTCTATCGCAACTTCATTTTTCATTTACATCACCTTAATATAACTGTTTTCATACTTATATATAGTACGGACTCCTACTACGGAAAGCATGATTCCAACCACAAACCAGCCAAGCAGATACCAGTAATCCACAGGCATTGAATAAATAAGGCATTTTCTTGCGGAAATCATAAGAAATGCCGTAGGGTTAAACTTGGTAAGAATAACCGCAAGTGCCTTTGGAAGCCTTGATGTCTGATTCGGATTCATTGGTACAAGTTCATAGAAAACACCTGACATATAAAAAACAATTCTCATAACTACATTCATAAGTGTTTTCAAATCCTCGACAAACACGCCGAAATGTGCAAACAGACATGCCGTTCCGAAATTCAGCAGAAACAGTGTAACAAGCACCGGAATAATCCACAGCACATTAATTGTCACCGGAACCCTGTATATAATCATCATAATTATAACAATGACAAAGGATATCGCAAGCTTGAATGCCGCCATAAGCATATCCGACATTATTAATGTATATTTGGGCAGATATACCTTTGAAACAATTCCCTTATTGGTATTGACTATTTTTACACTGTTCAGGATGACCTTATTGACAAAATTCCACATTGATACGCCGATAAAAACATAAATCGGAAAATACTGTGTTTCATTGCCAAAAATCAATGCAAAAATAAACCAGTATACCAACATAAAAAGAACAGGCTCTAAAACCCACCAAATCCACCCAAGACGTGAACCGGCAACTTCTGACTTAAGGCCTGACTTTGCTGAATAAAATATATATTTCCTGTATTTTTTTAAATCATTTATAAATCTGGACATAATATTCCCTCTTTTTTGCATAACACCACCTAATATATCATAACCGATTAATGCAATCAAGATATTTTATTTTCCAGTTTATGAACTTTTTTTCACTATTTTTCACAAATATAAGGTTTATTACAGCAAAAGAGCAGACATTTTACTGTCTGCCCTTCTCAAAATAATCTGCTATTTTTGTAATTGCCCTCTTCTCAATACGGCTTACATAGCTCCGGCTCATGTTAAGCTCCTCTGCTATTTCTCTTTGCGTAACCTCTTCATATCCGCGCAAACCATATCTTTTGAGTATTATAAGACGCTCCTTGTCATTCAGGCACTTATCAATTGCCTCATACAGCATTTTCACATCACATTTCAGAATATATTCATCAAGAAAATGCTTTTCTTTGGACTCTATTACGTCTATTATACTGATTTCATTACCTTCCTTATCCATTCCGATTGGCTCCTGCAATGAAATCTCATGATATTTTTTCTTATCACTTCTGAAACTCATAAGCAGCTCATTATCAATGCACTTGGCTGCATATGTAGCAAGCCGGCTGCCCTTATTCATATCAAAGGTGCGTACCGCCTTTATAAGACCAATTGTACCAATGGATATTAACTCCTGTACATCCTTTTCTGCAACACTATAGTGCTTAACCATGTGTGCCACCAGACGCATATTGCGGATAATGAGGACTTCTCCTGCCTTTTCATCGCCATTATGGTATTTTTCAAGGTATTCTTTTTCTTCCTTGGCTGAAAGCGGCTTTTCAAAAGTCTTCAAGCAAACCCATCTCTTTAAATTGCAATTAATAAATAATATGCAGCTCTCTCCGACTTCGTGCCTGTCACGCTAAAGGAACTTCTGTTTCTTCCTCCTGCCTTCTCAAAATGTCAAAATTCTCCAATTCAACGCCCAAATCGATATAAAGCTTCTGTTTAGGGTGCGGAGCACTTTCCATTTCATTGCCCTGCCCGTCCTTAATCGATTTAACAACAGCCCTGATATTTCTTCCGTCAGGCTTCATAATCTCAAGCTCCTCGCCGACTGAGAACTTATTGCGCTGTTCAATCTCATAGCTGCCATTCTCTGTAACCCGGACAATTCCAAGATAGGTATATTCTTTGATATATGTGTTACTGTCATATATCTGGGTATTCTCATCAGGCTTTCCAAAGAAAAATCCAGTAGTATACTGTCTGTAAGTACATTTTGCAATCTCTGATTTATAAAAAGGAATTCTTGACTGATAATATTCAGGCGACTCCATATAGTCATTGATTGCAAGTCTGTAGGTTCTTGCAACAGTGGCCACATACAGGGCAGTCTTCATTCTTCCTTCTATCTTAAAGCTGTCAATTCCAGCCTCAATAAGCTCAGGAATATGTTCAATCATACATAAATCCTTGGAGTTGAAAATATATGTGCCTCTCTCATTCTCAAATACCGGCATATACTGCCCCGGTCTTGATTCTTCCATAACATAATATTTCCATCTGCACGGATGTGTGCAGGCTCCGCGGTTCGCATCCCTGCCTGCAAGAAAGCTTGACAAAAGACATCTTCCTGAATAAGAGATGCACATTGCTCCATGTATAAATGTCTCTATTTCAAAATCCTCAGGAATATTATCCCTGATTTCCTTAATCTCTCTTAAGGATAATTCCCTCGCAGTTACAACCCTTGTTGCACCCATTTTATGCCAGAATTTATAAGTTCCGTAATTGGTATTATTCGCTTGTGTGCTGATATGAATATCAATATCCGGGACAACCTCTTTAGCAATCGTAAACAGGCCCGGGTCGGATATAATAAGCGCGTCAGGATGAACCTTCTCATCCAGTTCCTTAAAATATCTTCCTGCTGCCTCCAAATCTCCGTTATGTGCAAGAATATTGGCAGTAACATATACCTTTACACCATGCTCATGTGCAAAGCTGACCCCCTCTGCCATCTCTTCAATTGTGAAATTCTTGGCTTTTGCACGAAGCCCGAAGGCCTCGCCTCCGATATAAACTGCGTCTGCTCCATATATTACCGCAACCTTTAATACCTCTAAGGAGCTTGCAGGAATTAATAGCTCTGTCTGTCTCATATAATCACCTGTAATTATTTTTTAACACTAATTGTAATGCCGTCTCCAATTGGGACAATTGAGGTCTGTAACTCATCCGAATGTGTTACTGCATACAGATATTCCCTCATCCTGTCATAGATTGTCCTGTTCCGCCTTGTAACGCCGTAACGTGATTCCGTAATATCGCCCTCCTGCAGCACATTGTCCGTAACAAGGACTCCGCCCTTTGCAAGAAGTCTTATAACCTCCGGAAGTATAACAATATATTGAGCCTTTGCAGCGTCCATAAAAATAAAATCATACGGACCGGTAAGTGTTTTAAGCACCTCTCCCGCATCACCCTCAATAAGAGTTATTACATTCTCCTTACCGGCTCTTTTAAAATTCTCCCTGGCAATAGGAATTCTCTTGTCATAATTCTCAATTGTCGTAATTCTTGCTGTTTCGGAAATATTCTCGCTCATCAGAATTGCAGAATAACCGACTGCACTTCCAATTTCAAGAATATTCTCCGGCTTATTCATTGCTAACAGCACCTTTAGAAAAGAAGCCATCTCTTTACGAATAATAGGCACGTAAGTAACACGTGCCTCTTTTTCTATGGTCATACATATTTCACTGTCTGCTCTGTCAAAAGAATTGATAAACGACACAATTCTTTCATTAACAATATCCTGCAAAATTCTATTCCTCCGTCTCCTCAGGTTCAGGTGCGATAACAATCATTATCTCCGTAGGCTTCATATCAGTACTTAATGTATATGTCCCTGCAGTAAAATTATCAGGATAATCCGATAAAACCGCCTGTGCATAGAAAAGCATAGGACTCTTTACAAGACCATTATCAGCCAGTATTTTTGCAATATCCATAACTGACGAGTTCTCAGGAATCGTTATCTCCATTGATACTGCATTGAAGCTTGAACTCATAGCTTCCTCATGGAAAATATCTCTGCCGAAGGAATACATACTCTTTCCCGCAAAAAACAACAGCAGTACTACCAATACAAATATTAAAGTTCTGCACGATACGGATAAAATTGTACCAGCAAGCTTCTTAGTCTCCATATATATCGCCTCCCCGATTATTAATCAAGAAAAGAAATATCAAATTCAACTTCTTCAAGAATCTGTTTGTAAACATTCTGCATAAGTCTTCCGATTCCGATTTCAGAATTAAAGAAACGGCTTACCAGCGGATTCTTACGCAGATTAGTCATTCTTGATGATACATCCGCATACTGCTCGTAGCTCATCATACCGCTCTTACTGTTCTGTAATTCGAAATTAAGTCTTCTGAGTTCATTGACCTGTGCATATAATTCCGGTTCACTCTGAACCTCTTCAAGACATTTTCTGTAATATTTATATTCATTACTGTCCTTAATTAATTCCGATAACTGTTTGGCAATTCTGTAGGCTTCCTTATCCTCATACAATTCTAATTTTTCATCCATGATTAATCCTCCCGTATGAAAAGTCAGATTATGAAACTTCCATAATAATAGGAAGAATCATAGGTGTTCTCTTCATTTTCTTCCAAATGTAATCTCCGAGACTGTCCTTAATTATTCCTTTAATCTTTGACCAGTCAGAAATATTATTATCTATGCAGTGCATTACTGCATCATATACAACGGCAGTTGCATCTTCAATAAGCATCTCGGACTCTCTTACATATACAAAGCCCCTTGTTACAATATCCGGACCCGATAACAGCTGGTTGGTAAATTTCTCAAGCGTCAGAACAACTATTATTATTCCGTTCTCGGCAAGCGTCTGTCTGTCTCTTAAAACAATATTGCCTACATCACCTACGCCAAGTCCGTCAACCATAAGGCTTCCACAAGGTACCGTTCCCGTTCTTCCTGCCCATTCCGAATTCATTTCAAGCACATCGCCCGATGACAGGATAAAAATATTATCCTTAGGAATTCCCATCAGTTCACAAAGCTCGGCATGCTTAACAAGATGTCTGTATTCACCATGTACCGGAACTGCGTATTTTGGCTTAAGTATTGAATAGATAAGCTTAATCTCCTCCTGAGATGCATGTCCTGAAACATGGGTATCCTGGAAGATTACTTTAGCTCCCTTCATTGATAATTCATTAATTACCCTTGCAACGGATTTCTCATTACCCGGAATCGGTGTTGCACTGAATATTATAACATCACCCGGCTTAATTGTAACCTTTCTGTGAATGGAAGCCGCCATTCTTGACAGCGCCGCCATTGATTCACCCTGGCTTCCGGTTGTAATAATTGTAACCTGCTCATCAGGATAACGCTTAATCTCCTCGGTATCAATCAGCGTTCCCTCAGGAATCTGTATATATCCCAGCTCCGTAGCAACATTAATTATATTAACCATGCTTCTGCCTTCAACAGCAACCTTTCTGCCATGGGCACATGAAGCATTAATAATCTGCTGAACCCTGTCCACATTGGAAGCAAAGGTTGCAACAATGATTCTGTTCTTATTATTATCATCAAAGATTGTTTCAAAGGTCTTGCCGACCGTCTTCTCTGACATTGTATAACCCGGACGCATTACATTTGTACTATCGCACATTACCGCAAGTACGCCCTTCTTACCTAATTCACCGAATCTCTGCAAATCAATTGGCTCGCCGAAAACAGGGGTATAATCCACCTTAAAGTCTCCTGTATGCACAATAACACCCGCAGGTGTATGAATTGCAAGTGCAGCCGAATCAGCAATACTATGATTGGTACGAATAAATTCTATTCTGAACTTACCAAGGATAATGCTCTGTCCGTATGATACAATCTTACGTTTTGTATTACCAAGCAAGTTATGCTCCTTAAACTTAGTCTCAATAATTCCCATTGTAAGCTTAGTGGCATAAATAGGCTTATTGACCTCTTTAATTACATAAGGAAAAGCTCCGATATGGTCCTCATGTCCGTGCGTAACGACGAAGCCCTTAACTTTATCAATATTATCCTTTAAAAAGGTAACATCCGGAATAACCAAATCAATTCCCAACATATCGTCATCAGGGAATGACAAACCACAGTCCACAACAATAATACTGTCCTCGTACATGAAGGCAGTCATATTCATTCCAATCTGTTCAAGACCTCCTAACGGGATAATCTTAACATTACTATTCTCTTTTAAATTCAAAATATTTCCTCCTATACTATTTCCGCATCATCAATTAATTCTGAGAAAATACGTGCAAGGCTGTCCAATTCTTCTTCATCATCAACGAATTCATAAACAGCTTCCGCGTCATCCTCTTTAGAAACATCCTTTAAAACATATGCTTCTGATTCCTCATCCTCGCTCTCAGCGACAAGAAGATAATTCATTCCATTCACTCTGGTCTGTTCAATCACGAATAAATCAATAATCTCTCCGTCTTCAGCGGTAATTTTAATCTGTTCCATTACAGTGTGCTCCTTCCTTTATGATGACATACTGTCAAGGTAGCCCTGCAAAATCAGCTCTGCGGCAATCATGTCCACATAGTCCTTGCGCTGCTCCCTTCTGATTCCGGCATCCATCATAATTCTGTCCGCCGCAACAGTAGTCAGTCTCTCGTCCCACATTACTACAGGCAGACCCGTTCTTCTCTCAAGCATGGCTTTGAATTCCATTGTCTTATCCACGCGTTCGCCCGATGTATTATTCATATTCTTAGGCAATCCAAGAATAATCTTCTCGACCTCGTATTCTTTAACCAATTCCTCAATTCTGGCAAGTGTCTGTCTTAACTTATTCTCATCCTTGCGTCTTATTATCTCCACACCCTGAGCAGTTATTCCTAAAGGGTCGCATACTGCCACCCCGACTGTCTTACTTCCAAAATCAAGTCCTAATATTCTCATTAATGTAAATCCTTAACTTCAATATAATTCTTCAGCATTTCTTCGACAAGCTCATCACGCTCAACCTTCATAATAAGGCTTCTGGCATTCCTATGGCTGGTAATATATGTCGGGTCCCCTGACATAATATATCCGACAATCTGGTTAACCGCATTATACCCCTTATCTGTCAATGCGGCATATACCTGTTCCAGAACATCTGAAACCTGAACGGTCTGCTCCTGTTGTACTTTAAAAAACTGTGTATTGTTTAACTCTGACATTTTATCACATCCTCTGTCCTTTATATTAATATAAAAATTAATTTTCGGCAACACCAATTACCATATCTTTGCCAATTAATCCTGTAATTTTTACTGAAACAATAGTATTCAATACCGGTTTTCTGTTTTCACATTCAACCGCAACCTTAACATAGGTATCGGTAAATCCAAGCATATACTCTGTTCCGTTAATTGTAACCGTTTCCTCCAAAAGTACATTTACAGCCCTGTTCAAATATTGTACTCTGTATGCTTTCGATAAACGTTCATCCATTTCCAGCAAAACATTGCTCCTGATATTTTTTATATTCTCCTGAATCTGGTCAGGCATTCTGTCCGCAGCCGTTCCTTTTCTTCTTGAATACTTAAAAACATGGAGTTCATAAAAATTAACTTTTTCAAGATACTCCTTTGTCGCAGCAAATTCCTCGTCCGTCTCACCCGGGAATCCTACGATTACGTCCGTTGTTATCGCCGGCAAAACGTAGTATTTCCTAAGAAGCTCAACACCCTCATAAAACTCGTCCACCGTATACCTGCGGTTCATTCTTTTAAGCACACTGTCACAGCCGCTTTGAAGCGACAGGTGGAAATGAGGACATACCTTCTCACATGCCTTAAGCCTCTTAACAAATTCCTCTGTTACAATCTTCGGCTCCAGTGAGCCAAGTCTTATACGTGATATACCTTTGATTGTATTTATTTTTTCAATAATGTCAATAAGTGTCTTTCCATTTTCGGGTTTATCCATTCCGTATGAGGACAGGTGGATACCGGTAAGCACAACCTCCCTGCAGCCGTTTTCCGCAATCGCAGTAATTTCATTAATTATATCTTCCTCATCCCTGCTGCGGATTCTTCCCCTGACATAAGGAATTATGCAATATGAACAAAAACGGTTGCAGCCATCCTGAATTTTTACATAAGCACGTGTATGTTCTTCGGGTCTGGTAAGTTTCATTTCATCAAAATCACTAACTTTTCCCATGTCATCTAGGCAATTTGACTGATTTCCAAGGAAAAATTCGTCTAAAATATCCAAAAGTCTGCTTTTTTCATTATTGCCGATAACAATATCTATATCCTCATCAAGCAGTTCTCCTGCTGATTCAACATAGCAGCCGGCTGCAACAATAACTGCGTCAGGATTAAGCTTTCTTGCCTTATGAATCATCTGACGTGACTTTCTGTCAGCAATATTAGTTACGCTGCAGGTATTTATTATATAAATATCACTTTTTTCCTCTCCAAACGGAACTATTTCGTAGCCCGCTTCCTCCATCATCTGCTGCATTGCCTGCGTTTCATATGAATTGACCTTACAGCCAAGATTATGTAAAGAACATTTTTTCATTATTACTGTCTCCTGTAATTCTATTAAGTGGAAAATTTGTGCAATTCGAACATTGACATCTTAACCTATTAATTGTAGTATGGTGTTGACTGATAAAGTTATCTATATAATTAGGAGGTACACAAATTATGACAACAGTTCAGATTTCATTAAATTCTATCGAAAAGGTTAAATCATTCGTTAACGATATTGCTAAATTCGATAGCGACTTCGATTTAGTATCAGGAAGATACGTAATCGACGCAAAATCAATCATGGGTATTTTCAGTCTTGATTTATCTAAACCAATTAACTTAAATATTCATGCTGATGACTGTGCAAGCATTGTTGAGTCATTAAAAGCTTACATCGTAGAATAGTATTACCGGAAAATGCCCGCATGGCGGGTATTTTCTTATTACCTACACTACATAGGACTTTGCCGAAGGCAAAGTCCTATTTTCATGTTCAAGCATCGCTAATATTATAGCATTCTGATTTGTTAAATTCAATCAATATATATTTGCACACATTTTTTTGAAGAAACGGTAATCTCCATAGACGGTACCCTCTGTAGTATCTGCACAGTATTCGTATTTTTCCATTTCTTCAAGTGCCTTTTTATATTCTTTTTTAAATGCCCATCTCCAGCTTTCCATTTCTGCAGTGCCATACGTCACGCCTTCATCCCTGGAATACTTATACGACTGCTCCCTGTAATAATCCGACATTTTTTCATTGCCCTTTGCCATATTGATAATGGACAGGCATCTGTAAATACTTTCCTGTTCGTCCTGTACTTCTTCGTCTTCCAATTTATGCAGCAAATGTTCCTCATACAATTGTACAAGCTCCATATCAATCGTGCCGTCTTCCATAAATCTGCTTTTTATTGCTTCCATAATATACTCCTCCCTGAATACACCGTAATCAGTGCCTAGAGATTTTGCAAGGGAATAAGCCTCCTCATATCTTCCCATCATAAAGCAGCATACGAAAACATCCGAATCCGGCATTCCCATACTGATATCATCCTCATCATATATATATTCCTTTGCGTCACGTGCTTTTATGTAATTTATATATGCGTTATCAAAATCCTCTTTAAGCATATAAGCCGTTGCTGCATTATGAAGCACCTGCTTTTTAATGGCCTCATTATTGGAATGCTTTGGTATCTGTTTCGTTACCTCAATACATTTATCATATTCACCCATTAACAGATATATCCTGAACAAATCACAATATAAATTTGATTCACCATAATTAGTAAAATCATTATTCTGATTTGCATATTCCGAATAATCGGTGCTTTTACAGATAGTCAGACCTTTTAAAAGAATCTCCTCTGCCTTATCATACTGCTCAAGTTCAATATACAGCTGTGAAAAACGTTTATACATAGGTGCATAGGAATGTCCGTATTGCAGTTATTGACATTGGTTATCCAGTACACAAAACCTTTCAGATGATAATAATATCTGTATTTGTACATGTCAAATCTGGTGTTTTCTCTGAGGGTGTAAAATAAAGTGTGTAAGTTCTTCCAAAACATTTTACTTATGACATCATTTTGATTATGATTTATGAAAGGATACATTTATGGAAGGTACTACACTAATGGCAAAGAAAGAAAAAACACCCCAGGAAATTTTT
>JBGVLM010000061.1:0-7175 GCA_045124255.1 Butyrivibrio sp. | reverse complement strand
TGAAAGAAACGGCTGCAACTATCAATATTCCCCCGAAACTGATGAGGTCTATTTTGACATGAGCGCTTTTCCATTACCTGATGTGGAAGAATGTGACCTTCCATTTCAACAATTATAAAAATCAATGTAAAAATGTAAAATTGGCGGTCAGACCCGACCGCCGATAAAAAATCAAAAAAATTTACACACTTTACTTGACAAACCCGGGCAAATGGAATGGTTTGATTTGATTGATGAAATTTTGGTAACTACTTTAACTGTTCCTTTATTCTCATTATTAAAAACCAATGTAACATCTAAAGAAAAAAACGGATTAGCTTTTATTATATCTTTTAGTATTTATACGATATTTGCTTTAATCATTTCTACATATGTTTCAAATATTTCAGGGTTTATGAATGCTGAATTTGCATCAGAATATTTAAAACTCCAAACTTTTTCATTGCTTATTAGTTTTGTCAGTACTTTTTGTATTATGCTTTTAACTTTGAATAATGATTTTAAAATGATAGTTGTTTTAACTATAATTAAATTAATAATTCTTAGTATTTTGGATTTTGTATTTATTGATGCTTTCCTGGAATTGGGGGCTTCTTATTCAGAAATTATAACAAATACTTTTATTGGTATTGTTTCTTTAATTATTGTTTTTGCGAGAAAATATATTGGATTTGGTAAAGCAGATGTTGATTGGTTAAAGGACTATTTAAAGATTGGTTTATTTTCAGGACTTCAGATTTTCTTAGATAACTTTATTTATGCAGTAATGATTTGTAAAATGGTAAATGCTGTTTCGGAATCAGGTAATTATTGGGTCGCTAATAACTTTATCTGGGGGTGGCTGCTTATTCCTGTTATGGCTATTATAGAAATTATAAAGAAAAATAACCTGGAAAAATTAGAATTTAAAAATACCTGGAAATATGGATTAATTATTGGAGCTTTATGGTTAATAAGTATTCCCGGCTGGAGATGGTTTATTACCAATGTAATGTCAACGAATGCTGCGGCTATTTTAAATATTTTATATCCGCTAGTACCTTTCTATATTACATATATTATATCCGGTTTTATAGATAGCTGGTTTATATCAAAAGGAAAAACTTATTATAATGCAATTAATTCATTTTTAGTTAATATTGTATATTATGGAATTGCTTTTATACTTTTCAAAAAAGGTTTATTTACCCCGGATATTATGTTTGTAATATTGCTGTTTGGTTTTGGAATGGTATTCCATATGTTAGTTTCAATCGCTCTTTATCTGTTTGAAATCAAAAGAAAAAATTACTGCTTTTTTACCGATGATAAAATCGATTGAAATCCACTCTTGCAATTAACGGCTTTGTTTGGTATAATAACACATTATTGGACAAAGGCATGGAATGAGACTCGAACTCATGGAACCCGACAGGAAGAGGTCATCACCGACTGAGAATGACTTCAGGTGGAACGGAGCAAGGGAACACTCAGGAGCTGACAGGCTGAGAACGATTGGCAGGTAGGTCTGTACGTTGTACGCGTTAAGTACTTAGAGTTGGAGCTTTGATTAGGAAGGCTCAATGCGGGTGGTACCGCGGATAATTTGTAATTATTCGTCCCGGAATACATTAACTGTGTATTCCGGGATTTTTTGCTGTATCGGAGTAATGTTTCCATATAGCATAATCTTAATATTGAATACACAAGAAGTTTTTTAAAAAAGGAGATTTGAAAATGGGAAACATTTACAGAGACACTACACTTAACCTTGTTAGTGAATCAGACATCGGAAAAGAAATTAAGGTTGCAGGATGGGTTGAGAACATCCGTGACCATGGCGGAGTATCCTTTATTGATTTAAGAGATATGTACGGTGTACTCCAGGTGGTTATCAGAGATACCGAATTATTAAAGGGAATCAAGAAAGAGGAATGTATTTCTGTTGAAGGTAAGATGGAGCAGAGAGACGAGGAGACCTACAATCCTAAGATTCAGTCAGGAACCATTGAATTAGAGGCTCATAAGATTACAACACTCGGACAGGTATATACACAGCTTCCTTTTGAGATTCAGACATCTAAAGAGGTAAGTGAATCTGTTCGTCTTAAATACAGATATCTCGATATGAGAAATGAAAAGGTTAAGGACAATATTTTGTTCCGTTCACAGGTGGTTGCATACCTTCGTCAGAAGATGACGGAAATGGGATTTGTTGAGATTCAGACTCCAATACTCTGTGCATCATCACCGGAGGGCGCAAGGGATTATATTGTTCCTTCAAGAAAATATAAGGGTAAATTCTATGCACTTCCACAGGCACCACAGCAGTACAAGCAGTTATTAATGGTGTCAGGTATTGATAAATATTTTCAGATTGCTCCTTGCTTCAGAGACGAGGACGCAAGAGCTGACCGTTCACCGGGAGAGTTCTATCAGTTGGATTTTGAGATGAGCTTTGCAACACAGGAGGATGTATTCAAGGTTGGTGAGGAAGTTTTAACTGCAACATTTGAGAAATTTGCTCCTGAGGGATTTGAGGTAACTAAGGCTCCATATCCGATTATCAGTTATAAGCAGGCAATGCTTGTGTTTGGTACAGATAAGCCTGACCTTAGAAATCCATTAAGAATTATTGATGTTACTGATTTCTTCCAGAAATGTACCTTTAAGCCGTTTATCGGCAAGACGGTTCGTGCAATTAAGGTTCATGCGGATATGTCAAAGGGCTTCCATGAGAAGTTATTGAAATTTGCTACTGAGATTGGAATGGGCGGACTCGGATACCTTGAGGTACTTGAGGACGGAAGCTACAAGGGACCGATTGATAAGTTCATCCCTGCTGAGTTTAAAGAGGAATTTAAGACACTTGCAGGACTTAATGTTGGCGATACTATTTTTTTCATGGCAGACAAGGAAGAAAGAGCAGCATATTTTGCAGGCATGATTCGTACAGAGCTTGGACAGAAGCTTGATTTAATAGAGAAGAACGCATACAGATTCTGCTATATTAATGATTTTCCGATGTTTGAAATGGACCCTGAGACCAAGAAAATCGGATTTACACATAATCCGTTCTCAATGCCGCAGGGAGGTCTGGAAGCACTTAATACAATGAATCCTCTTGATATTCTTGCATACCAGTATGACATTGTATGTAACGGTATTGAGCTTTCATCAGGTGCGGTCCGTAACCATGATATGCAGATAATGGTTAAGGCTTTTGAAATCGCAGGCTATGATGAAGAAGTGCTTAAAGCTAAGTTTGGAGCGTTATACAATGCATTCCAGTTCGGCGCACCTCCTCATGCAGGTATGGCACCGGGCGTTGACCGTATGATTATGTTACTCCGCAACGAGGAGAATATTCGTGAGGTTATCGCATTCCCAATGAGCGGAACTGCACAGGATTTCATGTGCGGCGCACCTAACGAGGTTACTGAACAGCAGCTGCGTGAGGTTCACATTAAAGTCAGAGATTAATATATAAAACGGAGGCGGCTATGGCTAACGTAATTAGTGATGAGACAATAGAATATGTAGGAATTCTTGCCAAATTGGAGCTTTCCGATGAAGATAAGGAAAATGCCAAAAAGGATATGGCAAGTATGCTTGATTATATTGATAAGCTCGGTGAGCTGGATACAACGGGTGTTGAGCCGATGTCACATATTTTCCCTGTTAACAACGTTATGAGGGAGGATGTTGTTACTAACGGTGACGGAAGTGCGGATGCACTTTCAAATGCTCCGGAGAGCAATGATGAAGCATTTATTGTACCAAAGACCGTAGAATAGGCAGAAAGGAAGAGCTTATGAATTTATTGGATTTAACCGCAGTTGAACTTGCCAAGGAAATTAAGGCAGGCAATACTACTGCCGTGGAAGCAATGAAAGCTGTTATAGAACAGATTGAGACAAAAGAGAGCGAACTTAACTGCTATGTTACCTTTGATAAAGAGGCGGCAATGAAAGCGGCAGAGGAATCTCAGAAGGCCATTGAGAATGGCAGTTTAACAGGAGTATTGGCAGGTGTGCCTGTGGCAATCAAGGACAATATGTGTACCAAAGGAATGCTTACCACCTGTTCATCTAAGATTTTAGGAAATTTTGTACCACAGTTTTCTTCTGAGGCGGTTATCCGCCTTGAAGAGGCAGGTGCAGTTATTATAGGAAAGACCAATATGGACGAGTTCGCAATGGGTTCAACCTCTGAGACCTCCGCTTACGGAGCGACTAAGAACCCTTGGAATACAGAACACGTACCGGGCGGCTCATCAGGCGGCTCTGCGGCAGCAGTTGCGGCTAACGAATGCTTTTTTGCACTCGGCTCCGATACCGGCGGTTCAATCAGACAGCCTGCGTCATACTGCGGCGTGGTAGGTATGAAGCCTACCTATGGAACGGTATCACGTTACGGACTTATCGCATATGGTTCATCACTTGACCAGATTGGACCTTTATGCAAGGATGTTACGGACTGTGCAACAATTATGGAGGTAATTGCAGCACATGACCCTAAGGATTCAACATCAATTAAGCGTGAGGATACGGATTTTACATCAGCACTTGTTGATGATGTAAAAGGAATGAAGATAGGAATACCAAGTACTTATTTTGGCGAGGGACTTGACCCACAGGTTAAGGAAGCCGTTATGAATGCCGTTAAGGTTTTGGAGGAAAAAGGTGCGATTGTGGAGGAATTTGAACTTGACCTTGTGGATTATGCAATTCCTACTTATTATACAATCGCGGCAGCAGAGGCAAGCTCCAACCTTGAACGTTTTGACGGAGTTAAATACGGATACCGTGCAGAGAACTATGAGGGACTTCATAATATGTATAAAAAGACCCGTTCAGAGGGCTTTGGTCCTGAGGTTAAGCGAAGAATTATGTTAGGTTCCTTCGTACTCAGCTCAGGCTATTATGATGCATATTATCTTAAGGCACTTAAGGTAAAGGCACTTATTAAAAAAGCATTTGACGAGGCCTTTGCAAAATATGATTTAATCATAGGGCCAGTTGCACCGACGACGGCACCAAAGCTCGGTTCATCGCTTTCAGACCCGATAAAGATGTATTTAGGAGATATTTACACAATCTCACTTAACCTTGCCGGACTTCCGGGAATGAGTGTTCCTTGCGGAAAGGACGAAAACGGACTCCCAATCGGAATGCAGTTAATCGGAGACTGTTTTAAAGAGAAAAATCTTATTCGTGCTGCTTACACATATGAGCAGGCACGTGGTAAATTTGAATAAGGAGGAGAGTTATAATGGCAAAAGCTTATGAAACCGTAATCGGTCTTGAAGTTCATGTTGAGCTTGCGACCAAGACCAAAATTTTCTGCGGATGTTCAACAGCCTTCGGCGGTGCGCCTAATACACACACCTGCCCTGTTTGTACGGGAATGCCGGGTTCTCTTCCGGTACTTAATAAACAGGTTGTGGAATATGCCGCTGCGGTAGGTCTTGCAACCAACTGTACAATCACACAGAATTGTAAATTTGACAGAAAAAATTATTTTTATCCTGATAATCCACAAAACTATCAAATTTCTCAGTTATACTTACCTATATGCAGGGATGGTCATGTGGATATAGAACTTAGTGACGGAACGGTTAAACCGATAAGAATCCATGAGATTCACATGGAGGAGGACGCAGGAAAGCTTGTTCATGATGACTGGCAGGATGTTTCGTTAGTGGATTTCAACCGTTCAGGTGTGCCTCTTATTGAAATTGTATCAGAGCCGGACATGAGAAGTGCGGAAGAGGTAATAGCATATCTTGATAAGCTCCGTCTTATCATTCAGTATCTCGGAGCGTCAGACTGTAAGCTTCAGGAAGGCTCAATGAGAGCTGACGTAAACCTTTCTGTAAGAGAAGTTGGAGCTACGGAGTTTGGTACTCGTACAGAGATGAAAAACCTTAATTCATTTAAGGCGATAGCAAGAGCAATAGAGGCTGAGAGAGAGCGTCAGATAGACCTTATTGAGTCAGGAGAAAAGGTAATTCAGGAGACAAGACGTTGGGATGATAACAAAGAGTATTCGTATGCAATGCGCTCGAAAGAGGATGCGCAGGATTACAGATATTTCCCGGATCCAGACCTTGTACCTATAATTATAAGTGATGAGTGGCTTGATGAGATAAGAGCAGCACAGCCGGAGCTTCGTGATGAGAAGCTTGAGAGATATAAGACAGAGTACAATATCCCTGAGTATGATGCAGAAATCCTTACAGGAAACAAGCATCTTGCAGATATATTTGAGGCCACTACAGCAATCTGTAATAATCCTAAGAAAGTTTCGAACTGGCTTATGGTTGAAACTATGCGTCTTATGAAAGAGGCAGCAATTGAGCCTGAACAGCTTAAATTCTCACCGGAAAATCTTGCAAAACTTATAAACCTTACAGAAGAAAAGGTTATAAACAGCTCAGTTGCAAAGGAAGTATTTGAAAAGATATTTGCTGATGATATAGACCCTGAGAAGTATGTAGAGGAAAATGGTCTTAAGACAGTAGCTGATGACGGAGCTCTCAAATCAGTAATTGAGAAGGTTATTGAAGAAAACCCACAGTCAGTTGAAGATTACAGAAGTGGAAAGAAGAAGGCTATAGGTTTCCTTGTAGGACAGACTATGAAGGCTATGCAGGGCAAAGCAGATCCTGGAATGATCAATCAGATTTTACAGGAGTTATTGTAATTTTCGTTGTACGAACTCTGCGGGAAACGTTAAAAAGCAGGAGGTATGGTATGGAGGAAGAAAAAGTATTAGATGAGCAGAGAAGGAGTAAAAGGATTCCTGTGAAGATGCATCTTGAAGTGTCTTCTATATTTAAGCAGGATAATGTACATGTGAGCAATATAAATGCACCTATTGATGTTATTAACATTTCAAGGCATGGAATAGGATTTGTCTCAAAAAGTGTACTTCCGATAGGTTTTTATTTTAATTCGAGGCTTGAATTTGAAGATGAAAAGGATTGTCTCAATTGTGTTGTCAGAATACTTAGAAGAAACAAGAATGATGATGGCACCACAACTTATGGGTGTGAGTTTGTAGGAATGGCGCCAATCTTTGATTATATATTTGATGATTATGCCAAGTCCTTAGAAGAGAAAATGGATTAGAAGATGGAGTAATAGAGAGGCTACCGAAGAAAGTTCTTAATTAAATAGTAAGGACAGATT